>NZ_JBIVVS010000021.1:31254-149605 GCF_044768625.1 Kitasatospora sp. NPDC091207
GGGGGGCCGGGGGCGGGGGGCGCGGGGGGGGGGGCGGGGGGGGGGGGGGGGGGGGGGGGGGGGGGGGGGGCCGCCCCCCCCCCCCCCCCCCCCCCCACCGCCCTGCCCGCACGTTCCCCCCGGTGGGCGGCGCCCGGGCGGAACCGCCGGGTACCGTTCGGACGACCTATCAGCCGTGTGCGGACCGCGCATCACCGCAGACCAGCAGGAGGACGACCAGCGTGGCAGCAGCACTCCCACCCCGTCGAGGGCCCGGGGCGGCGGGCGGATTCGGCGTCGCCGTCCTCGGCCTGCTCGTGGCGCTGGCCGGGTGCGCGGCACCCGGGGAACTGCGGGACGCCGGGGCCGCCCGACCGGTGACGCCGCTGCCCGTACCGCAGCCGCTCTGGCCGAGCCTGGCCACCGCGCCGACGCCGACCTCCCCGGCCACGGCCGGCCCCACCGAACCGCCGCCGACGCCGGTGCCCGACATCACCGTGCCCGGTCCCGACCTCACCTCGGTGGACCTGCGCGCCCTGCTGGCCAAGGACCCGGCCGTGAGCGCGGACGAGCGGCGCGCGCTGGCCGGCTGCCCGGACTGCGAGGTCCGCAGCCCCGAGTACCGCGACCTCACCGGTGACGGCCGTACCGAGCTGATCGCCGCGGTCGCCACCGGCGGCTCGGTGGTCCTGCACGTCTACACCCAGGGCGGCAGCGGGGTCGTGCCCATCCTGCGGGTGGCCGTGCTGCCGGTGTTCAGCGCCGAGACCGTCGCCACCGACCTCTGGCTCCGCGAGCCGAGCACCGCCTCCTCCCTGAAGAGCAGCCACTACAGCTGGAACGGCACCCGGCTCTCCCTGACGGAGCAGCGGCTGGAGGCCCTCGGGCCGATCGCGGGGCCCGGTCAGGGCAGCACCGCGACCGCCGATCCGGTGATCACCGCCAAGCCGAGCGCCGGCGCGACCCCGCCCGCGCCCGCCGTCTCACCCTCCAGCGGGGTCGACGCGTCCGGCCGCACCGGCCGGCCGGTCCCCGCGCCCCGGCCGCCCGAGGCGACCCCGACCGCGTCCCCCATACCCACATCACGTCCGACCGCGGCGATCCAGCCCCCAGTGATCCCGGAGCCGAGGCCATGACCGCCGCCCCCGTCCACCCCCACATCCTGATCGTCGAGGACGACGAGGTGATCCGCGAGGCCACCCGGATGGCTCTGGAACGCTACGGATTCCCCGTCAGCACGGCCGCCGACGGGTTGGAGGGCCTGGAGGCGTTCCACAGGGCGCGCCCCGACCTGATCCTGCTCGACGTGATGCTGCCGCTCCTCGACGGGGTCGGCCTCTGCCGGCGCATCCGCGAGGAGAGCCAGCTGCCGATCCTGATGATGTCGGCCCGCACCGACCCCGTCGACGTGGTCTCCGGGCTGGAGGCCGGTGCGGACGACTACGTCGTCAAACCGTTCGAGAGCGCGGTGCTGGTGGCCCGGATCCGCACGGTGCTGCGCCGGATCCGGGTGGTGCCGACCGCCGAGGCGGCGGTGCCGGCCCCCCTGGAGGCCCCGGGATCGCCGGCCCTGCCGACCGCGCCCGCCGCACCCGCCGTACCCGCGGCACCGACCGCGCCGGCCGAGCCCGGGCCCGCGGCCCCCCGCGCGGTGCGCGCCATCGACGGCCTGGAGGTGGACACCGACAGCATGGAGGTCCGGGTGGACGGCCGCCTGGTGCCGCTCACCCCCACCGAACTCCGGCTGCTGCTGGAGTTCACCGCCGCGCCGGGCATCGTGCTGGAACGCTCCGGCCTGCTCGAACGGGTCTGGGACTACGACTGGGGCGCCGACACCCGGGTGGTCGACGTCCATGTCCAACGGCTGCGCGCCAAGATCGGCTCCGGCCGGATCGAGACCGTCCGCGGCTTCGGCTACAAGCTGCGGCGCCCGGCATGACCCTGCGCCGTCAGATCGCCACCGCCGTCGCCGCCATCTCCGTCCTGGTCGCGCTGAGCGTCGGCCTGCTGGTCCACCAGGCGATGGTGCGCCAGCACGTCGACCAGGCCCGGCGGTCCGCGCTCGGCGCGCTCGACTCCGCCCTCGTCGCCTACAGCCGCAACGACAAGACCACCGGCCAGAGCGCCGCGCTGGACGACCCGGCGCTGCCGCCCCGGCTGCGCGAACTCGCGGCGCAGGGCCGCCGGGGTTCCGTCCTGGCCACCGGACCGCAGGACGACGAGACGATGTGGGCCGCCGCGCCGGTCCAGGGCGCGGTGCTGTCCGTCCGGGTCGACTTCACCGCGGACCGGCGCTCCATCGGCGACCTCGACCGGATCATCCTGATCACCGTCACCGCCTCGGTCTTCACCACCGTCCTGGCCGGCGTGCTGGTCGCCGACCGGATCAGTCGCAGGCTCCGGACCGCCGCGACGGCCGCCCGCGAGATCGCCGCCGGGCGGACCGACACCCGGATCGGCGAGTTGGGCGACGGCCGGGACGAGGTCGCCGACCTCGCCGCCGCCGTGGACTCGATGTCCCAGGCGCTGCACCGCCGGCTGGAGGACGAACAGCGGTTCACCGCCGATGTCGCGCACGAGCTGCGCACCCCACTCACCGGGCTGGTCACGGCCGCCGAACTGCTCCCGCCCGGCCGGCCCACCCAGTTGGTCCGCAACCGGGTGCAGGCGCTGCGCTCCCTGGTGGAGGACCTGCTGGAGGTCTCCCGCCTGGACGCGGACGCCGAGACGCCGTACCTGTCGGCCGTGCCGCTCGACCGGGCCGTCCGGCGGACGGTCGGACTCACCGGCCTGACCGTCGCACTGTCCGTCCGGGCACCGGAGGTCGAGCCGGCGGGCGCCCCGGCCCGCCCGGCCGTCGGGGCGGGCCGCCCCGACGGACCGGTGGTGCGCACCGACCTGCGCCGGCTGGACCGCATCCTGGCCAACCTACTGGTCAACGCCGACCGCCACGGCCGCGGCCCGGTCGAGCTGAACGTGGACGGGCTGCGGATCACCGTCCGCGACCACGGGCCCGGCTTCCCCGACGACCTGCTGCGGCACGGACCGCAGCGCTTCCGCACCAGCGTGCGCGAGCGCGGCCGCGGACACGGTCTCGGCCTGACCATCGCCGAGGGCCACGCCCGGGTGATCGGCGCCGAACTGACCTTCGCCAACCACCCGGACGGCGGCGCGGTCGCGACCCTCGTCCTCCCGCCGGCGACCACCGACGGCCCCGAGGATCCCGACCCGCCGTACACCGGGGAGCCGTAGGCCGCACCGGGCCGAGACCGGTGCCGGGGTCCGGGCCTCCGGGACCGGGCCGTCCCGCAGGGAGAAATCGATGGTCCGATCGGGCCGAGAAGCCCGATCATGGGGCGGTGTCGGAGTACAGCCCGGAACTGTCCGGCTTGGCGGAGAACCCGAGTCTGCCGCAGCGTCTACTGGACCACCTCACCACCGTCGCGGACGAGGACCTCTGCGAGGCCCTCGTCCGGCGCGACGCCCTGACCGCCCGCCAGGCACGCAACCTGGCCCGGCGGTCCGACCCGTGGACGTTGCGCGAGCTGATCGCCCGTGGGGCGCTTCCGCTCCAGGACATACCGCCGGACGATCCGTGGTCGGCCGTCGCGGCGGCCGGTCGTGCCGACGTACCCGCCGCATGGATCCACGACCTGGCACGCCACAGCGACGCGTCGGTCCGGGTCGCACTCGTCGAATACGGCGGACACTCCGAGGACCTGCTGGCTCTGCTCGCTGACGACTCGCACCTCGCGGTGGTGTGCGCCGTGGCCGAGTCGGCCGCGCTCCCGGCCCGTCTGGCCCGGCGCCTGGCCGCGCGGCCGGTCCTACCCGTCAGGGACGCCCTCGCCCGGAACACGGCGACCCCACCGGACGTCCTGGCCGCGCTGCTCGCCAACGGTGGAGGCCCACCGGTCGAGCGGTGCGGCCGGTGCGCGGATCTCCCACGGGCCTGCGGGGACCACGAGGCCGGAGTCCAGGCTCTCCGGACCGCCGCGCTGCAGAACCCCGCCACCCCGGCCACCGGCCTGGAGCAGTTCCGGGACTCGCCGGACGTCCGGGTCCGCGCTGCCCTGGCCGGGCGGCCGGACCTGTCCGACGAGCTCTACCGCCGGCTCGCCACCGACCCCGACGACCTGGTCCGCCGGGAGGCCGCGGCCAACCCCGCCGTCGGGGAACCACTGATCCGCGTCCTTGCGGCCGACCCGGACCGCTCCGTCCGCACGGCTGTCACGGCCAACCCGGCACTCCCGATGTCCCTGCTCACGCGGCTGGCGCCCGCCGTCCGCCTGGGTACCGGGCTGTGGCCCCGCGTCGCCGCCGCGTCACCCGAGGAGCTGCGCGACCTCGCCCGCTCGACCACGGCCCAGCTCCGTGCCATGGCGGCGACCCGTCCCGACCTCCCGGCCGACCTGGCCGCCGCGCTCGCCCGCGACGCCGACCCGTCCGTGGCGAAGCGGGTGGCGACCCACCCCGCGCTCGCTCCGCACCTCCTCCACGGGCTGGCCGAACGCCACGGGCCGTCCCTGTACCCGTCGCTCGCCCGGAACCCCCGCTGCCCGCCCGACCTCCTGCACACCATGGCCGTCACCACCGCGCTCGGCCACGACGCGCTGCTCGCCGTCGCCCAGCACCCCTCGGCGTCCGCGGCGACCCTGCGGCTCTGCCTGGAGAGCCCGTACGAGCGGGTCCGGGCCGCGGCCGCGGCCAACCCGGCCCTGCCGGTGGCGGCGATGGTCCGGTTGCTGGAGGCGGCAAGGAAGCCGGCGGCGGAACGGAACCCCGGCGGGCGGGGACCGTAGGCGGTCGAAGGGCGGGCCGGCCACGGGCGGCGATGTGCGCGGCCGGGGCCCGGGGTGTCAGGGCGTCAGGGTGTCAGGCCGGAGCCGCCGACCAGCCGGTCCGACGCGGCCGTGGCGCGAGGACCGGAAGGGCGGCGGACACGACAGCGGGCACCCCCGCCGCGCGGTGCGGCGGGGGTGCCCGGTGTCGGGAAGCGGCCGGTCAGCCGTTGCTCTTGCTGAACGCCTCCAGCCAGGCGAGCTTCGGACCGAAGAGGCCGACCGAGGCCTGGCCCGCCGCGAGACCGGACTGCGACGAAGGCTGCGGGCTCTCGCCGTGCGCCAGCGCCACGGTCGGCACGGCGACTACGGCCGCGGCCGCCAGCACCGCGGTGACGGCGAACTTGCCAAGGGTTCCACGAACGGACATCTCACGCCTTCCAGGTCATCACTGCTCTTCGCGACCCGCCCTCGCGGACGGGCCCGGCCCGGAACGGGCCCCAGAGACGCCCGGTGAGGGGCGCCCGGGAAACGTTGGCACACGAACGCGGGCCGGCCCCGCCTTTCGCCACCCGAGCGGTACGAACGGGTGACAGACATACCCCGGTCGGGTGAGGCGGACGGGCGAACGGCGCAGCGGCCGGGAGGCGGTGACCGCGTCACGGCGGCCGGGCGACGAGGCACCGGGATGCCGAGGCCGGCGACTCCGGCCGGTGCGGGGGACCCGGCCGTCCTTCCGCCGTTCGAGACGGACCGTTCCGCCGTTGTGTTCGCGGCCGGTGGCCTGCCACGATCCCCTCAACCGAAAACCGTTCCACTTCAGGGGGATGACACCGTGACAGCATCAACCGCCACCGAACCCTCGACCCCCGGGCACCGCCCGGCCGGCCTTCCGCGGATCCCGGAGGTCCCGCGGATCCGGCACCGCTTCGCCGATGTCGACGGCCTGCGGGTCTTCTACCGGGAGACCGGCCCGGCGGACGCGCCCGTTCTCCTGCTGCTGCACGGATTCCCCTCCGCCTCGCACCAGTTCCGCCGCCTGTTCGACGTTCTCGGCTCCCGCTACCGCCTGATCGCCCCCGACTACCCCGGTTTCGGGCACAGCGACAGCCCCGCGCCCGGGGACTTCAGCTACCGCTTCGACTCGCTGGCCGATGTCGTCGAGGGATTCTGCCGGGTGCTCGGCCTCGACCGCTTCGCGCTCTACGTCTTCGACTTCGGTGCCCCGGTCGGCCTGCGGCTGGCCACCCGCCACCCCGAGTGGATCACCGGACTGGTGGTGCAGAACGGCAACGCCTACGAGGAGGGGCTCTCCGACCAGGCCCGGGGGTTCATCGCCAACCGGCACGGTGTCGAGGGCGCCGCCGAGCGCGCCCGCGCGATCCTCACCCTGGAGATCACCCGCGGCCAGTACGAGGGCGGCACCGGTGACCCGGAGCTGGTCTCCCCGGACGGCTGGACGCTCGACCAGCACTTCCTCGACCTGCCCGGCCGCAAGGACATCCAGGTCGAACTCGCCCTCGACTACCACTCCAACGTCGCGCTCTACCCGGCCTGGCAGGAGTGGCTGCGCACCCACCGGCCGCCCACGCTGGTCCTCTGGGGCCGCAACGACCCGTTCTTCACCGAGCCCGGCGCCCGCGCCTACCTGCGCGACGTGCCGGACGCCGAGCTCCACGTGCTGGACACCGGACACTTCGCGCTGGAGGAGCTGCTGCCCGCCATCGCCCCGCTGATCGACGACTTCCTCGACCGCACCCAGAGGTAACGCGGGCTGACCAGCCGACACGTGGTGGTCCGGGGGACGGCCGGAGCCGCGACGGTCGCGGACCACGGGAGCGCCGGCGGCCTCAGGCGTGCGGCTCGGCGGGCCGGCCGGCCGGATGGGCCGGCCCGAGCGGGGCCAGGACGGTCGCGGCCGCCGTCACCGCGTCGGCGACCAGTGCCGCGGTGCGGGCCGCCTCGTAGAGCTGTTCCCGCGCGTCGCGCGCGGCCCGCAGGGCGTCGTGGGCCCGCTCGCCGTCGAGCCCCTCGCCCCGGGCCGGGCCGATCCGGCCCGCCGCCTGCTCGCTGCTCAGGAACGAGGCCAGCTGGTCCAGGAGTTCGGGCAGCCGGGCCGTCACTCCGGCCAGCGCGGCCACGGCCTCGGCCGCGTCCGCGGGGAGCAACAGCCCGGGCACTCCCCCGGGTGCGCCGCTGCGCACCGCGGCGTTGAGCAACTCGGCTGCTCCTGAGGACAGTTCGGCGACGGACAGTGAGGGCTGCACGGAGTAGTCACTCACAGCTGTTCCCCCCTTCGGGACGGGCCGCCCGGGCACCGACCGCGCCCGGGCTTCGCGGCGCTCGTCTGCCCCGGGCGGGCGCGGCCAGTCCCCCGCTCGCCGGGTGTGGCCGGAACCGGTCCGCTCCGGCCCCCGGCGGCACCGATGGGACCGGGCCGCCGAAAGGGGCGTTGACCGGCACCCGCGGGTGCCGGCGAGCACCTCCCCCCGGCACCTCGACCGCTCGTGGCAGGAACCGGTCATCGCGGACCGGCGGGCGTCGCCGCCGTCGCCGGCGGGGGTACCGGCGCCCCGTCGGCGGGCCGGACCGTCGCGCGCGGGGGCGGGTGGCGCGCACACGGCGGCCGACACCGTGCGCCCCGGACACCCCGGGGGTCACACCAGGGGCACGGCCCCCGGGGCGGGCGGCCGGCCCCCGTCGCCCGTAGGCCCCCGCGACGGAGCCGCGATCGCGGGCAGGCCGCCCGACCGGCCGATCGGGCGGCTCGGGCCCGGCTCGGCGGGGTGCGCGACACCCGCCCCGGCCGGGCGCGGCCGGGCCCGGCCTGGGTCGCCGCACCGCACCGGGGACCGGCGGCGCGCTCGCGCGCGACCGCACCGGACCGCGGCGGATTGGACAGGACCGGGCAGGACCGGCCCGCGCCAAGAAGTCCGGGGCATGACTCGGCGCCATTCTTTCCCACCGTCGACAACGTCAATCCGGCCGTGGCGCAGATTCTTCGAGCGTGCGGCGTTCGTTCACCATTCAGGCACACCACGGCGCCGCAATACCCTCAACATCCATTGTGGGCCCCCATGTTCGAAGGTAGAGTCCCGGTCCGCCGAGCGCGGATGAGCGCTTGCGAGCCATTCTTGGGGCGGTCATGTCACTTGATAACGGCACCACCGGAGTTCCCTCCGACTTACTTGACGCGTTCACGGAAACCGCCGTTCGCTTTCCGGACCGCCCGGCGATCGTCCGGCACGGACGTACCGTGAGCTACCGCCGGCTGCACACGCTGGCGGGCGACCTGGCCGAGCGGCTGGGCCCCCGGCCGGGAGTGGTCGCCGTGCAGGCGAGCCGCATTCCGGAAACGGTCGTCGGACTGCTCGGCGTCCTCACCGCCGGAGGGGTCTACTGCCCCGCCGATCCGGCATTCCCGGCGGACCGGCTGCGGGCGATGCTCTCGACGGTGGACTGCCGCACAATGGTCGCGGCCGACCCCGCGACGGCCCACCGGCTCGGCCTGGATTGGGTCCCCTCGGCACCTTCGGCGGAATTCCCCGCAATCCCGGTGCCGACCGCCGGGCCCGGCCGTCCGATATCACCGGGCGACACCGCGGCCGGCACCCCGTCGGACACCCTTCGGCCGTCGGGAATCCACGCCGGCCGCACCGGGACCGGCGCCGGGGAACCGGCCTACATTCTCTTCACCTCCGGCTCCACCGGGCAGCCGAAGCCCGTCCTCACTCCCCGCCGGGCCCTCTCCGCCGTAGTGCCCTCGCTACGGGACCTCTTCGGCCTGACACTCGACGACCGCGTGCTGCAGTTCGCCTCGCTCAACTGGGACACCTGCTTCGAGGAGATCCTGCCGACGCTCCTCACCGGGGCGGCGCTCGTCCTCGACGACGAGGCGCACGCCGGGTCGTTCCCCCGCTTCCTGCGGATGGTGGAGCGCGAGCGGATCACCGTGCTCGACCTGCCCACCGCCTTCTGGCACGAACTGGTCCTCCACCTCACCGAGGACCGGACCCCGCTGCCCGACTGCGTCCGGGTCCTGGTGATCGGCGGCGAACCGGCGAGCGCGGCCCGGCTGGCCGACTGGGCCGCGCTGGACACCGGACGGATCCGCCTGGTGAACACCTACGGCTGCACCGAGACGACCCTGATCACCCATGCCGTCGACCTGCACGGCCCGCAGGCCCCGCCGGCCGGCTGGGACTGGCCCGGCGGCGCCCCGGCCCCGATCGGCAGAGCACTCCCCCACGTCGTCCAACTCATCAGCGACCAAGGTGAGTTGCTGATCGGCGGACCGTCCGTCGCGCTGGGCTACCACGGCCGGCCCGAGGCCACCGGCACCCGGTTCACCGTCATCGACGGCGAGCGGCACTTCCGTACCGGCGACCTCGTGAGCAGTTCGCCGGACGGCCTGCTCACCCACCGGGGCCGGCTGGACGGCGAGATCAAGGTCCGGGGCATCCGGGTCGACCCGGCCGAGGTCGAGGCACACATCACCGGCCACCCCGACGTGCGCGCGGTGGCCGTGGCCGCGGTGACGCTCGCCGGCCGGTCCGCCCTGGTCGCCTATGTGGTGGCGCGGGCGGGCGCGGCGGCCGGGACGCTGGACACCGATGTCCTGGCGTACCTGCGCGGGAAGGTCCCCGGCCACCTGGTGCCCAGCCGGATCACCGTGGTCCCCGAACTGGTGCTCACGGCGAGCGGCAAAGTCGACCGGGCCGGCTCGCACCGGCGGCACACGGCCCCCGAACAGGTCAAAGGAGACCTTCGATGAGCGTTGACACCACCTCCGCCGCCGGTGGCGGCCTGCCCACGGCGGCCGCTGCCCCGGACTCCCCGCACACCCTGGACTCCGCGCACTCCGCGCACTCCCCGCACGCCCCGCACTCCGCCGACGCCGTGACCGACAGCCTGGTGGCCGTCTTCCGCCGGGTGCTGGAGACCCCGGAGGTCGCGGCGGACTCCGACTTCTTCCGGCTCGGCGGCGACTCGCTGATCGCCACCCGGGTGCTCAGCGCGATCGCCCGCGGCCACGGTGTGGAGCTGTCCTTCGACGACTTCCTGCTCGCCCCGACCCCCCGGGCACTCGCCGCGAAGATCGCGGCCGGCAGATGACCGGCTCCGACCGCGCCACCACGCCACCCGGAACCGGCGGCGCCGGCACGACACCCGCGGCCGCCGGCGTCACCACCGCCGTCGTGGTCGGGGCCGGGCTGGCCGGCCTCACCGCCGCCACCGGGCTGGCCGCCCGGGGCGTCGACGTCACCGTGCTGGAGGCCCGCGAGCGGGTGGGCGGCCGCACCCACGGCCTGCCGGTCGCACCCGGCCACCAGGTCGACGCCGGCGCCGCCTACCTGGGCGAGCGTCACACCGAACTCCTGGCCCTGGTCAAGGACCTGGGGCTGGACACCACGCCGACCACGATGCTCGGTGCCGGCCGGTTCCTGCTCGGCCGCGAGGACACCACCCGGGACGGCCGGTTCCCACCGCTCAACGCCGTGGCGCTCGGCGACCTCTTCGAGCAGCTCGACGTACTCACCGCGGCCGTCCGGCTCGACGCGCCCTGGCTCACCCCGGACGCGGCCCGGCTGGACACCCTCACCGCCGCCGCCTGGGCCGACCGGCAGCTGACCCACCCGGACGCCCGGCTCTTCTTCCCGCTCTTCCTCGGCGAGATGATGGCCGCCGACCCGGCCGACGTCTCCGTCCTGCACATGGCCTTCTACCTGCGCTCCGGCGGCGGCATCCGCTACCTCAACGCCTTCGAGGGCGGCGCCCAGCAGGATCGGATCGCCGGCGGCGCCCACCAGGTGTGCGAGCGGCTGGCCGGCCGGCTGGGTGCCCGGGTGCGGCTCGGCGAGGCCGTCCACGCGGTCCACCAGGACGAGGACGGGGTGACCGTCCACTCGACGGGCGGCGCGTACCGGGCGAAGGTCGCGGTGATCGCGCTGCCGCCGCTGCCGGCCGACGCCGTCCAGTACCGGCCGGCGCCGCCGGTGCGCCGGGCGGGCGAACGGACGGCCCGGGGCTGCGCCGTCAAGGCGACCCTGGTCTACCCCGAGCCGCTCTGGCGCGCGCACGGGCTCTCCGGCTGGTCGGTCAACGCCGAGGGTCCGCTGCTGTCGACGGTGGACGACTCCCCGGCCGACGGCGGGGTCGGCGTCCTGACCGGGTTCATCACGGGGAACGAGGCCCGGCGGTTCGGCGCGCTCGGCCCGCGGGAGCAGCGCACGGCCGTGGTCGAGCAGGCCGCCCGGGTATTCCCGATGCTCCCGCCGCCGACCGGCCTGCACATCACCGACTGGGTCAACGAGCGGTACAGCCAGGGTTGTTACGCCGCCCTCCGGGGGCCCGGCGACTGGCTGCGGTACGGACCGACGCTGACCGCACCGCATCGGCGGGTGCACTGGGCCGGTACCGAGACGAGCACCGAGTACTTCGGCCTGATGGAGGGCGCCGTCCGCTCCGGCCACCGGGTCGTCGCCGAGGTCCTCGCCCGGGGCTGACCCCGGCACCCCCGAACCCCCGCACCCCCGCACCCCCTAACCACCCGCACCGGGCCGCGCCCTGCCCGTGCCCTGCCCGCGCACACCCCCGCACGCCCGGTCCACCCCCGCGTCCGCGGACCGATCCCCACCGAAGCCCGGCCCGGTTCCACAAGAACCCCGCCGGGCCACCCCCTCAGGAGACCGCCATGAGCGACCGGAGTCCCATCGCGCCCCTCGCCGCCAGGGAGCGGCTGATGACCGAACCCGCCCTGGGCGCGGGCAACTTCCTGGACCACGCCCTCGCGGTGAACCCGAACCGCGCGGTCCCGTTCGCCTACAGCCACCACACCGACCACCGCGGCGCCGTCGTCCTGCGCGGTCACAGCCTGCTCGACCTCGCCGCCCTGCGCGACCGCTACGCCACCTGGTACCGGGCCAACGGGGTGCGCCCCGGCGAGCCGGTCGGTGTCGTCGTCGGCGAGGGTCTGGAGCCGCTGCTGCACTTCCTCGCGCTCACCGCCCTCGGCGCCGTGCCCGCGCTGGTCAACGATGCCATGCGGCACGACGTCATGGTCCGCTACCTCGACCACGTGGGCGTGGTCGGCATCGTCGCGGACGACCCCACCCGCCTGGCCTCGGCCTACCGCGAGGATCCGCGGCGCCGCCCCCGGTTCATCGCCCTGGCGGCCGAGATCCAGGCCTTCGACGCCGGCGCGGCCCGGCTCCCCGAGGCCTACCCGTACCGGCACGCCGACGACGACGTGGTCGCCCTGATCCACTCCTCGGGCACCACCGGCACGCCCAAGTCCACCATGCTGGCGCACCGCCAGTTCTGGGACGGCAAGCAGCCGCGGATGGTGCGCTTCCCCGCCGAGCCCTACGACCGGCTGATGTCGCTGATGCCGCACACCCACGCGGGCGGGCTCAGCTACTTCCTCACCGCCACCCTGCTCGGTCTGCCGACCGTGGTGATGTCGGACTGGCGGCGCGCCGCCGTGGAGCCGGTGATGGAGGCCTTCCGGCCCACCATGGTCGCCTCCTTCCCGCGCACCTTCGTCGAGCTGGCCACCGGCGAACCGCCCACCAGGGGCGCGGCCGAGGTGCACTCCTGGTTCAACACCGGGGACAGCGCGCACTACGGGCACATCCGGCGGCTGGTGCGGCTCGGCCGGCGGCCGGCCGGGCTGATCAGTCCCTGGCTGCTGCCGGAGCAGCGGGCCGAGCAACCCGACCTGCCCGGTTCGCAGTTCATCGACGGCCTGGGGTCCTCCGAGATGGGCATGGCACTGTTCGGCCAGGTGACCACGCCGGAGAGCGCCCGCGACGACCGCTGCGTCGGCAAGCCGCTCGACGTGGTCCGGCGGGCCGCCGTGCTGAACGAGGACGGCGGCGAACTCCCGGACGGCACGGTCGGGTTGCTCGGTGTCGTCACCCCGTCCCGGACCCCCGGCTACTGGAACGACCCCAAGCTCACCGCCACCTTCGAGCGGGCCGGCTACTGGCTCACCGGTGACGTGGCCCGCCGCGACCCGGAGGGCTCGTTCTACCACCTCGACCGGACGGTGGACGTCATCGACACCGTGGCCGGGCCGGTCTACAGCCTGCCGGTCGAGGAGGTGCTGCTGGCCGACTGCGGCGACCTCGTCCAGGACTGCTCGGTGATCGGGGTCCCCGGAGCGCCCGGCGAGGGCCAACGGCCGGTCGCCGTGGTTCGGTTGCAGGCCGACGCGGCCGCGAGTACCGCCGAGGAGGTCCAGGAGGCCGCCAACAAGGCGCTCGCCGGCGCGGGGCTGGCCGCGCTCGCCGCGGTGAGCATCGCCCGCACCCCCGAGGACTTCCCGCTCGGGCCGACCGGCAAGGTGCTCAAGCGCGAGCTCCGGACCCGCTTCGCCACCCTCTTCACCCGCCAGTAGCGCCCGGTGGACCCTCACCCGACCCGGCAGCCCTACCAGTACGCCCGGACTCCGCTCACCGAACCCGACTGGCGCCGGCTGCCGGGCTGGCGCCACGTCACCGCGGCCCAGTGGCGGGACGCCCGGTGGCAGCGCGCCCACTGCGTACGCGACGCCCGGCAGCTGCGGGCCGTCGCCGGAGAGCTGCTCACCGACCACTTCTACGACGAACTCGCCGCCGACCAGGCTCAGTTCGCCACCATGTCGATGCTGCTGCCGCCGCAGATGCTGAACACCATGGCGCCGCACGCCCCGACCGGACCGCGGGCGTTCACCGAGGCGTTCCTGGCCGATCCGGTTCGCCGCTACATGCTGCCCGTGCGCGCGGACCGCCACCCGGGATGGCCGAGCCACCCCAAGGCCGAGCGCGACTCGTTGCACGAGGCCGAGATGTGGGTGGTGGAGGGCCTCACCCACCGCTATCCCACCAAGGTGCTGGCCGAACTGACCGCCACCTGCCCGCAGTACTGCGGGCACTGCACCAGGATGGACCTGGTCGGCAGGTCCACGCCCCAGGTCACCAAGACCAGGCTGGCGCTGCGCCCGGTCGACCGGCAGGAGCAGATCCTCGACCACCTGAAGCGCACCCCGTCGGTGCGCGACGTGGTGGTCTCCGGCGGCGACCTCGCCAACGTGCCCTGGCCGCAGCTGGAGACCTTCCTGCTGCGGCTGCTGGAGCTGGAGTCGGTGCGCGACATCCGGCTGGCCAGCAAGGCGGTGGTCGGCCTGCCGCAGCACTGGCTCCAGCCGCGGATCCTCCAGGGGCTGGGCCGGGTGGCCGCCGTCGCGGCCCGCCGCTCGGTCAGCCTCGCCGTGCACACCCACGCCAACCACGTGCGGTCGGTGACGCCCCTGGTCGCCGAGGCGGCGAGGGCCCTGCTGGACGCGGGCGTGCGGGACGTCCGCAACCAGGGCGTACTGCTGCGCGGCGTCAACGCCACCCCCGAGGACCTGCTGGACCTCTGCTTCGCCCTCCAGGGCGAGGCGAACATCCTCCCCTACTACTTCTACCTCTGCGACATGATCCCCGGCGCCGAGCACTGGCGCACGCCCGTGCACCAGGCCCAGCGGCTGCAGGAGGCGATCATGGGCTACCTGCCCGGCTACGCCACCCCGCGCATCGTCTGCGACGTCCCCCAGCTCGGCAAGCGCTGGGTGCACCAGGCGGTGGCCTACGACCGCGAACGCGGCATCTCCTCCTGGACGAAGAACTACCGCACCGCGCCGGAGGCCCGCGAGAGCGGCGGCGCCGACCTCGACACCGTGCTCGGCCGGCGCCACCTGTACTACGACCCGGTGGACACCCTCCCGGAAGCCGGCCGCCGCTGGTGGGCCGAGCGGTCCGGCGCCCCCGCGTCCCCACCCCCTCGGAAGGACTCGCCGTGACCCCACCCCGCACGACGCCCGGCGCCGCTCGCCCCCCGGCGGCCGGCACCGGGCCGCTGCGCCGGATGTGCTGGATCTTCCCCGATCGGGAGTCGACCAGGATGGCGGCGCTCTGGCACCCCTTCTTCTGGGACCTGTACGAAGAGGTCGCCGAGAGCCTCGGGATGAGCTGGACCAGACACGCCCCCGAGGCGGTCACGGTCGACGGGACCGTCCCCGGACGGCCCGTGGTCTATGTGGACGACGAAGCGGTCTCGCCGCGGGACACCCTCTTCGTCACCGCCCTCTACTCGCTGCCCTACCAGTCGATGGACGTCTTCAACCAGTACGCGCTCTACGCCGTGCTCGAACAGGCCGGGTTCTACCTGCCGTTCCCGCCGCGGATGTCGCTCATCGGCAACGACAAGCTGGCCACCCTGCTGTACCTCGCCGGCTCCCCCGTCCCGCCGATCCCGTCGGTCCGGATCGGCACCGGGCGCGACATCGCCAAACACCAGTACGAGGTGGCGCTGGGCGGCATGACCTACCCGGCCATCGTGAAGCCCGCCGGGTGGTGCGGCGGCGGCGGGATCAACCTGGCGCGCAGCGCCGAGGATTTGCGGGGCCTGGCCAGCCTGGCCCAGGGCGGGGACACCACGCTCGTGGTCCAGCCCTACCTCGGCGACGGAACGGTCGACTACCGGGTGTACGTCGTCGACGGCGAACCGTACGCCGTGATGAAGCGGATCCCGGAGCCCGGCTCGCCGGTGGCCAACGCCAGCCGGGGCGGCAGCATGGAGTTCCCGCCCGTGCCGGCCGAACTCGCCGCCGCCACGGCGTGGTTCGCCGAACGGCTGCCGATGCCGTTCTTCTGCGTCGACTTCCTCTTCGACGGCGAGCGGTTCTGGTTCTCCGAACTCGAACCGGACGGAGTGATCGCCCCGGACTTCGACGACCCGCGGCGCACACTCCAGCGGGACATCACCCGCGCCCGGTTCACCGCCTACCGGGACGCCCACGCCACCTGGCTGACCAACGGCGGCGGCCCCGCCACGCCCACCCCGGAAACGGAGCGCCCGACGCCATGACGGACTTGTTCTCACTCCCTCCGGCGACCGCCGAACCGCGCCTGCACATCGCCCGGCGCACGCTCGAACAGCTGCGCAGCGTCCCGGAGTTGGCGCACCGCTACGCGGGCAGCGGCGCACCGCGCACGCTCGACGACCTCGCCGCGCTCCCGGCGCTGGACAAGGACGGCCTCAACACCGCGCTGGCCCACCTGGCCCCCCGGGCCGACCGCGGCGCCGGCGCGACCTGGCTCTTCCAGAGCGGCGGCAGCACCGGAGCGCCCAAGGTCGGCTACGCCCCCACCGGCTTCTACATGGCCGGGGTGCACGCCCGGTGGCAGCCGCTGGAGCGCGACGACGTGTTCGTCAACGCCTGGGGCGCGGGCCGGATGTGGGGCGCGCACTTCCTCGCCGCCGCGCTCGCCGACCTCTCCGGGTGCCGGATCCTCGCGGTGGGCTCGGTCGCCACGGAGGAGTACGCCGACTGGCTGGCGTTCTTCGCGGCCGCCGGGGTGACCGCGATCGGCGGGACGCCGAGCGTGCTCCGGCTCTGGTTCGCCCACGCGCGGGCCGCCGGGCTGGAGTTGCCGGCCCTGCGCAAGGTGCTCTGGCTCGGCGAGGCCTGGCAGCCGCAGCTGGACGCCGACCTGGCCGCGGTCGCGCCGCGGGCGCGCCGGTGGGGCATGTTCGGCAGCACGGAGACCTGGGTGGTCGGCACCAACACCCCGGACTGCCCGGCCGACACCTTCCACACCCTGCCCGAGCAGCTGGTGCACGTCGGCGCCGAGGACCTGCTGGACTTCACCACGTTGAACCCGGACATGCTCAACCCGGTGCTGCGCTACCGGACCGGCGACGCGGGAACGCTGCTGGCCTGCCCGTGCGGCCGGCCCGGGGCCGCGATGCGGGTGCTGGGCCGCCGGGACAGCGTGGTGCAGGTGCGCGGGCTGGGGCTGGACGTGGACGGGGTCGTCGCGCGGGCGGAGCGGGAGCCGGGGGTGTCCCGGGCCCAGCTCGTGATCACCGAGCTGCGCGGCCGGGTCGCGACGGTCGACCTGCTGCTGCTCACCGCCCCGGGCGGCCCGCCCGACACCGAGCGGCTGCGCAAGGACCTGCTGTCCGCGACCTTCACCCTCAGCACCGCCTTCCAGCACGACCCGGAGTCCTTCCGGGTGCGCCGGGTCGACGAGCTGATCAGCAACGGCCGGACGGGCAAGACCGCCGCCCTGGTCGTGCGGGAGGGAGCGTGAAGCCGCGACGGCCCGTCTCCCTCGGGCGCGGGTTCAACCTGTTCTGGGCCGGGCAGACGGTCAGCACGGTCGGCGACCGGGTGACCCTGTTCGTCGTCCCGACCCTGATGATCTTCGTACTGCACGCGAGCGCCCTCCAGGTCGGCGTCGTGGCGATGGCCCAGTACCTGGGCATCCCCCTGCTCGGACCGGTCGCCGGTGTGCTGGTCGACCGCTGGGACAAGCGCCGGACGATGCTGGTCTGCGACCTCGTCCGGCTGCTGGCGGTGGCGGTCATCCCGTTGGCGTACTGGCGGGACGCCCTGTCCACGCCGCTGCTGGTGGGCTGCGTGGCGGTGATCAGCGGCGCGACGATCTTCTTCAACGTCGGCTACCTCGTCGCCGTCCCCGCCGTCGCGCCGAAGGACCAACTCGTTCGCGCCTACTCCCGCTTGGAGGGCAGCGGCTCGGTGTCGGAGGTGGCCGGCCCGTCGATCGCGGCCGGCCTCTACAGCGCGCTGGGCGTCGCGGCCCTGCTCGTCGACGCCGCCAGCTACCTGGTCTCCGCCGTCTGCTTCCGCCGGATGCGGCCCTGGGGCGAACGGACGGTCACCACCGGGTCCGTCCGGGAGCGGCTGACGGCGGGCTTCCGCCTCAACCGGGCCGACCCGGTGCTGCGGCGCGTGGTGGCCGCCGCGGTGACGCTCAACTGCGGCGGACCGGTCTTCGTCACCGTCCTGCCCGTACTCGCCTACCGGGGGCTCGACGTCCCGGTCGGCACCTTCGGCGCCGCCATGTCGGTCGCCGCGGTGGGCGCGCTGGCCGGCGCGGTGGTCGCCCCGAGGATCAGTGAACGGTTCGGCCTGGGGCGGACGTTGGCCTGGTCGCTGCTGCTGCACTGCCTGGTCGGACTCGGCGTGCTCGCCGCACCCGCGCTGCCGGCCGGGCCGGTGATCGCGGTCACGATGGGCTGCTACGGCTTCTTCATGTCGTGCATCAACGTCTGCAGCGCCCCCACCCGGCAGTCCCGGATGCCGGACCAGCACCAGGGCGTGATGCACGCCGCCTTCCGGACCGTCACCTGGGGGGTGATCCCGCTGGCCGCCCTGGTCGGCGGCCTGGCCGTCTCCCTGCTGACCGGTCCGCTGGGGATCCTGGACGCGGCACGGACGGTGATGGCCGGCGGCACCCTGCTGGCAGCGCTCTCCTTCCTGCCGGCGCTGCGGATCCAACCGCTGCTCGACGCCGCCGAGCGGGAGCGGACGCGGCCGGGAGGCGGCGGACCCGCGCCGGACGAGCCGGTCACCAGCGCCCCGGCGGAGCGCGCCTCATGACGCCGGACCGGGGAGTCGCGCTGGTGACCGGGACGTCCTCGGGCATCGGGCTCGCCGTGGCCGTCGCGGCGGCCGCGGCCGGATTCACGACGGTCGCGACCATGCGCCGGCCCGGCCGGGCCGAGGCACTGCGCGCGGCCGCCGACCGGGCCGGCGTCGCGGTGGACGTCCGCCGCCTCGACGTCACCGACGCCGACTCCGTCGCCGGCTGCCTCGACGAGGTGCGCCGGGTGTACGGACGGCTGGACGCGGTGGTCAACAACGCCGGCGTCTCCAACTCCGATCCCACCCTGGAGATGTCGACCACGGCCGCGCTGCGGGCCAACCTGGAGGTGAACTTCTTCGGCGTCGTCGCGGTCAGCCGGGCCGCGATGCCGCTGCTCCGGGCCGCCGGCGGGCGTCTGGTCACGATCGGCAGCGTGCACGGGGTCGTCGGCCAGCCGTTCAACGAGGCCTACTGCGCGGCGAAGTTCGCCGTCGAGGGGTTCATGGAGAGCCTGGCCCCGGTCGCCGCGGCGCAGGGCGTGCGGGTGTCGGTCGTCGTGCCGGGCTTCGTCCCGGACACCTCGTTCGGCGTCTTCCCGGACATCGACCGCTCGACCGTCCGGGCCGCCTCCGGGCCGTACGCGGACACCTTCACCGACTATGTCGACCGGATCGGCCAGGGCTGGGAGGCGGCGGGCCAGCCGGCCCGGGAGGTGGCCGAGGTCGTCGTCCGGACCCTGCTCGCCGAGCGGCCGGCCTTCCGCGTCCCCACCACTCCGTGGGCCGCCGCCTACCTGGACCGGAAGCTGGCCGACCGGGACGGCACGACCGTACAGACCCTCGCCCACGGCTGGATCGGCCGCCCGGACCTCTCCTGAACCGACCGCTCCGAGCACACGCATGTCCGACGCAACGTCACTCCTCGATCCACCACCGACCGACAGGAGAAGCAGTGCCCGCGAAATCGCTTCAGGAGCTGGTCGACTTCGCCCGCGTCCACTCGCCGTTCTACGCGGAGGCCTACCGCGACGTGCCGCGGACGATCTCGCACCTCACCGAACTCCCCCTCATCGACCAGGGCGCCTTCTGGGCCGCGAACACCTGGCCGGACAACCGCCTGCTCACCGGCCCGCTCACCGACGCCGGCGTCTACAAGACCGGCGGCACCACCGGGGTCCCGAAGTTCTCCCCCTGGTCGCGCGCCGAACACGCCGACTCGGTCACCGCCTTCGGCGCGGGCATGGTCCGGGCCGGCCTGAAGCCCGGCCACCGGGTGGCCAACCTGTTCTGCGCCGGCGAACTCTACGGCGGCTTCCTCTACATCGAGAACGCCCTGCACCACGCCCCGGTGGAGAACGTCCGCCTGCCGGTCGGCTGTGCCGCGCCCGACGACTACGTCGCCGACCTGATCGCCGGCTTCGGCGTCCACGTCCTCGCGGGCGAACCGATGAAGCTCAGCGCGGTGGCCGAGTGCCTCGTCCGCCGCGGGCAGAGCGCCGACTCCGTGGAGCTGCTGCTGTTCGGCGGCGACCTGCTCTTCGCCGACCTGCGGCCGGTCCTGGCGCAGGCCTTCCCGAAGGCCGCCGTCTCCTCGGTCGGCTACGCCTCCAACGACGCGGGCCTGGTCGGCGCGCCGGTGCCGGGCGACGACGTCCGCGTCCACGAGGCCTTCGCGGAGCGCACCGTGGTGGAACTGGTCGACGACGTGACCGGCGAGCCGATCACCGCCGCGGGCGTGCCCGGCCGGGTCGTGGTCACCAACCTGTTCCGCACCCTGATGCCGATCCTCCGGTACCCGACCGGCGACCGCGCCGAATGGGTCGACCCGGAGCGCGGGCGGTTCCGGCTGGTCGGCCGGTCGAACGAGGGCGCGCGCGTCGGCACGGTCGCCCTGCCGACCGAGGAGATCCGCGCGGTGCTGCTGGCCGCCGACCCGGACCGCGTCATCTCGGGCCTGCAGATGGTGCAGCGCCGCTGGGACGGGCGGGACGGCCTCGTCCTGCGGCTGGGGTACACCGGGCGGCCGCCGGCGGACCCGGGCGAGCTGGGCGAGCGACTCGTCGCGGCCGTGTACGCGGCCCTCCCGCTCTACCCGGCCGAGGTGGCGTCCGGCGCCATCCACCACCTCGCCGTCGCGTGGGTGCCCCGGGCCGAACTGGCCACCAACCCCCGCACGGGCAAGCTCCAGCAGGTGGTGGACGAGCGGCCCCGCGACTGAGGCCGACGGCCGGGGCACCGACCGGCCCGGCAGGCGCGGGGCCGGCCCGGTCGGCGGCCGGCCCGGTCAGCCCGCCTGCGGCCGGCCGGCGATGACCACGCTCTGCCCGCGGAACTCCGCGACGACCCGCCCCGCGGCCTGCCGGACGGTCACGTCGTAGATTCCCTGCCGCCCGGAGCGGGTCCGCTCGACCGCCTCGGCCACCAGCTCGTCGCCGACCCCGGCCGGGGCCAGGAAGGTCACCTGCGCGGCCTGCGCGACGGTCACCGGGCCGTGGCTGTTGCAGGCGTAGGAGAACGCCGCGTCGGCGAACAGGAACAGGAAGCCGCCGTGCGCCGTCCCATGGCCGTTCACCATGTCCGCGCTCACCCGCATGCGCATGAGCGCCCGCCCCGCGGACACCTCGTCGAGGGTGATGCCGAGTGTGTGGCAGGCCCGGTCGCGCGCGTAGAGCGCCGCGATCGCCGACTCGCCGGCCGCCTCCGGCCCGGTCTCCGCGTCCACGACGTCCTGCCTTCCCCGGGAGCGACCGCACGGGCCGGCCGTACCGCCGCCCGCTGCCTCCCTGCGCACCGGATTACACCGAGCCGCGCCACCGCCTGTCAATGACCGTGCTGTCCATGACCGCCCGGTCGCCGACGTCCGGGCCAGGGCGCCCCCGCCAGGAGCGCCGGCGCGGCTTCCCGCTCGGACGACGGAACGCTACTGTTCGGTAACCACGGCTGGGCGGGGCACGCCGCACACCTCGCACACCTCGTCCAAGGAGTGACTGTGAAGCGATCGAGAACCTCCGCCCGGCTCCTGAGCGGCCTGCTGCTCGGCGTCGGGGTGCTGCATTTCGCCGCGCCCCGCCCGTTCGACGCGATCGTGCCGAAGCGGCTGCCGGGCAGCCGGCGGGGCTGGACGTACGCGAGCGGCGTCGCCGAACTCGCCATCGGCGCGGCGGTCGCCGTACCGCGCACCAGGCGGGTCGGGGCGCTCGCCGCGACGGGCCTGTTCGTCGCCGTCTTCCCGGCCAACGTGAAGATGGCCCGCGACTGGCGACACCGGCCGGCACCGCTGCCGGCCCTGGCCGCGGCCCGGCTGCCGCTCCAGGTGCCGCTCGTCCTGTGGGCGTGGCGGGTCGGGCGGCGCCCGCGCGGCTGACGGACCCGGGGGCGCGGCACCGTCCGGGCCGCACCCCCGCCGTCGCCCCCGGCCCCGGCCCCGAGCCCCCGCCCCGCGCCGCACGCGGCTGCGAACCCCGCTGCCCGCCGGGCGGGTTGCCGCACCTCACGGCCGACGGCCGCCGTCGACCACTCACCCCCCGACCCTCACGGCGGCTTCGCCCCGGCCCGCGCCGCACCCCGAGCCCGCACGGTGACGCCACCCCGCGCCCGCCCGGCACACCCGGGTCCGACCGGAGACCCGCCCCGGCCCCACACCCGGCCCCACCTTCGCGGCGGGACGGCGAACGGGCGGCGCCGGAGCATTCCTGGGAGGTTCCTGGGAGATCCTGAGAAAACCCCGGCCATCCCCTTGTCACGGCCCGCACCCCTCACTACCTTTCGTTAGGAAAGTTACCTAACTATTCCGGACCTGACCGGCAGGCCCTGCCCCTGCCCGCCCCCCACCAGGCCGGACGACGAAACGGAGAAGCTCATGACCCACAGCCGGACCGACCGCGGCGGGCGCCGCCCCGCCCGCGCCGCAGCCGCCGCGCTCCTGGTGGCAGGCCTGACCGCCGGTGCGCTCACCGCCACCGCCGACGCCTCCGAGCCGCGCCCGGTCGCGGCCGCCGCCGCCCGCGCCGTCGCGGCCTCCGACCTCGGCAGCCCCGAGAAGAAGGACGTCGCGATGCAGCTGGTCTCCAGCGCGGAGAACTCCTCGCTCAACTGGCGGGCGCAGTTCGGCTACATCGAGGACATCAACGACGGGCGCGGCTACACGGCCGGCCTGATCGGCTTCTGCTCCGGGACGGGCGACATGCTCGACCTGGTCCAGCACTACACCGACGCCGTCCCCGACAACCCGCTGGCCTCCTATCTGCCGGCCCTGCGCCAGGTCAACGGCAGCGCCTCCCACGAGGGCCTGGACCCGGGCTTCACGGCGGCCTGGGCCGAGGCCGCCGGCGATCCCGCCTTCCAGCAGGCCCAGCTGCACGAGCTCGACCGGGTCTACTTCGACCCCGCCGTCTCCCGGGCCAAGCAGGACGGGCTCCGCGCACTCGGCCAGTTCGCCTACTACGACGCGGCCGTCGTCCACGGCCCCGACGGTCTGGCCAAGATCCGCCGGGAGGCGCTGGCCAAGGCCACCCCGCCGTCCCAGGGCGGCGACGAGACCGCCTACCTGGAGGCCTTCCTCGACGCCCGCAACGCCGAGATGGTCACCGAGCCCGCGCACAGCGACACCAGCCGCATCGACACCGCCCAGCGGGTGTTCCTCCGGGCCGGCAACCTCGACCTCGACACCCCGCTCCACTGGGCCGTCTACGGCACGCAGTTCAGCATCTCCTGACCACCGGCCCGCTGCGCACCGGGGCCCCGGTGCGCAGCGGGGTCCGGGGCCGGTCGGCGCGCGGCGCGGAGCGCGGGCACCGCGGGCCGCGCGCTCCCCGCCGTCAGCCTCCCGGCCCCGGACACCACCCGATCGACCGAGTCGGCAGCCGCCGTCCGAGTGGGTCCCGGCCGAAAACGGTCCGCACCCGCATGGCCGGATCGTTCTGCCGTACATGCCCACACCGACCGATCCACCGAGGCCCCGGTGCGCCTGATCGGACGGGTCGCCTCGGCGGTCCTGTCCCTGACGATCCTGATCCTCCCGGCGGTGGCCGCCGGCGGCGACCACCCGGCCGAGGCGCGCCCCGGGCCCCGGCCGCCCGAGAGCGGCCACGCCGGCTGGGAGGTCGCGGCCGGCGCCGCCAACGTCCGCCGCGACCACTCGGTCAACGACACCGTCCTCGGCCTGACCCACTGTGGCGACCGGGTCGAGATCCTGGACAGCTGGACCTCACCGCTCGGCACCCGCTGGGGCAAGGTCGCGGTCACCCGCACCGGACTCACCGGCTGGGTGCTCTGGTCGCTGCTCACCCGGCACGAACCGGCCGTCGTGCCGGTCGCCGACTGTCCCGAGTGCCGCCGCGCCGCTCCCCCGTGCGCCGGGGGCTCCGCCGAGATCGGCCCCGCCCGGCTCTGATCCGGGCGCCCTCACGGGCGACCGCCGCCCCCGCCCGCGCGCGGGCCGGCACGACCGGTCAGAGCTCGTCGACCGCCGCGCCGGCGACCAACGCGCACCCGGCCATGACGACCAGCAGCAGGACGGGCACCGTCCAGTCCACCGCGTCGGGGCGCGGGCCCAGCCGGGGGGCGACCGTGCCGCGCGGATCCACGGTCACCCGGAGCCGGTCGCCCAGAGCCGGGTGGTCACCCCTGGTCCCGATGCCCCTGACCGTCGTCCCGTCGGCCAGCCGCACGTCGACCGCGGTCACCGCCGGTCCCTGCCCGGCCATCGGGTCGGAGGTGACGGTCGTCCGGACCACCTCACCGTCCGAGACGACGCCGCGTTCGTGCAGGAGCCGCTGGTCCTGCACGTTGAGCCCGGAGACCACCAGGATGATCCACGCCGCCAGCAGGCAGAACAGGGCCACCGCCGTCCGGCCCGCGTCGTTCTTGAGCAGCCGGACCACGCCCACCAGCCAGCCCAGCACGATCACGCCGAAGCCCACGGCCGCCGCCGGGGCCAGGCCGTGGTCCCGCAGCGCGAAGATCCCCCAGGCACTCAGCACGGCGGGGGCCAGCCAGCAGACCGCCACCGCCGGAACCACGAGTACCGCCCCCGGCCCACCCCGCATGCTCCTCACCCCCGTGGGCTCCCCTTACCCGGGCCGGGCCCCGGCGACGCGCGCGGCGCAGGCCCGCGGCCGACCACGCCCGGCCGACCACGCCCGGCCGCCGAGCCACCTGGGCAAGCCGCAGGTGCCGAACCTGTACGGCGGCTACCTCCACCCCGGCAGCGCGGGCCCCAGCAGCCTCACCCTGATCGTCTCGCAGTGGCCCGGGGTGGTCCACGAGCCGCCGTACTGGGTCCGCCAGTTCGACGGCATCAACCCGTAGGCACGCCCCCGCCCGGGACCCTCCGGTCCGGCGCCCTTCCGCCCTCCCCAGTGCGGAGGGGGCCGCCGGGGCGAGGGGTCGCCGGCCCGGCTCAGCGGCGGCCGAACAGCCGTCCCAGCCAGCCGCCGCCCTTCCCGGCGCCCTTCCCGCAGTCACAACGGTCGGACGGGCGCACTCCGGCCAGCACCTGCTCCACGTGCAGGCCGCAGCCGGCATAGCCCGGCTTGCCGCAGGTCCGGCAGACAACGCGTCGACACACGACGCTCTCCTCTCTCGACGGCCCGACGGGCCACTCCCGGCAAATATACCGGAGGGGGTATCCCGACCGCCCGGAACCGGTCCGGACCGGGACCACTCCGACCCCGGCCGACCCGCCCGGAGCCACCTGATAGGTTCGCGACGGCGGCTCCCGGCCGAGCCGGCACCGGACGGGGGGCGGATCGCGTCCCGGCCGGTGCGAACGACACCGACGGGAGACCTGATGACCTCCGCACCGAACCCGATCGACTTCACGGACCCGGCCACCCGGGACGCGGGACGCTCCCTCGACGTGCGCTGGATCCACGGGTCGGAGTCGGCGAAGCACAACACCGACCCGGAGCTCCAGGTCCACCACTACGACGAGCACACCGTGATCCTCCGGCAGAACATGGCCGTCAACTACGAGGCCCCGTTCCTCTTCCTGCTCTTCGGCAACCACCGCGCGGTCCTGCTCGACACCGGCGCCACCGCGTCCCCCACGTACTTCCCGCTCCGCCGCGTCGTCGACGAGCTGGTCGCACGGTGGCTCGCCCGCCATCCGCGGGCCGGCTACCAGTTGCTCGTCCTGCACAGCCACGGCCACGGCGACCACATCGCGGCGGACGCACAGTTCGCCGGACGGCCCGACACGGTGGTGGTGGACGCGGCGCCCGACACCGTCCGGGCGTTCCTCGGGCTGGGCGAGGACCCCGACCGGCCGGCCCGGCTGGACCTCGGCGGGCGGGTGCTGACCTGCCTGACCAGTCCCGGTCACCACGAGGCCGCCATCACCTACTACGACGCGTTCACCGGCTTCCTGCTCACCGGCGACACCGTGTACCCGGGGCGGCTCTACATCGCCGACTGGGACGCCTATGTCGCGACGATCGACCGGCTGATCGCCTTCACCGCCGCGCACCCGGTCACCCATGTCCTCGGCTGCCACATCGAGATGACCGACCAGCCGGGGGTGGACTACCCGATCCGGTACACGTACCAGCCCGACGAGCCGCCCCTGCAGATGACGGTCGCCCAGCTGCACGACATCCGCCGCGCGCTCGACGAGGTGGCCGCCCGGCCCGGACGGCACGCCTTCGACGACTTCGTGATCTCCTACCGCACGGGCTGACCTCGCCCGGCAGCCGCTCGGCCCGGCCTCGGAGCCCACCGGGCCGCGGCCCGGGACGGCGGCCGTCAGCGCACCGGCACCCGCTGCGGCGGCAGGAGTTCGCTGGGCTGGACGATGACGAAGCCGTCACCGGTGAAGGACAGTTCCCAGCCCTCCGTGGCGGTGCCCCGGCGGCGCCAGGCCTCGGTGTTGCTGCTCTGCGCCTGGAGTTGGACGTCCAGGGCAGAGGACCAGCCGACCACCGCGTCGGCGTCCGCGTAGACGTACTCGCCCGCGCGCACCGGCATCACCAACGGCAGGCCGGAGGTCATCACCACCAGCGTGCCGCTGCCGGACAGCTCCAGGCTGTGCCGGCCGACGCCGGAGATCCGCTCACCGCCCTCGATGTCGACCGCCTGCCACTGGATGGTGGTGTCCAGGGCCAGGATGTAGCTGCTGGTGATCGTCAGCCGCTCGCGCCGGAGGTCGAGGATGTGCAGGTGCTGGGCGAGGTTGGCGAGGTAGACCGTGCCGGTGCCGGCGCAGCGCATCAGGTCCAGGGCGGGCGGGCGCTGACCCGCCTGCGGGTGCTGGGGCTGATGCTGCTGGTGCTGGGACTGCTGCCGGTTGCGGCCCCGGCGGCCGGGCTCGGTCCACCCGGTGAACTGCACCCGGCCGGTGTGCGCGACCATCGCGCCGCTACGGGCCAGCACCTCGGCCCGCCCGTCCAGCGCGACCCGCAGCAACTGCGGGTTCTGGAGGGCGAAACGCTCGTCGCCGGCGAGGGCGGTGTGGTCGAGAAGGGGACTGCGCACGGTGATCGCTGCTCCTTGGCCGCGGGCTGCTCAGCCGCGGATCTTGAGTCGGTCGGAGGTGTCCTCACTGGGCTGGACGATGACGAAACCCGAGCCCTTGAAGCCCAGTTGGACCGCCTCCCCGCTGCCCCGGCCGATCAGCGAGCCGACCTTGAGGGTCCGCCGGGTCTTGATCTCCAGCCCGGTGGTCCAGGCCACCAGCGCGTCCGGGTCGACATAGGTCTCGGCCTCCGCGCAGTCCAGCACCACCGGGACCCCGCGCGAGGTGACCGACACCCAGCCGCTGCCGCTCACGGTGACGTTGTACAGGCCCGTCCCGGCCATCAGCGCCGGCCCCTTGACCTTCTCGACGGCGCAGCCCAGCGAGGCGTCCAGGGCCAGCAGGTGCGAGCCGTTGACGCTCAGCGACTCGTCGTCGAGCTGGAGGTTGAGCACGTCCGCGCCGAAGTCGGCCAGGTAGAGCGTGCCGTCGCCGAACCAGCGCAGCAGCGGGCTGCGCTCCCCCGACGCCCACTCACCGAGCGACCGGCGCAGCGACTGCGACACCGCCTCGTACTGGAGGAAGCCGTCGTAGGCCACCATCGCCCCGGGCTTGGCGAGCACGTCCTGCGTGCCCGTCACCACGACCCGGCACATCGCCCCGCCGTGGTTGCTCATCCGTGCCGTGACCGGCGAGGCCGCGTACCCCTGAAGGTACGTGCCCGAGAGCACCTGCCGCTCCATTCCCACCTCCTTGTACCCGGGCGCCGCGCCCGCTCAGATCTCGAACGGCTGGACGACGACGAAGTTGCCCGGCCCGCCCCTGAACTGAAGGCTGTACGACTCCGCGGCGTGTCCCGCGTAGGCCGAGCGCCTGATCCGGACCGGGGCCGTGGTGATCACCTGGGCCCCGCGCGACCACGCGACCAGCGCGTGGACGTCGGCGTACGTCTCGGGCGCCGGGGTCACCGGCAGCACCACCGGGATGCCGTTGGTCTTCACCACCACCGTGCCGTGGCCGCTGAACTGGAGCGTGAAGAAGCCTCCGTTCGGCAGGCCCTCGCCCTCGATCCGGCGGACCTCGTGCTCCAGGTTGGCGTCGAAGGCCAGCACCCGGTCGGAGCTGACGCAGATGGCGTCGCCCTCCAGCCGCACCACGTGCAGGTGGGCGGCCTCGTCGGCCAGGAACACCTGCCCCTCACCGGAGACCCGCATCAGCTTGAGCGTCTGGCCGGTGAGGTTGCCGGTCAGCTTGCGCAGCATGCCGGAGCTCTCGTGGGCGAACTCGGCCCTGCCCTGGTAGGCCACCATGCTGCCGTGCAGGGCGAGGACGTCCTGACCCTTGCTCAGGGTGTAGCGGACGAGGTGGTCGTTCTGCTGCACCCACCCGGTCCGCTCGGGGACCTCGGCGTACTTGACCAGGGAGATCCGGACGCCGGGCGGCGTGGGCGGCTGGACCGGCAGCTGCGGCGTGGCCACCTGGACGGCGGGCACCGGGGCGGCGGGGGCCGACGCGTCCTGGAGCCCGCCCGCGCTCTGCCCGGGGTCCTCCTCCAGTGCCTCGCCGCCGAAGTTCTCCAGCAGCGCCCGCAGCCCCCCGTCGAAGCCCTGGCCGACCGGCGTGATGCGCCACTCCCCGTCGCGCCGGTAGAGGTCCGCCAGCATCACCGCGCGCTCGGTGCTGAACTCCGCGCCGGTGAAGGAGTACCGGCCGACCTCCGTACCGTCCACGACCAGCCGCACGCACCCGGAGGTGACCTGCGACATCCGGCCGTCGCCGTCGATGGTCGCGGTCAGGCTCAGCCGGTCGACGGCCGCCGGGACGTCCGGCAGCACGATCCGGAACGCCTCGGTGTCACCGGACCGCGGGCCCAGCAGCCGCACCGAGCCCTCGGGACTGGCGGGCTGGTTGAAGAAGACGAAGTAACGGTCGTCGCTGAGCCGCTGATCCGCGTCCAGACCGAAGCAGCTGATGTCGAACACCAGCCCCGGTCCGCTCAGCCGGACACCGAGATAGAGGTCCGTCCCGGGCGTCAGATCGGCTATCCGCACGCGTGAAGCCTTGGCAAGTTCCCTGGTCATGGCGCCGGGCCGGCCCTCCCCCTGGGTCAACGGGTGTGGTCCGGCGACCCTACCCCACCTCGTTCGGACGCAGCAGACCCCCGCCCGGTTGCGGGCCCGGCGGACGCCGGCGGGGCGGACGGTCGGGCACCGTCCGCCCCGCCGGCGGTCCGTCGGGCGCGGTGACGCCGCGGGCGCTGTCAGGCGCCGCTGTGGCGGAGCATCTCCTCGCGGTCGACGACCTTGACGCGCTCGCGCCCCTCGGGGGTGCCGAGCTCGCGCTCGTGCGCGTCGAGCTCCTTCCAGCCCTCCCAGGTGGTGAACCGGACGCCCCGGTCCCTCAGGTGGGCCACCACCGCGTCGGGCTCGGGCTCGACGGCGCCGGGGAGGCGGCCGGCGGCGTGGTCGGCCAGCAGGCAGGCGACGGTCTCGTTGGCGTCGCCCTTGGTGTGGCCGATCAGACCGACGGGACCGCGCTTGATCCAGCCGGTCACGTAGGTGGCGTCCTGGTGGGAGCCGTCGGCGGCCAGGACGCGGCCGGCCTCGTTGGGCACGGTGCCGCTGATCGGGTCGAAGGGCACCTTCGGCAGCTCGTCGGAGTAGTAGCCGATGGCCCGGTAGACGGCCTGGACGTCCCAGTCGGTGAAGCGGCCGGTGCCCCGGACGTTGCCGGTGCCGTCGAGTTCGGTGCGCTCGGTGCGCAGGCCGCTGACCCGGCCGTCCTCGCCGATCACCTCGACGGGGGACTCGAAGAAGTGCAGGTGGACCCGGTGCGGCCGGTCACCGATGTCGCGGATGGCCCAGTTCTCGATGGTGGAGGCGACCATGTCGGCGTGCTTGCTGCCCCGGCGCTCGGCGATCGAGCCCTCGTCGTACTCGATGTCCTCGGGGTCGACGACGACCTCGATGGTCGGGGAGTGGTCGAGCTCACGCAGTTCCATCGGGCTGAACTTGGCCTGGGCCGGGCCGCGCCGGCCGAAGACGTGCACCTCCAGCGCCCGGTTGGCCCGCAGACCGGCGTGGACGTTCGGCGGGATCTCGGTGGGGAGCAGCTCGTCGGCGGTCTTGGCGAGGATGCGGGCCACGTCCAGCGCCACGTTGCCCGCGCCGAGGACGGCGACCTTCTCGGCCTCCAGCGGCCAGGTCCGCGGGACGTCGGGGTGCCCGTCGTACCAGGAGACGAAGTCGGCGGCGCCGTAGGAGCCGTCCAGGCCGACACCGGGGATGTCGAGCGGCCGGTCGGCCGTCGCGCCGGTGGCGAAGACCGTGGCGTCGTAGAACCGGTGCAGGTCGTCCAGGGTGAGGTCGCCCGGGTAGTCGACGTTGCCGAACAGGCGTATCCCGGGCTTCTCCAGGACCTGGTGCAGCGCGGTGACGATGCCCTTGATCCGGGGGTGGTCGGGGGCGACGCCGTAGCGGATCAGCCCGAACGGCGCGGGCATCCGCTCGAAGAGGTCGATCGAGACCCCGGGCTCCAGGGCGGCGTCGGACTTGAGCAGGGCGTCTGCGGCGTAGATGCCGGCGGGGCCGGCTCCGACGATCGCGATGCGGATCGGGCGGGGCATGGTGGTGTTCCTCCGGGCGGGCGAGCGGCAGACGGATGGTTGAAGCAAACCCGGGCAGTGTGCACCGGTGTAGGGGGTCCGGGGCTATGACCTCATAGATCCAACCTATGGCTGCGGCTCTGGCGGCGCCGGGCTCCGGCCGCACCGGCCGCCGGAGCCCTTCGCGGATCCCGCCGTCGGAGCCGCTCGTAGATCCCGCCGTCAGAGCCCGTCGTAGATCCCGGCGAGTCCGCGCAGCACCGTGGCCGCCGCCGCCACGGTGGCGTCGTCGAGCCCGGCGACCAGGCGGTCCAGATCGGCGTGCAACGCCTGCTGGCGCTGGAGGTGCCGCTCGCGGCCGGCCGCGGTGAGGCCGACGAGGACGGAGCGGCGATCGTGGGCCGGCCGCTCGCGGGTGACATACCCGGCCTCGACCAGGCCGTTGACCAGCTGCGTCGCCGCGGCGGCGGTGGTCTCCGTCCCGGCCGCGAGCCGGCTGACCGGAATCGGGCCCTCGTCGGCCAGGACGCGCAGGGCCCGGGCATGGGTGAGCGAGAGCGCGCCCGGCGAGCGGGTGGCGCGCCCGCGCAGGCGGGCGTCGGCGGCGCTGAGGCTGTACGCGGCGCGGGCCAGCGCGTCGAGCGCGGCGGCGCGTTCGGCCGGCTCCGCTCCGGGCCGGGCCCGGTCCGACCGGGCCGGATGCGATTCGGTCATGGGGTGATCCTCTCTCCTCGGGGGTCGGGGTTGACAGCCGGGTCAAGCATAAGTACTTAATAGTTAAGTACTTACCACCGAGTGCCGACACTTCTGCCGAAAGAGAGCAAGCCATGACCGTCCGATCGACCGGACAGAGCTGGGCCCTGGACACCGCCCTCGCCCAGGGCGGTTTCGACGCCCTGCACCCGCAGGCCAAGGGCACGATGGAGCAGCTGGGCCACGACCACACCGACTTCGACAAGGTCTTCGCACTGGTCCGCAGCGGCGCGATGCTGCCCAAGGCCTGGGCCACCGTCGCCGGACAGGCCGAGCAGCGGGCCGCCCACCACGAGCGCGAGGGCTTCGGCCGCACCGCCGCCGACCTCTACCAGCGGGCCGCCGTGATGTGGGGCCGTGCCCAGTACTCGTTCCTCGACGCCACCGACCCGCGCAAGACCGCCTTCCGCGAGCGCGCCGACCACTGCGTGGCGCGGCTCGGCGAGCTGCGCGGCCACCGCGTGCGCCGGGTGGAGCTGGAGTTCGAGGGACGGCACGTCTACGCCCTGCTCCACCTGCCGCCCGGGCGGGTCGAGCGGGCCTCCGCGGTCATCCTCGGCCCGGGGATGGACATGATCAAGGAGGACTACATCTTCGCCGCCGAGCGGTACTACACCTCCCGGGGCATCGTGGCGCTCTCCATCGAGGGGCCGGGGCAGGGCGAGTCCCGGGCGAACGGGCTGACCCTCGACCTCACCAACTACGAGCGGGCGGTGAGCCGCTACGTCGACTACCTGGCCGGCCTCCCCGAGGTCGACCCGGCGCGGATCGGCATGTTCGGCATCAGCATGAGCGGGTACTGGGGCATGCGCGCCGCCGCCACCGACCCGCGGCTCGCCGCGCTGGCCGCCTTCGAGGCCGTCACCGGCGACTTCCACACCATCTTCGAGCGGGCCCAGCCCGGCTTCAAGCACAACTTCATGTACATGACCGGATACACCGACGAGCAGGCCTTCGACCGCGAACTGGCCGACCGGCTGCCGCTCGGCGACCTGGTCACCGGGATCACCTGCCCGACCCTGGTGGGCATCGGCGAGTTCGACGAGCTGACCCGGCTGGAGCAGGCGCTGGCCGGCTACGAACTGATCACCGCACCCAAGGAGATGCGGGTCTACGAAGGCGAGTTCCACCCGTTGGGCGGCGTCGCGGCCGAGGTCTTCCGGTTCGGCGCGGAGTGGCTGGAGCGCGCGCTGGCCGGCGAACTGGCCGAGCCCGGCCGGGACGCCCGGTACTACGTGCACGACGACGGCCGGACCACCGACGGCACCGCCAACCCCGCCTGGTGGCTCGGCGCCGACCCGGTGACGGCGCGCTGACCGGCGCGCTGACCCGCACCGCCGGTGCCCCGGGAACCACCCGGGGCACCGGCGGACCCTCCTCGGTCACTCGATCCCCAGCGGGCCGATCCCCAGGTCCTCGCGCATGAGGCCGCGCATCCGGCCCATCGCCGTACGGCGCAGCGCGATCAGGGACGCGTCCTCGGCGGAGCCGACGGCGGCCCCGGCCGCGTAGGCGTCGCGGAGGCGGCGCAGGCTGCGGAACGCCTCGTTCCCGGCCGCGACGACCTGCGGCGGCCCGACCAGCCAGAGCCGCTCGCTCGCGGTGTAGAGGCCGGTGGCGCGGAAGGCCTCCCGCACGGCCGCGTCACGCGCCGACTCGGACAGGTGGTCGCCCAGCGCGACCGCCCGGATCTCCTCCCCCGCGGCCTTGAGCGCGCTGACGAACTGCGTGTACACCTCGCGCCGCAGGTCCAGCGCCTGCCGGGCCTCCTCACGCCGCCAGCGGGTGCGGTCGGCGACCAGGGTGGCGGTGATGCCGATCACGGCACCGGTCAGTGTGGAGAGCAGGGGCATCCAGTCCATGCGCGGCAGCCTGTCCGAACGGGCGCGGGCGCACCAGTGGCTTTTCGGCTTCGCCCGCCGCCGCCCGGGGCCGGGACGCGGGCCCCGGCCGGGACCAGGGGCTCATGTGTTCGGGACGTGGGAGGGGAGACGGTGGAGGAAATGTTCCACGGTCGCGCAGCCCCCATCGGGCCACTGCGCAGCGGTGCCCGGACCGCCTCCGAACCGACGGTCCGACCGGCCGCCGCATCCGCCCCGGCCGCGCCGGCCGGCCCCGATGCGCCCGGCAGGCACCGCCCGCCCGTGGCCGACCCCGAGGACACACCATGAACGACCGCTCCACCCCGACGTTCGATGTCGCCGTGCACCAGGCCGGAGCCGGCGGCGGGCCCGGTCCGGAGGTGGCCCACGGCTTTCTGCTCAGCGTCCAGACCGTCCTGGTGCCGCAGCCGCCCGAGACCCTGTCGAACCCCTGGCAGCGCCTCGTCGTCCGGATCACGCAGAACCCGGACCCGGCTCCGGAGCCGGCCGGGGAGACCATCAACGTCGCCGGCCTCGCCCTGTCCGCGGTCGCCACGGACGGTGTCACCGCGGCGGCGGCCCTGCTGACCCTGAACAAGCCCTCGCGGCACACCGACGCGCTCAGGGAGCACTCGCGGCGCGATCTCACCGCGGCCCTGCACACCCACGGCGGCGACCTGTGGGCGGCCTACGCCGATCTCGGCTACCCGATCGCCCGGCCGCCCGCCCTGGTGGCACCGGACACCTGGTGGCTCGCCTTCGCCGGCGACCTCACCGACTTCACCCGCGCCGAATGCTGCAACACCGTGCCGCAGCAAGCCTGCTGCTTCAAGTAGCGGGCCTGCCGCGCGAGGCGGGAACGGGACCGGCTGATGAACACCACCGCACAGCACCCCGCGGACCGGGCGGCGAACCGGCGCCGCCACCGGTCCACGGGGCCGCAGGACCTCGCCCTGGCGCTCGCGGCCACGGTGCCGGACGTCTTCTACTTCGGGAACCCGGCGTTTCCGGGCACCTCCTGGACGGAGCACGTCCAGGTCCTGGCACTCGCCTGCGTCCAGGCCGTCGCGCTGACCCTGCGCCGGCGCCGGCCGATGGCGGTGTTCCTCGTCGTCTGGGCCGTCACGACCGGCGCGTGCCTGCTGACGCTGGCCGACGCGCTGTCCTTCACCCCGTTCTTCGGCCTGCTGCTCGCGCTGTACACCGTCGCGGACACCTGCCGGCGCCCGGCCGCCTTCACCGCGCTGGCGCTCGGTCTCGCCGCCACCGGGCTGAAGACCTACTACCTGGTCGGCCTGGTGCCGACGACCGACAGCACCTCGATGCTGCTGTCCTCACTGGCCTTCTACGTACTGGTCACGGCCTCGGCCTGGGGCCTCGCCCGCTGGGTCCGGGCCGGCCGGATCGCCGCCGAGCGCGACCGCCGCGACCTCACCGAGGCCCGCCGGGCGGTGGTGCGCGAGCGCACCCGCATCGCCCGCGAGCTGCACGACATCGTCGCCAACGCCGTCGCCGTCATGGTCATGCGGGCCGAGAACGCCAGGAGCACGACGCCCGCCGGGCAGACCGGCACCATCGAGGCGTTCGGCCACATCGAGGACGTCGGCCGGTCCGCGATGACCGAACTGCGCCGGATGCTCCGGGTGCTGCGCAGCCCGGACGCCCCCGTGGAGGACATCGGCCGGCACGGCCTGGCCGACCTGCGGCCGATGCTGGAGGACGTCCGCAGGACGGGCATCCGGATCGACCTCGACGTCCGCGGCGGCCCGCTCCCCCTCGACGACAGCGTCGACCGGACCGCGTACCGGCTCGTGCAGGAGGCCGTCACCAACATCACCAAGCACGCGGGACCGGGCAGCCACGCGGCCGTCCGGATCACCTGGTCCGACGCCCTGCACATCGAGGTGGTCGACGACGGCGCCGGTCGCACCCTCGCGGTGCGGCGGGACCTCTCGACCGGCCACGGCCTGATCGGGCTCGCCGAACGGATCGCGGTCTTCGGCGGCGAGTTGACGGCCGGCCCGCACCGGTCCGGGTTCCGGGTGGCCGCCACGCTGCCACTCTCGCCGTCGGGCGTCGGCGCACCGGCCCCGGCCGTCGCCGGCGGCGGCGGCCTCCATCGGCACGGCAGAGTGTGAGAGGCTCCGGGAAGCCCGGCACGCCGTCCGCGTGTTGAGAGGCCCCAGGCCACCGGACACGGGACCGGTGCGGCGCGTGCGGGCGGCCCCGCGGCACGCGGCGATCACACCTCGCGAGGGGGTGTCCGACCGGGGCGGACCAGAAAGCGGAAAGGGGATTACCCACTCCTTTCCACTTCCAACTTATAGCGCACGGGGGGGCTTGCGGCAAGGCCCCGGTCGTGCCGCAGAATTGTCGGCCGAGGCCGGGACCTGCGCAAACGGGAGGTGCGGCAGTCCCGTCCTCGTCCCCACCGGTGCGCAGAGACGCCGGCGTCCAAGATCATTGTGCTGAGTGTTCCCACCCCCGGGCCCGTCGCCTGCGCGCCGGCCCGCCCCTGTCCTCCCGTGTTGTGCACGGCGGCCCTCGCGCCGCCACCCCCGACCGCCCGCCCGGTCGGGGGTCCTGAGTCAATGGAGCTGGCCATGGTCCCCACGTCGTCCTCGTCGTCGTCCTCGTCGTCCGAACCCACCACAGCCGTCGATGCCGGGCACCGGACCGGCCCGGGCGGCCAGGACGCCCGGGCCGCCGAGGCCTGGCACGCCCGGGAACTGCGGGCCGAGAACGCCTACGTCGGCGGGCTGTACGACCGGCTGGAGGAGCAGCGCGAGCTCGCGGCCGACCACCTGCGCGCGACCCACCTCCAGGAGCAGGGCGGCACGCTCCAGTCCCGCCTGGAGCGCGACACGATGGAGATCCACCACACCCGCCGGCTGGCCGAGCTGTACGCCGCCGAGTACGGGCTCTGCTTCGGCCGGCTCGACACCGCCGACGGCGAGCGGCAGTACATCGGCCGGATCGCCCTGGCCGACGACGACCACGAGCCGCTGCTCACCGACTGGCGGGCGTCGGCCGCGGAGCCGTTCTACCGGGCCACGCCCGCCGCTCCCGGCGGGGTGACCGGGCGCCGGCACCTGCGGAGCAAGGGCCGGACCGTCGTCGACTTCGACGACGACGCCTTCGGGGTGGGCGCCCTGGACGGCCGGGCCGGTTCCGAGCTCAGCGGCGAGACCGCCCTGCTCGCCTCGCTGACGGCGGCCCGGACCGGACGGATGGGCGACATCGTCTCCACCATCCAGGCCGAGCAGGACCGGGTGATCCGCTCCGAGCTGAGCGGCGTGCTGGTCGTCCAGGGCGGTCCGGGGACCGGGAAGACGGTGGTCGCCCTGCACCGTGCCGCGTACCTCCTCTACACCCACCGCGACCGGCTGGCCAAGCGCGGTGTGCTGGTCATCGGGCCGAACACGACCTTCCTGCGCTACATCGACCAGGTGCTCCCCGCGCTCGGCGAGAGCGAGGTCGTGCTGAGCAGCATCGGCGCGCTCTACCCCGGTGTGACCGGGACGGACACCGAGACGCCCGAGGCGGCCGCCGTCAAGGGCGACGCACGGATGGCCCGGGTGCTCGCCGCCGCCCTGGAGGGCCTGCGGCAGCTGCCGGAGGAGTCCTGGACCCTCACCGTGGGGCGGAACTCGGCCCACCGGGAGGAGCTGGTGATCGGCCGGGCCCTCTGCGAGCGGGCCCACGCCGCCGCGCACCGGTCCGGCGAACCCCACAACGAGGCGCGGGCCGCCCTGGTCGAGCGGCTCTCCTCGGAGCTGGCCCTGCGGATCGCCAGGGACCGCGGCGGGGAGATGGAGCTGGACGACGTGGTGGACCTCGCCGACGGGCTCGTCCTGGAGGCCGACTTCCAGGCGCTGGCCGAGCGGCTGTGGCCGCTGCTCGGCCCGGAGCAGCTGCTCACCGCGCTGTTCGGCTCCCCGGAGCTGCTGGCCCGGGCGATGCCGGACTTCTCGGAGGCCGAACGCGCCGCCCTGCTGCGCGAGCACGCGGGGCCGGACCAGGAGGCCGCCCGCTGGACCACCGACGACGTGCCGCTGCTCGACGAGGCCGCCGAACTGCTCGGCCCGCTGCCCGGCAGCGCCGTCTCCCGCCGGATCGACGCCGCCGCCGAGGCCGAGCAGCGGCAGTTCGCCCAGACCGTCCTGGAGGACTTCGGCGCGGGGCTGGCCGAGATCGACGCGGAGATGCTGACCCGCCAGTACCGCGGCGAGGGAGAGTTCCGTCCGCTGGCCGAGCGCGCGATCGAGGACCGGACCTGGGGCTTCGGGCACATCATCGTCGACGAGGCGCAGGAGCTGTCCCCGATGGCCTGGCGGCTGCTGACCCGCCGCTGCCCCGGCCGTTCCATGACCATCGTGGGCGACCTGGCGCAGACCGGCGCGCCGGCCGGGCTCAGCTCCTGGGGCGAGGCGCTCGACGAGTACACCGCCGGGCGCTGGCGCACGGTGGAGATGACCATCAACTACCGGACCCCGGCCGAGATCATGCGGATCACCGAGGGCGTCCTGCGGGCGGTCGACCCGGCACTCACCGCCCCCACCGCGGTGCGCAGCGGCGGGATCCGCCCGTGGAGCCTGCGGATCCCCGAGGAGGACCGGGGAGCGGCCCTGCGCGCCGCCGTCGAGAAGGAGATCGCCGGGCTGGACGGCCGCCGGGCGGCGATCCTGCACGCCCCCGGCTTCCCGGCCGAACTGCTCGACGGGCTGGCCGAGTTGGACGGCGTCGCGCGGGCCGACGGACCGGCGTCGCTGGACTCGCCCGTGGTCCTGATGACGGCCGCCCAGTCCAAGGGGCTGGAGTTCGACGCCGTCCTGGTCGTGGAGCCCGCGGAGATTCTCGCCGCGCACTCCCGCGGCGGGAACGACCTCTATGTCGCCCTCACCCGGGCGACGAGGAGCCTCGGGGTCCTCCACAGCCGGGAGCTGCCGGAGATGCTGGCGGGGCTGGACCCCCGCTGAGACGCCGGTGACGGGCCCGGCCCGGCGGGTCGCACCTGCCGGGCCGGGCCGGTCCGGCGCACGCCGTCACCGGCGGCGCGTCACCACCGGTCGTGGACCTGCGGGCGGATCCGGCGGTCGTACAGCTCCCGCACGGCGGCGAGGGTCTCCCCGGGCAGCGGCGCGAGGGCGGCGGCGGCCGCGTTCGCACGGGCCTGCTCGGGGTTGCGGGCGCCGGGGATCACCGTCGTCACGCCCGGCTGCTGGATGATCCAGCGCAGCGCGGTCTGCGCGGGGGTCGCGTCCCGGCCCGCGAGGGCGGCGAACTCCGCCGCCGCCTCGACCCCGGTCGCGAAGTCGACACCGGAGAAGGTCTCCCCCTGGTCGAAGGCCTCGCCGTGCCGGTTGTACGTCCGGTGGTCGTCCGCCGCGAAGGCGGTCCGCGCGGTGTAGCGGCCCGAGAGCAGCCCCGAGGCGAGCGGGACCCGGGCCAGGACGCCCACCCCGGCGGCCGCGGCGGCGGGCAGGACCCGCTCCAGCGGCTTCAGCCGGAACGCGTTCAGGATGATCTGGACACTGGCGACCCCGGGCCGGGCGATCGCGGTCAGCGCCTGCGCGCAGGTCTCGACGCTGACGCCGTACGCGGCGATCCGTTCCTCGGCGACCAGGGTGTCGAGCGCGTCGAACACCTCGTCGTCGGCGTAGACCGGCGTCGGCGGGCAGTGCAGCTGCACCAGGTCGAGCCGGTCCACCCCCAGGTTGGCCCGCGAGCGGTCCGACCAGGCACGGAAGTTGGCGAGGTGGTAGTGCTCCGGGCGCTGCTCCGCCCGGCGGCCGAACTTGGTGGCGACGAAGACCTCCGCGTCCGGGCGCCCCTTCAGGTAGCGGCCGATCAGCTGCTCGCTGCGGCCGTCCCCGTAAACGTCGGCGGTGTCGAAGAGGGTGACGCCGGCCGCGACGGAGGCGTCCAGGACGTCGAGCGCGTCCTCCTCGCGGACATCACCCCAGTCCGCGCCGAGCTGCCAGGTACCGAGCCCCACGACGGAGACGGGTCGGCCGGTGCGGCCGAGTACACGCTGTTCCATGGGGTGAGCCTCTCACAGGCGGTGGCGTCGTCGGGGGCGTCGGGCCGTGGCGCGACCGGCACCACCGGGCGGGGCCGCTCAGGACGCCGGGGCCTCCCGCCCCCGGGAGACGGCGGGACCGGTCGGCGGCCCGCTGTGCCGGGGCCTCCCCTGACTCCGCAGGCGCAGGCGTTCGTGCTCGCCGAGACCGCCCCAGACCCCGTACCGCTCGCGGGCCTCCAGGGCGTAGCGCAGGCACTCGCGCCGGACCGGGCAGCCCTCGCAGACGGCCTTGGCGGCGCTCTCGCGCGAGTCGTGGGCCTCGCCGCGTTCGCCGACCGGGTGGAAGAAGAGACCGCTGTCGGCGGAGCGGCAGGCACCGCGCAGTTGCCAGTCCCACCGGTGGTCGAGGGCTCCGGGCAGGTGCGCGAGGTTCGTCATGACGCGGACTCCGTTCCCTTCGGGGTGGTGTGCCGCCCGGCCGTCCCGGGCGGCACGCGCTCGCTCCCCGGCTGCCCCGGACGCGCCGCCCCACACCCCCTCCGACCCGGATCCCGCCCGGCCCGGCCGCCCGGCGCCGGGCGGCCGTCAGCCGTGCCCGGCGCCGGCCGCCTCGGCGAGGCCCAGCAGGACGACGGCCCGCTCACGCATCTCCACCTTGCGGACCTTGCCGGTGACGGTCATCGGGAACTCGTCGACGAGGTGCACGTAGCGCGGGATCTTGAAGTGCGCGATCCGCCCGGCGCAGAACTCCCGCAGCCCCGCGGCCGTCAGTTCGGCGGCTCCGGGGCGCAGCCTGATCCAGGCCATCAGCTCCTCCCCGTACGTCGCGTCGGGGACGCCGATGACCTGGGCGTCGAGGATGTCCGGGTGGGTGTGCAGGAACTCCTCGATCTCACGCGGGTAGATGTTCTCGCCGCCGCGGATGACCATGTCCTTGATCCGGCCGGTGATGCCGAGGTAGCCCTCCTCGTCCATCACCGCCAGGTCGCCGCTGTGCATCCACCCGTCGCCGTCCAGGACTTCGGCGGTGCGGTCGGCCTGCTCCCAGTAGCCGATCATCACCGAGTAGCCGCGGGTGCAGAGTTCACCGGGTGTGCCGCGCGGGACGGTGCGGCCGGTCCGCGGGTCGACGATCTTCACCTCCAGGTGCGGGCCGACCCGGCCGACGGTGGAGACCCGGCGCTCCAGCGGGTCCTCGGCCCGGGTCTGGACGGACACCGGAGAGGTCTCGGTCATGCCGTAGCAGATCGACACGTCCCGCATGCCCATCCGCTCGACGACCTGCTTCATCACCTCGGTGGGGCAGGGCGACCCGGCCATGATCCCGGTGCGCAGGCTGGACAGGTCGTGGTCGGCGAAGGACGGGTCGCTGAGCTCGGCGATGAACATGGTCGGGACGCCGTACAGCGAGGTGCAGCGCTCGGCGGCCACCGCGCGCAGGGTGGCGGCCGGCTCGAACCCGGCGGCCGGGATCACCACGCAGGCCCCGTGCGAGAGGGCGGCGAGGTTGCCCATCACCATGCCGAAGCAGTGGTAGAAGGGCACCGGCACGCAGATCCGGTCGAGTTCGGAGTAGCCGCACAACTCGCCGACGAAGAAGCCGTTGTTGAGGATGTTGCGGTGCGACAGGGTCGCGCCCTTCGGGAAGCCGGTGGTGCCGGAGGTGTACTGGACGTTGATCGGGTCGTCGGGGTCCAGCGCCGCGCCGGCGGCGGCCAGCGGGCCGCGGTCGGCGCGCCCGGCCCGGTCGAGCAGTTCCGCCCAGGCCGGCGAGCCGATCAGCAGGACGTCCTTCAGCGCGGGGCAGCGCGGGGCGGCCCCGGCCAGCATCGCCGCGTAGTCGGAGGTCTTGAACGCCGGCACGGCCACCACCGTGCGGGTGCCCGACTGGCGCAGCACGTACTCCAGTTCGTGCGCGCGGTAGCCGGGGTTGACGGTCACCAGGACGGCGCCGATCCGTGCGGTGGCGTACTGCGTGAAAACCCACTCCGCGCAGTTCGGCGCCCAGATCCCGACCCGGTCGCCGCGGCCGACGCCGAGCGCCAGCAGCCCGAGCGCGACCCGGTCGACCTCCTCGGCCAGCTCCCGGTACGTCCAGCGGCGGCCGGTCGGCAGGTCGACCAGGGCCTCGCGCCCGGGGAAGGCGCGGACGGCGCGGTCGAGGCTCGCGCCGATGGTGTCGTCCAGCAGGGGCGTGGTCGAGGTGCCGGCGTCGTGACTGGGGGACGGGGTGGGCATCGATCGGCTCCTGGACTCGCCCGGACAGCTGGCGAACGAGTCTATGCAAGGCCGCGCCTGACGTCATCACCCGCGCCCGCCTGGGACCATGACGGCACGTCACCCGTCCGTCGAAGGAGAGCCCATGGCAGGCCGGTTCGAGGCCACCGTCCAGATCGACCGGCCCGTCGAGGAGGTGTTCGCCTTCCTCGCCGACGGCCGGAACGACCCGGCGTTCAACCCGCGGGTCCTGGAGATCACCAGGGCGCCGGACGGCCCGACCGCCGTCGGCACCGTGTTCACCAGCACGGTCAAGGACGCCGGCATGAAGACCACACGAAAGATCCGGATCACCGGACTCCAGGCCCCCACCACGCTGCGCTGGACCGAGATCTCGAAGAACCTGGTGACCTCCGCCGAGGGGGGCTACGACCTGACGCCGGTGTCGCCGACCACCACCCGGGTGCGGATCTTCAACACCCTGGAGGGCCACGGCCTGGGCAAGCTCCTGGTGGGCCTCGCCCTCAGTGCCGCCCGCAAGGACGCGCCCGCCTTCGGTCTGCGCATCAAGGCCGCGGCCGAGGCCGCCTGACCCCGGCGGCGGCCCGGAGCAGGGTGGGCAGCAGGGAGCCGGCGGGCCCGGCGCCGGCCGTCCACCCCCCTCCCGACCTGCACTTTCGGGCAAAGATTCCTATGAATCGAACGGATGCACGGGGTCAATTGTGTACATTCGCCCTTGACTGATCTTCTGTCAGCGGGGGCATGGCATCCGGAGCGATTCGTCAGCCCTCCGTTCCCGATCACGCCCGAGACAGGACCACCCATGCCCCACCCGAAGCCCGCCGTCACCCGGCGCACCCTCGTCACCGCGCTGGGCGCCACGGCCGCCGCGCTCGCCGTCACCCCGGCGGCGTCGGCCGCCGCCGCCGGGACCGGCACCGCTGCCGCCGGGACCGGCGCGGCCGGGGCCCGGCCGCTCGCCGCCCGGACCACCCGCGTCCCCGTCACCCGGGCGCAGTCCGCGGCGGGCCGGGAGGCCACCACCGTGCGGGCGGGCTTCCCCATCCGCTACGTCGGCGTCAGCTGGGACGGTCCCGCCCGCGGCGCTGCCATCAGGCTCCACCACGACGGCGCGGCCCCCGGGGCCTGGCAGCCGCTGCCCGGCGGCTGTGCGGGCGGCCCCGACGACGCGGACCGCCCGGGCCGCGTCGCCACGGCGCTGGTCGCCGCCGACGGCGCGCACGGCTACGAGCTGCGCCTGCCCGACGGGGCCGGCAACGTCCGCTCCGCCGCCATCGACACCGTGCACGGGCCGGTCCGCACCGTGGCGATCGCCCCGACGGCGCCCTCCACCTTCTGCGGTGTCGAGTACCTCTCCCGGGCGGCCTGGGGCGCCGACGAGACCAAGCGCTTCAAGAACGGCGTGGAGAACTCCCCCGCGAAGTACTACCCGCTCCAGACCCTGACGGTGCACCACACCGACACCCCGAACGCCGACCCGGACCCGGCGGCCACCGTGCGGGCGATCTACGAGTACCACGCGATCACCAACGACTGGGGCGACATCGGCTACCACTTCCTGATCGACGAGGCCGGGCGGATCTACGAGGGCCGCTGGTCGGGCGACGACGGCATCCCGGCGCACGACGCGTCCGGGAACGTCGTCACCGCCTTCCACACCGCCGGCTTCAACTCGGGCAACCTGGGCATCGCCCTGCTGGGCACCCTCAGCACCCAGGAGCCCACCGCGGCCGCCCGTGCGTCGCTGACCGCGCTGCTCGCCGTGGTGGCCCGCGGGCACAACCTGGACCCCCAGGCGCACGTCACCTTCGTCAACCCGGTCAACGGCGTGACCAAGCCGGTCGAGATGATCAGCGGCCACCGCGACTGGATGGCCACCGACTGCCCCGGCGGCACGATGTACGCCGGCCTGCCGGCCCTGCGCGCCGACGTGGCCGCCCGCGGCACCGGCGGGCACTGACCCGGCGGGCAACGACCCGGCCGGGCCCGGCCACCGGAGGCCGTGCGGGGGGGGCGTCCCCCCCCCGCACGGCCTCCGCCGCGTCGCTAGTGCGCCTCGATCGGGTTGGCCCAGGAGGCGTTGGTCGGGGTGAAGCACGGGCGGACGTTGTTGTGCTCCGCCGAGCGGCGGATCTTCTTGCCGTTGTGGGCGGACAGGTTGTCCAGGATCACGCAGACCGGGGCGCCGTCCGGACGGGCCGTTCGGATCGACCGCGGTGCGGCCAGGGTGTTCGCGGTGCCCTTGCGTCGGCGGTTGATGCCCCACAGGGTGTCGTCGCCGGCCGAGGAGCAGCCGTGGAAGCAGGTGACGCCATGGGTGCGGTGGTAGGTCGCCGGCAGCCGGTCGGGTCGACCCCCGCTCGGCCCGGGCGCCGCCCGCGGTGGGGCGTATGCCGAGCGGGCCGAACTCGTCGAACGCGAACGTCCGGTCGGGGAAGCGCTCCATGACGTGCTCGATCCGGTCGGGTTTGGTGTCCCGTCCCGGATCGGTGGACTCCTTCCACGTCTTCGTCCGCTGAAGGGTGACGCCTCGTCCGGCGAGCAGGCAGCGCAGGGCCTCCCGGCCTGCTCGCCCGCCGCGGAGTCACCTTCCAGCGCACCAGGACTCGGCTGGGCAGACCCGGAGCCCCGAACGGGGCCGGTTCAGGAGAAGGACTCAGGAGGCGGACGGCTCGATCTCCCCCGCGAAGACGATGACCTGGTCGATGAGGTTCCGCCGCAGATGGACGACGTCCGTTCCCGACAGGCGGGGGCCTCCGTCCGGCGTCGTGAAGATCCACTGGTACCGGGCCCACTCGTCCGGCATGTCCACCGCCGAACAGCGCACCATCGTGCCGGTCCCCGCGGGGTGGCGCCGGATGTCCAGCACGAACCGCTCGACCGCCTCGATCCCCTCGGTGCGGCCCAACGGTCCCCAGAAGACCACGTCCGAGGTGAGGGCCCGGGAGAGCAGCGCAGTCACATAGCTGTCGTCCGAGGCGTTGAAGGCCGAGATGAACGTGTCGATCGCGGACTGCGCGGTCTCTTCCTGCATGCGCCATTCATACCAGTTGCCTCGCGGACCGCGCTCGTCCCGTGTGCCGTCTCCCGACCACGGTGAACCATCCCGGTCACAGCACTAGGCTGTGGGCATGCCTGTGGACCCGATGCCCGAGCCGACGGAGGCCGCGGCGAGCGTGCCGCCGGACGAGGGGCTGGCCGGGATCGGCCGGCTGCTGGCCGGCCGGGACGTGGCGGTCCTGACCGGCGCGGGGCTGTCGACCGAGTCCGGTATCCCCGACTACCGCGGCCCCACCGGGAGCCTGCGCCGCCGGACCCCGATGACCTACCAGGAGTTCACGGCGAGCGCGGAGGCCCGGCGCCGGTACTGGGCGCGCAGCCACGCCGGGTGGCGGTCGATCGCCCTGGCCCGTCCCAACGCCGGACACCGGGCGGTCCAGGAGCTGCGCCGGAGCGGCCTGGTGTCGGCGGTGATCACCCAGAACGTGGACGGGCTGCACCACGCGGCCGGCACCCTGGACGCGGTGGAGCTGCACGGCGGCCTCGACCGGGTGGTCTGCCTCGGGTGCGGGCGCGCCAGCACCCGCGCGGACCTCGACCGGCGCCTGCACGAGCTCAACGGCGCGTTCCGGGACGAGAGCTCCCCGAGGAACGCCGACGGGGACGTCGAACTCCCCGACGCGCTGGTGGCCTCCTTCCGGGTCGCGGCCTGCCGGGCGTGCGGCGGGATCCTCAAGCCGGACGTGGTCTTCTTCGGCGAGAGCGTGCCCAAGCCCCGCGTCCGGCACTGCTTCGAGCTGGTCGACGAGGCCCGCGCGCTGCTCGTCCTCGGGTCGTCGCTGGCGGTGATGTCCGGTCTGCGCTTCGTGCGGCACGCCGCGCGGGCCGGGAAGCCCGTCGCGATCCTGAACCAGGGCGCGACGCGCGGGGACGCCTACGCCGCCCTCCGGGTCTCGCTCCCGCTCGGCCGGGCGCTGACGGAGCTGGCGGACCGGCTCGCCGCCGCGCCGTAGGGCGGGAGCCCGGTCTCCCCGGCCGCGCCCGGACCTGACCGGAGGCCGCCGTGACCGGGCACCGCACCCGCGTCAGCAGTGGCGCAGGAAGCGGTCCAGCACACGGGTGCCGAACTCCAGGGCCTCGACCGGGACCCGTTCGTCGACACCGTGGAACAGGGCGGCGAAGTCCAGCCCCGCGGGCAGGCGCAGCGGGGCGAAGCCGAAGGTGCGGATGCCGAGGCGCTGGAACGACTTGGCGTCGGTGGCGGCGGACAGCATGTAGGGCAGCACCCGGGCGCCCGGGTCCTCGGCGGCCAGCGACAGCGTCATGGCCTCGACCAGCCGACCCTCGAAGGCGGTCTCGACGGCCGGCAGGCTGTTCCACTCCTGCTCGATGCCGGGCCCCAGGAGCGCGGCGACCTCGGCCCTGAACGCCTCCTCGCGCCCCGGGAGCACCCGCGCGTCGACCTCCGCGCGGGCGGTGCCCGGCACCACGTTGGCCTTGTACCCGGCATCGAAGCGGGTGGTGTTGGCGGTGTCGCGCAGGCTGGCCCCGATCAGCCGGGACGCGTGCCCGAACCGGGCCAGCGCCGCCTCGGGGTCGTTCTCGTCGAACGGCACCCCGGTGATGTCCGCGACCCCTTCCAGCAGTTCGCGCACGGCGGGGGTGAGGACCAGCGGGAAGCGGTGCGCCTCCAGCCGGGTGACGGCCGCGGCGAGCTTGGCGACCGGGTTGTCGTCGTGCGGCAGCGAGGCGTGACCGGCGGTGCCAAGCGCCCTCAGCCGCAGCCAGACCGCCCCCTTCTCGGCCGTCCCGATCAGGTAGGCACGGGTGGCGTCGGCGAAGGTGACCGAGAATCCGCCGACCTCGCCGACCGCCTCGGTCACGCCCTCGAAGAGCTCCGGCCGGTTGTCGACCAGCCACCGGGCGCCCTGGAAACCGCCCGCCTCCTCGTCCGAGACGAAGGCGAAGACCAGATCGCGCGGCGGCAGGACACCGTCGCGCCGGTGACCGCGGGCCACCGCCAGCATCATCGCCACCATGCCCTTCATGTCCACCGCGCCCCGGCCCCACAGGTAGCCGTCGGCGACCTCCCCGGAGAAGGGGTGGACGCTCCACTCGGCCGGGTCCGCCGGGACGACGTCCAGGTGCCCGTGGATCAGCAGGGCGCCGCGGGCCGGATCCGCCCCGGGCAGCCGGGCGACGACATTGCCCCGCCCCGGCGCGCCGGCCTCCACGTAGGTGAACTCGTAGCCGACCTCGGCCAGTTTGGCCGCCACGTACTCGGCGGCCGGGCGCTCGGTGCCCGCTCCGCCCGCGTCCGCGGTGTTGGTGGTGTCGATCCGGATCAGGTCGCTCGCCAGCGCGACCACCTCGTCCCACGGCCGGAGGGGCGGACGGCCGGGGCCCGCCGGGGCGTCGGCCGGCCCGCCGGTCCCGGGCGGCGGGGAGGGCGGGGTGCTGCGCGGCGTCATGCTGACGTGGTCCTCCCTGCTGGACGGGCGGAGCGGCGGCCCGCTCCCCCCGGTGGCCGGTACCCGTCGATCAGTACCACAGGACCGGCCGGCTCCGGGGGCGGATGCCGGGTTCGCCCGTCGGAGCGGCCGGATCCGCCCGGCCGGCGGCGCGCCGGCCGGGGCGTCACCGCCGGGCGCGCCGCCCCGGCCGGCGCCCGGCCCTCAGAACACGGACCAGCCCGTGGCCGTGGTCAGCGCGTCCAGGGCGGCGACGCCCAGCACCGAGTTCCCGGCCGCGTCCAGGCCCGGGCTCCAGACGCAGACCGTGCCCCGGCCCGGCAGCACCGCCAGCACGCCCCCGCCGACCCCGCTCTTGCCCGGCAGCCCCACCCGGTAGGCGAACTCCCCCGCCGCGTCGTACGTGCCGCAGGTGAGCAGCACCGCGTTGATCCGCTTGGCCTCGCTGCGCGACAGCAGCCGCGAGCCGTCGGCGCGGGTACCGTGCCGGGCCAGGAACAGCCCGGCCAGGGCGAGGTCGCGGCAGCTCGCCTCGATCGCGCAGTGCGCGTAGTAGTGCGCGAGCACGCTGTCGACGGGGTTGCGCAGGTTGCCGTAGCTGGCCATGAAGTGCGCCATCGCGGCGTTGCGGTGGCCGTGCCGCGCCTCGGAGGAGGCGACCGAGTCGTCCACCGCGACGGCCTGGTTGCCGGACTCCGCCCGGAGGAACTCCCGGACCGCGCCAACGGCGTCGCCGGTCAGCTTCAGCAGCCGGTCGGTGACGACCAGCGCGCCGGCGTTGATGAAGGGGTTGCGCGGGATGCCGTTCTCGGACTCCAGCTGGACCAGCGAGTTGAACGGGTTGCCGGACGGTTCGCGCCCGACCCCGCGCCAGAGTTCGTCGCCGCCGTCCGCCAGCGCCAGCGCCAGGGTGAACAGTTTCGACACCGACTGGATCGAGAACGGGTGCTCCCAGTCCCCGGCGCCGAACACCGCGCCGTCGACGGTGGCGATGGCCATCCCGAAGGCCGTCGGGTCGGCCTGCGCGAGGGCGGGGATGTAGTCGGCGGGCCGCCCCCGTTCGGGCGCCTGCCGGGCCGCCTCCATCGCCTGTTCCAGGAGCACCTGGTAGTCCGTGTCGTTCACCCGGCCATTGTCGGCCACCCCGCCGACCTGGGCGGAGCCGGGGGCCGGGTGTCGTCGGGACCCGGGCGGAGCCGGGGGCCGGGTGTCGCCGGGGGGTCCTAGAGTGGCGGCATGACACGTCCCAATCCGGTGACCGCCGAGGACGAGCGGACACTTCGACGGCTGATCGGCGAGGCCGGCCTCGCGCCCTGGGAGGCCGAGTTGACGGGGGTCGCCGAGCACGGCATCGCGCTGGGGCCGCGCCCCGCCGGCTTCGAGGGCCCCGAGCCGTTCTCCCGGTGCGGCGGGGTGCCCGCCGTGCCGCCCGGCTTCGTCTGGCCGGGCACCGGGGCCGGTCCGGACGCGGTGCCGGACTGCTTCGTCGCCCAGATCGACCTGGCGGAGGTCGCGCCGGCGGACGTCAACGGCCTGCTGCCGGACCGCGGCCTGCTCTACTTCTTCTTCCTCGGGCACGACGGCTTCGGCGGCCGCGACCCGGTCACCGTCCTCCACTTCCCGGACCACACCGCCGCCGACACGGCGCCCTACGACGTGGCCGCCGATCCGGCGTTCGCCGATCCCGACGCCGGCTGGGGCGCCCCGCCGTGGGAGTTCACCGGGCCGCCCACCCCGCTGCACGCCGCCGGCAAGGCCCTGGTGGCCAGGGTCGTCCGGTTCCACGACGCGCCGCTCGTCGACCTCCCGGACGAGGCGCTGGAGCGGCTGGCCGCGCTGCCCGCCGCCGCCCTGGACGTCGCGCCGCAGCACGGTGCCTTCATGGTGCTGCTCGGCCCCGACCGGGAGAGCGACCAGTACGTGGTGCCGCCGCACGGCCGCGGCCCGGAGCGCGTGCTGCTCGCCGCGGGGCGCCCGGAGTTCACCGGCTGCCCGCTCTACTACGTCATCCGGGACGAGGACCTGGCCGCCGCCGACTTCGGGGCGGTGCAGGCGGTCACCGTCCAGTACTGACCCGGCCCGGGGACGGGGCTGGGCCGTGCCGGGTCAGACCGGGCGGACCGCCTCGGCGAGCAGGCGGTAGGAGTCGAGCAGCGCCGCGCGGTCGTAGCTGCTGGTGGTCACCAGGAACTCGTCGGCCCCGGTGCGGGCCGTCAGCGCGGCGAGCGCCGCGGCGGCCTGCGGCGGGGTGCCGGCGATGTGCCCGCGCAGCGACTGCTGGTAGGCGGCCCGCTCGCGCGCGGTCATCGGGCGGTTCAGCACCTCCTCGGCGGGGGCGAGCGGCGGGAACTCGCCGTGGGTGCGGGCGTAGGCGCTCGACCAGGCCTCGGCGACCAGCAGCCGCTCGGCCTCCTCGGTCGTCCCGGCGACCGCCACCGTGCCGGAGACCACCACATGGGGGCGGGCCGCCTGCGCGGAGGGCCGGAACCGGGCGCGGTAGCGGTCGATGGCGGCCAGCATCCGCTCCTCCCCGCGGATCGCCCCGATCACCAGCGGCAGCCCGGCCTCGGCGGCGATGTCGGCGCCCGCGCCGGTGGCCAGCACGAAGGCCGGGACGTCCAGGCCCTCGGCGGGGCGGGCGTGAACGTCCCGATGGGTACCCGGCGACCCGTCGAAGTAGCCGAGCAGTTCGGCCAGTTGCCCGGCGAACCGGTCGGCGGCGTCCTTGTCCCGGCCGAGCGCCCGCCGGACGCCGTCGGTGAAGGCCACCGAGCGGCCCAGCCCCATGTCGATCCGGCCGGGGAAGAGCGCGGCGAGCACCCCGAACTGCTCCGCCACGACCAGCGGCTGGTGGTTGGGGAGCATCACGCCGCCCGTCCCGACCCGGATCCGGGTGGTGGCCGCCGCCACCGCCGCCGCGAGCACGGTGGGCGCCGACCCGGCCACCCCGGGCACGCCGTGGTGCTCCGACACCCAGAACCGGTGGTAGCCGAGCCGCTCCGCCTCCTGGGCGAACGCCACCGTGTCCCGCAGGGCCTGCGCCGGCTCCTTCCCCTGTCTCGTCCGGGAACGGTCCAGTACCGAGAGACGGATCGCGGGCGCGGCAGTAGTCACGTGAGCGGCAACGACCGCCGTCCCGGCCGGCATTCCCGGCGCCCCGGCGCGAGGCCCGGCGCCGGGTTCGAGCCGCCCGGTTCGGGCCGCCGGGCTCAGGACGGCGGGCTCAGGACGGCGGGCCGGCCGGGCGGAGCTCGCCGGTGCGGACGACCTCCGCGTACCAGCGGGCGCTGTCCTTGGGCGTGCGGCGCTGGGAGGCGAAGTCCACGTGGACGATGCCGAAGCGCTTGCCGTAGCCGTACGCCCACTCGAAGTTGTCCAGCAGGGACCAGAGGAAGTAGCCGCGCACGGGGGCGCCGGCCGCGATCGCACGGTGAACGGCGGCGAGGTGGGCCCGCAGATAGGCGATCCGCTCGGGGTCGCGCACGGCGCCCGAGGGGTCGCTGTAGTCGTCGTAGGCGGCGCCGTTCTCGGTGATCAGCAGGGGCAGGCCGGGCAGCTCGTCGCGGAGCCGGGTGAGCAGTTCGTACAGGCCGTCGGCGTCGACCGGCCAGCCCATCGCGGTGCGCTCGCCGTCGGCCGGCAGGAAGCGGATGCCGTGGTCGGCGGGCCAGGGGGACCGTTCGCCGCCGTGGCCGTCCTGGCGCGGGGCGGGGGCGGCCGGGTCGTCGGCGGCGACCACCGTCGGGGTGTAGTAGTTGATGCCGAGCGCGTCGAGGGGCCGGGCGATCTCGGCGAGGTCGCCGTCCCGGACGAAGGACCAGTCGGTGACGCCGGCGGTGTCGGCGAGCACGTCGGCCGGGTAGCGGGCGTGGAACACCGGGTCGAGGAAGATCCGGTTGGCCAGGCCGTCGATGCGCCGGGCGGCCTCGCGGTCGGCCGGGTCGTCGGTGCGCGGGCGCACGGCCGCCAGGTTGAGGGTGAGCGAGATCCGGGCCCGGGCCGGGAGTTCGGCGCGCAGCGCGCCGACGGCGAGGCCGTGCGCGAGCAGTAGGTGGTGGTGGGCGGTGAGGGCGGCGGCCGGGTCGCTGCGGCCGGGGGCGTGGACGCCGCTGCCGTAGCCCAGGAAGGCGCTGCACCACGGCTCGTTGAGGGTGGTCCAGGCCTCGACGCGGTCCCCCAGGCGGCCGGCGGCCAGGGCCGCGTACTCGGCGAAGCGCCAGGCGGTGGACCGCTCGGTCCAGCCGCCGCCCGGGGCGTCGCCGCCCTTCGCCGGGGTCTCCAACTCCTGCGGCAGGTCCCAGTGGTAGAGCGTGGCGACCGGGGTGATGCCGCGCTCCAGCAGTCCGTCGACCAGCCGGTCGTAGAAGTCCAGCCCGGCCTTGTTGACCGGCCCGGAGCCGCCGGGCTGGACGCGCGGCCAGGCGATCGAGAACCGGTAGGCGGGCAGCCCGAGTTCGGCCATCAGCGCGATGTCCTCGCGGAACCGGTGGTAGTGGTCGGTCGCGATGTCGCCGGTGTCGCCGTTGCGGACCTTCCCCGGGGTGCGGCTGAAGGTGTCCCAGATGGACGGGGTGCGGCCGTCCTCCCCGGCCGCGCCCTCGATCTGGTAGGCGGCGGTGGCCGCGCCCCAGAGGAAGTCGGCGGGGAACACGAGGGGGTGGGCGTGGTCGGTCATGTCGCCTTCCGGAGGTGTGGGTCGGGGGTCAGCCCTTGACGGCGCCCTGCATGATGCCGCCGACGATCTGGCGGCCGAGCAGGCCGAAGACCAGCAGGACGGGGAGCGTGCCGATCAGGGTGCCGGCCATGACGATCGACTGGTCGGGAACGTACCCCTGGCCCAGCGACTTCAACGCGACCTGCACGGTGGGGTTCTGCGAGCTGAGCGCGACGACCGGCCAGAAGAAGTCGTTCCAGGTGGCCATGAAGGTCAGCATGCCCAGCACCGCCATCCCCGGGCGGGCGGCCGGCAGCACGATCGAACGGAAGATCCGCAGCAGCGAGGCGCCGTCGACCCGGCCGGCCTCGATCAGTTCGTCCGGCAGCGCCTGGACCAGGTACTGCCGCATGAAGAACACCCCGAAGGCCGACACCAGGGAGGGCAGGATCACCGACGGGAGGGTGTTCTGCAGGTCGAGCCGGACGATCACCATGAACAGCGGGATCACGCCGAGCTGCGGCGGGATCATCATGGTGGCGACGGTGACCGCCAGCAGCAGGCCGCGGCCGCGGAAGCGCAGCTTGGCGAAGGCGAACCCGGCCAGCGTCGAGGAGAGCACCACGCCGGCCGTGACGGTGGCCGAGACGATCAGCGAGTTCAGCAGCGCGTCGCCGATCGCGGCCTGCCGCAGGGCCTCGCCGATGTTGTGCAGCAGGTTGGGACCGGGGGTCAGCGCCGGTACGGCCGAGCTGAGTTCGGCGTTGGAGCGGCTGGCGGCCACCAGCGTCCAGTAGAACGGGAACGCGAACACCAGGGTGGCGGCGATCAGCACCCCGTGGACGAGCGGGCCGCCGTGCAGCGGGGAGCGGGGATTCGGTCGCATGCGGGTCACCGGTCCGTACGGTTGCGCCGGGCGGCGATCGCCGCGTTCAGCAGGGCGAGGACGACGATCAGCAGGAACATCACCCAGGCGACCGCGGCCGCGCGCCCGAGGTGGAAGAAGCTCCAGCCCTGCTCGTACAGGTACAGGCCGAGGGTCTGGTACTGGTGGGAGATCCCGCCGCCCGCGTTGCCCTCGTACAGCAGCGGTTCGCCGAACAGCTGGGTGGCGCCGATGGTGGACACGACGACGGTGAAGACGATCGTGGGGCGCAGCCCCGGCACGGTGACGTGCCGGAACTGCTGCCAGCGGGAGGCGCCGTCCACCGCCGCCGACTCGTACAGCTCACCGGCGATGGACTGCATGCCGGCGAGGTAGATCAGCGCGTTGTAGCCCGTCCACCGCCAGGTGACGATGGCCGAGACGCCGAACTGCAAGGCCCAGGTGGAGGCCTGCCAGTCCACCGGGCTCAGGCCCGCCTGGCCCAGCACCCAGTTGATCAGGCCGTAGTCACGCCCGAAGAGCTGGGCGAAGACCAGGGTGGCCGCGGCCACCGAGGTCGCGTACGGCATCAGCATCGCGACCCGGTAGAAGGAGCGGCCGCGCAGCCGGTAGTTGAGCAGGTGGGCCAGGCCGAGGGCCATCAGCAGTTGGGGAACGGTGGAGAGCACCCCGATGGTGAAGGTGTTGCGCAGCGCGTTCCAGAAGAACGGGTCCGCCAGGAGGCGGGTGTAGTTCTGCGGGCCCAGCCAGTCCATCCGGTCGGTGGTCTGCAACTCGACGCGGTGGAGCGAGACGTACGCGGTGTAGAGCAGCGGGAACAGCCCGAAGGCGGCGAACAGGACGAAGAACGGGGCGAGGAACCCGTAGGGCGCGAGCCGGCCGGCGGCCCGGCGGGTACGGGGCTTCGCCGGGCCGGCCGCGGGCAGGCGGGCGGCGGAGGTGACGGCCATCGTGGAGGTCTTCCTGAGTTCTCGTCAGCTGCCGTTGGCCTTGCGGATGTTGTCCAGCGCGTGCTTCCAGGCGACGTCGGGCGCGGTGCCGGTCCGCTCGACCTCGCCGAGGGCGTCGGTGAAGGCCTTGCCGATCACGCCGTCGTCCACCCCGAGCACCTGGGCGGGCATGGCGGCCGCCGACTCGCTGAAGATCCGGCCGATCGGCGCGTCGCTGAAGTACGGGTCGGCCACGTCCTTGATCGCGGCCTGGGCGCCGGTGGACGACGGGAAGGAGCCCTGCTTGGTGAAGAGGGTGGTCTGCTGCTCCTTGGCGGTCAGCCAGGCGATCAGCGCGGCGGCCTCCTTGGGGTGCTTGGACGTCCTGGGGACGGTCAGGTAGGAGCCGCCCCAGTTGCCGGTCCGGCCGGGACCGGGGGCGACGTCCCAGGTGCCCGAACCGGCCTCGCCGGCCTGGCCCTTGATGTAGCCGAGCATCCAGGCGGGGCAGCTGAGGGTGGCGAACTTCCCGGTGCTGAAGGCCTTGTTCCACTCCGGTGTCCACTGCGGGAGCTTCGCGGACAGGCCGTCCGCGACCAGCCGGCCGGCGTCGGCCCAGGCGGTCCTCACGGCCTGGCTGGTGTCGAAGACCGGCTTGCCGCTCTCGTCGGCGTAGCGCACCTTCTGCTGGCCGACCTCGGCGGTGAAGAGACCGGCCGCGCTGTCGGTCCAGACGTTGCCGGCCGCGGCCTTGCCGGCGTACTCCTTGCCGAGGTCCAGATAGCCCTGCCAGGTCGACCAGCGGGCGGCCAGTTCGGTGCGGTCGGTGGGCAGGCCGGCGGCCTTGAACAGGTCGGTGCGGAAGCAGATCGCCTCCGGTCCGATGTCGGTGCCGGCGCCGAGCACCCGGCCGTCGGCGGTCGTCACGGCGGCGCCCTTCCACGGCACCAGTTCGTCGTTGACGGCGCCGAGGCCGAGGGTCCTCAGGTCGGTGAACTTGTCGGCCTGCTTCTGCAGCACGCTCGCCACCCGGCCGACCTCCAGGCCCTGGACGTCGGCCAGGCCGCCACCGCCCGCGAGCTTGGTCTGCAGGGCCTGCCAGTACTGGCCCTCGTCCTGGGTGTCGGTCTGCTTGACGGTGATCCCGGGGTGCAGCTTCATGTACTCCTCGTAGAGGCCGCTCTCCTTGAAGCCGAAGGTGCCGAAGAGGTCGACGGTGATGGTCACCTTGCCGTCGGCGGCGTCGGAGGAGCCGGCGGAGCTGCCGCAGGCGGTGAGCAGGAGGGCGGCGGCGAGGGCGGTGCTGCCGAGCACGGCGGCGGAACGGCGCATGAGGACTCCCTGGCGGGGCGGGTGGGGTGACGTGGCGGACGGCGCGGACGTGCGGGGGCGCGGGGCGACGGGGCGACGGGGGGCGCAGGGCCGGTCTGCATCTGAGAGCGCTCTCTTGAGAGCGCTCTCAGGCGCTGAGAGGAGAGTGCCGCGCGGCGGCGCGGCGGTCAAGGGGTCGAAACCCGAACGTAATCTCGGGGACACCACGAACCGGGCGTTCAGGACCTGAAGGCGACGGCGCGGACCCTCAGGCCCGCGCCGCGCTCAGGCCGAGGCGCGCAGGACCAGCCGGGTCGGGGTGATCACGGAGGTCGGACCGGCGGGCCGCAGGGCCGACGGGAAGACCGCGGCCGGTGCCGCCGACCCCGACCGTCCGCCGGCGCCGGCCAGGCGGCGCAGCAGCAGACCGGCCATCAACCGGCCCATCTCCTCGATGTCCTGGCGCACCGTGGTCAGCGGCGGCGCCGTCCAGGCGGCGATCGACTCGACGTCGTCGAAGCCGACCACGGCGACGTCCTCCGGCACCCGGCGGCCCGCCTCGCGCAACACCCGCAGCGCGCCCGAGGCCATCGCGTCGGAGGCGGCGAACACCGCGTCCAGGTCGGGCCGGCGGGCCAGCAGCTCGGCCATCGCACGGCCGCCGCCGTCGGGGGTGAAGTCGCCCTCGGCGATCAGCGCCGGGTCGCCGTCGGGCAGCACGTCCCGGTAGCCGTCCAGCCGGTCCAGCGAGGAGGTCTGGTCGAGCGGGCCGGTGACGGTGGCGATGACCGTGCGCCCGAGCGACCGGAGATGGCCGACCGCCAGCCGGGCGCCGCCGCGGTTGTCACTGTCGACGTACACCAGGTCGGGGTCGGACTCGGCGCCCGCCCAGCCCGGTCGGCCGCCCACCACGAAGGGCAGCCCGACCTTGCGCGCCATGGCGGGCAGCGGGTCGGGCTGGTGCAGCGAGAACAGCAGCGCGCCGTCCACGTGCCCGCCGGCCAGGTAGCGGCCGACCCGCTCGTAGTCGTGCTGGTCCTCGACCATCATCAGGACCATCTGGTGGTCGGCGGCGGCCAGCTCGCGGCCGATGCCGCGCAGTTGCTGGGCGAAGAACGGGTCGGAGAACAGCCGGCTGCCGGGCTCGGCCACCACGACCGCGACGGCCCGGTTGTGCCGGGTGACCAGCGTCCGGGCGGCCGGGTTCGGCACGTAGCCGAGCTCGTCGACGGCGCGCCGGACCTTCTCCCGCAGGGCCTCGCGGACTCCCTCGCCGCCGTTCACCACCCGCGACGCCGTGGCCCGGGAGACCCCGGCCAGTTCGGCGACCGACTCCAGTGTCGGACGCGGCGTCTGCTCCGGCACCGTGGACTCCTCTCGCGCGGACGCTTCGTCCCCAGAGCCTAGCGGGTCGCCGAACCCGGCGGTGAGAGCGCTCCCAGCCACCCCGTCCGGCACAGCGGCCGGGCCGGGCCGGCGGGGCGGCGGCAGAACCGGCGGGCGGCCGGGCCGGGCCGGCAGGACAGCGGCCGGGCCGGGCACGCCGGAGCGGTGGCGGACGGCACCTGTCCGCCACCGCCCGGCACCCCGCGTCAGGTGGTGCTGAACGTGAACCAGTTGACGTTGACGAAGTCCGCCGGCTGGCCGCTGGTGAACGTCAGGTAGACGTCGTGCTTGCCGGTGGTCGCGGCGATGTTGGCCGGGACGGTCGTCCAGTTCTGCCAGCCCCCGGTGTTGGCGACGGCGAACGAGCCGATCGGGGCGGCGGTCCGGCTGTCCAGCCGGACCTCGACCAGTCCGCTGACACCGCCCGCCGCGCCCGAGGCCACCCTGGCCTTGAACTGCCGGGCCGGGGTGCTCCCGAAGTCGACGCCGGGGTAGAGCGCCCAGTCACCGTTGGCGAGCGCGGCGAGGTCCTGGCCGCCGCCGGTGTCGGTGGTGGCCTCCAGCACGGTCCCGGACTGCCCGCCGTAGGCCTCGGCCTGGAGGGTGCCGTACGCGCTCCCGGTGCCGCCCGGCGGGGTGGTGGTCGGAGGTGTGGTGGTCGGCGGGGTGGTCGTGGGAGGCGTGGTGGTCGGCGGCGTGCTGCCGCCTCCCGAGCGGTAGACCGCGACGTAGTCGACCAGCATCGGGACACCCGAGGCGGTGGCGGCCGTGGGCGTCCGGTAGCCCGCCACCGGGTCGGGGAAGGCGCCGCCCATCGCGACGTTCAGCAGGATGAAGTGCCCGTGCGCGGTGGCCGCGTCCCAGGTGGCGGCGTCCATCTGGGCGGAGGTCACGGAGTGGAACTGCACACCGTCGACGTACCAGCGCAGTTGCTGCGGGCTGACACTGCGGTCCCACTCCAGCGCGTAGGTGTGGAAGTTGCCCTGGCAGGCCGAGCCCGGGCAGGCGTGCACGGCGCCGAGGCCGGTGGTCTCGTTGCACGGGCCGCCGGGGTTCCCGCCGCAGTGCAGCGTGCCCCAGACCTGGTTGACGCCGTTGACGTTCTCCATCAGGTCGAACTCGCCGATGGTCGGCCAGTTCCAGTAGTTGCCGCGGTACGGCGCGCCGAGCGTCCAGAAGGCCGGCCAGTAGCCGGCTGCCGCCGGGCCGGTCACGTTCGGCATCTGGATCCGGGACTCGATGCGCAGCTTCCCGCCGGCGGGCGGCTCGAAGTCGCTGCGGCGGGTCTCGATCCGGCCGGAGGTCCAGGTGCCGTTGGCGTCCCGGATCGGGGTGATGCGCAGGTTCCCGGCGCCGTCCTGGCGGAGGTTGGCGGTGTCGGCGGTGTACGTCTGGACCTCACCGGTGCCCCAGTTGGCGGCGCCGCCGGGGTAGCTGGTGCCGGTGTCGACGATCCAGTCGGCGGCCGCGGGCAGGCTGCCGGCGGCACCCCCGAAGTCGTCGCTCCAGACCGTCGTCCAGCCCGCCGCCGGGGGCGGGACGGCGGCCGTCGCGGTGCCGAGCAGCGCCGCGCAGAGCGCGGTGGCCGCGCCGGCGGCCGTCAGGACGGTGGCCAGCGCGCGGCGTGGGCGGCGTCGGCGGGTGGCGGTGGTTCCGGGTGTGGCGTTTCCGGACACGGTGGTGCACCTCCGTGGGTGGACGGGTGTGGGGGGACGGCGCAGGGGGACGGGCGGGAGGAGCGGTGCCTCGGACTACCAGCCGATGCCGAGGGTCAGCCGGGTGTAGTCGGCGGCCGCCCGCGCTCCGGCCGCCGTCCAGAGGCCGGCGAGCAGCAGGGCGAGCACGGTGAGGACCGCGACCGGGGCGCGGCGGCGCCCGGCCGGGCGGGCGGGGACGCGGGCGGGGACGGGGACGGGCGGCGGGACGGGCGACGGGGACGGGGGTGCCGACATGGGGGATGCCTTCCCTCGGCGATGGGAACACGGCGACGGCCTGAGAGCGCTCTCAGACGTCGACACACTGTCCCGCCCCTCCGGACGACGGTCAAGAGATGAAGCGGTGGAACTTCCTTGTGGAGGCCTTGACTTCACCTCTTGAAGCGAAGCCTGTCGCGGAGTTTCTGGACACATGTCTATTATTGTTGGACAACAGTCCAGAAAGGAGCCCCGGCATGGGCATCGTCGCGAGCACGCTGGTGGGCCTGGTGGCCGCACTGCACGGATACATCCTGGTCCTGGAGATGTTCCTGTGGGAGCGTGCGCCCGGGCGCGGACTCTCCGGCTTCGACCCGGCGATGGCGAAGGCGACCGCGCCGCTGGCCGCCAACCAGGGCCTCTACAACGGCTTCCTGGCCGCCGGCCTGGTCTGGGGCCTGGTCGCGGACGACCCGACCGGCTTCCGCGTCCAGGTCTTCTTCCTCTGCTGCGTGGTGGTCGCGGGCCTGTACGGCGCGGCGACCGCCAACCGCCGGATCCTGTTCGCCCAGGCCCTGCCCGGCGCGCTGGCCCTCACCGCGGTCCTGGTCGCCCGGTGAGCGACGCACGGGCCGACCGCACCCGGGCCCGGCTGCGCACCGCCCTGCTGGCCGAGTACGCCGAGCGCCCGCCCGCCGAGGTCAACGTCGCGGCCGTGGTCCGCCGGGCGGGCGTCGGGCGGGCGACCTTCTACCTCCACTACGAGGACCTGCGGGCGCTCGCGGTGGACGCCTGCGCCGAGGTCGTCCGGGACGGCGTCGACGCCCTGCACGCCTGGCGCGGCACCCCCGATCCGGCCGCGCCACCGCCCGCGCTCGCCGCGTTCCTCGCGGACGTGGAGCGGCACGGCGGGGTCTACCGCTCGCTGCTGCTGCCCGGCGGCACCGGCCCGCTGGGCGACCGCCTGCACCGGGAGCTCCGGGACCGCAGCCGCGCCGAACGTGAGCTGGCCGGCGCGCCGCACGCCGAGCTGGTCGCCACCGCCGTCGCCGCGACCTTCACCGCGCTGCTCGCCGACTGGCTGCACGGCCTCGTACCGGCCACCGCCGAGGAACTCGCCGCCCGCAGCTGGCGCCTGCTGATCTCCCTGCACCGCACCCCGTTCGCCTGAACCGGGCCGCGCCGGGCGGTGCGGGCCACCTGCGCCGCGCGCTGCGGGCCACGCGCACCGCGCCCGAGGGCGCGCGGCCGAACCGTCAGTCCCGCCCCCGGTCCGGCCGCGGGTCCGCGGCCGGCTCCGGGAGGGCGGCGGGCCGGCGCAGCGAGGCCGCCAGGCTGCCCGGCGCCGGCGCCGCCGGGGGCTGCTCGGCCCGGAGCGGGTCCAGCGAGACCCGCGACCAGTCGACGTCCGCCAGGTGCTTCGCCAGCAGGTCGACGCGCTCGCGGTAGAGGGCGGCCGGGTCGAGGTCCGAGAAGGCCGGCGGCAGGACTTCGCGCAGCGGCTCGAACCGCTCCGCCGCCCCGGCCAGCAGGCTGCGCAGGACCCGCTCCCAGGTGACTCCGCGCAGCCCGATCGACAGGTGCAGGGAGGGCTCGTCCGTGGTGTCGCCGACGTGCACGAAGCCGCGCGGCAGGTAGAGGCACTCGCCCTCCGTGAGGACGACGTCGAGCACCGGGTCGCCGACCTCCGACGGGTCCACCGCGCGGGCACGGCTCGGCAGGCGCCGCACGGGGGCGCTCACCCGCCAGCGCTTGGAGCCGTGCAGCTGCCGCAGGAAGATCCCCACCAGGTCGAAGTGCGGGGCCGCGCCGCGGGCCCGGGGCGGCGTCAGGAAGGCGGTGCAGTCGGCCTCGTAGCCGGTCTCGCGGGCCACGTCGGCCGCGAAGCGCGCCACCTCCGGGCTGTGGTTCTGGAGCTCCTCCAGGGTCAGCGTCGCGCCCTCGGCCACCAGGTCGGTGATCCTGGTGCCGTCGGCGAACTTCTCGCGGCTCCTCGGGTTGCTCCCCCGGTTGCGCAGAACGCGCTCCGCCGGGATCAGTTCGCCGTCGCGGAACAGCCGCACCGCCGTCATCGGCAGGCTGCTGTGGATCAGCCGCTCGGCGGTCTCCAGGGAGAACACGTCACCGAAGTCGCCCAGGCCGGTACTGACGAAGGGCTCGCGCTCCCACGCGGTTTCGAGCGTCGGGAGGTCGTCCACGAGCCGGAGCAGACTGTCCACGAAGGCCTCACAGGATGATCGGGTGCCGGGCGGGAAGGCGACGACCGGCCTGCGCGGTTGCACCCGCGCAGGCCGGTCCGGCCTCGTTCCGCCGGGGGCGTCCGGTCCGGCGGCGAGTCGGCCGATGACGAAGCGTCGGGCTACACGCCGGCGGGGCCGTCGGCGGCACTGGCGTTGAACTGGATCCCGCAGCCCGCCAGGTCCTCGTCCTCGTCGCCCACGCTGTGGGCCTGCACCTCTTCGTCCACGCTGGCGTTGAACTGGATGCCGCAGCCCGCCAGGTCCTCGTCGTCGCCGCCCACGCTGTGTGCCTGCACCTCGTCGGACATTCGGATCTCCTCTCGCTCGCGCTCGGACGTCGGCCGACGTCACGCTGCGACGCTAGGAGCCGCCGGTTGAACTCCGGTATGTGCGCGGCTTCCTGGCAGCTTGTCCCGCCCCTCCCGGCTCCCCGATACCGCTGTTCACCAATCGCTCACCACGTCCTTGCCAGACATCCTCTTCTCGGCGAAGCTACCGTCGGAGTACAGACGAGGGCGACCGGCCCCGATCGGGCCGGCCCGAGCTGTGCCCATGGCGTGGCGCACTCTGGGGGAGGGGCCATATGACCGGGAACACCGGCGCGACAAGACCGCTGCGTTTCACGATGCTCGGACCACTGCGGGTACGGTCCGGCGACACCCTGCTCGAACTCGGCCCGTACAAACAGCGATTACTCCTGGCCGCACTGCTGAGCAGGGCCAACACCGTGCTGTCGGTCGACCAGCTCATCGACGCGCTCTGGGACGGCGACCAGCCCCGGACGGCGCGCAAGAACCTCCAGGTGTACGTCTCCGCCCTGCGCAAGGTCCTGCGGGACCGGATCGGCCATGTGCCGTACGGCTACACCCTGACGGTGACGCCCGAGGAGTCGGACCTGCTGCGCTTCGACGAACTCGCGACGGCCGGGCGGCAGGCGCAGCGGGAGGGCAATCCGGCCGGCGCGTCGGCGCTGTTCGGGGAGGCGGTGCGACTCTGGCAGGACCAGCCGCTGGTCGACCTGCTCGGCAGCCCGTTCGCCGCCCGCGAGTCGGAGCGGCTCGCCGACCGGTTCCTGGCGGTGTACGAGGACTGGGCCGAGCTGGAGGTCGAGTCCGGCCGGGCGCTCGGACTGCTCGACCGGCTGGCCGAGTTGGCCGCCCGGCACCCGTTCCGCGAGCGGCTCATCGTGCTGCACATGACCGCGCTGGACCAGGTCGGCGGCCGGCGCCAGGCGCTCGCCTGCTTCGAGAACCACCGGCAGTTCATCGCCCGCGAACTCGGTCTCGATCCCAGCCCCGTCCTGCGGCAGACCTACCGGGCGATCCTGGCCGGCGAGCGGTCGGCCCGGCCGGACCGCGATCGCCGTCGCGAGCACGCCAAGCCCTCCCAACTCCCCCGCGATCTGGCGGACTTCGTCGGGCGTCGGAAGGAGGTCGAGACGGCCGTGGCGGCCCTCACCGACGGTCTCCGATGTACCGACGTCGCGGCGGTCTCCGGCCCGCCGGGCGTCGGCACCACGGCGCTGGCCGTCCACGTCGGCCACCGGCTCGCCGACCGCTTCGCGGACGGTCAGGTCTTCGTCCCGCTGGGACACCCCGACGGCGCACCCCGCGACTGGCACGAGGTGCTGACCGAGCTGCTGCGGAGCACCGGTCTCGACGTCACCCCGCCCCGCGAGGAAACCGCGGCACTGGCGCTGTGGCGGTCCTGGATCGCCGACCGGCAGGTCCTCCTCGTCCTCGACGGCGCGACCGGCGAGCCCCAGGTGCGCCGGCTGCTGCCGGGCCGCGGACCGAGCCGCACCCTGGTCACCTCGGCGCACCGGCTCAGCGGTCTGGAGTGCGTCCACCGCGTCGAACTCCACGAGTTCACCCCCGGCGAGGCCCGGGAGCTGCTGGCCCGGGTGCTCGGCGAGCAGCGGCTCGTCGACGCGGACCGCACGCTGCGCCGGCTTCGGGACGTGTACGGACTCTCCCCGCTGGTCGTCCGCGCGCTGGCCGCCAAGCTCACCGCGCTGCGCCACCTCTCGCTGCCGGAGTACGCCGAGCGGCTGGGCCGGCTGCCTGCCTGCCCCCACGAACTGTCGGTGGGGGGATCCTCCGTGCAGGACGGCTACCGCAGGTTCCACCGGGGGCTGGCCCCGCGGCAGCAGGCCGCGCTCGGCGCGCTCGGCGCACTGCCCGGGCCGGCCTTCGACCAGGCTGTCCTGCTGGCGGCGCTGGACGGCCTGGCGGAGCCGGCCGAGCGGATCGTGGAGGAGCTCATCGAGGCCCATCTGGTCACCGTGGCCGAGGGCGACGAGGTGCGGGCCCACGCCGTCCACTACCGCATGCCGAGGCTGGCCCACCGGTTCGCCGCCGCCCTGCACCGCGGCCCGCTGCCGGACGGCTGCTGACGCACCGGAGGGAGGCGGCCCACGGGCCACCCGGTCCGAACCGGGCGCGGCGGGCACCGGGCCGGACAGGCAGGCAGGCAGGCCGGCCGGCCGGACGGGGCGGGGCGGGCGCCGGCCCTCGGGAGCCGGTCCTCCCCCGCTCAGCGCGCCATCGCGGTGAGCACCTCGTGCAGCGACTCGACCAGCCGCAGCCCGCTGGCCCGCTGCTCGGGCGCCAGCTCGCCGAGGACCCGGACGATGCCGGCCAGCCGCTCGAACTCCGCGCCGCCGAGCGCCAGCGCGCTGCGGGCCGCCCGGTTGCGGACCAGGCCGTGCAGCGCGAGCCCGGCCTGACCGGCGAAGGCCACCAGCAGGTCCAGGTCGGCCAGGCTGGAGCGGGACTGCGGGTGCGGGTCGAGCACCTGGATGACGCCCAGGATCTCGTCCCGGTGGACGACCGGGGCCGCCATGATCGCGTCCGGCACGTAGCGGGTCCGCTCCGCCAGGTCCTGCGCGAAGATCGCGCTGCCCCGCAGGTCGTCCGCCGTCATCGGTTCACCGGTGTCGGCGACCCAGCCCGCGATCCCCCGGTGCGCCGGGAACCTGGTGCCGACCAGGAAGTCCTCCCCCTCCCCGGAGACGGCCTCGAAGACCAGTTGGTCCTGCTCCCGGTCGAAGAGGAAGATCGAGCTCGCGGCGGCGCCGAAGATCTCCCGCGCCACCCGCACGATGGAGTTCAGCAACTCCCGGTCGTCCGGGCCGGGATCGGCCAGGGCGCCCGAGATCGCCGCGATCATCGCCGTGGAGTCCGCCGGACGGTCCATGGATCTCACACTCCCCGCACGTTGGCTGCCGTCAGGTAGAGGATCGTCTTCAGCTCGAAGGTCGTCAGACGAGGGTGTTTGCCGAGGATGAGCGCGCTCAGTCCGGTGACGTGCGGCGCCGCGAAGCTGTTGCCGGTGTTGCGGGTCGTGCTGCCGTTCGGTCCGGCCACCCGCACCGCCTGCCCCCGGGCGAAGAACTCCACCGGCGGATCCGGGTTGTAGAGCACGAGGTCCGAGTCGTCCTCGGCGTGGCTGCCGACCGAGACCACCGAGGAGAACCGCCAGGGGAAGCTCTCGATCCGGGAGTTGTGCGCCGAGGCGACGATCACCGAACGGTTGAAGTAGGCGTCGTCGGCCATCTCCCGCAGCACCTGGCTGAACTGCGGGCGCGAGGTCGACAGACTCAGGTTGATCACGTCGAACCGCTGCTCGATGGCCCAGCTCAACCCGGTGAGCAGGGCGGCGCCCGTGCCGCCGCCGTTCTCGCCGAGGATCCGTACGCTGTGCAGCTCGCAGCCGGGGGCCACCCGCCGGACGATGCTGGCGCAGGCCGTGCCGTGGCCGCAGGTGTCCGCCGGTGCCACCTCCTCCACCGTCAGGCCGCCGTCCCGCCCGACGACGGCGTGCGAGCCGGCCAGCTCGCCCACCATCGGATGGCCCGCCTCGACGCCGCTGTCGACGACGCAGACCCGCACTCCGGCACCGTCGGCACCGCCGTAGGCCCACGCGGGGGTGACGGACGCCGTCTCGGAGCCGGCGAGGCGGATGTCGGCGGGGCGGCGGTCGAGCAGGTTCCAGGTCAGCGCGGAGGCCCGGGCCCCGGTGGCGGTGGCGGTCCGGGTGACGGGTGGCGTGGTGGTCATCGGCCGCCCCGCTCCCCCGCCGGGCCGGGCTCCTCCGGAGGGCCGGGCTCCTCCGGCAGACCCAGCTCCTCCGTCAGCAGCCGGCACCGGGCCGCTCCGACGAGGTGTCCCTTGGCGTCGAAGCGGCGCCGCGCGGCCCGCAACGCCGCCCGTGCCTGGACCGGCCGCCCGAGCAGGGCACCGGTGTACGCCAGGTCGAGGCAGGCCGTCGCCTGGTCGGCCGGGGAGTCGGTGCGGTGGGCCAGCAGGACGGCCCGGCGGGCCAGCGCGAGGGCCTCCCCGGGCTCGCCGCCCAACGCCCGGATCCTGGCCTGGACGCCGTAGCGGTTGGCCCGCACCACCGGATGGCCGTCGGCGACGGTCAGGTCCTCCACCAGATCGGCGGCCTGACGCCACTGCCCCGCCGCCAGGTGGACGCGGGCCAGTTCGAGCGCGGTGGTGCGGACGAGTCCGCCCGCGCGCAGCGCCCGGGCCGCTTCCAGCGCCTCGCGCAGGGCCGCCCGGGCCTGCTCCGGCCGGTCCGCCAGCGCGGCGAGCGTCCCGTCGAGCAGCGGCCCGAACACCGCGCCCTCGCCGTAGGCGAGCGCCGCCATCGCGCGCCGCACGCCGGCCAGGCACTCGGCCGCCCGGTCGGTGCGGCCCTGGAGGGCGTGCAGCACGGTGAGCGGGAACCCCAGCGTGACCTGCACGGCCAGCCGGTCGGCGCCGTGCGTGGCCAGCAGGGCCTCGCACCGGGCGGCGGCGGACGGCGCCGGCTCCGGGCCGTGCCAGAGCGAGAGCCCCATCGCGCCCAGGGTGTTGGCGAGCTCCCGGTCGGCCGCCGCGGCCAGCGAGTGGGTCAGGGCGTGGCCGAGCGCCGCCACCGCCTGGCCGTGCCGCCCCCGGCGCTGGCAGGACCCGGCGAGCACCAGGCGGCTGCGGGCCAGGCCGAGTTGGTCGCCGCCGGCACGGAAGACCGTGAGACCGTCGACGGCCGCCCGCTCCAGGGCGGCGTCGTCGTGCTCACAGGCGGCGAGGTGCAGCCGGGCGTGGACGGCCGTCCCCGCCGCCCCGTGCTCGTCGGCCTCGGCCACGGCGCGGACCAGCACGTCCCGCGCCTCACCGGAGCGGCCGAGCGCCAGCAGCACCTCGCCCAGCCGTTGCAGCACCTCGGGCCGCCCCTGGTCGGCCGGGTCGGCGAGGTCGGCGGCCCGCTGCAGGAGGGCCAGCGCCCAGGGCAGGTCCACCCGGCCGACCGCGCCGGCCCCGGCCCGGGCCAGGTGGCGCAGGGCCCGCCGGCGCAGCAGCGGGTCGTGCTCGGTGCGGCGGCCGACCGCGCTGCGGTACCGGTAGGCCTGCTCCAGGTGGGTGCCGACCAGCGCGTCCGGGCGGCCGACCCGCAGCAGGTACTCGGCGTAGCGCTCGTGGAGTTCGCCGCGCCGGGTCTTGGTCAGCCCCTCGTAGGCGACCCGCTGGGTCACGCCGTTGACGAAGCAGTAGGCGGCGCCGGCGCCGAACGGGCGGCGCATCGGCTTCACCAGACCGCGCCGGGTCAGGGTGCGGAGCACCGTCGTGCCGACGGCCGCCGGCCCGGGCCCGCCGGCCAGGGCTGCCAGGTCCTCGGCGTCGAACTCGCGCCCCACCACCGAGGCGTGGCGCAGCATGGTGCGGTCGGTCTCGTCCAGCCGGTCGATCCGGGCGGCGAGCAGCGCGTGCAGGTTGGGCGGCAGCCCCTCGGCCCCGCCCGCCTCCTCGACCGTCGCGGCGAGCTGTTCGAGGTAGAGCGGGTTGCCGTCGGCCTGGGCGACGATCTGTTCGGTGGCCGCCGCGGTGTGCAGGGCGAGGTCGACCAGGTGGGCCGCGAGGACGGCGGAGTCGGCGGTGGACAGACCGGTGACGGTCACCGTGGTCGAGTTCGCCCGGCCGGTGCCCCAGCCGGGGCAGGAGTCCATCAGCTCGGGCCGGGCCAGGCAGAGCACCAGGACGGGCAGCCGGCGCAGGTCCTCCACCAGCCGGTCGAGCAGGGCGAGGAACGGCTGGTCCGCCCAGTGCAGGTCGTCGACGACGAGCAGCACCGGGTGCTCGCCGGTGCGCACGGTCAGCACATGGGCGACCGCCGCGCAGGTGTCGTCCTCGGACGGGGCCGGCGTGCCGTCCAGCAGCAGCCCGGTGCGGAGCAGCGCCAGCGCCGCGGCGGTGGCCGACCCGTCGAGCGTGTGCCGCCCGGCCTCCTCGGCCAGCGGGGCCACGCACTCGGCCAGCGCGTGCAGCGAGCCGCCGGTGCCGGCGGCCCGGCAGCGGCCCGCGCCGACCGCCTCGACGGCCGGGGCCGCGCGCCGCAGCCATTCGTCCACCAGGCGGGTCTTCCCGATGCCCGCCTCGCCGAGCAGGGTGAGGACGTGGACGTCCCCCTCCTCGGCCACCCGCCGCCAGGCCAGGTCGAGTTCGCTCAGGTAGCGCTCGCGGCCGACGAACGGCACGTCGGAGCGGGGCGCGCGCTCGGGCTCCGAGAGGCCCAGCAGACGGCCGGCCTCGATCGGCCCGGCCACCCCCTTCAGCCGGACCGGGCCGACCTCGGCGACGGTCAGCCCGGAGCCGCAGGCCCGCCAGGTCTGCGCGCTGAGCAGGATCTCCCCGGGGCCGGCCGCCTGCTCCAGCCGGGCGGCGACGTTGACCACCTCGCCGGAGACGAGCGCCTGCCGCCTGGCCGGATCGGCCGTGGTGACCACCTCGCCGGTGTGCACGCCGATCCGGACCCCGAGCCGGACCCGGTGGTCGCGCTCCAGCTGGGTGTTGAGCTCGTCGAGCGCGGCCAGCATGTCCACGGCCGTCTCCAGCGCCCGGCGCGCGTCGTCCTCCTGCGTGGCGGTGAGCCCGAAGACGGCCATCACGGCGTCGCCGATGAACTTCTCCACGATCCCGCCGTGGGCGCCGATCCGGCGTTCCATCAGCGCGTAGTAGCGCAGCAGGATCGACCGGAGCACCTCGACGTCGAGCCGGCCGGACAGTTCGGTCGACCCGACGAGGTCGCAGAACAGCACGGTGACGACCCTGCGCTCCTCGGCCGCCGGCCCCGGGGCCGTCACCGGGGCGCCGCACCGGGCGCAGAACCGCGCCTCCGCGGGGAGTTCCGTGGCGCAGGACGGGCAGCTCATCGGTGGGGCCCTCCGGTCAGTACGCCGTCATATCGCCTATGCACCAAGGGGTTTCGCCGTCGTCCCCGGCCACGGAGTGCAGGACGACCTCCGGTTCGCCGTCGTCGGCCGGTTGGTCCGGCGCGGCGCCCGGGTACGTGGCGAGCAGGTCGGCCGGTGGTTCGGCGGACCGTTCGGCGGGGGTCGGCTCGGGCACGTCGATCAGCCCTCTCCCATGACATCGGTCGGGCACTCTGGTCGTCTCCGGGAGCTTAGGAGCGGCCAGTTGGGGTTCGGTTTACGTCCGGTATGCCCGCGCCGGGGGCCCGCGCCGGATCGGAAGTCACCCGGGCCGGGCCGGAAGCCGCCCGGGCGGGGCCGGAAGCTGCCCGTCAACCTGTCGCATACCGGCGGCAAACCACGGCTGCCTAGCCTCGCGCTGTCAGGGCCCGCCGACGGCGGCCGTGCCCGCCGACCCAGGGAGAGCGATGATCGGCACCCGGCTGGACGAGGTGGACGCGCCCCGCCTGATCAGGAGCGACCGCGGCTGGTGGTTCATCGGCAACCGGACGTGGACGCTGCTCAAACCCGAGCATGTCGCGGCCGACGGTCAACTGCGCCCGGACATCGACGAGTTCCTGCGCGACGCGGGCGCCTACCGGGAGCGCACCGCGACATCCTTCGCGCTGACGGTGCTGACCAGCACGGCCTGCAACCTCGGCTGCGGCTACTGCTTCCAGAACACCGGCCAGGACCCGAAGGGCGGCCACCGCCCGCCCCGGATCAACCTGCGCCGGCTGAACACCCGGACCATCGACCGGATCGTCGAGTTCACCGGCGAGCGGATGGCGCGGGCCGGCCTGGACCGGCTCTACCTGCTGCTGTTCGGCGGCGAGCCGCTGCTCAACCCGCGCGGCTGCCTGGAGTTGCTGGAGCGCTGCGCTCCGCTGGGGCTCGGCACCGCCGCCATGACCACCAACGGCGTGCTGCTGACCGGCCGGCGGGCCGTCCAGCTCGGCGCCGCCGGGCTGCGCGCCGTGCAGATCACCTTCGACGGCAGCCGGGAGGACCACGACGCGACCCGGGTCACCCACGCCGGCGGGGGCACCTTCGACGCCATCGTCACCAACGTGGCGGCGGCCACCGAGGCCACCCGGCTGTCCTGGAACTTCCGGGTGAACGTCTCCCACCACAACGTGGACCGGATCGGCGAGCTCTTCGGCCAGCTCGACGGCAAGGTGGACCCGAGCCGCTGCACGTTCACCTACGCCTGGGTCGGCGACTCCGGGATCGGCTACCGCAACGACCTCGCCCGGGCCCGGCAGGTGGAGGACCACTTCGTCGAGTGGGCCGTCGAGGCGCTCGAACGCGGCTACCGGTTCGCCAAGCCGAGCATGCGGACGACCTGCCAGATCTGCTCGGCGCCCGGCGGGCGCGAGGGCGCCGTGGTCAACGCCGACGGCACGCTCTTCAGCAGCTGGCAGTCGGCCGGCAAGCCCGGCTTCGAGGTCGGGCACGTGGACCACGGCTACCTGGACACCGGCACGGTGCCCGACCGCTGGGTGACCTGCGGCTACGAGTACGAGCAGGCCGACACCGAGGTCATGACGCGCTTCCAGGACAACGTCGACGCGCGGATCCTCGACCACCTGCACGCCACCGGCCGGTTGTAGCCGGGGAGGGAGGGACAGTGCTGGCAGGCGTGCTGCGCACCAACCGCGACTTCCGGCGGTCCTTTCTCGCCGACCTCACCTCGGCGCTCGGCTCGGCGATGTCGACGATCGCCTACCCGCTGCTGGTGCTGAGCCTGGGCGGCAACGCGGCGCAGGCCGGCGCCGTCGCCACCGTCGCGCTGGTGACCAGGCTCGGCTTCCGCCTCCCGGCGGGCAGCCTGGTCGACCGCTGGAACCGGCGCCGGGTCATGCTGACGACCGACCTGGTGCGGCTGGTGGCGGTGGCCACCATCCCGCTGGTCGCCCTCTGGGGGTCGCCCTCCTACGCCCACCTGCTGCTGGTGGCCGCGGTGGAGGGGACCGCCACCGCGCTGTTCGGGCCCGCCAACACCGTCCTCACCCGGGACGTCGTCGCCAAGGAGGACCTGGCCGACGCGCTGGGCATGGGCCAGGCCCTGCAGGCGGCGGTCAGCCTGGCCGGGCCGGCGCTCGGCGGTGTCCTGTTCGCGGCCGACCGGATGCTGCCGTTCGCCGTCGACGCGCTCTCCTACGCCGTCTCGGCCGCCCTGATCCGGCGGATCACCGTGCGCCCCTCGGCGGCGGAGCCCCCCGCCGAGGACCGCGGGCTGACGGCGGGCGTGCGCTGGCTGGTGCGGCAGCGCGAGCTGTTCGTGATCCTGCTGTACGCGGCCGTCATCAATCTGGTCGCGGCCGCCATCGATGTGGTCGTCATCCTGGAACTGCGGGCGGACGGGGCGTCCGGCTGGGTGATCGGGCCGGTGCTGTCCTGCGCGGGCATCGGCGGGATCGCCGGCTCCCTGCTCGCCCCGTGGCTGGTCAAACGGCTGAGCGTGCCGACCATCCTGCTCGGCATCGGCGTGGGCTGGACGGCGGTGCTCGCGGTGTTCACGCTGACCTTCCAGCCGGGCGTGGTCGCCGCGCTGCTGACCCTGCTGATGACGCTCTCCCCGGCGGCCGGCGTGGTGGTCGGCCAGGCGCTGTTCGGGCAGACGCCCCGGCACCTGATCGGCCGGGTGAGCGCCGCCACCGGTCTGCTGCTCAGCGGCCTCGCGGCGCTGGGCCCGGTCGCGGCCGGCTCGCTGCTGCAGGGGCTCGGCGGCGCCGGCACCTGGGCGGTGCTCGCGGTGCTGACGGCGGCGGTGACCGCGGGCGGCTGGATCCCGCTGCGGGTCACCCGCCGGCTCGGCGCCGGGGCCGGGGCGGAGCCGGAGTCAGCTCCGGCGTCTGCCGCGGGGCCGGCGGCGGAGCTCCGCGAGCCCCCGGAACCGGCCGTGGTCGCGCACGCCGCTCCGCCCGGCCCCGCCCCGGGCCCCGCCCCCGACACCGCCTCCGCCTCCGCCGGCACCGACCCCGGGAGAAGCACGGATGACTGACGCCCTCCTGCCGCCCGACCCGTACCGCTGGCTGGAGGACGCCGAGGATCCGGCCGTCCTGGAGTGGACGGAGAAGCAGGACGCCCGCTACCGCGCCGCCGCCGACGGCTGGCGGGCCCGCGCGAGCGCCGGGGCGCGGCTCACCGAGCTGTCCGAACGGCTCGGCGCCCGGTCCGCCCCCCGCCCGGCCGGCGCGCGGCTGTTCCTGACCCGCTCGCGCCCCGGGGCCGAGCACCCAGAACTCGTCGTGGTCGAACCGTCCGGCGCCGTCCGGGTCCTGGTCGATCCGGCGCTGGTCGACCCGGCCGGCGGCACCACCCTGGAGGAGTGGGAGCCGTCCTGGGACGGCCGTCTGCTCTCCTACCAGCTCGCCGCGGGCGGCACCGAGAACGCCGCCCTCTTCGTCCTGGACGTCGACACCGGCCGGCTCCTGGACGGTCCGATCGACCGGGTCCGCCGCAGTACCGTCGCCTGGCTGCCGGACGGCAGCGGCTTCTACTACGTCCGCCGGCTGCACCCCGCCCTCAACCCGGGCGAGGGCCAGTACCACCGCCGGGTCCGGCTGCACCTGCTCGGCACCGACCCCGAACAGGACACGGTGGTCTTCGGCGCCGGCCGGGCGAAGACCCAGCACTACACCGTCCGGATCAGCGCGGACGGCCGCTGGCTGGTCGTCGGCGCCGCGGCCGGCGCCGTCCCCCGGCGGGACCTCTGGATCGCCGACCTGACCGAGGACCGCCCGGACCGGCCCCGGCTGCGGCCCCTCCAGGAGGGGCTCGACGCGCGGTCGCAGCCGCACATCCGCCCCGGCACCGCGCCGGACGGCCGCTGCTACCTGACCACCGACCTGCACGCGCCCCGGGGACGCGTGGTGGTCACCACCCCGGGCGCCCCCACCCCCGACACCTGGACCGAGCTGATCCCGGAGGACCCGCGGGCCGTCCTGGAGGACTTCGCGATCCTCGACGGCCCCGATCCGGCCCGGCCCCTCGCGCTGGTGGTCCGCACCCGGCACGCCGTCGGTGAGATCACCCTGCACGACCTGGCCGACGGCCGGCTGCTCGGCCCCGTGCCCGTCCCCCCGCTGGGCACGGTCGGCAAGGTCCGGGTCGCCGCCACCGACGCCCACCGGGCCTGGTTCGTCCACACCGACTTCGCCACTCCCCCGACCGTGCTGTGCTACGACGCGCGCACCGGCGCGGTGGACCGCTGGCCCGTCCCCGGCGCCGCCGCGTCCGGGCCGGGCGGCGACCTCGCCGAGGACGTCGAGACCCGCCGGGTCACCTTCACCTCCCGGGACGGCACCGCCGTCCGGATGTTCCTCCTCGCCCGGCGCGGCGCCCCGGACCGCCCCCGCCCGGCGATCCTCACCGGCTACGGCGGCTTCGGCCAGTCGCTGACCCCCGGCTACGCGCCGGAGGCCCTCGCCTGGGTCCGGGCCGGCGGGGTCTACGCCGTCGCCAACCTGCGCGGCGGCGGGGAGGAGGGCGAGGAGTGGCACCGCGCCGGGATGCTCGACCGCAAGCAGAACACCTTCGACGACTTCCACGCCGCCGCCGACCACCTCGTCGCGGCCGGCTGGACCACACCCGGACAGCTCGGCATCTGGGGCGCCTCCAACGGCGGACTGCTGGTGGGCGCCGCCCTGACCCAGCGGCCCGCGAGCTTCGCGGCCGCGGTCTGCGTGGCGCCCCTGCTCGACATGGCGCGCTACGAACGCTCGGGGCTCGGGCCGAGCTGGACCGGTGAGTACGGCACCGCCGCCGATCCGGCGCAACTCGCCCGGCTGCTCTCCTACTCCCCGTACCACCACGTCCGCGCGAACACCGACTACCCCGCCGTGCTGTTCGCCGTCTTCGACGGCGACAGCCGGGTGGACCCGTTGCACGCCCGCAAGACGGCGGCCGCCCTCCAGGCCGCGACCACCAGCGGGCACCCGGTGCTGTTCCGGCTGGAGCGCGGCGCGGGCCACGGCGCCCGGGCCGCCTCGCGCCGCACCGCGCTCTTCGCCGACCTGCTCGCCTTCTTCGCCGACCGGCTCGGCCTCGACGACGGCTTCTGAGCCGGCGGCTCGCGGCCGCCCGACTTCCGAGCGCCGACTTCCGGCTGCCACGCAGCGCGGCGCACTCGGGACGTCGCTCCCGCGCGCGACGATGGCGCCGTCCGCGACAGCAGGAGGCACGCCATGGCCGGCTACCAGACCGATCCGCGCGTCGATGCCTACATCGACGCCCTGCCCGCCTGGCAGCAGGGGATCTGCCGACGGGTCAGGGACTTGGTGCACGCGGCCGATCCGGAGGTCACGGAGACCGTCAAACGGACCGTCCGGCCGTACTTCGTCCTGGCGGGCAACATCTGCGCACTGCTCGCGGCCAAGGACCACGTCAACGTCTTCCTCTACGACGGCGCCATCGTGCCCGACCCGCACGGGATCATCACCGGCGGCCACGACAACAGGACCGCGCGCACGGTGGCCGTCGGCGAGGGCGAGGAGTTCGACGAGGCCGCACTCCAGGCCATGTTCCGCCAGATCATCGCCAACAACCGGGCCGGTGGCTGGCGGGCGCTCAAGCGCGGCGAATGACCGGGCCCGACCGTCCTCGGGCCTGGTGCCCGGGCACGGTGCCGGCCCCGACGGGCTCGTCGGGGCCGGCACACGGTGGTCGGGGGCGGGTCGGCCCGTCAGCAGCCGAAGTCGATCAGGCGGAAGGTCACGTAGTGGTCGCCGGTGTAGTAGTCCTCCCGGTACGCCTGGCCGGTGACGATCCGGCGGGCGCCGCGGGTGGGAGAGCCCGGAGTGACGACGGTGTACTCGTGGTAGTAGCCGGTGGACCTGCTCGGCAGGACGCGCTCGCGGTTCTGGAAGACGACGCCGTCCTGGGAGTACGGGAACGGGCCGTCGCTCGCGATGAGGTCGAGGGTGTCGTCGGCCTCGGGCGGGAGCACCGAGAGGCAGACCGAGCCGCTCACCGCGGCCTGGGCCTCGGTGGCGGTCACGACGGGGGCGAGGGTCAGCAGGGCGACGGCGGTGACGGCGGCAGCGCGCGTCTTCCACGCGCGTAGAGTGCGGGTCATGACAACAGTGTGACCAGCCCCGGACCGGCACCGGAAGACCCGATCCAACTCTTCACCTGCGGGTAAGTCCTTGGACGGGCGGGCGACTTGAACCGTCTTCGGACGACGGCAGGCAGCACCGGCGTGGGACCTGCGTGGGACCTGCGTGGACCTGCGTGGGCCTGGCTGGACCGGCGCGACCGGCCGGTCAGCCCCGGGCCTCGTCCGCGCCGCCCGCCGCCTGCTCCACCAGCAGCCGGGCCAGCGCCCCGGCGGACGGCGGCAGCCGGCGGCCCCGGGCCACGGCGATCCCGACGTGCCGGGCGGGGCGGGGCCGCGTCACCGGCACCACCCGGGTGCCCGGCAGTGCCGGGTCGAGCGCGACGAACGGCACCAGCGAGACACCCACACCGGCCGCGACCAGGGAGCGGGCGAAGAAGTAGTCGGTCGTGGACCCCGCCACCCGCAGCTCGAAGCCCGCCACGGCCGCGTACCGGCGCAGGAAGGCCTCGGTCTTCAGGCAGCCCAGCACCCAGCGCTCGTCGGCGAGTTCGGCGAGGTCCAGGGCCTCGCGGCCGGCCAGCCGGTGGCCGTCGGGCAGCACCACCGAGAGCGGATCGTCCATCAGCGGGGTCCAGTCGAGGCCGGAGCGGTCCCCGGGGAGCACCGGCAGGGGACCGTCGAAGTGGTAGGCGAGCGCGAGGTCGGCGGTCCCCTCCCGCACCATCGGCAGACTGTCCTCCGGTTCCCGTTCCAGGATGCGCAGTTCGACCTCCGGGTGCTCGGCGGCGAACCGGGTCAGCGCCACCGGGAGGAGGTGCCGCCCGCCACTGGTGAAGGTGGCGAGGGTGAGCCGGGGCCGGGCCGCGCCCAGCCGGCCGATCTGCTCCTGGGCGTGGCGCAGCTCCGCCGCGACCGCGGTGGCCGCCTCCACCAGCAGGCGCCCGGCCTCGGTGAGCCGCACGCCGCGGGTGGAGCGTTCCACCACCACCGTACCCAGGCCGCGCTCCAGTGCGGCGATCTGCTGGGACACCGCGGACGGGGTGAGCCGCAGTGCGGCGGCCGCGCGGTTGAAGCTCCCGTGCTCGGCGACCGCCCGCAGCACGCCGAGCCTCCGGACGTCGATCATCGCGCTCCCTCGGTCGACAGTTCCGCTGATGACTGGTTCAGCAGGTCGGTAGTTCCGCTGGTGACGATACGGCAGCAGAGTGGGGGCATGCGAAACGTCTGCGTCATCGGCGGAAGCCGGTACTTCGGCCTGCACCTGGTCACCCGGCTGCGAGACTCCGGGATCCGCGTCACCCTGGTCAACCGCGGCTCCACGGCGCCGCCGCCCGGCGTCGACCACGTCCGCGCCGACCGGTCCGACGAGGCCGGGCTCGCGGCCGCGCTCGGCGGGCGCGGCTTCGACGCGGTGATCGACCAGGTGCTCTACACCCCCGTCCAGGCGGCCGTCGCCCGCCGGGTGTTCGCGGACCGCACCGACCGGTACGTGATGACCTCGACGATGGAGGTCTACGACCCGGCCACCTCGCCCCGGGTGCGCACGACCCCGGGCGTGCCGGTGCCCGAGGAGGCCGTCGACCCGTCCGACCGGGCGCCCCGGCCGGAGCTGCCCCGGCACGATCCGGCGGCGCTCGCCCTGCGCGCCGACGAGGCGACCCGCTACGCCGAGGGCAAGCGGCAGGCCGAGGCGGTGCTCGCCGAGGACCCGCCGTTCTCCTGGGCGAGCGTCCGCAGCGCCCACGTCCTGGGCGGCGGGGCGAAGGACTTCACCGGCCGGCTGGCGCACTACACGGAGCTGATCGCGGCCGGGCGGCCGGTCGCGGTGCACGAGACGCCGCAACCCACCTCCTTCGTCCACCACGAGGAGATCGCCGACGCGCTGGTGCGCACCGCGGCCTCCGGCGCCGCCGGCCCGCTGAACGCCTGCTCCCCCGAGGCCCTCGACGTGGTCGCGCTCTGCGAGCTGATCGCCGACCGGCTGGGCACCACCGCCCGCTACCGGATGGCCGCCGGGGCGGACGCCTCACCCTTCTCCTTCGACCGCTGGTACCCGATGGACAACCGGCGCGCGGTCGCCGCCGGCCTGCGGTTCTCCCGGGCGGCCGACTGGCTGCCCGGCGCCGTGGCCGAGGCGGCCGCCCTGCCCGTGCGGGAGGCCTGACATGCGGCAGCGTCTCATCGGCGGCACGGCCGTCGGCGCGATCGGCCTGGGCGCGATGCCGCTCTCGGTGGAGGGCCGCCCGGACGGGACGGCCGCCCTGACCACCCTGCACGCCGCGCTCGACGCCGGGGTCACCCTGGTCGACACCGCCGACTCCTACCACTGGCACGCCGGCGAAGTCGGCCACAACGAACGGCTGGTGGCCCGCGCCCTGGCGGCCCGGCCGGCCGCGGACCGGGCCGCCGTCCTGGTCGCCACCAAGGGCGGGCGCGGCCGGCCCGGTGACGGCTCATGGACGGTCGACGGCCGCCCGGAGCGGTTGCGGCAGGCCTGCGAGGACTCGCTGCGGCGGCTGGGCGTCGAGGCGATCGGCCTCTACCAACTGCACAAGCCCGACCCCGGGGTGCCGTGGGCCGAGTCGGTGGGCGCCCTGCGGGAGTTGCTGGACGCCGGGAAGATCCGGGCCGCGGGCGTCTCCAACGTCGACGAGGGGCAGATCCTGACGGCCCGGGACATCCTGGGCGACGGCCTGGTCTCGGTACAGAACCGGTTCTCCCCGGCCGTCCGCACGGCCGAACGGGAGCTGCGGCTCAGCGAGCGGCTGGGGCTGGCCTTCCTGCCGTGGAGTCCGCTGGGCGGACTGTCGCGCAGTGTCCTGGACGACCCCGCGGACGGCCCCGTCGCGTCCGGCGCGTTCCACCGGATCGCGGCCGAGCGCGGTATCTCGCCCCAACAGGTCGGCCTGGCCTGGCTGCTCGCCCTGTCCCCCGCCGTGGTCCCGATCCCGGGCGCCCGTCGCGCCGCCAGCATCCGTGACTCCGCCGCGGCCGCCGACCTCGTCCTCGACGCGGACGAACTCGCGGCGCTCGCCCAGCCGTTGTGACCACCCGAGCGGCCGGGGCGTCCCGCCCCGCGCCACGCCCGTGAGCCGTGACGCCACCGCGGTCCCGCGCCTGGGGATCGGAACCGCGGCGGCCGGGCCCGGGCCGTGGAGTTCAGGACGTGCCGGCGGCCGGCGCCGCGTCCGGCCGGACGGCGCAGGCGGCGCCGACGCCGCCCTGGCCGAGCAGCAGGGAACCGCCGACCAGCGTGCCCAGCACACCCCGGCAGACGGCGGCCTCCTGGGGCGTCTTCGGCCCCTCGGCGGCAGCCGGCTGCGCCGCCAACAGCGGCGCGGACAGCAGCAGGACGGCACCGGCCGCCCGGACCACGGACGTCACCGAAGCCGACGTCGACGGAGACTTCGACGTCGGCTTCGACAGCGACGTGGACAGCGACTTCGAGCTGAGCGGGAACATGGGTCGGCCTTTCGGGTCGGCGATGGACGAGCCATCCCTATCCGACCGGCCGGGCGCGCTGCCGGACTCTCCGCCGTCCGTGGGCGTGTCAGCCGCCGCTGCCCACCGGCCCGACCCGCGACCCTCGGCCCGGCCGGAGATGACGCGACGTCACGATCCCGGCGACCACGGCCCGGTGACTCGCCGAAGCCGGGCGGTCGCCCCGCCGGCCGGCCCCGTGGTCCCGCCCGGCCCGGTGTCCGTGCGTCGGCGGTGAGCGTCGAAGGCCACGCGGCGGTGCCCGCCGGCGTACGAACCTCCTGATGGAATGGGGCCGCTGTGGAGATGTGAGCAGAGGGAGGACACCGTGAATCCGATCCGCGGACTGCGGACGCTCGGCACCACGATGGCGCTGGCCGTGACCCTGACCGCCGTACCGGCCGCGCTGCTGGTCGGCAGCGCGCCGCAGGCGCACGCCCTCGACAACGGCCTGGCGCTGACGCCCCCGATGGGGTGGAACGGCTGGAACGCGTTCAAGTGCGACGTCGACGAGGCGAAGGTGCGGAAGACCGCCGACATCCTGGTCTCCTCGGGCCTGCGGGACGCCGGGTACCAGTACGTGAACCTCGACGACTGCTGGATGCGGTCGGCGACCGGCTTCGACGACCCGACCGGGGGCCGGGACGCCGCGGGCCGGCTGCAACCCGACCCGGTGAAGTTCCCGAACGGCATCGACGGCCTGGCCCGGTACGTCCACGCCAAGGGCCTCAAGCTCGGGATCTACGAGAGCGCGGGCTGGCGCACCTGCGCGTTCCCCGCCGTGCCGGACACCGACCGCTACTTCCCCGGCAGCATGGGCCACGAGGCCGTCGACGCCCAGACCTTCGCGGACTGGGGCGTCGACCTGGTGAAGTACGACAACTGCGGCAACTTCTCCAAGCCGCACGACCCCTCGGTGAGCGGCAAGGACTGGGCGTCCCGGTTCCCGGTGATGGGCCGGGCGTTGAAGGACACCGGCCGCCCGATCGTCTACAGCCTCTGCTCACCGACCGAGCCGAACGTCGGCATCGCCCCGCAGGTCGGGAACATGTGGCGGACGTCCAAGGACATCGCGCCCACCTGGTCGATGCCGGCCGACAGCGACTACGGCTCGCTGCTGCAGAACTACCACGCGAACGTGAACCTCGCCGCCTCGGCGGGCCCCGGCGCGTGGAACGACCCCGACATGCTGGAGATCGGCACCACGACCGAACACGGCACCCTCACCCCCGACGAGGCGCGCTCCCAGTTCAGCCTCTGGGCCGTGATGGCCGCGCCGCTGATCGCCGGGACCGATCTGCGCGACGCCGCCCCCGAGACCCTGGCCGTCTACGGCAACCGCGACGTGATCGCGGTCGACCAGGACCCACTGGGCAGACAGGGCGTGCCGGTGCCCTCCTCGCCCGGGACCTCGGTGACGGCCAAGCCGCTGGCGAACGGCGACGTGGCGGTGACGCTGTTCAACGAGAGCGGGACGACGAGGACCATCGCCACCACCACCTCGGACCTCGGCCTGCCGGCCTCACCGTCCTTCCGCCTGAACGACCTGTGGACGCACACCACCAGCACCACCGACGGGGTCGTCTCCGCCACCGTGCCCCCGCACGCCACCGTGATGTACCGGGTGTCGCCCGTCGTACCGGGCAAGGTCGCGCTGCAGCTGGCGGACCGCGGCGGGGCGATGTCCGCCCAGGTCGGCGACCTCGCCACCGGGGGTTTCGCCCCGCGGTGGACGCACCCGGACGGCGCCGGCCTGACCGGTCTGACCAGCGTCTCCGTCGGGACCCTGGTGCACGTCTACGGCGTGGCGGGCGGCCGGGTGTTCGGTGAGGACCTGGACTCCGTCACCGGTAGCTGGAGCGGCTGGCAGGAAGTCCCCGGAGGCGGCACCGGGGTCCGGGACATCACCGCGAGTGTCGTCGGCAACGTGGTGCAGCTGCTGATCGCGGGCTGGGACGGCTCGCTCTGGCTCCAGCACGGCGACTACGCCGCCGGGCACTTCGACGCCGGGTGGACCATGCTCGACAACGCCCCGCTGTCCAGGCTGACCAGTGTCGCGGCCGGCACCCGGGTGCACGTCTACGCCATCGCGCTGGGCCGCGTCTACGGCGGCGACCTGGACGCCACCACCGGCGCCTTCGGCGGCTGGGCACAGATCCCCGGCGGTGCGACAGGGGCCGCGGACCTCACCGCGAGCCTCGTCGAGGACGTCGTCCACCTGGAGATCGTCGGCGGCGACGGGAGCATGTTCGGCCAGCGCGGCGACTACGGCGCCGGCCGCTTCGACCCGGCCTGGACGCAGCTGCCGGGCAGCGGCCTCGGCGCGCTGACCAGCGTCGCCGCCGGTACGCGCGTGCACGTCTACGGCACCGCGGGAGGGCAGGCCTACCACTGCGAGCTGGACACCGTCACCGGCCGGTGGGCCGACTGGACCCGGATCCCGGGCGACGCCGCCGACCCCGCCGATCTGACGGCGGCGGCCTTCGCCTGACGCGGTGACCGCCCGGGAGGGGCCGGTGTGTCCCTCCCGTCGGTGGTCCGGGGTCACCCCTCGCCGAAGGAGGCTTCCGGTGAGGCCAGCACCTTCGCCGCGCACCGGTGACCGCGCTCGGCGGCCTCCCGCGGGCCGGCGCCGGACAGGTGGGCGGCGAGGAAGCCGGCGGCGAACGCGTCCCCGGCGCCGGTGAGGTCGCGGACCTCGCCGACCGGCGGGACGGGCACCGCGAAGGGTGCCCGCCCGGGCACGTCGACGGTGGTCGCCGCCGCCCCGGCCTTGGTGACGACCGTGGTGGCCGCCAGCCGGGCGCGCTCCGGCCCGGGACGGCCGTCCACCAGGAGTCCGAGGAACGCGGCCTCCTCCCGGTTCGCGAACAGCAGCGTGGGCGCCAACCCGGCCGCCAGGGCGAGGAAGCGCTCGCGGCCGAACCCGGTGAGCATGCCCGTCGAGGAGGCGTCCAGTGAGGTGCCGCCGCCCGCGCGGCGCACCCGCCGCAGGGCATCGACCGCCGTACTGCCGACCGGCTCCCCGTCGAAGGAGTAGGCGGGCACGTGCAGATGGGCCAGCCCGGCGAGCCACTCGTCCGGCACCGCGTCCAGCAGCGTGGCCGCGCCCCGGTCGGGGAGCATCGTCCGCTCGCCGGCGTCGTCGATGAGGACGACGATGCTGCCCGTCTGCCCCTTCCTCATGACCCGGACGTCGACGCCGTGGCCGGCCAGTTCGGCGACCACACCGTCCCCCGCCGGGTCGTCGCCGACGCAGCCGATGAACCGCGCGGGCCACTGGCCGGCCGCGAAGCCCGCGACGTTCGCCGCGCTGCCGCCGCGCCGCCGGAAGACCCGGGCCGTGGAGTCGGTGCCGTGCCGCAGCGGCCCGTCGACCCAGACGACGACGTCTTCGACGAGGTCGCCGAGTACCCCGAGCACCGGCCTACGCCTCGTTCCGCAGCGCGGCCAGGGCGGTGGCGATCCGGCCGCCGAGCCGGACGTTGCCCCGGTAGACCGCGACGTTGACGTCCAGGCTGCGGCCCCCGGTGTCGCGCTGGATGAAGTCGAGGAGGAACGGCGTCGAGGCGTTGCCGGTGATGCCCCGGCGTTCGGCCTCGGCCCAGGCCCTGGTCAGCAACGCGTCCAGCTCCTGGGGCGGCAGTTGCTCGGCCGGGTCCACCGGATTGGCGATCAGCACGGCCTGGGGCAGCTCCAGGCCGTCCCGGGCCGCGATGACCCGCGCGGCCTCCTCGGGGGAGTCCACCCGGTAGGCGATCTCGTGCCCGGAGTCGGTGACGTAGAAGCCGGGGTACTTGCGCGTCCGGTAGCCGATGACCGGGATGTTGAGCGTCTCGAAGCGTTCCAGGGTGGCCCGGATGTCCAGGATCGACTTCACCCCCGCGCTGATCACGGTGACGGGCGTGGCGGCCAGTGTGGTCATGTCGGCCGACTCGTCGAAGCTCTCCGCCGCGCCGAAGTGCACGCCGCCGAGCCCTCCGGTGGAGAAGACCCGGATCCCCGCCCGGTGGGCGAGGAAGGCGGTCGCCGCGACGGTCGTCCCGCCGTGCCGGCCCAGCGCGGCGACCACCGGCAGGTCGCGCAGGCTCGCCTTGTCCAGGTCGTCCGACTCGGACAGCTCCCTGATCTGGTCGGCGCCGAGCCCCACCGTGGGCACCCCGGCGAAGACGCCGATCGTCGCCGGGACGACCCCGGCGGCCCGCAGCCGCTCCTCCGCCTCCAGCGCCACCTCCAGGTTGCGGGGGCGCGGCAGCCCGTGCGTGAAGATGGTCGACTCCAGCGCGACGACGGGGGTCCCGTCGGCGACGGCCCGGGCGACGTCGTCGGAGATGCGGATGGGCAGTCCGGTCATGGGAAGCACGAGCTCTCTGTCGGATGCCACCACGATGTGGCAACGTGCCGGTCAGCCTAGGGATCGTTCGCATCGGGATCCAGAATGAGTAACGGGCCTTCCCATAGGCTCCCGGCTATGGGATTCACCTTGCGTCAACTCGAAGTCTTCCTGGCGGTGGCCGACGGTCTGCACTTCGGCCGGGCCGCCGAGCGCCTGCACATCTCGCAGCCGACGGTCAGCCAGGAGGTCGCCCGGCTGGAGCGGGCGGTCGGCGTCGAGCTCTTCGACCGCAGCCGCCGGGCGGTCGCCCTCACCACGGCGGGCGAGGTGATGGCCACCGAGAGCGCCCGGCTCCTCGCCGGGGCCGACGCCCTGCTCGCCCGGGTGCGGCTGCACGAGGAGTCGCGGACGCGCACGGCCCGGATCGTCGCCTCCCCCAGCGTCATGAACCGGCTGCTGCCCGCCGTGGTCAGCCGCGCCGAGCGCGAACTGCCCGCGCTGGAGACGGCCGAGGTCTCCGTCGACACCGGCCGTGTCTCGTCGACGCTGGCCGCCGAACTCGCCGACATCGGCCTCGGCCGCTTCCTGGACGACGTGCCCGGCTACCGGCGGGAGACGATCGCCGACGAGCCCGTCCGGGTGGCGCTCAGCCGCGGCCACCCGCTCGCCGGGCGCGGCGCCGTCCGCCTGGACGAGCTGCGGGACCTCCCGCTCCTGCTCTGGCCCCGGGAGCAGCACCCGCGCTACTACGACCACGTCCTCGGCCTCTGCGCGGAGCGCGGCGTCGAGCCGCCGGTGCTGGTCAGCCCGCCGCGCATCGTCGGCTCACGGCTCTATCTGCTGTCCCAGAACCGCGCGTTCTCGCTCGTCCCCCGCTCGATAGCCGGGCACCTCACCGAGGAGGTGGTCACCGTGCGGCTCGCCGACCGGGCCACCCTGCCGCTGGAGATGCAGTGGCGGACGGACGACGACCGGCCCCGGCTCGCCGCGCTGCGCGAGCTGATCCGCCAGGAGGCGGCGGGCACGCTCCGGGACACCTGAGCGCGCCCGCCCGCACGGGCCGTCAGAACCGCAGGGCCCAGCTGTCGATCGTCCCGGTCCAGTAGCCGAAGAGGTCGGTGACCCGCAGCCGCCAGACGCCGTTGGCGGTGCTCGCCGAGGCGTCGGCACCGAAGATCCCGGTGATCGCCGGGGCGCCGTCCCAGATCTTCTCCTCACGCAGCAGCGACACCGCGCCGTTCGGCGCCACCAGCTCGACCCGCAGGTCGCCGCGCCACGCGTACGCGATGTCGAGCCGGACCTCCAGGTCCTTCGGCGCCTTGCCGGGCACCCCGGAGACGGTGATCGGGGACTCGTGGACGCCCACCGCGTCGATCGGCACCGGGGTGGAACTGGTGAACTGCGTGCGCGGCCGGGCCGGGACGGACCCGGTGTAGAGCAGCCGGTCGGGCGAGCCGGGCCCCGCGTCGACCACCGAACCGGTGGTGGCCGCACCGGTCAGCACCGCGGCCACCTGGGCGGGCGTGGCGGCCGGGTGGTCCGCCAGGTAGAGCGCGGCGGCGCCCGCCACGTGCGGGGCCGCCATCGACGTGCCCGACATGTCGAGGCCGATCCCGCCGTAGTCGTTCCAGTTCTGGGTGGACGTGATGTCCACCCCCGGTGCGAAGAGGTCCACCAGCGGACCGTAGTTGGAGAACCAGGCCCGCTGGTCGTCCAGGTCGGTGGCGCCGACGGTGAGCGCGGTGGGCACCCGCCCGGGCGAGTGGGCGTCCGCGTCGACGCCGTCGTTGCCGGCCGCCACCACGTAGGTGAGGCCGGTGGCGATCGAGTGGGCCACGGCGGCGTCCAGCACCGGATCCGGATCGCCGCCGAGGCTTAGATTGACCACGGCGGGCTTCACGGCGTTCCGCGTCACCCAGTCCAGACCCGCCACGACCTGCTCGGTGGTGCCGTAGCCGTCGTCGTCCAGGACCCGCACCGAGACGATCTTCGCGTTCTTCGCGACCCCGAACGTACTGCTGGCCACCGTCCCGGCCACGTGCGTGCCGTGCCCGTAGCCGTCCGGCGCCTCGTTGTCCCCGTCGATGGCGTCGTACCCGTAGGACGCCCGCCCGTCGAACTCCTCCTGGGTGATCCGCACCCCGGTGTCGACGATGTACGCCGTGACCCCGCGCCCGCCCGAGTCCGGGGAGGCGTACTGGTGGTCGTACGGCTGCCGGCGCTGGTCGATCCGGTCCAGCCCCCACGACTGCGGATCGGGCTGGACCGCGTCCACCCGCAGGCGCCGGTTCTGCGAGACCAGGGCGACCGACGGGTCCGCGGCCAGCCGCCGCGCCTGACGCTCGGTGAGCTCGGCGGAGAAGCCGTTCAACGCCGCGTCGTACGTCCGCCGGACGGTGCCGCCGTAGGCACGGGTGAGCGCCGTCGCACCGCTCGCGATCGAACCGCTGCCGCCGGCCGGTGCCTTCAGCACGACGAGGTAGCTGCCCGGAACGGCGCTCCCCGGCCGGGCCTCCCGCACCACCCCCTCCGGCGCGGCCGCCGACGCGGGCAGCACCCCGCCGGCGCCGAGCGACAGCGCCGTGACGACACCGAACACGGCGCAGACACGACGAAGACCTTGCCTCGGGCCCATGGGCCCACCCCCTCCGACACTCCCGGAGGGAAAAGCCTGAGGTGTCGTCAAGTCGATGACAAGACAGGAACGTTGGTGGTTTCGACCGATACCGGGAGGCGCCGGACCGCATCCGCGGGCCGAGCAGGCCGGTCCCTGCGGCCGCACCGCACCGACTCGCCCGGCGCGCTGGACCCTTGACCTCAAGTCCGCTTCACCCTCTACGGTCGGCGCGGTACCCGACGCTACCGAACGGAGCGCAACAGTCACGGTCTTCACCCCCGAGGAGCGCGCCTACCTCTCCGGTCAGGCACTCGGCCGACTGGCCACCAGTGGCCCGCGGGGAGCACCCCAGGTCCGGCCGGTGGGCTTCCGGCTCAACGAGGACGGCACGATCGACATCGGCGGGCCCCGGATGGCCGCCAGCCAGAAGTACCGCAACGCCGCCCGCGACCCCCGGGTCTCCTTCCTCGTCGACGACCTGACACCGGCCGACGCCCCGGACGCGCCCGCGCCGGGGTGGGGCCGGGGCGTGGAGATCCGCGGCCGCGCCGAACCGCTGACCGTCGACGTCCCGCCGGTGTCCCCGGACACCTTCGCCCACGAGATCCTCCGGATCCACCCCGAACGGGTCATCAGCTGGGACCTGGCGGCCCGGGGCAGCACCGCCCGCGACGTGACCGGCTGACCGGCGGGGCTCCGGCGTTCTGCTGCTCTGCCGGCCCGCCCTTGCGCCGTTCCGCCGTTCCGGAGCAGGGTTGTGCCGGTGCCCCGGGGGGCTCACTGTCCTGAGACACCGCCACTGCGTCGCCACCGCACCGCCACCGGCTCGCGCCACCGCTCGCGCCACGGCGGAGGCGTCCGGAGGGGGCGCGCACCACGGGGTTCGCCACCGAAAAGAGGGCGTCGACCAGAACTGGCCGGGTGGCCGGAATGTTGCACCTGCGTGAACCGGCTCCACAGACTCTGGCACCACGCAACCCACCGCACCGACCTGACCTGCACCGCCGTCCTGCGCGGCGGCCGCACCCTGGCGGCCGCCGTCGAACGGCTCGACAACCGTGTCATCGCCGCGCTGCGAAGGCGGGTCCGCCCGCTCACCGCCCGGCTGACCGCCCGGCTGCGTCGGGCGGCCGCCGCCAACTGCGGTGACGCGCTGAGCCGTCACCTCCCCTGCCGGGCCCGGGACCGCGCCCAGGAGCGGTGGGGCGACGACGAGCTCGGGCGCCGGGACGCCGGCTGACCTTTCGGGGTCACGACGCCCCGACCCCCGACCCCCGGCCCCCGGCCGCACCGCGGCGGGCCCGGCGCTCAGGCCCGGCAGAGCCCGGTCGACCAGTCGACGGTCGCGGCGGCCTGCGAGTACGTCCACTGCGGTGCCAGCAGGTCGCGGTCCAGCTGGGCCGCGGCGCCCTTGTCCTCGACGAGGTAGCCGAAGTCCTGCAGCCAGGCCGGGTACAGGTTCTTCGAGCCGATGTAGAACGCCGAGCCGTCGACCGCGACCAGCTTGTGGTGCAGCGCGTACGGGTGCCCGTCCGCCCAGGTGGCGGTCGGCGCCGCGCGGAAGGAGGCGAGCTGGAGGTTGCCACAGAGCGCGGCGCCGGCGACCGCCGGGTCGCCGGTCAGGGTGGTCAGCCGGGCGCGCAGCACGTCGGAGACCTCGGAGAGCGACTTGATCTGCGAGTAGCCCCCGCTGCCGACCGTGCCCCGGTTGGCCGGGTCGCTGACCACGATCCGCACCTTGACCCCGGCGGCGAGCTTGGCCGCCAGCAGGTCGTACAGCCGGGCGTCGTAGCGCGGCAGCGGCGGGCAGGTGCCGTTCATGTCCTGCTGGGAGATCTCGATGTGGTCGCGGGCGCTGCCGACGAGCGCGCGCAGGGCGTTCTCCTCGGGGTTGACCGTCTCGTAGTCCCGGTCGGCGTTGGTGTTGTCGTGCAGCGCGAGCGGACCGCACTGGGTCTGGGCCACTCCGGCGACCGGTCCGGGCCGGTAGGCCGAGGCGGGGTCGGCGGCCTTGATGCCGACGCCCAAGCCGCCGACGGCGATGACCGGGACGGTGCCGGTGGCGGGCGCCGCGGGGTTGAGTTCCCGCTCCATCGAGGGCCGGCAGGCGCCGCCGTCCGAGGAGGCGAACCACGCGTTGTCGAACACGCCGGTGCGGCCGCAGGTCCACTCCCACAGGGTGTCCAGGTAGCGCGCGGCCGAGGTGGCGGCCGGGCCGGTCAGGGCGAGGTCGACGTCCGAGACCGGGTGCGCGGTGTCGAGGTAGTCGTCCTTCCACCCGTTGATGCCACCGGCGATCACGCTGCGGCCGTCGACCACCAGCAGCTTGGAGTGGTTCCAGGACAGCGCCGTGCGCGAGGTGGTCATCGAGGCGACGTTCAGGGTCACCGAGCCGGCCGCGGGGCCGAGCTTGGCGAGCAGCTCGTCGCGGTAGCGCGAGGGCAGGATGTTCGCGTTGTAGAGCGGCGCCGCCCCGACCAGGATCCGGACCTGGAGGCGGTGGCCGGCGGCGGCCGAGGCCTTGAGCCCGTCCACCAGCCCGTCCTGGAAGCCGCCGTTGGGGAACGGTGCCAGGGTGGAGACGTCGACCGTCCGGGTGGCGGCGGCGACGTCCGCCCTCATCCGGGCGAGCAGCGCGAAGACGCGGAGCGGGAGGCCGGACCAGCCGGCCTCCCGCTCCGCAACCACTCCCCGTGGCCCGCGGCCGGACGCCCTCCGCGGGTGGCGGCGAAGTCGCGGACGGCGCGGAAGTCGGCCGGCGTGAGCTGCTCGCCCTGCTGGTCGGTGCGGCCGTTCATGGACGAGACGCCGGTGTGGCGCCAGGCCTTGTCGTCGTCCCAGTCGTAGGCGGCGGCGACGCGGGTGCCCCGGCGGTCGGCGCACGCGGAGTCGCCCCAGCAGCCGGGCGTCTGGAGCAGCCAGCCGGCCGGATCGTCGGTGGCGGAGGTCAGCGCGTTGCCCTCGGTGCGCTCCCAGACCGAGCCCTCCAGGCCGGGCGACACCTCGCGCAGCGCGCGCTCGACCGCGTCGAGGTGGGCCGTCCCGCTGTCGGCGCCGGCTCCCTCCGCGGGGGCCGCGTGGGCCGACGGGGGCGGAACGGCGGCGAACAGGGCGGTGGCGGCGACGACGGCCAGGGCCGATCGCACGAGGCGGCCGGACCGGTGGGACCAGGGGAGGTGCACGTGAGGTTCCTTCAGGAAGCGGCGGGTGGGTTCACCCGTGGGACGACCTGAGATTACCCAATAGTAACTTCACGTCCAATTGCACATGACAATCAGTCACCGGGCCGGAAACAGACCTGCCGTTCGACCCCCGCCGATCGGCCGACGCGACGTCAGGACGACGGCCGCGGGAGCGGTCGGACCTCCCGGCCCGACGATGCGCCGGGACGTCCGGGGCCGTCCAGGATGTCCGGGCGTCCGGGCGGGTGACGGCGACGGCGAGCCGCACCGCCCGACCGGCGAGCCGGGCGCCCGGCCGACCCCCGGTCCGTACCGTCGGCCCATGTCCCTCGGCCTGCTCGCGGCACTCCTGGCCGCGCTCCTCACCGGCTCGGCCACCGTCCTCCAGGCGGTGGGCGCGCGCCGCGCCGCGGTCGGTCACGAGCCGGGCGAGGCCGCCGCGCTGGCCGGGGCGTTCCGCGAGTGGCCGTTCCTGGTGGGCGTCGGAATGGACATGCTCGGGTTCGCCGCCGAACTGGTCGCCCTGGAGCGGCTGCCGCTCTACGTGGTCGAGGCCGCCCTGGCCTCCGCGCTCGCCGTCACCGCCGTCGGAGCGGCCCGGGTGCTGCGGATCCGGCTGCGCCGCAGCGAGTGGGTCGGGGTGGCGTCGGTCTGCGCCGGGCTCTGCGTCCTCGCCCTCACCGCCGGGCACGACGGCAGCGGGACGGGCGATCCGCCACTGCGGCTGGGAGTGCTGCTGGCCTCCCTCGCCCTGACGGCCGTGGGGTGGGCGGTGGTCCACCTCGCCGGTGCGCGCCGGGCCCCGCTGCTGGGCCTGGTGGCCGGCCTTCAGTTCGGCGTGGTGGGCGTCGCGGTGCGGGTGCTGCCGGAGCCGCGGCTGCCGCACCTGCTCGGCGAGCCGTCGGCGTACGCGATCGCCGTCGCCGGGCTCGGCGGCTTCACCGCGCTGACCTGGGCCATGCAGAGCGGCTCGGTCACCGCCGCGACGGCGGCGATGGTGCTCGGCGAGACCCTCGGCCCGGCCGTCGTCGGGGTGCTCGTGCTCGGTGACCGCACCCGCCACGACGCGACGCCGCTCGCCGTCGCCGGCTTCGCCGCCGCGATCGTGGGCGCACTGACCCTGGCACGCTTCGGCGACGCCGAACAGCCCGCCCCGGCCACCGGAGACCACGCCCGAACGGCGCCTTGATTCCCCGTCGTTCCCTTGCCGCCGAACGGATGTGACGATTCGTCATGTCCGTACCCCGCGCCCCGGGAGCGACCGTGGGGTGACGGGTGCGGGGTCGATCGGTCACGGCGCGGTTCTCCCGACCGGGACGCCCCCGTCACGCTCTGGTGCGCCGTCCCGCCACGCCCGCCCCGGTGAGCGGAGCCGCCGGCAGGCACCCGGCGACGGGTCCGGGCCCGGGCGGCGGACCTGCGCCCGCCGCCCGGGCCCGACCCGCGACGGGGTGTCAGACCGCCGGCCCGGCGAGGACCTCGTTGACCAGTTCGCGCGCCTCGGCCTGGACCCGGGCGAGGTGGTCGGCGCCGTGGAAGGACTCCGCGTAGATCTTGTAGACGTCCTCGGTGCCCGACGGACGGGCCGCGAACCAGGCGTTCTCGGTGCAGACCTTGATCCCGCCGATCGCCGCGCCGTTGCCCGGCGCCGCGGTGAGGACGGCGGTGACCGGCTCGCCGGCCAGGTCACCGGCGCGGACCTGCTCCGGCGACAGCCGGGCCAGCAGGGCCTTCTGCTCCCGGTCGGCCGGGGCGTCCACCCGGGCGTAGGCGGGGGCGCCGAACCGGCCGGTGAGGTCGCGGTAGTACTCGCTGGGCGTGCGGCCGGTCACGGCGGTGATCTCCGAGGCCAGCAGGGCCAGCAGGATGCCGTCCTTGTCGGTGGTCCACACCCCGCCGTCCCGGCGCAGGAAGGACGCCCCGGCCGACTCCTCGCCGCCGAACGCGATCGAGCCCTCCAGCAGCCCGTCGACGAACCACTTGAAGCCGACCGGCACCTCCAGCAGCTCGCGCTTGAGGTCGCCCGCGACCCGGTCCAGCATCGACGAGGACACCAGCGTCTTGCCGACGGCCGCGTCCGCCGGCCAGTCGGCGCGGTGACGGTAGAGGTAGTCGACGGCGACCGCCAGGTAGTGGTTAGGGTTCATCAGGCCGCCGTCCGGGGTGACGATGCCGTGGCGGTCGGCGTCCGCGTCGTTGCCGGTGGCGATCGCGAACTGGTCCCGGCGCTCGATCAGCGAGGCCATCGCGGCCGGTGAGGAGCAGTCCATCCGGATCTTGCCGTCCCAGTCCAGCGTCATGAAGCGCCAGGTGGGGTCGGTGACCGGGTTGACGACGGTCAGGTCCAGGCGGTGCGTCTCGGCGATCCGGCCCCAGTAGGCGACGGAGGCGCCGCCCAGCGGGTCCGCGCCGATGCGCAGGCCCGACGCCCGCACCGCGTCGAGGTCGAGCACCGAGACCAGGTCCTCGGTGTAGGCGGTGAGGTAGTCGTGGCGGCCGGTGGTCGCGGCGGTCAGGGCGCGCGCGTAGGGCACCCGCTTGACGCCCCGCAGGCCGTCCCGGATCAGCTCGTTGGCGCGGTCCTGGATCCAGCCGGTGGCCTCCGAACCGGCCGGGCCGCCGCTCGGCGGGTTGTACTTGAAGCCGCCGTCGCGCGGCGGGTTGTGAGAGGGCGTCACCACGATGCCGTCGGCCAGCGCCTGCGGGTGGCGCCGGTTGTGGGCCAGGATCGCGTGCGAGACCGCCGGAGTGGGGGTGTAGCCGTCGGCGCTGTCCAGCAGGACGCTGACGCCGTTGGCCGCCAGGACCTCGACGGCGGTGGCCTGGGCCGGCTCGGACAGGGCGTGGGTGTCCGCGCCCAGGAACAGCGGACCGGTGATGCCCCGGGCCGCCCGGTACTCGCAGATCGCCTGCGTGGTGGCGGCGATGTGGTCCTCGTTGAACGCGGCGTCCAGCGAGGAGCCCCGGTGCCCCGAGGTGCCGAACGCCACCCGCTGGCCCGGCTCCTCCGGATCCGGGTGCAGCGTGTAGTACGCCGTCACCAACCGCGCCACGTCCACCAGGTCGTCCGGCTGCGCCTGCTGCCCGGCCCGTGCGTGTGCCATCGTCTCTCCCACCAGTGTTCCTCGCCGTGCGCCGGCCACGCGGCCCGGCGCTTCCTTGCCCCGTGCTCACCGATCGTAGCCAGCGCGCGACCTTCGGCCCACACGGGGCGACGCCCCGGGCGCCGGGGCGTCGCGCGCGGGCCAGCCCGGCCGGGCCGCCGCGGCGGCGGCGGCTCCGGCGCCGCTCAGCCGCCGACGGGCGGGTCCGGTGTCCCCGCCCCGGGGCCGGACGGGGACCGCAGCGCCAGGAGGACGCCCCCACCGGCGGCCAGCAGGCCGGTCAGGGCGATCGGGCGTGACCACTCCCCCGCCCCGGTCGGCGCGAACGCGACGGCCAGCACCAGGCCCGACGCGGCGAGCGCGGCCAGCGCGTGCGCGGGCCGGACGCGGTCGCGCTGCGGGCCGAGGACGTCGACGAGCAGCAGGTAACCGAGCAGCAGCCCGGCCGTCACCGCGACCTGTCCGAGCGCGGGATCGCCCAGCGCCGCCGCCACCACACTGCCGGCGGCCAGCACGGTGGAGCGCGCGGCGGAGAGCCTGCCGAACCAGGTGTGCGCGCGGCGCGGCGGTTCCTCCAGTGGCGCAGCCGCCCAGAGCGCGAAGGCCCCCGCGGCGGCCGCGGCCGCCGGCCCCGCCCGGCCCACCACCCCGACGGCGGTGAGGGCCAGCGCGAGGCCGGCGCAGCGCAGCGCGGCCCGTTCGGCCCGCCCGGCCCACGGGGACCACCGGGCCGACCCGGCGGCGGGCCCGGAACCGGCGGCCTCGACAGGTGTCCCGGTCATCAGGCCCCTCCCCCCATCCGGCGGCGCAGCAACGGCGCGAGCGCCAGGTCGAGCGCCTCGCCCGGGACGTGACGGACCACCGGGACGCCCCGCGCCCGCAGCGCGGAACGCATCGCCTCGCGCTCGGCGTGCCAGAGCCGGCGAGCCACGGCGCCGATCTCGTCGCCCGGCTCCACCCCCGGTTCGCCGGCCGGGATCTCCACCACGACCAGCGGATTGCCGCGGTCGCGGACATGGCCGAGCACGTTCAGGATCCGCTGGTCGGCGAGCGAGGTGAACGCGTACACCAGCGCGTGGCCGGGCAGGGCGGCCGACGGGAGCCGGGGCACGGCGGGCGCCCGGTGGGACCGGTCCTGACGGACCTCCAGCACGCTCTCCACCATCCGGTAGAACTGCCGGTCGCCGCTGCCCGCGGTGAGCCAGCGCAGCTTCCCGCCGACCGCGATCAGGCCGACCCGGTCGTGCCGGCGCAGGTAGGCCCTGGTCAGCCCGGTGGCCGCGCGCAGCGTCTCGTCCAGGCTGGACAGGCCGGTGGCCGCGTCCCGGAAGTCGGCCAGGGTGTCCAGCAGGACGACCGCGTCGGCGGCCCGCTCGGCCGCGAACTGGTTGATCTGGACGGCGTCCCGGCGGGTGGTCGACGGCCAGTGGATGCGCCGCTGGCGCTCACCGGGCACGTGCGGGCGCACACCGACGACCTCGACCCCGGTGCCCTCCTGGGCGGTGGTGTGCTCGCCGAGGCGTTCGGGCAGCCGCACCGGGATCGGGGTGAGGCGGGCCGCGCCCGGCACCGGGAAGACGTCCACCTCGCCGAGGTCGGTGCGCACCGTCCGGCGGGTCAGACCAGCGGCGTCGTAGACGTCGACGTCCACACTGCCCAGGGTCCAGCGGCCCCAGCGTTCGGCGCGGACGACCAGGTCCACCTCGGTGGCGCCGACGGTCACGGCGCTCAGGGCGACGCCCGGGCCGAGGGCCACGGTCGGGTCGAGCCGGCCGATCCGGCCGTCGTGGCGGACGGTGATCCGGACGGTGATCGGCTCGCCCTCCAGACAGCGGCGCGGTGCGGCGGTGCTCTCGGCGGCCAGCCGGGACGGCCGGCCGCGCCCCGGAGCCGCCAGCGCGAGCAGCACCGCCGGGCCCGCCGCCAGGGCGAGCAGCCAGGCGTGGCCGGTGGCCGGCGCGGCGACGGCCGCGGTGACGGCCACGGTGAGCAGGCGCAGGGTCCGCTCGCCGGGCCGCCAGTGCGGCGAGGGCGGGGTGCTGGGCAGGCCGGCCTCCGTGGCCCGGGCGCTGCGGGCCACCAGCCGGGCCGCCGACCGGTTGGCGGCCCGGTCCGGGCCTGTGGTCCCCGGCCGGGCGGCGGGTCGTTCGGCGGTCCGCTCGGTGGACCGTGTGAGGGTTCGTGCGGCGGTCCGGTCTCCCTGCCGGGTCCGGTCCCCCTGCCGGGCCTGGCCGTTTCGCGCGGGGCCCGGCGCGGAGCCCGCCGCCGGGGTGGCGAGCCGCCGTACCGGGCGGCGGTCGGGGCCGGCGCTCTGGGCGGCGAGCCGGCGGGCCCGCTGCCCGGGCCGGTCGGCGGCGGTGGCGTCGGAGGAGCGCTCGGCGCTCACCGGGTGGCGCCCGGGGCGTCCACCGAGCCGCTCCCGGGCCCGGCGGCCGCGCGCGGTACGGTCTGCGGCGCCGGGACGGCGGCCACCAGCCGCGCCAGGACGTCGTCCGCCTCGATCTGGCGCACCCACAACTCCGGTGTCAGGGTGATCCGGTGGGCCAGCGCCGGGACGGCGAGCGCCTTCACGTCCTCCGGCGTCAGGTAGTCGCGGCCCTCCAGCATCGCGCGGGCCCGGGCCAGTTGGACCAGCGCGAGACCGCCCCGGGGAGAGGCGCCGACCTGGATCTGCGGGTCGTTGCGGGTCGCGTCGACCAGTGCGACCACGTAGTCGACCAGGTCGTCGTCGACCTCGACCCGCTCCAACGCCGCCCGCATCGCGAGCAGTTCGGCCGGGCTGCTGACGGTCTCCAGGACCGGCTCGGGCACGGCGCGGTCCAGCCGGGCGCGGAGCATCGAGGCCTCCAGCCCGGTGGAGAGGTAGCCCATCCGCACCCGGAGCAGGAAGCGGTCGAGCTGCGCTTCCGGAAGCGAGTAGGTGCCCTCGTACTCGATCGGGTTGGCGGTGGCGATCACCACGAACGGCTGCGGCAGCCGGCGGGTCTCCCCGTCGACGGAGACCTGGCCCTCGGCCATCGCCTCCAGCAGCGCGGCCTGCGTCTTCGGCGGGGTCCGGTTGATCTCGTCGGCCAGCAGGAGCTGGGTGAAGAGCGGCCCGGGGCGGAAGACCATCTCCCCGCTGCTCCGGTCGTAGAACGGCGCGCCGGTGACGTCCGAGGGCAGCAGGTCGGGGGTGAACTGGATCCGGCGGAAGTCCAGGCCGAGGGTGGTGGCGAAGGAGCGTGCCAGCAGGGTCTTGCCGAGGCCGGGCAGGTCCTCGATCAGCACGTGACCGCCCGCCAGCACACCGAGCATCACCAGTCGGAGGGCCTCGGGCTTGCCGACCACGGCCCGTTCGATCTCCGCGACCACCGCGCCGGCGCGCCGGCCGGCCTCCTGCGGCGTCAGCACGGTCGCCCCGGCCGGACGGCCCGGGGTGTGCGCGGCGTCCTGGGTGTGCCCGGTGTCCGGACCCTGCTCGGTGTCCGGGGCGGGGGCCTGGGGAACGGCGGTCATGGCTCTCCTGAAGGGCGGCGGTGACCGGCGATCGGCCGGACCGGCGGGGACTGCGGCGGACAGTGGGAACGGCGGGGAACAGCTGGGGACTTCGAAGCACGGGGGCGGCGGGGTCGCGGCCGAGCCGGCCGGAGGGCTAGAGCGATTCGAGCCGGTCGACGAGCGCGAGGAGGACCGGGCCCGGGACGACCGCGTCCGGATCGGCGGCGTCCGGATCGATCCACGGCCACAACCGGGGGCCGATCAGTTCGGCGGCCCGGTCACGGTCGGCGGTGAGCGACAGGCCGTGGGCCTCCGAGAGGCGTGCGGCGAAGAGCCGTCGGAGCCGGCTGCGCAGCGGCCGGGCGTCGCCCTTCGGGTCGAGGCCCTGACGGACGGTCCAGTGCCAGTCGCCGAGGCCGGGCTCGCGGGTGTCCATCAGCCGCGGCCGGGTGCGCAGGCCGATGTCGAGGAACCCGGCGCCGGCGACGTACCGGCCGGCGACCAACGCGACGACGGCCAGCAGGACCGCTCCGGCGACGGCCGCGGGCACACCGCCGACCAGGGCGAACAGGACCTCGGCCAGCACCGCGGTCACGGTCAGCTCGATCAGACTGTGCCGGATCGAGCCGGGTACCGCCAGGCCGCCGCGGGACGGAACCTTCGGGTCGGCAGGGTCGGCAGGGTCCGCCCGGTCGACGGAGGTGGCGCGGCGGACGCGACCGAGGCGCTCGGCGGGGCCGGCGGGAAAGGCACGGTCGGCGGTCGGCCGGTTCGGGTGGGTCCTCATCGACGGTCTCCGGTCCGGTCGGTCCGCGCCGCTCCGGCCGCGGCCGGCTCCGGCGGCTGCCCGGCCCGGTCCGCCAGTCGCTCGGCGAGGGCGTCGAGCGCGGCCTGCGCCCGGCCCACGTGGCTCTGGTCCATCGGGTGGGTGGAGTACCGGGCCTCCCGGAACAGCGCGGTGAGGTCGCGCGCGGGAACGGGGTCGACGCGGTCGTCGGCGATCGCCCGCTCCAGCAGTTCGGTCGGGCTGTCAGGGGCCTGGCGGGACACTCCGGACAGCGCCAGCGAGTCCTCCATCGCCGCGTAACAGGCGATCACCGCCGCCCGCGCGTCGGCCCCGGTCAGGGCGCGCCGACCGGTCACGACGGCGGCGGCGAGGGCGTCCTCGGTCCGGGCCGGCGCGGCCGGCAGCACCACCGGCGGCCGCCGCCGGACGAAGCGCAGCCTCCGCAGCACCAGCACGGCGAAGACCAGCACGGCGATCACCAGGGCGATGCCGAGGACGGCGAACAGCACCGGGATCACACCGATCAGACCGTCACTGCCCGGATCACGGGGCTCGGGCGGTGGCGAGGCGGACGGCAGGGTGACGATCTCCGGCAGTGGCTGGTCCCGTGGCGGACCGGCCCGCCGGGTGTCCGCGCGGTTGTGGAAGACGAACATCAGCACCGGCACCACGACGGCGGCCCCGGCCAGGAGCGCCGCGGTCGCCTCCCGCGTGCGCTCGGCCCACGGCGTCGGCCCCGTCAGCCGGCGGACCTCCTCGCGGAAGCGCACCGCGAAGCGGCCGATGACGATCAGCGCGCCGAGGGCGAGCAGCAGCACGAACCCGACGGCGGAGACCGGCACCGCGGCATGGGCCGAACCGAGCGGACCGCCGTCCGGCCGCAGCGCCGAGGCCGCGAGCACCAGGCCGACGACCACCAGCAGAACGCCCGCGAGTCGGCCGCCCGACCCGCCCGCGCGGCCGGTGGCCCCGTCGCCGTCCCCGTCGTTGTGGCGGACGCCGTCGTCGGCACGGCTCCGGCCGTCGCGCCGAGGTCCGCTCGGCTGCATTGCGTCGTTCAAGCGGCCGCCCCCGGTTCCCCCGCCACGCGGTCGGTCCCGCGTGGGGTGCAGCGTCGCACACCAACGGTCACGCTGTCACCCCGTCTTCCGGCCGTCGCGCCGGTCGCGGAAACCGGCCGGCGGCGGGCCGCCGCGCCCGGGTCAGACCAGGCGGTGCATACCGACGGAGTGCGGGGCGGTCTCGGTGAATCCGTAGCGGGCGTAGAGGCGGTGGGCGTCGCCGTCGGCGATCAGGGACACATAGGCGCCCGCCGGGGCCCGGCGCTCCAGTTCGGCGGTGAGCAGCGCCATGATCCGCCCGCCGAGGCCGCGGCCCTGGTGCTCGGGCAGGAGGCAGACGTCGGCGATCTGGAACACCGACCCGCCGTCGCCCACGATCCGGCCCATGCCGACCACCTCCCCGTCGTGGTGCACCGTCACACCGTGCCAGGTGTGGGGGAGCCCGGCCGCCACCGCCTCGGCGGGCCGGTCGCTCATCCCGGCACCGGTCCGCAGCCGCCGGAAGGTGTCCACGTCCGGCACACCGACGCGCAGCTCGTAATGGTCAGGTATCGCATTCATACCTTACATGATAGACCGTCCGGCCGCAGAGCCCGGCCCCCGCTCCCCCGGCCTGCGGAGCGACCGGGAGCCGGGGGCCGAGCGGGCCGGGCCCGACGGTCAGCCGCGCGGCAGGGCCAGGGACTGCACGGCGGGGAGCTTGCGCCAGTCGCTGGAGACGATGCTCGCGTGCGCCCGGGCGAGCTGCTCCGTGCGGCCGCGGGCCTGGTCGGCGGTGGGGTCGGTGCCGCTGATCGCGGGCGCGACGTTGTGCGCGTCCGTCATCGTGAGCAGGTAGTGCCGGCTGTCGTACCAGGAGGTGTCGATGCCGCCCAGGTAGGCGGCGGCGTCGCCGTCGAAGACCACGAACCACGGGCGGATCGCCGCCTCCGTGTACTTGGCGCGGGGGTCACCGGCCGCGGCGCCGTGCACGGCCGGGAACACCTGGGCGTCGCCGATCCGCCCGGCGGCGGCCAGGTCGCGCAGGTGGCGCCCGTACTCGACGTCGGTGGGCAGGGTGTCGAAGGGGTTGCCCTCCTCGAACGAACCGGGGATCACGTACACCAGCACCCGCCCGGCGAGCGACGTCCTGGTCGGCCAGTTTCCGGCGCGGACCGCCTCGTCGGGGTTCGCGTACGAGCCGCCGCCCGGCTTGGCCAGCAGGTCCGCCGGGCGCAGCACGGCCGAGCCCAGGTGACCGGCGATCAGGGAGTCGAGCTGGGCCGGGCCCATCCCGAGGTTGCCCGCGAAGCCCGCCTTGAGCTCCAGCTTGACCACCAGCGGGCCGGCGCCGGGGTGGGCGCCGAGCCAGACCCGGACGTCGTCCAGGCAGGTCTCCAGGTTCTTGTTGGCGCCACCGGTGTAGAGCTGGGCGGGCGTGGTCGCGCTGACGCAGTTGTTGGCGTTGCCCAGCGGGTTGGAGTGGCTGACCTTCCACTCCTTGGTCACGGTGTCCGTCCAGGCGTCCAGCTCGATCATGCCGGTGCCGGTGTCCAGCCCCTGGGCGAGGTAGCCGAACGCGGCCGGGTCATAGGTGTTGTGGAGCCCGACGGTGGTGGCGGAGCCGAACGGGAGCTCACCGGCGCCGGCGCTCGCACCGGCCGGCTGTGCCGGCAGGAGGGCGGCGGCCGCGGCGAGCAGACCGGTGGCGATGGTGCCGGCGAGGGCGCGGCGTGCGGTCACGATGGCTTGTCCCCTTGTCAGAACGCGGTCGGCGGTCGCTTCCGCCGGTCGGCAGGATGCCGCGCCCGAGCATCCCTCACATGAAGCGGACACAACAACGCCGTGACGGGGACGGGACGATCCTGCGGCGCGTCGGACCGGCTGCCGGTCGGGGCCACCGCGTCCGGCGGTGACCGGCGGTCAGGGCCGGCCCGCGCGACCACCGCGCCCGCTCGTGGACGGCGCCCGCCCGGGGGCGGCCGGGGCCGTGGATCGGGCCGGGTCCTCGGCGCACCCCGGCGGCGGAGCGGTGGCCTCGGCCTGGCGGCCGGCGTCGACCGGCACCTCGGCGGGGTTCTCCGCAGGCTCCTCCCGGACGCGCTCCGTTCCCGCCCCATTTCCGCCCCGTTCCCGCCCCGAGCCGGAACGGGGCGCTGTCAGTCGGCGGTGACCCGCAGGTTGGCGAGGACGGCGGAGCCGTCGGCGGTGGTGGCGAGCAGGCGTCCGGAACGGTGCCAGAGGGTCAGCGCGCCGCCGTGGTGGCGCAGGCCCACCGCGGGCGTGGTCGCGCCCGCCTCCCCCGGCGTGCTCCGCGCCGCGACCGCGTTCGGCAGGACCAGCGTCCGCGGCGTCGTCGTGGCGGTCGCGGTACCGGTGCGGACGTGGACGGTGCCGTCGGCGGCCGGGGACAGGGTCAGCGCCCAGTGCTCGCCGTCGACGACCGGGCCCGCCGGGGCGGTGCCCTCGACGAACCGTTCCGCCGCCACCTGCTCGCCCGACCACCGCAGCGCGGTACGGCCCTCGGCCGGCTCCGGCTCGGCGGTCAGCAGCCGGCCGTTCGCCAGCGGCACCGTGCCCTCGGTGAGGAGCCCGGCGTCCAGCCCGGTACGCGCGCGCAGCTCCCAGCCGGGCTGGTCCCAGCGCCACAGCTCCGTCAACTGCCCGCCTCCGGGCAGCCGGGAGGCGACGACGGACGCGCAGGACGTCGGCGTGCGGACGACGGGGCCGACCGGCCGCTGCTCGCCGCCGAGTTCACGCCACACCACGGTCGGGCGGGCCGCCAGGGTGTCGAGGACGGCGATACCGTCCTCGTCCACGGTCAACAGCTGCCGGCCGTCGAAGGTGGGCGCCAACCGGCGCACCCGCAGCGTGCTCCAGTACCGGACGGCCCGGGTGCCGAGATCCAGCCGCGCGACCTCGCGGACCTGCCCGTACCGGGCCACCAGCAGGGCGGCGCCGCCGTGGTCGGCCAGGACGAGTTCGTCCGCCGGGACGTCCCAGCGGGCCCGGACCCGGCCGTCGGGCCCCAGCAGCCGCACCCCCGCCTGACCGCAGGCCACCAGCAGCAGACCCGATTCCAGCCGTGCCGCGTCGAGGACCGGGAGCGTCCCGGGCCGGTCCACGAAGGCCTGGTCTCCCGGGCCGCCGGCCGCGGGCCGGGCGGTGCGGCGCGGGCGCGGCAGGTCGGCCGCCGCCAGCGGGTCGGCGCGCTTCATCAGCTGCCCGAACCAGGCCTGTTCGGTGCGCTGGTCGACCGTGCCGCCCGAGCCGCCCGCACCACCGAAGCCGCCGAATCCGCCGTCACGGACCACGGCACGGACCGCCGCCGTGGCGAGTTCACGATCACCCGCCGGGTCCGCGCCCGGCAGCCCGGCCAGCGCGGTGGCCAGCGCGGACCGGCCGGTCGTCCACGCGCGCTCGCGCCCGCCCGTTCCGTCGCGGTCGGCTTCGGTGCGGCCGGCTTCGGGGTCCTCGCCGGCGGCGGTGTGCTCGCCGGCGCCCGGGCCGTCGTCCGTCAGGACGGCCAGCGCGAGCGTCCGGGTCGCCTCGCCCGCGCCGAGGGCCAGCAGATGGGCCAGCGCCCGGCCGCGCGCCGGGCCGCCGAGCGCGACCGCGTCCCGCAGGTCGGCCACCACCGAGGGCCGCAGTGTCTCGTCCGGCCAGGCCGCTTCGACCGCGCCAAGCCGGTCCCCGCTCGTACGGCAGTGCTCGACCCAGGCGGTGCGCAGCTCGCGCCCGGCCCGCGGGTCGTCCGCGCCCAGCCGCTCGACCGCGACGGCGAAGGCCGCCCGGCGGTGCGCCGTCCGGATCGCCCGCTCGCGCTCACCCGCCCGCCACCAGAGCCGCACCACCAGATCGGCGGCCAGGTCCCGGCCCTCGGCGAGTTCGGCGGCCGAGGCGGCCCGGCCGTGCCGGTCCAGCAGGGCGACCGCCTCGGCCGGGGCGGCCAGCAGGTCGGCCAGCACGAACGCCGCCTCGTCGATCCGCCCCTCGCGCTCCAGAGCGGCGGCGGCCTGCCGGTAGAGACCGGACAGATGCTGCCGCACGGTCGAGCCGGACAGCGGGGAGACCCCCGCCGGCCCGCCGGTGACGGGGGTCGGGCGCAGCGCGCCCGCGAAGCGTCGGGGCAGGCCGAGCGAGAGCCAGCCCTGCTCGGCGGCGGGGGAATCGTCGGCCAGCCGGAGCGCGTCGCGCAGGGCGTCGTCCCAGCGGCGCTGCTCGAAGGCGTGGGTCAGCTCCCGCAGGTAGCGGGCGTGGCGGCCCTGGACGAGCCGGCCGGCGGGGGTGCGTACGACGAGCCGGGCGAGCAGGCCGCCCAGCAGCGGCCGGCGGGTGCGACGCGGCCGGGCGGCCGCCGGCGGGGCGGGCCGCGCGGTGGAGCGGGAGCCGCCGGGGGTGCCGCCCAGGCTGTTCCGGGCCCGGGCGATCGTGAGGGCGACGGCCAGGACGACGAGCAGCCCGCCGGAGGAATGGAGGCCCCGGTCCAGGACCAGCCGGGCGAACCAGAGGGACAGCAGCACGGCGCCCACGACGATCAGGACGGCCACCGTCACGAACGCCACCCGGCCGGACGCGTCGCCCCAGCGGGGCAGGCGGAACCACCGGAACAGGCCGGCCGGTCCCAGCCGGCCCGGCAGACGCAGCCGTGGGCGCCGCCGGCCGCCGGCCGGAGCCGCCTCGATCAGGCGGCGGGCGCGCGCGGAGCGGGCCCCGACGCCGGCCGCCGCCCGCAGGTCCGGCCGGGCCGGGCGGGCCAGGTCCTCGACGACGGGCCCGGGTTCGGCCACCACGCCGACCGGCGCGAGGCGGTGCGGGGTGAGCCCGGTCGGGTCGAGCCAGTCCGACGGGTCCAACGGCGGAAGGTCCGCGATCCGGTGGGTCGTCACCACGCCGGCCACGGCGAGGGCGAGCCGGCCCGCCGGCACCGGGAGGCCCTCGGTGCCGACGGCCGCCAGCCCGCCGCCGGAGCGCCGCACCGGCAGCCCGGGCGCGCGGTCCCCCCGTGTCCCGACCGGCTCGGCGAGGACGAGCAGCCAGCGGCCGTCCGGGAGCCGGCGCAGGTCGGCACCGTCCGCCCAGTGGGCCAGGACGCGCCCGGCGGCCTCGGCCGCGCCGATCACCGGGACGTCCAGGACGAAGCCCGCCGCGGTCACGGTGGCGCGGAACGCCGCGGCGGTCGAACTCACTGCTCGCTCCCGAGGTGGTGGTGGACGCGGCCGGTGTTGGCGTCGCCGACCACGATCCGGCCCGGACGCGGTTCGGCGGCGAGCAGCGGCAGGGTCGGGTGGACGGCGGGCGGGGCGGAGCCGCCGGAGAAGCGGCTGAGGGTGCGGGTGCCGTCCGCCCGGATGCTGCGCACCAGCCGGCCGCTGCGGGTGCAGGTGATCAGGGCCGGCTGCTCGCCGTCGTGGACGAGGCCGACCACGTCGGCGTTCTCCCGGAACGAGATCTCCAGCGGATCGCCCTGCCCGCACCGGAGCACCCAGTTCCTGCCGTCCTCGGACCAGCCCTGGGTGGCGCCGCCGTGGACGACGTGCCGGGCCCGCTCGGCCTCGGGCAGCAGGGGGTGCCCGGACAGCCGCCGCTCCCGGAACCGTTGGAAGCCGCGTTCCTCCGTGCCCGGGGCCAAGGGGCCGTCGTCGCGGGCGTTCCCGTTCCGCCCGATCCGCCACCACCGGCCGGCCAGCGGGCAGAGCAGATCGTCGCCCTCGCGCAGCACCGGCCGGACCGGGCCGCTGAGCAGGTCCTCCAGCCGGGCCCGGTCGAGGCCGAGGGCGCCCGCCTCGGCGGTGTACTCGCCGCCCTCCCCGAGCGGGCGGCCGCTGACGTACGGGACGAGCAGGTCCCCCCTGACCTGAAGGGCGATCAGGCGCCGGCCGGTCCGGCCGGCCGCGACGACCGGACCGTGCAGCTGGTGGCGGCGGACCTGGAGCGGGACGGCGTGCTGCGGCCCGACGGGCACGTTGACCGCGAGCAGGGTGGCGGCCCGGGCGCCCCGCAGCAGCAGGGTGCGGGCCTCGGTGGTGAAGGCCGGCAGCGCCCGCCCGGTCGTGCCGGCCGGAACCGGAAGCGGAAGGAGCGCCGGCGCGGCCCGGCGGAACTCGGCGCCGCGCAGCGCCCGGACGGCGATCTGCGTCGCGGGCAGCGGCAGCTCGACACGCGTCCCCGCCAGGTGCACGGCGACGCGGACGGCGCCGGCCGCGCCCCAGCCGCTCGACTCGCTCGCCAGGACGCGCCGCCGGGAGGCGAGCCGGTCGGCCAGTCGGGGTGAGGTGAGCACCCAGGCCCGGTCGGCGGCGTCCAGCCCCTGCCGGGCCCGCCGGACGTCCTCGGGCGTCGGGTCGGCGTGCCGGCGGGCAGCGAGCCACGCCGGCAGCAGTTCGGGGAGGTCGCCGGTGAGCCATTCGCCGGGCGGGTCACCGAGGATGCCGACGACCAGCTCGGTGCCGCGCGCGGCCGCCCGGCGGTGCAGCACCAGTAGGGCGGCGAGCTGGACGAGCCGGCCGGCGCCGGCCTGGGTGGGGCCGGTGTCGGCCAGCGCGACGATCCGGCCGCGCACCGTCGGGGCACGGAACTCGGGTGCCAGGTGGAGGAGTTCCCCCTCGGCCAGGCGACGCAGGAACTCGTCGGGGGCCTCGTCGGCGAGCAGCCACTCCGAGGGGAGCAGCTGGTCGGGCCGGCCGGAGCGGGTGAGCCCGCCGTGCCCGTCCGGCGTGCCGCGATCGTCGGCGGCGGGCTCGCTCTCGCCGATCAGGGCGTCCAGGCGGCGCAGCAACGGGCCCAGGGCGACGGCGAGTTCCGGCGTCAGGGCGGCGAGTCCGGCGGCCCAGGGGGCCAGTGCGGCGGGGAGTCGGGTGGTCATCGCGGGGCACCCCCGTGGTGCGGATCGCCGGACGCGTCCCCGTCGTGCGGTTCGCCGGACGCGTCACCGTCGTGCGGTTCGCCGGACGCGTCACCGGTGCACGCGCCCCTGGTGTACGGGTCCAGCGCGGCCGGGTCGGTGGTCGGGGGTGGCGGGTCGGCGACCAGCGCGTGGCCGGGCAGCAGGACGCAGAGCCGGTCGCCCTCGGCGCCGACGGCCGTGCGCCAGAGCGCGGCGGCCGGCCGGGGGCGGGCGGTGGTGGGCACCAGCACGCCGGCGTCGAGGCCCAGGTAGCGGATGCCGTCCGCCCAGGGCAGGTCGGACTCGGCCCCCAGGACCAGCAGCGCGCCGTCGCCGGCGACCACGCCGAGCCGGGCGCCGTCGACCAGCCGCTCGCGCGCGGCCACGGCCAGGGCGGGCACGGCGTCACCCAGGGCGAGCACGCCGGCGGCGGGCAGCGGCGGTTCGCGGCGCTCCCAGCGGAGCGGGAAGGACGGTGGAGCGGAGGCCGTCACGAGGGGGCGACCGCCGAAACCAGCTCGGCGCGTATCCCGGCCAGTGCGCCCGAGAGGTCGGCCGGGTCGAAGCCGGCGTCGATCTCGCGCAGCGCGGCCTCCAGCCGCAGCCGGGAGTCGCGTCCCTCGGGGAGCGCGCGATGCGCGGCCAGCAGCGCGGCACCGGTGCGGACCAGCCGCTCGGCCCGGGCCGCCGAGCTGCGGGACAGTTCCTCGGCGGCGTGCACCAGGCTGTGGTTGGCGGCCTTCTCGATCAGGTCGGCCAGGGTGTCGCGGGCCTGCGCCTGGGCGTCGGCGGTGGGGGCGACCAGCGGCAGCACCCACAGGTCGCGGGCCGAGGCCGTGCTCCGGCCGTCGAGCACGGCGGCGGCGGCGACCAGCTTCTGCGAGCGGACCGCCCGCCGGTCGCTGATCGGCACGCCCGCACCGCGCAGCCGCCGCAGTGCGGCGGCCACCAGCGGGGTGACCTCGTCGAGGTCGCAGGCGCGGGCGGCGGCGGCGAGCCGGTCGAGGGCGGCGAGCCGGTCCGCCGAGCCGGTGGCGCCGGCCGGTCCGGGCCGGCCGCCCGGGGCAGCGAGGTCGCGCGGGTGGGCGGGATCGCGCGGCTCGGCGGGATCGCGCGGGTGGAGCGGGGCCGCCACGGCCCGGCGGCCGGCCTCCAGCAGTTCCTCCAGCCGCGCGTCCGCCACCGGCTCGACGAACACCCGGGCCAGGAAGCGGTCGGCGAAGGCCGCGAGCGCCGGATCGTCCGGCAAGTGGTTGGCCGCGCCGACACAGACCCGCAACGGGCTGTGCAGCACGGTGCGACCGCGCCGGAAGACCCGCTCGTTGAGCAGCCCGAGGAGGGTGTTGAGGACGGCGGTGGAGCCGAGGAACACCTCGTCGAGGAAGGCGATCTCGGCCTCCGGCAGCATCCCTGCGGTCTCGAACTCCACCCGGCCCTCACGGAGTTGACGAAGGTCGACCGGGCCGAACAGCTCGTTGGGCTCGGTGAACCGGCCGAGCAGGTACTCGAAGTAGCGGCCACCGAGCTGCCCGGCGGTCCGGCGCACCGCCTCGGACTTGGCCGTACCCGGTGCGCCGACGACCAGGAGGTGCTCGCCGGCGACGGCACACAGCACCACCACCTCGGCCACGGTCTCGCGGTCGATCATGCCCTGCCCGGCGGCGGCGACGGCGGAGCCGATCAGCTCGGCGTCGGCGGCGCGGGCGGCTGCGGGGGTACTGGTCTCGGTCACGAGCACCGGAGTCTACGGGCGGCTCCGACCCGCCCACCAACGGGTTTCCCCGAGGCGGGCGGCGTGGACGGCCCGGCGCGGGCGGCCCCGGTCACTCACCCGTTCAGGCCGGGCCAGCCGTCCCGGTTCGCACACGACTCGTAGTCGTAGCGGGTGAGGAGGTCCCACTCCTCGCCGGTCAGCCGCTCGTACGCGTCCTCGTGAACGTAGAGCAGTTCCTCGCAGTGCCGCCCGACGAACGGCGCGAACCGCTCGGGGGCGCCCGACACCCCCTCGTAGACCTCCCGCCCGGCGGCCACCACCGCGGCCCGCGCGTACAGGAAACCGTCGTCGGACTGCGCCGACGGCCCGCCGGGAAACCCCGCCGACCGGACGGGCAGCGAGCCGAGCTCCTCCCGGTCCAACCGGTACAGCGCCTCCGCGAGGCGCTCGCCGAAGCCGATCACCTGCTCCACCGACCCGTCCACGAGAGCCTCCGTCAGCCGGGCGCAGCCCTCCGCGACGCCGTGGCACGTCGCCGTACCCGGCTCGCCGCCGAGGAGCTCCACGAGCTGCCAGAACCGCGCCCAGGCCATCACCGGCGGACCGGCGTCGGCCCCGCCGGGCACCTCGCGCACGTCGTTCTCGTTCATGCCCGCAGCATTCCACCCGGCACTGACAACCCGGCCGCCGTCCGTCCGGTGACGCCCTGCCCGGTGACACCCTGCCCGGTCGGCCGGGAAAACTGTTGGCAACGGCGCTGACCGGGCTGGTAGCTTGCGGTCGACCGTGACACCGCCCGAGGAGGTGAGACCCATGAACGCCGTACCGATATGGGTGCTCCCCCTTGCCGTCACGGCCGGGCGATCGACGTAGGTGTCGCCGGGAGCGCCTCGACCCCAAGGCACTCCCGAAAGGCACCACCCGTGCACTCTCCGCAGTTCACCGCCGAGTCGTCCGCGAACGGCATGATCGAGCGCGACTTCACCGTGGGCGACGTCCCCGGAGTTCTCTGGTCGCCGGCCTCCGGCGCCGACCGCGCCCCCCTGGTCCTGATGGGCCACGGCGGCGGCACCCACAAGAAGCATCCGGCGATGGCGGGCCGCGCCCAGCTGCTCGTGACCGGCTGCGGTTTCCACGTCGCCGTCATCGACGCGCCCGGTCACGGCGACCGGCCGCGCACCGCGCACGACGAGCGGGAGATCGCCGAGCTGTACCGGGCGAGGTCGGCCGGCGAGCCGGAGGGCCCGATCGTCGTCCGCTACAACGAGCACCTGGCGAAACTCGCCGTACCCGAGTGGCGGGCGACCCTGGACGCCCTCCAGGAACTCCCGGAGATCGGCACCGACGGTCCGGTCGGCTACTTCGGCATCAACATGGGCACCGCGATCGGAGTACCGCTCGTCGCGGTCGAGCCCAGGATCACGGCCGCGGTCTTCGGACAGCACTGGCCGGACGCCCTCGCCGAGAAGGCGCGGCAGATCACCGTCCCGGTCGAGTTCACCCTGCAGTGGGACGACGAGCACATCCCACGCGAGGCCGGCCTCGCCCTGTTCGACGCCTTCGCCTCGAAGGAGAAGACCTTGCACGCCAACGCGGGCCGGCACAAGGAACTGCCCAGGTTCGAGGCCGACAGCGCCGTCCGATTCCTCGCCCGGCACCTCGGCCGGCCGGCCACCGTGCCGGCCTGACCCGCACGGTCACGGCGCCCGGCCGGGCGCCCGATCGACTGTGCCGGCCTCGCTCCGCCCCCTTGGACCGGGCCTGGGCCCGGTGGGCGGCGGCCCGGACCCGGGTGGCGCAGCGGGGGGAGCCCGGATTCGCCCCGATCACGGAGGCCGACCAGAACGGCGCCCGGCAGCGGGCGGCCGCCGCCCCGAACGCGGCCGGGACCGCCGACGACCCGGCGATCCTCGACACCACGCCCCACACCGCCGCGACCCTCGACACCACGACCCTCAACGCCGCCCGCGAGTACGGCCGGCTGCTCCAGGCCTATGAGCGGCTCTTCTGGGAAACGCTCGCCACCCCGCCCGCAAGCTGATCACCGCCGCGCCGCAGAGCGCCCCGCCCCGGGCCGCCGACGACAGCGACACCGGCAGGAGCACCGAAAAGGGACACCGACAGGGACGCCGTACCGGCTCGGGACGACGAAGGCGCCCGGCAGCGCGGGCTGCCGGGCGCCTTCACCACCGCACACCGTCGACGCGGGCCGTCGGATCAGGCCTGCCAGTGCGGCTTGCCGCTGACCATCCGGCAGTAGATCACCCGGCCGCCGGCCTCGTGGGTGGTCTTGCCGAGGTCGTCGTCGCGGCAGAACTGGCCCGCCTTGTAGCAATTGCCGGCGTTGGAGCGGATCTCGCAGTCCCCGGCGGCCGTCTTGGGCTGCGTGGGCGCCGGCTCCGGGTCCGCCGGCGGCTTCACGGTGGTCGCCTTGGGCTCCGGCGCCGCCTTGGTGACGGGCGGCTGGGGCTTGGGGGCGGGCGACTGGGGCTTGGCCGTGGTCGGCACGGGCGCCGGCTCCGCGGGCGGCACCGGTGTGGCGACCGCCGGCGCGGGTGCGGGGTCGGTCACCACCGGGGGCTGGGTGGTCGGCGCGGGGGTGGTCGGCGCGGCCGTGGTGACCGGGGCCGGCGGGGCCGTGACGGCGGGCGGGGTGGCGGCGGCCGTGGCACTGGCGGCCGGCGACGGGTCGCACCCGGTCAGGGCGAGACCGACGGTGAGGACAAGTCCGGCAACGGCGGCCAGGCCGCGACGGCCGCCGCGCATCCGTGAAGACATAAGAGGAGAACGCTCCGTTCCGATGAAAAGATGTTCGTGATTCAATCAGGCTGGCGACACGCCACTCGCACACTTCCCACACCTCGTTGGCAGATCGAGATCTGACGGCCACGGAGCGTCAGCACCGGGCCTTCGCCGATCACCCTTCGTCGAACCGGGCGCGCCACCGAGCCGCCGGCCCAGACCCGACCGCACCCGGGCCGCTCCTGGGCCGCTCCTGGGCCGCTCCTGGGCCGCACCCGGACCCGCCGTCTCCGCCGGACAGGGCCTATATGCGCCTGCCCGGCCGTGTTTGCCCCGGTTCGCACCATGACGTTGCGTACGGTCGGTGCCTTCCCGACCGAGCCCCGGTCGGCGGGCCAAGGAGACCGGCTGCCGTGCAAGGCAAGTGGTGGACCCTCATCGCCGTCTCGGTCGCGACCTTCATGTTGTTGCTCGACATCACGGTGGTGAACGTCGCCCTGCCGTCGATCCGCAAGGACCTCGGTGCCGACTTCACCGATCTGCAGTGGGTGTTCGACGCCTATGCGCTGTCCCTGGCCGCGCTGGTGCTGACGGCCGGCTCACTCGCCGACCGCCTCGGGCGGCGCCGGATGTTCGCCGCCGGCCTGGTGATCTTCTCCGCCGCCTCGCTGCTCTGCGCCCTGTCCCCGAACCCGACCTTCCTCAACGTGTCCCGCGCGATCCAGGGCGTCGGCGGCGCGGTGATGTTCGCGGTGTCGCTGTCGCTGGTCGCCCAGGAGTTCCCGCCCGGCCGCGAGCGGGGCACCGCGATGGGCCTGTACGGGGCGACCATCGGGGTCGCGGTGGCGGTCGGCCCGCTGGTCGGCGGGGCGCTCACCGACTCGCTCGGCTGGGAGTGGATCTTCTACCTCAACGTCCCGATCGGGGTGGCGGCCCTGATCGTCACCTACCTGAAGCTGGCCGAGAGCCGCGATCCGAACGCCACCAGGATCGACTGGGCCGGGGTCGCGTCGTTCAGCAGCGGCCTCTTCCTGCTCGTCCTGGCGCTGGTGCGCGGCAACGCCGAAGGGTGGGGCAGCGCGCTGATCGTCTCGCTGTTCGCCGGATCGGCCGTCCTGCTGCTCGCCTTCGTGCTGATCGAACTCCGCGTCCCCGAGCCGATGCTGCCGCTCCGGCTCTTCCGCCGGCACGCGTTCACCGGCGTGCAGCTCGCCGCGTTCGCGGTGTCCAGCTCGCTCTTCGCCCTGTTCCTCTACCTGACGCTGTACCTGCAGAACTACCTCGGGCTCTCCCCGTTCGCGGCGGGTGTGCGCTACCTGCCCATCACGGCCCTCAGCTTCGTGGTGGCCCCGATCTCCGGCCTGATGCTCTCCCGGGTGCCGGCCCGGCTGATGCTCTTCGCCGGCCTCCTCGCGATCGGTGCGGGCCTGCTCCTGATGGGAGATGTCCAGCCCGGGGACGACTGGACCGGTCTGCTGCCCGGCTTCCTGGCCGGCGGCGTGGGCGTCGGCCTGATCAACCCGGTGATCGCCGACGTGGCGGTCAGCGTGGTGCCGAAGGAGAACAGCGGGATGGCGGCCGGCATCAACGACACCTTCCGGCAGGTGGGCATCGCGGTCGGCATCGCCGTCTGGGGGGCGATCTTCGTCGGCCGGGGCGCCGACAAGGTCCGCGAACTGACGGCGGGCACGCCGACCGCGGCGGGCGCCCACCCGCGCGAACTGACCGAGGCGGTGTCCTCCGGCAGCCTGCCGGAGGTCCTCGCCACCCTCCCCGAGCCGGCCCGGCAGGGCATCGAGGACGCCGCCCGCGCGGGGTTCCTGGACGGTCTGAACGCCGTGCTGCTGCTGGGCGGTGTGGTCAGCCTGGTCGGCGCGGTGCTCGCGCTCTGGCTGGTCCGGGAGAGCGAGATCGACCGCGACACGGCGTAGCCCGGGAGGTCCGGGCCCGAGCGGCCGACGCACCGAGCGGCCGACGCACCGAGCGGCCGACGCACCGAGCGGCCGACGCACCGAGCGGCCCGGGCCCGGCGGGCTGTGCCGCCGGACCCGGGCCGCTCGACCTCCTCGCTCCCCTCCAAGCCGATCGAGACCGTTCCCTAGCCGATCGAGACCGTGAAGACCTTGTCGGCGCCGTCCGCCGCCCCGCCGTTGTTGTCGGCGTTGGTGGTGGTGAGCCAGAGGCGGTCGGCGCCGGGCACCTTGGACACCGTCCGCAGCCGCCCGTAGGCGCCGACGTAGTACGCGGTCGGCGTGCCGACGTTCTCGGTGTTCCCGTCGATCGGGATGCGCCACATCCGCTCACCGCGCAGCGCCGCCATGTAGACCACGTTGCGGACGACGGCGATCCCGCTCGGCGAGGCCTCGTTGACCGGCCAGCTCGCCTTGGGGTTCGTCATCCCCGCCACGTCGCAGGTGCCTTCGCAGGTCGGCCAGCCGTAGTTGGCCCCGGGCTTGATCAGGTTGAGCTCGTCGCGCTTGGAGTCGCCGAACTCCGCCTCCCAGAGCCGCCCGTTGCGGTCGAAGGCCAGGCCCTGCGGGTTGCGGTGGCCGTAGCTGTAGACGTAGCTGCCGAACGGGTTGCCGGGAGCCGCCTTGCCGTCGGTGGTCAGCCGCAGGATCTTCCCGTTGAGGGAGTTCTTGTCCTGGGCCAGCGAGGACGTCTGGGCGTCACCGGTCGACGCGTACAGGTATCCGTCGGGGCCGAAGGCGAGGCGTCCGCCGTTGTGGTAGCGGTTCTTCTTGATGCCCTGGAGCAGCACCTTGTAGCCGCCCAGCGTGCTGCCGTCGTACGTCATCCGGACGATCCGGTTGCCCTCGGCGGCGGTGTGCATCAGGTACACGTAGTGGTTGCCCGACCAGTTGGGGTCGACGGCGATGCCGAGCAGGCCGCCCTCGCCGTCGGTGGTGACGGCGTTGGGCACGGTGCCGACCGCCGTCCTGGTGCCCCCGGTGGTCAGCCGGAAGACCTTGAAGCTGTCCCGCTCGGTCACCAGGGCGCTCTTGCCGTCCGGCAGCCAGCCGACGCCCCAGGGAATCGTCCACCCGGTGGAGAGGGCGGTCGGCGAGCCCGGGACCCCGCCGTCGGCGGGGCAGGCGGCGGTGGTGAAGGACACGGTGCCGGACGGTGCCGAGACGTTGCCCGCGGTGTCCCGGGCGACCACCGACAGGGCGAACGGGGCGTCGCAGGCGAGCCCGGTGACCGCCGTCGTGGTGGCCGGCGGGGTACCGGTCACGGTGGCCACCACGGCGTTGCCGCTGCGGACCTCGTAGCCGACCACGCCCTGGTCGTCCGTGGCGGCGCCCCAGGTCAGAGTGGCCCCGGTGGCCGTGACCGCCGAGACGGTCGGGGTGCCCGGCGCGCTCGGCGGCGGGTCGGTGCTCGCCGTGGTGGTGCAGTCGATCGCGACACTGGCCGGCGAGGCGTTGCCGGCGGCGTCCCGGGCGATCACGGTGAGGTTGTAGGTGGTGGCCGGGGTCAGCCCGGTGAGCTGCCAGGACGTCGCGGTGCCCGGCGCCTCGGCGAGCTTGTTGCCGTGCTCGTAGAGGTCGTAGGCGGTGACGCCGACGTTGTCGGTGGCGGCTCCCCAGCCGAGGGTGAGGCCGTTCGGTCCGACGGCGGAGCAGTTCGGCGGGCCGGGCCGGCTCGGCGGGGTGGTGTCGGCCGCCGCGTCCACCCGGAGGCGGTCGAGGTTGGGGCCGCCGTCGGCGGTGGTGGCGGTGGCCCGGATCCGGTTGGCGCCGGCGGCGAGGGTGACGCCGACGGTCCGGTCCGCCCAGGTGTCCCAGTCGGCGGTGGGCGGGAAGGCGACGCCGGCGGCGACGACCTTCCCGTTGACCGCGATGTCCATCGGGCGGTTCGCCGTCCCGGCGTTGGCGTACCGGAAGGCCAGCGAGGCGCTGCCGGCCGCCGTGGCGCTCACCGTGAACTCGACGGCGGAACCGGTGGTGTTGGTGTAGTCGACGAAGCCGGTACCGGTGTACCCGCTGTGGTTGGTGGCCGCCTTCGCCTGCGTCAGCACGGCGTCCTCGGCCTGGTGGTCGGTGCTCGCGGTGACCGCCGCCGGGGCGCTGGTCGCCGAGGCCGGCGCCGCCACCGCCCCGAGGACCAGGGCGGCCGCGGCGAGTACCGCGCCACCGGCCCTGGCGGCCGCCGTCCCCGTGTCGCGGGGCCTTCCTGCGGCCGCCACTACGGCACCCAGTGGTTGCCGGAGGCCACGATCATCGACTGGAGCTGCACGCTGCTCCCGTAGTAGAGCTTCTGGTCCACGGGGGTGGCCGCCAGCTTGGTCCAGAGCGCGTCCAGCCAGGCCTGCGAGCCCGGGTCGGTCATCGCGGTGACCACGAACGGGGCGGTGAACGCCATGTCGTGCCCGCTGTCGAAGGCCGAACCGTTCAGCTTGTAGCCGGTCACGATGTTCGCCGGGTTGCCGGCCGCCTTGCCCTTGATCCAGGAGTTGATCCGGCGCGCCGAGGCGAGCGAGGCGGCGTCACCGCTGGTGACGGCATCCGCGCCGATCCGCCAGGGGTCGCGGCAGGCGTTCCAGGAGTAGTCCCCGTCGTTGGGGCTCTCCAGGACCTCGCCGGCGGCCGGCTTGGCCGTGCCGTTGGTGTTGACCACGAAGTCGGCGAGCAGTCCGGTGTTCGGGGCGTAGCCGCTCTGCTGCTTGGTGATCAGGCTCTGGTGCGCGGTGCGGATCGTGTCCCACCCGGCGTCGCCGGTGGCGGTCCGGAAGGCACGGAAGTGGTCGATCATCCAGTCCGAGGAGCGGGTGACGTAGTAGGTCGAGTCGCCCTTGGTGGACCAGTCGCCGAGCAGCGTCAGGTGCGTGCTCGGGTTGATCTCGCTCGCCTTGATCGCCTTGATGTGCTTCACGGCCAGGTCTTTGTAGTTGTACGTGCCCGCGCTGCCCCACTGCCGGTCGGCGAGCAGCAGCCCGTAGGCGACGTCGAGGTCGCCGTCGGTGGCCGAGTCGGAGCCGTTGACGGACTTGCAGGAGGAGTCCTGCTCGGCCGCCAGCAGATCGGCGTTGTTGACCGACTTGTGGGCGAGCACGTACTTCACCAGGCCGTCGAAGACGGTCTTCGCGTTGGGGTCGGCACCGGCCATGGTGGCGGTGACGACCATGCCGTACCCCTGGGCCTCGGCCACGTACGGGTGGTCGGCGTCCGGCGAGATCACCTGGTACCAGCCGTTGCCGCAGTTCTGCTTGACGAACGCGGCCTTCCAGGCGTTGTAGACGGCGACGACCTTCTGGTCCAGGTCGGCCTGCGCGCCGGTGGGCTTGAGAATCCCGGCGGCGTACGGGTAGCGGTGGCTGCCGAACGGCACGGCGGGCGCGGCGGCGGCCTGCCCCGCGGCGGCGGACGCGGCGGGGGCGGCGAGCAGCCCGGCCGCCAGGCCGGCGCCCGCGAGCAGTCCGGCGGTCGTGCGACAGAGGCGCGTGGTGGTCAGCGGTGACATCGGCGTACTCCTCAACCCTGGTACTGGACGACGATCTTGGTGAACTCGTACGGGGACTGCGCGACGCCGCTGCAGGCGTCGGCGTCCGTGCCGGCGCCGCAGGCGCGGTCGCGGTTGACCGACCAGAAGGCGTACCGGGCCAGGTGGTGCTGCTGCGCGTAGGCGAGGATGGTCCGGAAGTCGGCGGTGGTGACGGTCTCGCCCGCCTCGTCCGTCTTCCCGTTCATCGAGGACACACCGATGTGGCGGTAGGCGGCGTCGTCGCTGTAGCCGTAGGCGCTCTTCACCGCCGCCTTGAGGCCCTCCAGCGCGCTGACCGAGGCCTGGCCCATGGTGCCGCTGTGGCCGCCGAAGTCGAACGGCATGATCACCCAGCCGTCGTTGGCGAGGCCGGCCGCCGCTCCGCGCTTGATCAGGTCCTTGCCGGTGGCGTCCGGGCCGCTCGGGGTGGTGCCCATGGTCACGTAGGTGACGATGCCCGGGTTCTTGGTCTTGACGATCTTCAGGGCGTCGACGACGCGCTGACGGACCGTCGCGTTGGAGAACTCGGTGTCCTCGATGTCGATGTCCAGCGCCTTGAGCTGGTAGGCGTCGATGACCTTCTGGTAGGCACCGGCCAGCGCGCTCGCGCTGGAACACTTCTCGCCCAGCTTGTTGCCGCTCCAGCCGCCGACGGAGACCACGACGTCGCCGCCGGCCGCCCGGATCGACTTGATCGCGGCCTCGTCGGAGCCGCCGGTGAGCGCCCGGCTGCCGTCCCACTTCGGGGTGCAGCCGCCGTCGGAGAGGACGAACGCGAGGGTGAACCACTTCACCCCGGCCGCCTTCATCACGTCGGTGGGCTTCTGCGGGCTGCCCCAGCCCAGGTACTCGTAGGGCGCGGCGGCCATCGCCGGCACGGCCGCGGTGGCGGCGGGAGCGAGCGGAGCGGCGGGGGCGGCCGACGCGGTGGCCGCCGGGGCCAGCAGCAGGGCCGCCGAGCCGAGCGCGGCGGCCAGCAGCGGGGCGGTGCAGCGGACTCCAATGGATTTGTGCATGCCAACTCACTTTCGTCAATCCTCCGCGCGGCGGCGTCGGATCAGGGGGAGGACGGGCGAGCACTCGCGGACGGTTCGACGGCGACCGTGGCGGGCGCCACCAGGATCGGGGCACCCGGCCGCCGGGTCAATGACTTTCGTTAGGAAAGTTTCCCAATGGTCAACCGTCGCAACCCCCGTTTCACCCCGGCATCTTGACGAAGTAAGTAATGCTCCCTAACTTGAACCCCCCGGCACCCCGTCCGGCGCCCGCTCCCCCACGTCCGGAGGCCCCGGTGACCCCTGGCCTGTCCCGAAGAATCGGCCTGTTCCAGGCCACCGCCCTCAACATGAGCCAGATGTGCGGCATCGGACCGTTCGTCACCATCCCGTTGATGGTCGCCGCCTTCGGCGGCCCGCAGGCCGTCATCGGCTGGATCGCCGGCGCCGCCCTCGCCCTCGCCGACGGCCTGGTCTGGGCCGAACTCGGCGCCTCGCTACCGGGCGCCGGCGGCACCTACGTCTACCTGCGCGAGGCCTTCCAGTACCGGACCGGGCGGCTGATGCCGTTCCTCTTCGTCTGGACGGCCATGCTCTTCATCCCACTGATCATGTCCACCGGGGTGGTCGGGTTCGTCCAGTACCTCGGCTACCTCTGGCCCGGCATGACGAACGGCCAGGGCGACGCGGTCGGACTCGGGTTCTGCGCCCTGGTGGTGGTCCTGCTCTGGCGGCGGGTCGAGAACATCGCCCGGCTCACCACCGTGATGTGGGGCGTGATGATCCTCTCGGTGCTCGCCGTGATCGTCGCCTGCTACACCCACTTCAGCCCCAGCCGCGCCTTCGACTGGCCCGCGCACGCCGTCGAACTCACCCACGGCCAGTTCTGGATCGGCTTCGCCGCCGGCCTCACCATCGGCATCTACGACTACCTCGGCTACAACACCGCCGCCTACCTCGGCGCCGAGGTACGGCAACCCGGCCGGGTACTGCCGCGTGCCATCGTGCTGTCCATCGTCGGCATCATGACCATCTACCTGCTGCTCCAGATCGGCGTCCTCGGCGCGATGGACTGGCACGCGATGCTCGACCCGGATTCCGTCGCCTCCAAGTCGGTGGCCTCGGCCGTCCTGGAGAGCGCCTGGGGCAAGGGCGCCGCCGACGTCGTGACCGTGCTGATCCTGATCACCGCCTTCGCCTCGGTGCTCGCCGGCCTGCTCGGCGGCTCCCGGGTGCCGTACGACGCGGCGCGCGACGGCGTCTTCTTCCGCGCCTTCGGCAGGCTGCACCCCAGGCACGGCTTCCCCGTGTACGGGCTCGCCGCCATGGGCGCGCTCACCGCGGCCGGGTTCCTGCTCGGCCGCCACCTCGGCAACAGCACCACGCACCCGCCGCTCACCCTGCTGATCAACCTGCTCACCACGGTGATGGTGATCGTCCAGGCCCTCGCCCAGATCGTCGCGGTCACCGTGCTGCGCCGCCGCCAGCCGGGGCTGGTCCGGCCCTACAGGATGTGGCTCTACCCGGCACCCGGGATCGTCGCGGCCGTCGGCTGGCTGGTCATCTACGGCTACGCGGACCGCAACGCGCCCGGCTTCCACCCCATCGAGTGGTCGCTCGCCTGGGTCGTCGCGGGCTGCGGTGCCTTCCTGCTCTGGGCCCGGGCCGAACGCACCTGGCCGTTCGGCCCGCGCGAAGTGCGGGAGGAGTACCTGGCGGAGGAGGTCCTGGCCTGATCCGCCTTCCCCGGCGGCCCCGGAGCCCCGGCTCCGGGGCCGCCGGCGTGTCAGCGGGCCCGACGGGCAAGCTCGGCCTGGACGCGCCACCGGATACGGCGGGCCGCCTCGGGGAGATGCAGGGCCACCTCGGCGTCGAGGCGGCGCCGCTCGGCCCGCAGGAGGCGCGCGGCGGGGGCGCGCGAGCAGCGCAGGAACCACCAGGAGTAGATCCCGGCGATCCCGGCCGTGACGAGCCGGTGATCGCTCCTCATACGGCGCACCCCTCGGCGGTGGCCCGCAGGGACGCGGGAGGCGCGGCCTCGGGGCCGCACTCGGCCCAGACGATCTTTCCGATTCCCCTGCGCGGGCAGCAACCCCAGCGCAGCGAGAGGGACTTGACGAGAATCAGCCCTCTCCCGCCCTCGTCCCCGACGGAGGCCGCCCGAAGCACCGGCCCCTGGTCGGCACGGGCGTCGTGCACCTCGATCCTGAGGCGCTCGTGGTCGACGGAGAGCACCAACTCCACCCGGTTCCCGGCGGGCGTCCCGTGCAGAACGGCATGGGTGACCAGCTCCGAGACGAGCAACAGCCCGACGTCGGCGAAGCGTTCACCCCCCGAAGTACGGCGAGGAGCCCTTCGAGCACTCGCCGCGCCTCGGCCGGGGACCGACGACTGCACGGGAGCCAGCAGCCGACCGAAGCGGCGGGGAGGGGAGGCTGGTCGAGGATTTCGGGCATGGGCGTAGCCACCTTCCGAGCGTGGGGCATCGAGCCACGGAAACGGCAGGACCGAGGCAGGGGGCGCCTGGTGACGAGCCGCCGTGGTCACTCACGTGAACTGCGAGGTGAGGAAACGCGAAACGCAATGAGAGCGTGAACCGTCAGCGGAGAAGACGCTTCTGCCGGTCACTCATGTCACTGTGCGTCATCAGCCCGCTACTCCCAGCATGGAGCACCGCGCAGCGGCACTGCAAGTCATGTCGAGCAAATATGAAAACTTTCACTCCTAAGCCCAAGGTGCCGCCTCTAAGCTCGCAGTAGGCGGTGGCGAAGCACCGTCCACGGCATGCACACTGGTCCTCGGACAGGTCAGGAGGGCTTACGTACATGGCAGTTGCAGTGCCAGCCGTGCGCTACCGGCGCATCGCGGCCGAGCTCAGGAGACTTCGCGAGCTCAAGGGCCTGTCGGCCGAAGAGGTGGCCGCCCAGGTCGACGGCGTCAACCTGGTGAAGCTCAGCAGGTACGAGAACGCCCGCGTTCAGCTGAAGCCCGAAGTCGTCCGCGCGCTCCTCGATTTCTACGAGTGCGACGCGGAGTTGAAGGAAGTCCTCGTCGAGATCCTTCGGGACAAGCGCCGGCCTGGTTGGGTGGCCGGCTTCGAACAGCTGAATCCGCTCTACACGGACTTGATCCGACTCGAAGAGACCGCGCTCGGGCACAAGACCTACCAGCAGACCTACATTCCAGGGCTGCTCCAGACCCGGCTGTACGCACACACGATCATCTCCAGCGCCGTCATAAAGCCTGCAAGCATCCCGGAGCAGGTGGATGTACGGATCAACCGGCAGTCGGTCCTCACCCGATCCGATGCCCCACTGAAGCTGTGGGCGATCATCCATGAGTCAGCTTTGGCGATGGCTGCAGCTCCGGGTCTCATGACCGATCAACTCGACAAGCTGCTTCAGTTCAGCGAGCTTTCGAACGTCAACATCCAGATCATGCCCGCGATGGCTCCGCCGCACCCAGGGATGACCGGCCCCTTCGCCCTCCTGGAGTTCCGACAGCGGGACCTCGATCTTGTACTGCTGAGCGGCATGCTCAACAGCAACTGGGTCGAAGATCCAGCCCATGTGGACGTCTACCGCGCGGCCTTCGACGAGATCATGGCGACCGCCCTCGATCTCGAACAGTCACACAGCCTTATCAAAGAGAAGAGAGACCAGCTCAAGTGACCTTTCACTCCAACGCCTCAACCCTCCCCGTGAAGTGGAGGAAGGCCACCGCAAGCAATCCGAACGATGACTGCGTCGAGTGCGGCACGTTGGAAGGCGCCGTCATGGTCCGGGACAGCAAGGACCCGCACGGCCCCGCGCTCGGCTTCGGTGCCGATGCCTGGCGGGCGTTCGTCGCCGGAGTCCGTTCCGGGGACTTCTCCGACCACCGCTGATTCATCCAGTCCGGCAGCCCGCGCCGCACGGCGTGGGCTGCCGGACCCCCAGCTGCTCCTGGCCCTGCTTCAGAACTCCCGCACGAAGAGAGGAAGTGGAAGAGTGAACAGGATCAATCCGGTAGCCCCGTTCAAGAAGTCGTCCTATTCCCAACAGGGTGGCGAGTGCGTCGAGGTGGCGAGCCTGAGTGACGGCGGTCGAGCCGTCCGGGACAGCAACGACCCCTACGGCCCCGCGCTCGCCTTCAGTGCCGATGCCTGGCAGGCGTTCCTCGTCGGAGTTCGTTCCGGGGAATTCGCCGGCGGCTGACCTGCCCCGTCTCGCGGCAGCCCCGCGCCCTCGCGGCGCGGGGCTGTCGCCCTTCCCTCAGAACGCCTCCGCCACCCCCGGCGGCGGGACGATCCCGAACTCGGACTCCAGCAACTCCACCAGCTCACCCGGGCCTTCGACCTCGCGGACCGACGTGCCACCCCCGGCATCCGTCCGCGTCAGCGTCCTCCCGTCCAGCTGCAGATGACCGTCGGGCCGGGTGCGCTGGATGTAGAAGCGGTGGAACGGCGAGCGCGGGTAGGTGGCCACGAACCAGTTGGACATCGTGAGGTCGGGCGCCGGAACCGGGTCCAAGGTGAAGACGTGCTGGTCCTCCCAGCCCTCGCCCGTCCTCGCCTGCAGCACCCAGCGCGGCGCGGGGCTGTCCGCCTCCTCGACGACGAGGCGGTGGGTGCGCCCGGCGCCCTCGCGGACCAGGTCGGGGATCATCGGCAGCGGCTCCAGCAGGGCCGTGCGCGAGCCGTACCCGACATCGACCAGGAAACGACCGGGCTCGCCGGGCACCTGGACGGCCAGCACCATGTGGGTCCGCGGCCGGACCTCCCCCGGGCGGGCGCCGAGGCGGACCCGGCCGGTGAGCCGGGTGACCTCGAAGCCCAACTGGTCCAGCACGGCGGCGAACAGCGAACTGTGCTCGAAGCAGTAGCCGCCGCGGGAGCTGTCGATGAGCTTGGCCTGGAGATCCGCGAGGTCCAACGACGGCACCGAGCCGGTCACCACGTCGAGGTTCTCGAACGGGATGCCCAGCACGTGCGCGCGGTGCAGGGAGCGGAGGTTCTCGACGGTGGGCGCGGGCTCGCCCTCCCATCCGATGCGGGCGAAGTACTTCTCAAGATCAACGGTCATCCCACCACGGTACGGACCGAACGGCCGGGTCGGCCTCCTCCGCTGGTCCCGGTCGCGGTGGGCCGCGCGCCCTAGGCTCACCGACCACGATCCGGCCCGGCCAGGCCAGAGGACACCGGGCCACCGGCAGCTCCGCGGCAGGCACTAGTAGTACTTCGTTAGGTTGATTTGATCTTGGGGGTCGCGGCGGTGCATGCTGCGGTCTGTGGATCTTGCCGAGGTGGAGAAGCTTCGTGGGG
>NZ_JBIVVS010000022.1:0-149324 GCF_044768625.1 Kitasatospora sp. NPDC091207
CGGTTACATTCCGAACCCGGAAGCTAAGCCTCACAGCGCCGATGGTACTGCAGGGGGGACCCTGTGGGAGAGTAGGACGCCGCCGAACAATCATTCCAGAAAGACCCCCTCCCGTTCGGGAGGGGGTCTTTTTGCGTTAACGTCTCTGCCAGCACAACCCGCTCGGTGGAGAGGCGCGAACCGTTGCAGAACCTGACCCTTACCTGGCAGTCCGCCGGGGGCGCCGCGGTCGCTCTCTACGGGGGGGCGTACGCGGCTTCCCGGGTGCGGCGTGCGCCGCTCTCGGCGTTGCTGCGGGAGGCCGGCACCTTGCTCGCGCTGTTCGCGCTCTGGCAGCTGGTCGGTCACCTGTCCCTGATGAGTGCCGAACACGCGCTGGACCGGGCGAGCTGGATCCACCGGACGGAGCTGGCGATCGGGCTGCCGGACGAGGCCTCGTGGCAGGCCGCCGTGACGTCCTGCCCGGCGGTGGTGAAGGCGGCGAACTACTACTACGCCGCGATGCACTTCACGGTGATGATCGCGGTGCTGCTCTGGGTCTTCGTGTGGCACCGTGCCCGCTACGCGTGGGTGCGGAACACGGTGGTGATCACGACCGCGATCTGTCTGGCGGTGCAGTTCATCCCGGTGGCCCCGCCCCGGATGCTGCCGCAGGAGGGCTTCGTGGACGTCGCCGCGGAGTACGGGCAGTCGGTGTACGGCGGCACGGTCGGCGGGATGGTCAAGGTCGCCCAGCTGTCGGCGATGCCGTCGGTGCACGTGGCCTGGTGCGTCCTGGCCGCGGTCGCGGTGATCAAGGTGTCACGGAGCTCGCTGCGCTGGTTGGTGGTGGTGCACCCGGTGCTGACCGTCGCGGTCGTGGTGGTCACGGCCAACCACTTCTGGGCGGACGGCCTGGTGGCCGTGGTGATCCTGCTCTTCGCGTACGCCGTCCAGGCGGGCTACGGCCGGTGGCGCACCCGCCGGGTGGCGGCCCGTCCGGATGTGGTGGTGGCTGATGCCGCGGCGACGGACCGCGTGGCCACCCGTAGCTGACCGGGGCGCGCGCACGACGGGCCGGTGGGCCGGACCTCCCCGGACAGGGAGATCCGGCCCACCGGCGTTCCGGCGTCGGGCGCCGCCTACTTGACCGGCAGTGCGGCCCGGCCCCACGCGCTGTTGGTCAGCGCCGCGGTGGCCCAGTACCAGGCGACCAGCCCGGAGGCCGCGGCGACCCAGCCGGCGAACTTGGCGAGGCCGCCGGAGGTGCTGAAGGTCGCGATGGCGGAGAGCACCAGGGAGATCGTCAGCAGGCCGTACACCGCGCGGCTGAACAGGCCGGCGTTCCAGCCGGCGGCGGTGAGGGTGAGGGCGAGCAGGGCCCAGAGGAGGAGGAACAGGCCCGCCGCGTTCTTGCCGGCGCCACCGGCCGCGGACCAGGTGGCCCAGAAGGCACCGAGGCTGGTGAAGGCGGTGCCGGTGAAGCCCTCGCCGTTGCGGAGCTGCCAGAGGCCGGCGATGAACAGGGTGAGGCCGCCGAGGAGATGGGCGAGATGGGCCGAGTCGCCGGCTCCGGTGCCACTGAAGATGCCAGTGGAGAGGAGGCCGTAGGCGAGGAGAGTCAGGCCGAGGGCGAGGTAACCGAGGTTCCCCGCGTCGGCTCCGGTGGAGCGGGCGTTCTGTGCCCCGGTAGCGTCGTTGCTCACCGGAGGCTCCTTTCACTCTGGGCGCGCGCAGGGCGCTGTGAACCGCAGGAGGATGTTCGATGAGGTGGATGCGCGCGACCGCGCCGAGGGCGCACGACAGGAGCGTGCGACGGCTGCGGTCGGAATGATGGGCCAGCGTGAGAACTGCTGGTCGTGTCCCCGCCGGGGGATTCCCCGGTGAGATCGGTCTACCCGGCCGAACCAGCTTGTACCCTTGTGAATCACACAATTTGTGGCGCCGTCAGCTGTGGAACGCTCACGGTCGGCCGGTGGAGGGGCCACAGTCGGGCAGAGCCGTTCCACCGCGGCGGCCCGGCGGTCTCGGGAGACCCCGGCCGCTCGAAGCGAGCCCGCCCGGCGGGCGGACCGGATCAGCCCGGGCGCTGGGTGGGTACGCGCAGGGTGAGGATCGCCATGTCGTCCGACGGCGGCTCCGGGGCGAAGCGCTCGACCGCCCGCTGTACCCGCAGGGCGACCGCGCCGGCGGTCAGCCCGGTACAGCCGGTGAGCACTTCGGCCAGGCCGTCGTCGCCCAGCATCCGCCGGCCCTCGCGGCGCTCGGTCACGCCGTCGGTGACGCAGAGCAGGACCTCGCCGGGAGCGAGCACCAAGTGCTCGGCGGTCAGGTCGAGTTCCTCCATCACACCGAGCAGTGGCTGCGGGGTGGCGGCCCGGTCGACCTGGCCGTCGGTGCGCAGGCGCAGCGGCAGCGGGTGGCCGGCGCAGACCATCGACAGCTCGGTGCTGCCGTCCGCCCGGGGCGTGAGCTCGCCGTAGAGCAGGGTGAGGAAGCGGCTGCGCGAACCCTCGTCCAGGATGGCCGCGTTGAGCCGGCTGAGGACCTGTGGGGCGTCCAGGCCCTCGCGGGCGAGCAGCCGCAGCGAGTGCCGGGCCAGGCCGGTGACGGAGGCGGCCTCGGGACCGGTCCCGCAGACGTCGCCGATGGCGAAGCCGTAGGTGCCCTCGCGGATGGTGAAGAGGTCGTAGAAGTCGCCGCCGACCTCGTTGCCCTCGCCGGCGGCCTGGTAGTAGACGTCCACCTCGACGCCCGGGATCTCGGGCAGGTCCGGCGGGAGCAGGCTGCGCTGCAGCGCCTGGCTGGTGGCGGTGCGCTCGGAGTAGAGGCGGGAGTTGTCCAGCGCGAGGGCGGCGCGACGGGAGAGGTCCTCGGCGAGTTCCAGAATCTCCTGGCGGAACCTCACACCGGCCGGGACGCCGAGCGCGAGCAGGCCGATGACCCGGTTGCGGGCGGCCAGCGGCAGGACCACCGTCTCGCCGAGCAGGCCGGCGAGTTCGGGGTTCTCGGTCAGCCCGCTGGCTCGCGCGGCCTCGGCCGGAGCGGCCCAGAACCGGGCGCCGTGGGTGGGCCCGGAGTCCGGGGCGGCGGTCTTGTCGAGCAGGTCGCGCAGCGGGTCGATACGGTCCTCGTCCTCGTGCAGCACGAAGGCGAGCGAGGCCGGGGCACCGTGGTCGCCGTTGGTGTAGACGGCGCACCAGGAGGCGAGGGTGGGCACGGCCATCTGGGCCATCAGGGCGAGCGTCTGCTCGTGCTCCAGGGTGCCGGCCAGCAGGTCGGAGGCCTCGACCAGGAAGGAGAGCGAGCCCCGGCGCAGCCGTTCCAGCTCGGTGAGCCGGGTGCTCTCGATGGCCAGGGCGACCCGGTCGGCGGCGAACTGCAGGCGCAGCGCGTCCTCGTTGTCGTAGCGGCCGGGCACGGCAGTGGCGATGCCCAGCGAGCCGATCAGCCGGCCCTCGACCTTGAGCGGGACGGTGAGCAGCGAGCGCATGCCGCTGCCGCTCAGCACCGGCAGGCCGGTGGGCCGGGTGGCGAGGTCCTCGTGGACGGACGGCAGGCGGGCGGAGTCGTAGCGGTTGCCGGTGTCGACGGGGAAGCGGGTGTGGCGGCGGTGGCCGGAGGTGAGTCCGGTGGCGGCGCGGACCTCGAACTCGGTCTCGTCGTCGGTGGTGAGGAGCAGGTAGGCGGCGTCGCCGTCGAGCAGGTCCCGGGCGCGTTCGACGGTGCGCTGGAGCAGGGTGTCCAGGTCGTCGGTGGCGGTCGGGCCGGCGAGCAGGTCGAGCCGGGAACCGGTCGGGTCGGGCTTGTCGCCGGGCAGGGCCCGGGCGGGGGAGCGGAGCACGGCGCGGTCGGGTTCGAGGACGAGCAGGCAGAGCGTGGAGGGGACGCCCTCGGTGTCGCGGATGCGGACCTGCAGGCCGTAGACCTCGACGGTCCGGCCGTCGGCGTGGCGCAGGCCGTAGCTGCCCTCCCAGCGGGCCAGCCGGAGGGTCGCGGCCAGGCCGAGGCCGGTACCGGGGCCCTGCGGCCAGACGGCCAGGTCGGCCCAGGGGCGGCCGAGCACGGTGTCGGCGGGGTGCTGGAAGAGCGCCTCGGCGTCCGGGTTCCAGGCGAGCACCCGGCCGTCGTCGTCGAGCTGGACCACCGCGACATGGACCGGGCCGGCGCTGCTGGGCAGTTCGCTGCCGGGGGTGGCGGGGACGGCGTAGCGGGTGCCGGTGGTGTGGGCGGGCAGCGCGAGACGGAACCAGACGGTCTTGCGGCCGGCCGAGTACTCGACGCCCCAGCGCTCGGCGAGGGCGGAGCACATCAACAGGCCGCGGCCGCCTTCGCCGTCGGGGTCGGCGTAGCGCTCGGAGGCGGTGACCGGGACGTCGGCGAAGGACGGCAGACCGCGTTCGGGATGGTGGTCGGTGACCTCGATCCGGACGGTCTCCTCCTCGCGCAGGCAACAGACCTCGGCGGCGGTACCGGCGTGCACGACGGCGTTGGTGACGAGTTCGCTGACCAGCACCACCGCGTCGTCGACGATTTCGGGCAGGCCCCAGCCCAGCAACGCGTCCCGGACGAAGGAGCGGGCGGCCGAGGCCGACCGGCCGACGGGTTCGAAGGTGGCGGCTGCGCGCGCGGTGACCACGTTGCCACTTCTCCTCTGCTCTGGCCCTGGCTGTCCGGGTGCGGCGCCGACTTCCCCGTGTGCGCCGGCGGGGTGAGCGTCGGCGCTGGGGCGGGTCGTGGCCCGGTGCAGCGCTCCACCCTACTTTCCGGTTGGTTCCCCGTGGGGGCGGGGCGTCGAAACAGGCACCTGAGGGTGATTCTGCCCACCTGTTTCGGCCGGGGCGGTACCAACCGAGCGCAACCGGCCGTATACCCGGCGCCCGTGCTGCCAGACTGGGGGGTCCGTGACGCCCGTGGGAGCAGTACGGTCGATGCGGGTTCCGGTGGGCCGCCAGGTCACCGGGACGCTGACGCGCCGTGCCGGTGCTGCTTCGCGCCCCGAAAACGGGGCACGGAGGGCAGCGGACAGTTCACGATCTGGGAGGGGCCCGTTGAGTTCGGCCACCAAGGACGCAACCGGTACGACGCCGCCCGCCCAGCGTGGTGTGCGGTCCGGGGCCGCGCCGCGGAGCGCGGCCGGCCGGCGAGCGAACCACAGCCGGGGGGCGGAGCCGGCCGAGCTGCGCAAGCTGCTGGCCGCGCTGACCGCGATGCGCGACGGCAACTTCCGGCGCCGGCTGACGGTGCCGGGCGACGGTCCGCTGGCCGAGATCGCCGCGGTGTTCAACGAGGTCGCCGAGCGCAACCAGCACCTGACCGGCGAACTGGCCAGGGTCCGGCGTGCGGTGGGTCGTGAGGGCCGGCTGAACGAGCGGCTGGAGACCGGTGCCGGCGAGGGCGCCTGGATGGCGGCCGTCGACAACTGCAACGCGCTGATCGACGATCTGGCCCGGCCGATGGCCGAGGTGGGCCGGGTGCTGGCGTCGATCGCCGAGGGCGACCTGGACCAGAAGATGGAACTGCGCTCGCTGCACAGCAACGGGGTGAGCCACCCGCTGCGCGGCGAGTACCTGAAGATCGGCCGGACGGTCAACGGGCTGGTGGACCAGCTGTCGGAGTTCACCGACGAGGTGACCCGGGTGGCCCGCGAGGTCGGCACCGAGGGCAAGCTGGGCGGCCAGGCCAAGGTGCGCAGCGTCTCGGGCAGTTGGAAGGACCTGGCGGACTCGGTCAACACGATGGCCGGCCGGCTGACCGCGCAGGTGCGCAACATCGCGCAGGTGACGACGGCGGTGGCCAAGGGCGACCTGTCGCGCAAGGTCACGGTCGAGGTGGCCGGCGAGATGCTGGAACTGAAGAACACCGTGAACACCATGGTGGACCAGCTCAACGGCTTCGCCGCGCAGGTCACCACGGTCGCCCGGGACGTGGGGACGGAGGGCCGCCTCGGCGGTCAGGCGCAGGTCCCGGGCGTCGCGGGGGTGTGGCGGGACCTCACCGACTCGGTGAACTTCATGGCCGACAACCTCACCGGCCAGGTGCGCAACATCGCGCAGGTGACGACGGCGGTGGCGCGCGGAGACCTCTCGCAGAAGATCGAGGTCGACGCGCGGGGCGAGATCCTGGAGCTGAAGAACACCATCAACACGATGGTGGACCAGCTCTCCGGCTTCGCCGAGCAGGTGACCCGGGTGGCCCGCCAGGTCGGTACCGAGGGCCGGCTGGGCGGTCAGGCGCAGGTGCCGGGCGCGGCCGGGGTCTGGCGGGACCTCACCGACAACGTCAACTTCATGGCGAACAACCTCACCGATCAGGTGCGCAACATCGCGCAGGTGACGACCGCGGTGGCCAAGGGCGACCTCTCGCAGAAGATCCAGGTCGACGCGCGGGGCGAGATCCTGGAGCTGAAGAACACCATCAACACGATGGTGGACCAGCTGGGGGCCTTCGCGGACGAGGTGACCAGAGTCGCCCGGGACGTCGGCACCGAGGGCATCCTCGGCGGTCAGGCGAGCGTGCCGGGGGTCTCCGGCACCTGGAAGGACCTGACCAACAGCGTCAACCTGATGGCCAACAACCTGACCAGCCAGGTCCGCAACATCGCGGAGGTGACCACGGCGGTCGCGCGCGGGGACGTCTCCAAGAAGATCACCGTGGACGCCCGCGGCGAGATCCTGGAGCTGGTCACCACCGTCAACACCATGGTCGACCAGCTCTCGGCGTTCGCCGACGAGGTGACCCGGGTGGCGCGCGAGGTGGGTACCGAGGGGATCCTGGGCGGCCAGGCCCGGGTGCGCGGGGTGTCGGGCATCTGGAAGGACCTGACCGACAACGTCAACTTCATGGCCTCCAACCTGACCAGTCAGGTGCGCAACATCGCCGAGGTCGCCACCGCGGTGGCCAGCGGTGACCTCTCCAAGAAGATCACCATCGAGGCGCAGGGCGAGGTGGCGGCACTGGCCGGCACCCTGAACACGATGGTCGACCAGCTCTCCGCCTTCGCGGTGGAGGTGACCCGGGTGGCCCGCGAGGTGGGCACCGACGGCATCCTGGGCGGCCAGGCCGGGGTGCCGGGCGTGGCCGGCATCTGGAAGGACCTGACCGACAACGTCAACCTGATGGCGAACAACCTGACCGGCCAGGTCCGCAACATCGCGCTGGTGATCACGGCGGTGGCCCGCGGCGACCTGTCGCAGAAGATCGACGTGGACGCGCGCGGCGAGATCCTGGAGCTCAAGACCAGCATCAACATCATGGTCGACCAGCTGGGGTCGTTCGCCGACGAGGTGACCCGGGTGGCCCGCGAGGTGGGCACCGACGGGCGGCTCGGCGGGCAGGCCCGGGTGCCCGGGGTGGACGGCACCTGGCAGGACCTCACCGAGTCGGTGAACGAGCTGGCCAACAACCTGACCCGGCAGGTGCGCGCGATCGCGCAGGTCGCCACCGCGGTGACCAGGGGTGACCTCTCGCTGCGGATCGACGTGGACGCGTCCGGTGAGCTCGACGAGCTCAAGGACAACATCAACCAGATGATCGCCAACCTGCGCGAGACCACCCGGACCAACCAGGAACAGGACTGGCTGAAGACCAACCTGGCCCGGATCTCGGGGCTGCTGCAGGGCCGCCGGGACCTGGAGGCGGTCGCCTCGCTGATCATGACCGAGCTGACCCCGGTGGTCTCGGCCCAGCACGGCGCGTTCTTCCTGGCCCAGCCGGCCGGCCGCACCGCCGAGCTGATCACCGAGGACGACGACGAGAACGACACCGTGCTGCGGCTGATCGGCAGCTACGGCTACCAGCGGCGGGCGATGCCGACCACCTTCCGGCCCGGTGAGTCGCTGATCGGCCAGGCGGCGGTGGAGAAGCGCTCGATCATCCTCAAGGAGGCCCCGCCCGGGTACCTCAAGATCGCCTCGGGGCTGGGGGAGGCCTCGCCGGCCCACATCGTGGTGCTGCCGGTGCTGTTCGAGGGCCGGCTGCTGGGCGTGATCGAGCTGGCCACGTTCAGCTCCTTCACCACCGTCGCGCTGGACTTCCTCAACCAGATCGCCGACCTGATCGGCGTCACGGTCAACACCATCAGCGTCAACACCAAGACCGAGGGGCTGCTGCTGGAGTCCCAGCGGCTGACCGCCGAACTCTCGATGCGGTCGGCCGAGTTGGAGGCGCGCCAGGAAGAACTGGAGCGGACCAACGAGGAGTTGCAGGAGAAGGCCGAGCAGCTCGCGCAGCAGAACCGCGACATCGAGATCAAGAACAGTGAGATCGAGGAGGCCCGGCAGGTCCTGGAGGAGCGCGCCGAGCAGCTCGCGCTGGCCTCCCGCTACAAGAGCGAGTTCCTCGCCAACATGTCGCACGAGCTGCGCACCCCGCTCAACTCGCTGCTGATCCTGGCCAAGCTGCTCTCCGACAACAACGAGGGCAACCTCTCGCCCAAGCAGGTCGAGTTCGCCGACACCATCCACGGTGCCGGGTCCGACCTGCTCCAGCTGATCAACGACATCCTGGACCTCTCCAAGGTCGAGGCGGGCAAGATGGACGTCCGCCCGGCCCGGATCGCCCTGGTCCAGCTGGTCGACTACGTGGAGGCCACCTTCCAGCCGGTCGCGCTGGACAAGAACCTGGACTTCGCCGTCCGGGTCTCGTCGGCGCTGCCGGTCACCCTGCACACCGACGAGCAGCGGCTCCAGCAGGTGCTGCGGAACCTGATCTCCAACGCGGTCAAGTTCACCGACTCCGGCGCGGTGGACTTCTCGATCAGCCCGGCCGGCCCCGACGTCCCGCAGCACGTCCGGGAGCGGCTGCTGGAGGCCGGCGCGATCACGGGGCCGGACGACCCGCTGATCGCCTTCTCGGTCTCCGACACGGGCATCGGCATCCCGGAGAACAAGCTCCGGGAGATCTTCGAGGCCTTCAAGCAGGCCGACGGCACCACCAGCCGCAAGTACGGCGGTACCGGCCTCGGGCTCTCGATCAGCCGGGAGATCGCGCGGCTGCTCGGCGGCGAGATCCACGCCGAGAGCGAGCTGGGCAGGGGCTCCACGTTCACCCTCTACCTGCCGCTGCGCACCGAGGCCGGGGAGATCGCCCCGCCGTCCGCGCCGAACGCCCCGTCGATCCGCGCCTCGGTCGGAATGACCCCGGCCGGCACGCCCGTCCCGGTCGGCGAGAACCCGGCCGACCACTGGGCCCAGGAGGTCCGCGAACTCGCCGAGGAGCGCCGCCGCGGTGCCGTCGAGCGCCGCCGCGCCGCCCTGGAGGCTCCCGTCGAGGGCCGGCTGCCGGTCGGCGGCCAGGCGGCCCGCCAGCCCTCCCGGACGGACATCCGCTTCGACGGCCAGCAGGTGCTGATCGTGGACGACGACGTCCGGAACGTGTTCGCGCTCACCAGCGTCCTGGAGCAGCACGGCCTGACCGTCCTGTACGCCGAGAACGGTCGTGAGGGCATCGAGATGCTGGAGCAGCACGAGAACGTCGCGCTGGTCCTGATGGACATCATGATGCCGGAGATGGACGGGTACGCGACGACCGAGGCGATCCGCCGGATGCCCCAGTTCGCCGGGCTGCCGATCATCGCGCTGACGGCCAAGGCGATGAAGGGCGACCGGGAGAAGTCCCTGGAGGCCGGTGCCACCGACCACATCACCAAGCCGGTCGAGACCGACCACCTGCTGACGGTGATGCGGGAGCGGCTGACGGCACGGAAGGCCTAACCCGGTCCTTCGCAGACGAGCCGCGGCGCCCCGGGCACGGTGATCCACCGAGCCCGGGGGCGCGAACCCCGGAGCCCGCTCCGGGGTTCGCGCCTTTCGGGGCGCGGTTTGCTGGCGGGGAGGGGCGGGAACCCGGTAGGGTCACCGATCGTTGCGAACAGTGACCGGATGGCAACTCGCTGGTGAGCGTGCGCCGGGGCACTGGGTGCGCGTTGCCCCGGATCAGGTTGCGACGGGGCGATGTGCCGGGCGAGGGGGTGCGGCTAGCATGACCGGGGTAGTGGTGGGCAGTGTGCGAGTGCCTTCCCCAGGCAGGCAGGCGACAGGAGGGCGGGCCCTAATGCAGAAGGCGAAGATCCTCCTGGTCGACGACCGGCCGGAGAACCTGCTGGCGCTGGAGGCGATCCTCTCGGCGCTGGACCAGACGCTGGTGCGCGCGGCCTCCGGTGAGGAGGCGCTCAAGGCGCTGCTCACCGACGATTTCGCGGTGATCCTGCTGGATGTCCAGATGCCCGGGATGGACGGCTTCGAGACGGCCGCCCACATCAAGCGGCGCGAGCGCACCCGGGACATCCCGATCATCTTCCTGACCGCGATCAACCACGGGCCGCACCACACCTTCCGCGGCTACGCGGCGGGCGCGGTGGACTACATCTCCAAGCCCTTCGACCCGTGGGTGCTGCGCGCCAAGGTCTCCGTCTTCGTCGACCTCTACATGAAGAACTGCCAGCTCAAGGAGCAGGCCGCGCTGCTGCGGCTGCAACTGGAGGCGGGCGGCGAGCAGCCGGCCATCGGCGGTGCGCTGCTCGGCGAGCTGTCGGCGCGGCTGGCCTCGGTGGAGGAGCAGGCCGAGGCGCTCGTCAAGCAGCTGGACGGCACCGAGGACGGCGGGGTGGCCGCCACCGCGGTGCACCTGGAGCGCAAGCTGGCGGGTCTGCGGCGGGCGCTGGACGCGCTGCGCCCCGGAGTGGAGTAGCGGCGGCCCGCGATCACCCGTCCGGGTGAAACCGGACCGGTGTGACGGTGTGTCTGCGACACGTCGGGGCACCCCGGCTCGGCGCATGGGCACAGGTGGTCGGCCCCGGTAGGCTGCTGAGCCATGGCCACACGTACGCCCGGAAGCGCGGCACGCAACTCGAGTCCGGGCCCGTCCAAGAAGGCCGCGGCGAAGGCTCCGGCCAAGCCGGCCGCGAAGAAGGCGGCCGCCAAGAAGGCCGCCCCGGCGAAGAAGGCGGCGGCCAAGCCCGCCCCGCCCGCCCCGCCGGCACCGCGGCCGATACTCTTCCGGGCCGTCCGGGCCGTCTGGCTCGGTCTGGCACACGGGGTCGGCGCGGTCTTCCGGGGCTTCGGCGACGGCGCCAAGAACCTGGACCCGGCGCACCGCAAGGACGGCATCGGGCTGCTGTTGTTCGCGCTCGCGCTGGTCACCGCCGCCGGTACCTGGTTCAGCCCGCAGGGCTGGCTCGGCGAGGCGGCCACCAACGTGGTCTCCGGACTCTTCGGCCGCCTGGACGTGCTGGTGCCGTTCCTGCTGGCGACGGTCGCGATCCGGTTGATGCGCCACCCGGAGCTGCCGGAGGCCAACGGGCGGATCATGATCGGTCTGAGCGCGCTGGTGGTCGGCGTGCTCGGTCTGGTCCACATCGGGTGCGGCGCGCCCATGATGGGCAGCGGCGCGACCCGGATAAGGGCGGCCGGCGGCATCGTCGGCTGGGCCGTCTCCACCCCGATGATGGCCGCGGCCGGACCGCCGCTCGCGGTGCCGCTGCTCCTGCTGCTGGCCTTCTTCGGCCTGCTGGTGACCACCGCGACCCCGGTCAACCGGATCCCCGAGCGGCTGCGCGCCGCCGGGGTGCGGCTCGGCGTGGTCGAGCCCGGTCCGCAGGACGCGTTCGCCGAGGGGCGTACGCCGGAGCGTGAGTTCTCCACCGAGCCTCCGGAGGACGCGGACCCCGCGGCCCTGCCGTTCACCGTGGAGGCCGACGGCGGCACTCCGCCGGACGAGGTCGCGGCCCGCCGGCGCCGCCGCCGGCGCAAGCAGCTGGACGACCCCGAGCTGTCCTCGGGCGTGCCCGACATGCTCACCAAGGACCCGTTCGGCACCGGGCCGGAGGACCCGTACGCCACCCGGGACCTGGCCGCCGGCGCCGCCGCCGATCTGGACGGCGCGCTGGTCTACGGTGTGCCCGCCTCCTCGGCGGTCGCGGACATGATGCACCAGGTGCAGGACCGCACCGCCACGCCGGAGGAGGCCGCCGTCCCGCCGGCCCGCAGCGGCGGCGGGCCGGCCGCCCCCGAGGAGCACGGTCCGGCGCCGGTCCGGATGGAGCAGCTCCAGCTCTCCGGCGACGTCACCTACACGCTCCCCCCGCTCGACCTGCTGGAGCGCGGCGGCCCCGCGAAGGCCCGCAGCGCCCTCAACGACGAGGTGGTGGCCCAGCTCACCGGCACCTTCAACGAGTTCAAGGTGGATGCCAGGGTCACCGGTTTCACCCGGGGGCCGACGGTCACCCGGTACGAGGTCGAGCTGGGCCCGGCCGTCAAGGTGGAGCGGATCACCGCGCTCGGCAAGAACATCGCGTACGCGGTGGCCAGCCCGGACGTGCGGATCATCAGCCCGATCCCGGGGAAGTCCGCGGTCGGCATCGAGATCCCCAACCGGGACCGCGAGATGGTCAACCTCGGGGACCTGCTGCGCTCGCGCACGGCCGCCGAGGACACCCACCCGATGGTGGTCGGCATGGGCAAGGACGTCGAGGGCCACACCGTGATGGCCAACCTCGCCAAGATGCCGCACATCCTGGTGGCCGGCGCGACCGGCGCGGGCAAGTCGTCCTGCATCAACTGCCTGATCACCTCGGTGCTGGCCCGGGCCACGCCGGACGAGGTGCGGATGGTGCTGGTGGACCCCAAGCGGGTCGAGCTGACGGCGTACGAGGGCATCCCGCACCTGATCACGCCGATCATCACCAACCCCAAGAAGGCCGCCGAGGCCCTCCAGTGGGTGGTGCGCGAGATGGACCTGCGCTACGACGACCTCGCCGCCTTCGGCTTCCGCCACGTGGACGACTTCAACGCGGCCGTGAAGGCCGGCAAGGTGACCGCGCCGCTCGGCAGCGAGCGCGAGCTGACCCCGTACCCGTACCTGCTGGTGATCGTCGACGAGCTGGCCGACCTGATGATGGTCGCCCCGCGCGACGTCGAGGACTCGGTGGTCCGGATCACCCAGCTGGCCCGGGCGGCCGGCATCCACCTGGTGCTGGCCACCCAGCGGCCCTCGGTGGACGTGGTGACCGGACTGATCAAGGCCAACGTGCCGTCCCGGCTGGCGTTCGCCACCTCGGCGATGGCCGACTCCCGGGTCATCCTGGACCAGCCGGGCGCGGAGAAGCTGATCGGCAAGGGCGACGCGCTCTTCCTCCCGATGGGCGCGAGCAAGCCGGTCCGGATGCAGGGCGCGTTCGTCACCGAGGCGGAGATCGCCGCGATCGTCCAGCACTGCAAGGACCAGCTGACGGCGGTCTACCGGGACGACGTGACGGTCGGCGGCGGGCCGAAGAAGGAGATCGACGAGGAGATCGGCGACGACCTGGACCTGTTGATCCAGGCCGCCGAGCTGGTCGTCTCCACCCAGTTCGGCTCCACCTCCATGCTCCAGCGCAAGCTGCGGGTCGGTTTCGCCAAGGCGGGCCGGCTGATGGACCTGATGGAGTCCCGCGGCATCGTCGGCCCGAGCGAGGGCTCCAAGGCCCGCGACGTGCTGGTGAAACCGGACGAGCTGGACGGGGTCATCTTCGGCATCCGCGGCTGACCGGCCGCACCTGACGAAGCGGGCCCTTCCGGGGTGTTCACTCGTTCGGAGGAGGGTAGGCGCGGTGTGCGGAACCGATCGGACGCGCACCGCGTCACAGGGCGGAAGGAACAGCCTCCGGTGACGGCGGCCCCGCGCTCTGACGGCCGTTCAGCGGCCGATCGGAACCCCACTCGGGCGGGCGTGCGCATTCGGTCCTGTTCCGCTTGAGAAACGATCCACCCGCGCCCCTAGACTGTTCTCCAGCAGGTGGCCATCCGCTCGAAAGGCGTGCCCCGTGACCATCGGCAAGTCCCCCGACCGCGAGAACGCCCCGTCGTCCGCCGAGCTGTCCGGCGGCGCGGAGCACGCGGCCGATGCCCCGAGCATCGGCCGCGTGCTGTCCGTCGCCCGGATCGACGCCGGACTCACGGTCGATCAGGTGAGTACCGCCACCCGGGTCCGGGTGCCGATCGTGCATGCCATCGAGGAGGACGACTTCGCCCGATGCGGTGGCGATTTCTACGCCCGTGGCCACATCCGCGCCATCGCCCGTGCGGTCGGTGTGGACGGTGAGGCGCTGGTGGCGCGGTACGACGCCGCGCACGGCGGCGCCCCCGCCGGCAAGCGGCCCACCCAGCTGATCGACAGCGGGCCGATCAAGGTGCCCGGCCGCGGCCGGCCGAACTGGACGGCCGCGATGGTGGCCGCGATCTTCGCGGTGGTCGCCCTGATCGGCTTCAACCTGGTGAGCGGCAAGACGGGCGGGTCCAGCACGGGCTCGGCCAGCGCGCCGCTGCCCAGCGGCTCCGGCACCGGCTCGGTCGCCCCCGCCGCCTCGCCCAGTGTCCAGCCGCCCGCCCCGGCGCCCAGCGCCGCGGCGATCGCGGCCGCACCGGCCGACAAGGTCACGGTGAAGCTGGTCGCCGAGAAGGACACCAGCTGGGTCTCGGCACTGGACGGCACCGGCAAGTCGCTGTTCCAGAACAACATCGAGGAAGGCCAGGACCAGACCTTCACCGACCCCAAGCAGATCAAATTGGTGATCGGCAACGCGGGGGCCGTGCACGTGTACGTCAACGGCAAGGACCTCGGTCCGGCGGGGAAGAACGGCCAGGTGGTGCACGTCACGTACACCCCCGGCGACCCGCAGGCGGGCTGATCGCAGGGGCCGTGCGCCCCGGTGAAGATCTGGTAATCCGAGGCGCGCGGCCTCCGGGGCGAACGGCACCGGAGGCCGCGCGTTAATCTTGGCCCTATGCCTGAACGCCGTACTGTCGCCCTTGTCACGCTCGGATGCGCCCGCAACGAGGTGGACTCCGAGGAACTCGCCGGGCGACTGGAGGCCGATGGCTGGCTGCTGGTCGACGACGCCGCCGACGCCGATGTCGCCGTCGTCAACACCTGTGGCTTCGTCGAGGCCGCCAAGAAGGACTCCGTCGACGCCCTGCTGGAGGCCAACGACCTCAAGGGGCACGGCCGCACCCAGGCCGTCGTCGCGGTCGGCTGTATGGCCGAGCGGTACGGCAAGGAGCTCGCCGACGCGCTGCCCGAGGCGGACGGCGTGCTCGGTTTCGACGACTACTCCGACATCTCCGACCGCCTGCAGACCATCCTCTCGGGCGGTCACCACGCCCCGCACATCCCGCGCGACCGCCGCAAGCTGCTGCCGCTGAGCCCGGTCGAGCGCCAGGCCGCCGCCGCCGAGGTCGCCCTCCCGGGCCACGGAGCCCCCGAGGACCTGCCCGAGGGCGTCGCCCCGGCCTCCGGGCCGCGCACCCTGCGCAAGCGGCTGGACGACAACCCGGTCGCCTCCGTGAAGCTCGCCTCGGGCTGCGACCGCCGGTGCTCCTTCTGCGCCATCCCGGCCTTCCGCGGCTCGTTCATCTCGCGCCGCCCCTCCGACGTGCTGCAGGAGGCCCAGTGGCTGGCCGCGCAGGGCGTCCGCGAGGTGGTGCTGGTCAGCGAGAACAACACCTCCTACGGCAAGGACCTCGGTGACATCCGGCTGCTGGAGACGCTGCTCACCGAGATCTCCGCGATCGAGGGCGTCGAGCGGGTCCGGGTCTCCTACCTGCAGCCGGCCGAGATGCGGCCGGGGCTGATCGACGCGATGACCGACACCGCCGACGTGGTGCCCTACTTCGACCTCTCCTTCCAGCACTCGGCGCCCGCGGTGCTGCGCCGGATGCGGCGCTTCGGCTCCACCGACCAGTTCCTCGAACTGCTCGGGACCATCCGCGGCAAGGCCCCGCTGGCCGGTGCCCGCTCCAACTTCATCGTCGGCTTCCCCGGCGAGACCGAGGAGGACTTCGCCGAGCTGGAGCGGTTCGTGACGCACGCCGGCCTGGACGCGATCGGCGTCTTCGGCTACTCGGACGAGGACGGCACCGAGGCCGCGACCTTCGACGGCAAGCTGCCCGAGGACATGGTGGCGGACCGGCTGAACCGGCTCTCCAGGCTGGCCGAGGAGATGACCGCCCAGCGGGCCGAGCAGCGGATCGGCACCGAGGTCGAGGTGCTGATCGAGTCCGTCGACGGCGACCTGGTCGAGGGCCGCGCCGCCCACCAGGCCCCCGAGACGGACGGCCTCACCACGCTCACCGGTGTGACGGACCCGGAGGTCGGCCGGTTCTACCGGGCCCGGGTGGTCGCCAGCGAGGGCGTCGACCTGGTCGCCGAGGCGCTGGAGCAGGTCCGGGTCCGCCAGGCCCCGGGAGCCGGGGAATGACCAAGGGCCCCGGCGCCCCCGCTGCGGCTCACCCGGGCAGACCGGCGGCCGCGGCGCCGCCGGCGCCGGGGATCTGGAACATCGCGAACATGCTCACGATGCTCCGGCTGCTGCTGGTGCCGGTCTTCGTGGCGCTGCTCTTCGCGGACGGCGGCCACGACCCCAAGTGGCGCGCGGTGGCCTGGGCCTCGTTCGCGGTCGCGATGATCACCGACCTGTTCGACGGCGAGCTGGCCCGCCGCAAGGGTCTGGTCACCGACTTCGGGAAGATCGCCGACCCGATCGCCGACAAGGCGATCATGGGGGCCGCGCTGATCGGCCTCTCGGTGCTGGGCGACCTGCCCTGGTGGGTCACGATCGTCATCCTGGCCCGCGAGCTGGGCATCACCCTGATGCGGTTCTGGGTGATCCGGTACGGGGTCATCCCGGCCAGCCGGGGCGGCAAGCTGAAGACGCTCACCCAGGGCATCGCGGTCGGCATGTACGTGCTGGAGCTGACCGGCTGGCTGGCCACCGCCCGGGCCGTGCTGATGACGCTGGCGGTGCTGCTGACCGTCGGGACCGCGCTGGACTACGTCGGGCAGGCGCTGCGCCTGCGCCGTGAGGGGCTGGCCGCGGAGCACGCGGGCAGGTGAGGGAGGCGAACGGGGTGGGGTTCGGGGTGGAGCACGAGTCGGCGCTGAAGGCCCACGCCGCGCTGCGCGGGGAGGGCAGCACGGTGGCGGTCGCCGAGTCGCTCACCGGCGGGCTGCTGGCCGCCGCGCTGGTCGACGTCCCCGGGGCGTCCGCGACCTTCCGCGGGTCGGTCACCGCGTACGCGACCGAGCTGAAGGCCTCGCTGCTCGGCGTCGACGAGGGCCTGCTGGCCGTGCACGGACCGGTCCACCCGCTGGTGGCCCGGCAGATGGCGGAGGGCGTGCGGCGGCTGCTGGGGGCCACGTACGGGCTCGCGACCACGGGGGTGGCCGGGCCGGGGCCCCAGGACGGGCAGCCGGTGGGCACCGTACACCTCGCGGTGGCCGGCCCGGGGGGAAGTCTGGTCAGTTCGCCGCGGCTGTCGGGGGACCGTGCCACAATCCGTCACGGGGCGGTGACCGCCGCTCTGGAGCTGCTCGTCGGGCGGCTCGCGGCCGGTGCGTCCACGCACTGACCCGCCGCTCAGCCGCCGCTCAGCCGCCGTGCGCGCCACGCACCGCTCCCGTCGACGGCGCCGTCCGGCGTCGTCCCGGTGTCCGAGCGGGCTCGTCCGGACAGATCTCCACCGAACCGAGATCTGCCGAACTCGCGTACGGGGATGAGGTGGCTGGAGGATCGTGTTAGATCGAGGGTCCTGGTTGGGCAGAAACCAGGTGGCGAACGAGTGGCGTGACGGTGGCCGGGTGCCGCACGGAGGGTGCGACGAGGCGCCCGCGGGCCCTGGTACGGCACGGAAACAGGGGAGGGGACAGCCTTGCAGCCCAGAGTGAACACGACCATGGTCCCCGCACGCGAAGCGGGCAAGGCGGTACGGTGGGGGCGTGACATCTCGATCCGCAGTCCGAGGAGGGAGGCACCGATGATCCTGCTCCGTCGCCTACTGGGCGATGTACTGCGTCGGCAGCGCCAGCGCCAGGGCCGCACACTTCGCGAGGTGTCGGCAGCAGCCAGGGTTTCGCTCGGTTACCTCTCCGAGGTCGAGCGGGGACAGAAGGAGGCCTCCTCGGAGCTGCTCTCCGCGATCTGCGACGCCCTCGACGTCCGGATGTCCGAGGTCATGCGCGAGGTCAGTGACGAACTGTCGCTCGCCGAACTTGCGGCGATGTCCAGCCTCTCCGAAGGTGAACTGCTGAGGCCGGTGCTCGAACCGGTACCGCTGCCCGCCCCCGGCGCCGACCGGGCGAACCTCTCGCCCAAGGCCGCCGCGATGGACGTGGTCGCCGCCTGACCCGGCCTCGACGCCCGGGCGCCTGGTGCCCGGGGCGAGCGAAGGAGGCCGGTCGTGCGGAAAGCAGCAACGGCGTTCACCGAGGCCCGAATACGGTCGGCACGGCTGGTGCCCCGGCCCGTGCGTCGGCTTCTGCCGCTCCTGGCGGGCGGTCTCGCCGGCTGGCTGGTACTCCGGGGGCAGCCCGCCGACGGGGTCGCGCTGGGGCTGCTCGCGGCCGGCGGGTGGGGGCTCGGCCTGATCCCGGTCCACGCCGACCGGTGGTCCACCGGGCCGGTCCGCCGCCGGACGGGTGAGGCGACGGCCCGGGTGGAGGCGGAGCCTCCGATCGGGTGACACGAGTGATGCGGTGCGAAGGCCGCGAGACGGGACTCCCGGCTCGCGGCCTTCGCCGTGTCCGGCGGTGGGTGGCCGTCGGGCCCGGTCGAAGGTCGTCGCCGGGCCCGGGTCAGGGCCGCAGCCGCAGGCCCCGCGGGGTGGCGTGGAAGCCGGCCTCCTCCAGGGCGTCGCCGAGTGCGGAGCCGAGTGCGGGCAGGCCGTTGGCCCGTTCGACGGTGACGGCGCCGAGGGCCCCCGCGCGGATCGCCGAGGCCAGCGCGGCCGTCGCCGCGGCGAGGGTGGCCTCGTCCTCGGGCCAGGCCAGCAGGGACTTGCCGCCCCGTTCGATGTAGAGGCTCAGCTCGCCGTCGACCAGGACCACCAGCGAGCCGGCCTTGCGCCCGGGCCGGTGCGCCCTGGCCTCCCTGGTCCCCTTGGACGTCTTGGCCGCCTCGGCCCCCTTGGCCGCGTCGGCCCCCTTGGCCGCGTCGGCTCCCTCGCCCGCGTCGGCCTCCGGGGCGCCCGGCGGCTCGGGCCAGGGCAGTGCCGCGCCGTAGGCGTTCGCCGGGTCGGCGGCGGCCAGCACCAGCACCTGCGGCGGCTCGGCCGCCGGCCCGGCCGGCCACTCGGCGGCCCGGGCCCGCTCCAGCCGCCCGTTGACGGACCGCAGCCGGTCCGCGGCGCCGTCCATGGCGAACTGGGCGCCGCCCAGACCCTCCACGAAGTACCCCCGGCGGGCCCGGCCGCGCTCCTCCATCGCGGCGAGCACCCGGTACACCCCGGCGAAGCCGCCCGGGACCCGTTCGGCCGCCACCGCGCCCCGGGTGAGCAGGCCGTGCCGGTCCAGCAGGTTCTGCGCCCGGGCGGTGGCCCGGACCGTCGGGTCGGCGTCGAAGGCGGGCAGCAGCGACCAGCGGCCGGCCACCGTCGGCGGCCCGCCGCGCAGGGCGCCGCCGGACCGGCCGAAGGCGCGGCCCGCCCCGCCGTAGCGCCCGCGCGGGGTGGCCCGGGGGGCCCGGTGGGCGGTGGCGCCGGCCGTCCGGCCGGAGCCGAGCAGGGCGCGCAGCGGGGCGAGCGTGTCGTTGCTGACGTACCCGGCCCAGACCAAGTCCCAGAGGGCCTCGACGAGCTCGGCCTCGGGGGTGTCGGGGAGCTGGGCGACGAGTTGGCGGAAGAAGAGCCCGTAGCCGCCGGCCAGTGACTCCAACAGCGCGGTGTGCACGGGCGTGACGGCGGGGGGGACGGGCTCCGGGCGCAGCAGGTGCGCGTTCTCGGCGAGGTGCAGGCCGATCCAGCCGTCCTTGCCGGGCAGGGCGCCGGCGCCGGCCCAGCCGATCTCGCCGGCTGCCATCAGCTCGTCCAGCAGGCCGGGGGAGTAGTCCGCGAGCCGGGCCGGGAGGATCAGCTTCTCCAGGGCGGAGGCGGGCAGGGCCGTCCCCTGGAGCTGCTCGACCACGCGGAGCAGGCCGTCGGGGCCGCGCAGCCGGTGGCCCGCCAGGTGCTGCCACTGCGGGAGGAAGGCGGCCAGCGCGCGCGGCGGGACGGCCTCGACCTCCTGGCGCAGGGCGGCCAGCGAGCGGCGGCGCAGCCGGCGCAGCACCTCGGCGTCGCACCACTCGACGGCGGCGAGGTGACCGTCGGCGGCGGCGCCGCGCGGTGCTTCGGAGGCCGGGTGACGGGCGTCGGGCGGCCGGAACTCGCCCTGGACCAGGCGGCCGGCGGCGGTGTGCCGCTGGAGGGTGCCGGCGACCACCGCGCTGCCCAGGCCGAAGCGGGCGGCGGCCTCGACGGCGGTGAACGGGCCGTGGGTGCGGGCGTACCGGGCGAGGAGATCGCCCAGAGGGTCCTTGACCGGCTCGGTGAAGGCCTCGGGGACGCCGACCGGCAGCGGGGTGCCCAGCGCGTCGCGCAGCCGGCCGGCGTCCTCGACGGCGGCCCAGCACTGCTCACCGGCGATCCGGACCGCGATCACCCGGCGGGCGGCTTCGAGCTCCAGGGCCCAGAGCGGTTCGGCGCCGCGGGCGGTCAGTTCGGCCTCGGTGAGCGGACCGAGCAGCCGCAGGGCGTCGGCGACGCCCTCGGCGTCCTTGATCCGGCGCTCGGGAGTGAGGCGCTGGAGCTCCGCCTCCAGCTCGGCGAGGACCCGCGGGTCGAGCAGCTCGCGCAACTCGGCCTGGCCGAGGAGCTCGGAGAGCAGCCGGGAGTCGAGCGCGAGGGCGGCGGCCCGGCGCTCGGCGAGCGGGGAATCGCCTTCGTAGAGGAACTGGGCGACGTAGCCGAAGAGCAGCGAACGGGCGAACGGGGAGGGCTCGGGCGTGGTGACCTCGACCAGGCGGACGGCCCGGGACTCCAGATCGCGCATCAGCTCGACCAGGCCGGGGACGTCGAAGACGTCCTGGAGGCACTCCCGGACGGCTTCCAGGACGATCGGGAACGAGCCGTACTCGGCGGCGACCTCCAGGAGCTGCGCGGAGCGCTGGCGTTGCTGCCAGAGCGGGGTCCGCCTGCCGGGGCTGCGCCGCGGGAGCAGCAGGGCGCGGCCGGCGCACTCGCGGAACCGGGAGGCGAACAGGGCGGAGCCGCCGACCTGGTCGGTGACGAGCTGTTCGATCTCGCCGGAGTCGAACAGCGCGGCGTCGGCGCCGACCGGGGCGTCGTCCGGTGCGGCCTGCTCCGGCGGGAAGTCGAGCAGGTCGGCGTCGGGCAGGCGGAGCACGATGCCGTCGTCGGCGTGCATGACCTGCGGATCCAGGCCGTGCTTCTCCCGCAGCCGGGCGCCGATCGCGAGGGCCCAGGGCGCGTGCACCTGGGCACCGAAGGGGGAGTGGATGACGATCCGCCAGTCGCCGAGCTCGTCGCGGAAGCGCTCGACCACGATGGTGCGGTCGTCCGGGAGGTGGCCGCAGGCGGCGCGCTGCTCCGCGAGGTAGTCGAGCAGGTTCCCGGCGGCCCAGTCGTCCAGGCCGGCCCGCCGGAGCCGGGCGGTGGCGGCCGCGGGCTCCAGGGCGCCGAGTTCGCGGGTGAACGCGCCGAGCGCGCGGCCGAGTTCGAGCGGGCGGCCGAGGGTGTCGCCCTTCCAGAACGGGAGCCGGCCGGGGACCCCGGGCGCGGGGGTGACCAGCACCTTGTCGTGGGTGATCTCCTCGATCCGCCAGGAGGTGGTGCCGAGGGTGAAGACGTCTCCGACGCGGGACTCGTAGACCATCTCCTCGTCCAGCTCTCCCACCCGGCGCCCGCCACCACCCTTCTTGGGAAGCGCGTCGCGCTGCCCCTCTTGTTGCCGCCCGCCACCACCCTTCCGGTCGGCCTTGGTGCCGGCCGCCTCGGAGCCGGCGATGAAGACGCCGAACAGGCCCCGGTCGGGGATCGTGCCGCCCGAGGTGACGGCGAGCCGCTGGGCGCCGGGGCGGCCGGTGACGGTGCCGGCCACCCGGTCCCAGACCAGGCGGGGGCGGAGCTCGGCGAAGGCGTCCGAGGGGTAGCGGCCGGCCAGCATGTCGAGGACGGCGTCGAAGGCGGACTGCGGCAGGGTGGCGAACGGCGCGGCCCGGCGGACCAGGGCGAGCAGGTCGTCCACCGGCCAGGTGTCCAGCGCCGTCATGGCGACGAGCTGCTGGGCGAGCACGTCCAGCGGGTTGCGCGGGATGCGCAGCGCCTCGATCCGGCCGGCCCGCATCCGCTCGGTGACCACGGCGGACTGCACCAGGTCCCCCCGGTACTTGGGGAAGAAGACACCGGTGGAGACGGCGCCGACCTGGTGTCCGGCCCGGCCGACCCGCTGGAGGCCGGAGGCGACCGAGGGCGGTGACTCGACCTGGACGACCAGCTCGACGGCGCCCATGTCGATGCCGAGCTCCAGACTGGAGGTGGCCACCACGGCGGGCAGCCGGCCGGCCTTCAGCTCTTCCTCGACCAGGGCGCGCTGCTCCTTGGAGACCGAGCCGTGGTGGGCCCGGGCGATGACCGGCGGGGCGCCCTTGGCGACGCCGGACTCGGCCATCAGCTGGGCGGGTGAGTGCGCCTCGGGTAGGGGTTCACCGGCGGCGCGCTCGTAGGCGATCTCGTTCAGCCGGTTGCAGAGGCGCTCGGCGAGCCGGCGGGAGTTGGCGAAGACGATCGTCGAGCGGTGGGCCTGGACGAGGTCGACGATCCGCTCCTCGACGTGCGGCCAGATCGAGGCGCCGCCGGTCGGGCGGTCGGTGTCCGCGCCGCCGGTGGCGGGGGCGGGCGGCAGGTCGTCCAGGTCGGGCACCGGGACGACCACCGTGAGGTCGAACCGCTTGTCGGTGGCGGGCTGCACGACGGTGGCGCCGCGCCGCGGGCTGAGGTAGCGGGCCACCTCCTCGACCGGCCGGACGGTGGCGGACAGGCCGATCCGGCGGGCCGGGCGCTCCAGCAGCTCGTCCAGCCGCTCCAGGGACAGCGCGAGGTGCGCGCCGCGTTTGGTGCCGGCCACGGCGTGCACTTCGTCCAGGATCACCGTGTCGATCCCGCGCAGCGACTCCCGGGCGGCGGAGGTGAGCAGCAGGAAGAGCGACTCGGGGGTGGTGATCAGGATGTCCGGCGGGTGGGTGGTGAAGCGGCGCCGGTCGGTGGCGGTGGTGTCGCCGGAGCGGATGCCGACCTGCACCTCGGGCTCGGGCAGGCCGAGCCGGACGGCGGCCTGGCGCAGGCCGGCCAGCGGGGCGCGGAGGTTCCGCTCGACGTCGACCGCGAGGGCCTTGAGCGGCGAGATGTAGAGGACCCGGCAACGGCGCTTCGGCTCCGCGGGGGGCGGGGTGCTGCTGAGGTGGTCCAGCGCGGAGAGGAAGGCGGCGAGCGTCTTGCCGGAGCCGGTGGGGGCCACCACCAGGACGTCCGTCCCCCGCGCGATGGCGTGCCAGGCCTCGGCCTGGGCGGTGGTGGGCGCGCGGAAGGCGCCCGTGAACCAGGCCCGGGTGGCCGGGGCGAATCCGGCCAGGGGGTCGGCGGGCGGCTGGGGCTGGGTCTGCGGCGCCATGCCCCCATGGTGCCGGGTGGCACTGACAACGGGCGGGTGGGTGGTGCCGGTCCGGCGCGCGCGGGCGGGGGCCGGGGGTGCGGGCCGGGCGGGAGGAGCGCCGCCCGGCCCGCTGGAAAGGCAGAAAGGATAATCCGCTCATATGGTGATAATTCAGACACCAGATCCTCCCGTGGCCCCGGACCCCCGGTGATCGCCGGACCTCCCGCGGCCACCGGGACCGACGAGCGGAGACCGTGCGATGGCGCAGGCGCACCCGGCCGGCAGCGGTCCCGCGCAGGTCCCCGCGCACCGTGCCCGCGGTCCGGTCCGGGCCCTGCTCGCGATGCTGCTCACCGCGCTGGTGGTCGGCGGCGCCGTCCCGTACGTGGCCGGGCCGGGCCGGGCGTACCTCAGCTACCTGGTGCTGGCCGAGCAGGAGGACGCGGCCGGCGCCGCCCGCGCCGGGGCCGAGGCGCGCGCCGCCGGCGGCGCGGTCGTCCAGGAGTACCCGCAGATCGGCGCCGTGCTGGCGTACGCGGCCGGCGGTTTCGCGGACAAGGTCCGGGCCCGGCCCGGGGTGGCCGCGGTGGGCGCCACCAGGACCACCCCGGTACCGAGCCCGCCCCGCCCGCTGGACGGCGCCGGGAACTTCGGCGCGGGGGCCGGCGGTGACCGGGCGGGCGCCGACGGCGCGGACGACGCCACCGCCACCGTGGCCGACCCGGGCGAGCGCGACGCCTGGAACCTCGCGATGCTCGGCGCGGGCGGCGGCCCGTCCGGCGACACCACGGCCAACCTGCTCCGCGGCCCCGCCGCGGCCCCGGGCGCGCCCTCCGCCGACGCGTTGCGCCGGGTGCTGGTCGCGGTGCTCGACTCGGGCGTCGACGACACCCATCCGGACCTGCGCGCCGCCGTCGACCCGAAGAGCTCCGCCTCCTGCGCGGACGGCCGCCCGGACGCCCGGACCGGCGCCTGGCGGCCCGACCCCGGGGTCGGCGAGAGCGGCCACGGAACGCACGTCGCCGGGATCGTCGGCGCCGCCCGGGACGGCCACGGCGTCAGCGGGGTCGCCCCGGGGGCCCGGATCGCCGCCGTCCGGCTGCTCGGCCCGCTGGGGCAGTACTACGCGGAGAACATCGTCTGCGGCATGCTCTGGGCGGCCGACCACGGCGCCAAGGCGATCAACAACAGCTACTTCGCCGACCCGTGGAAGTACAACTGCCCCGAGGACGCCGACCAGGCGGCCCTGACCGCCGCCGTCACCCGGGCCGTCGACTACGCCCGGCGCAAGGGCGCGGTGGTGGTGGCCTCGGCCGGCAACGACGGGCAGGACCTCGGGGCCGCCCGCACCGACGACCGCAGCCCCAACGACCGCGCCTCCGGTCCGGCCCGGACCCGCTACGTCGGCACCGAGTGCGTCCGGCTGCCCGGCGAACTGCCCGGCGTGGTCACGGTGACCGCCGTCAACCGGGACGGCCACCCCTCCGCCTACACCAACTACGGGCGCGGAAAGGTCTCGCTGGCCGCGCCCGGCGGGGACCCGGACGGCGGCCCCCAGGGCGCGGTCGTCTCCGACTGGCCCGACGGCCAGTACGCCGCGCTGGCCGGCACCTCGATGGCCGCGGCGCACGTCACCGGCGCGGTCGCGGTGGCCGCCGCGATCCACCCGGACTGGGGCTCGGACCGGCTCGCCGCACTGCTGGCCACCACCGCGGCCGCCGCCTGCCCGCCCGGCCCGTACGCCTGCGGCGACCGCCAGTACTACGGCGCGGGGACGCTGACGCTGCCGCGCTGAGCGGTCCGCGCCGGGTCGGCGGGTGCCGGGACGCCGGAAAACCCGGTGACGCGCGGCGCGTGGCGGGCGAGGATCGGGGGATGACCGTCCACCTCACCACCGAGCGCCTGGTACTGCGCCGCTTCACCACCGCCGACGTCGACCGCCTGGTGGAGCTGGACGGCGATCCCGAGGTGATGCGCTACCTCACCGGCGGCCGGGCCACCCCGCGCGAGGTGGTCGAGCGCGAGTTGCTGCCGCTCTACTTCGACCACTACCAGCGGTACCGCGGTCTCGGCTGGTGGGCCGCCGAGGACCGGGCCGGCGGGGACTTCCTGGGCTGGTTCGAGTTCCGCCCGACGGACCGGCCGGACGGCGGCGAGGTCGAGCTCGGCTACCGGCTGCGCCGGCCGGCCTGGGGGCACGGCTACGCCACCGAGGGCGCGCGGGCACTGATCCACCGGGGCTTCACCGAGCTCGGTGTGCGCCGCGTGGTGGCGTACACGATGGCGGCCAACGACGGGTCCCGGCGGGTGATGGAGAAGGCCGGCCTCCGCTACGTCCGGACTTTTCACGAGGACCACCCGGAGCCGATCCCCGGCACCGAGCTCGGGGAGGTCGAGTACGCCCTGGAGGCGGCCGGGTACGCGCCGGGGGCGGCCGGCCGGGAGTCCCGGAGCCCCTCCGGGGCCGGTCCGGGATACTGAGGGGCATGAGGCTGACCGAATTCTGGCGACGGATGCACGCGCACTTCGGAGAGGCGTACGCGGAGTCCTTCGCCACCGATCACGTGATGAGCGAGCTGGGCGGGCGGACGGTGCGGCAGGCACTGGACGCGGGCTGGGAGGCCAAGGACGTCTGGCGGGTGGTCTGCGAGAGCCAGGGCGTGTCCGCGCTGCTCCGCTGAAGCGGTGCCCGGTGCTCAGGGGGGCGTCGGGCATGGGACAGACTGTCCGGGTGACAAGCAGCGCAGAACCGCAGAATTCGGACAGGTCGGCGCAGGCCGCCGACGAGGCCGCGGGCTCGCGGCCCGAACACCGGAACGCATCCGACCGGACGCCCGCCGCCGACGCCGCCCCGGCCCCGGCCGACGGGCCCTGGGGGGCGGGCATGCCGCGCTGGCTGCCCCGGGCGATGGTGCTGGCGCTGGTCATGGTCGGGCTGTTCCAGCTCGCCGACTGGGCCTTCCACCAGCTCATCGACCTCTTCGTGATGCTGCTGGTCTCCTTCTTCCTCTCGCTCGCGCTGGAGCCGGCCGTCGACCGGATGGCGGCGCGCGGGGTGCGCCGGGGCGTCGGCACCTTCCTGGTGTTCGTGGCGGTGGCGGTCGCGGTGGCCGGATTCCTCGCCGCGCTCGGCACCCTGCTGGTCGACCAGGTGGCGAAGATCGCGGGGGACCTGCCGCACCTGCTCGACAACCTGATCAACTGGATCAACCGGACCTTCCATCAGGACCTCTCGCTGGACGAGCTGCAGAAGAAACTGCTCAAGGACTCCGGGGCGATCGAGAACTACGCCCAGCAGGCGGCCGACAACGTCTGGGGAGTCTCCTCGACCCTGATCGGCGGCCTCTTCCAGGCCTTCACGGTCGGCCTGTTCACCTTCTACTTCACCGCGGACGGCCCCCGGGTGCGGCGCACCGTCTGCTCGCTGCTGCCGCCCGCCAAGCAGGGCGAGGTGCTGCGGGCCTGGGAGATCGCGCTGGCCAAGACCGGCGGCTACCTCTACTCGCGGGCGCTGCTCGCCGTCGCCTCCGCGCTCGCGCACTGGGTGATGTTCGCGCTGCTGGACCTGCCGTACGCGGCGGCGCTGGCGGTCTGGGTCGGCGTCATGTCGCAGTTCGTGCCCACCATCGGGACGTATCTGGCCGGCGCGCTGCCGGTGCTGGTCGCGCTCACCGTGGAGCCGGTGGACGCGCTGTGGGTCCTGGTCTTCGTGGTCGTCTACCAGCAGATCGAGAACTACCTGCTGCACCCGCGGATCACCGCGAGGACGGTGGACGTGCACCCGGCGGTGGCCTTCGGCTCGGTGATCGCGGGCGCGGCGCTGCTCGGCGCGGTCGGCGCGCTGATCGCGATCCCGGCGGCCGCCACTCTGCAGGGCTTCGTCGGCACCTACGTGCGCCGGTACGAGGTGGCCACCGACCCGCGGATCGACCGGGGCGCCCAGCGGCGGGCCCGGCGGGAGCTGCGCCGGGAGGCGGCGCGCCGGCTGCGGCGGATGGTCGGCGCGGGTTCCGGCCAGGGCGGCGGCGCGGACCGGGACCGGGAGCAGGGCCGGCGTCGCGACCAGGGGCGGGGCGGGGGCGGCGGGGGCGGCGAGCGGTAGCCCGGACGGCCGTCGCCGGGCCGGCCGGACGGTGCCGGCCGGGCTGTGCGAAGGTGCGGGGCTTGAATCGAACAGATGTTCTTTGTACTCTCCGGCCAAGAGTTCTCCACAGGCCGAGCCCGGTCGGGGCCGATTGTCAGTGGGACGCGCTAGCGTCGAGGACGATGAAGCGCACAGCACAGAACCCGAGGGTGGAAGTCATGGCAGGTACGGACCGCGAGAAGGCCCTTGAGAACGCACTCGCCCAGATCGAGCGGCAGTTCGGCAAGGGCTCGGTGATGCGCCTGGGCGAGAAGGCCAACGAGCCGATCGAGGTGATCCCCACCGGATCCACCGCCCTGGACGTCGCCCTCGGCGTCGGTGGCATCCCGCGCGGCCGGGTGGTCGAGATCTACGGCCCCGAGTCCTCGGGCAAGACCACGCTGACTCTGCACCTGGCGGCCAACGCGCAGCGGGCCGGCGGAACCGTCGCGTTCGTCGACGCGGAGCACGCGCTCGACCCCGAGTACGCGAAGAAGCTCGGCGTGGACACCGATGCCCTGCTGGTCAGCCAGCCGGACACCGGTGAGCAGGCGCTGGAGATCACCGACATGCTGATCCGCTCCGGCGCGGTCGACCTGATCATCATCGACTCCGTCGCGGCGCTCGTCCCGCGCGCGGAGATCGAGGGCGAGATGGGCGACTCGCACGTCGGTCTGCAGGCCCGTCTGATGAGCCAGGCGCTGCGCAAGATCGCCGGTGCGCTGAACCAGTCGAACACCACCGCGGTGTTCATCAACCAGCTCCGCGAGAAGATCGGCGTGATGTTCGGCTCGCCGGAGACCACGACCGGTGGCCGCGCGCTGAAGTTCTACGCCTCCGTCCGGCTCGACATCCGCCGGATCGAGACCCTGAAGGACGGCACCGAGGCGGTCGGTAACCGCACCCGTGTGAAGGTCGTCAAGAACAAGGTGGCCGCGCCGTTCAAGCAGGCCGAGTTCGACATCCTCTACGGCGTGGGCATCAGCCGCGAGGGCGGCCTGATCGACATGGGTGTCGAGCACGGGTTCATCCGCAAGTCGGGCGCCTGGTACACCTACGAGGGCGACCAGCTCGGCCAGGGCAAGGAGAACGCCCGTAACTTCCTGCGGGACAACCCGCAGCTCGCCGACGAGATCGAGCTGAAGATCAAGACCAAGCTCGGCATCGGCCCGAAGACGGCTGAGCCGGCCGAGGGCGAGGCTCCGGCCGCCGACGCCGCCGCCGCTGCGGAGGGCGGGGTCAAGCCGATCACCGCGACCGCCACCAAGGCGGCCGCGGCGAAGAAGACGGCGGCGGCCGCCAAGGCCTGAACCGTTGACGCAGCGCGACAGGGTGGTGGGCGGCGGCCCGGCGGGCCCGGCTGACGACGACTACGGCCCGCCGGACTGGTTCGCCGCAGTGGCGGAGCCGGAGCCTGTGCCGGAGCCGGGTTCTAAGCGGCGCCGGATGCCTGGTCGCTCCGGCGGAGGTTCCGGCAGCGCGGGCGGTCCGGACCTACCGGGCGACGGCGGGCTCGACCTGGTGCCCGCCTCCGAGTTGCCCACGGGGCGGCGCCGACGGCGTTCGGCGCTGGTGGACGAGGCGACCTCCGGCCACCCGGCCGGGGGAGGGGCGGCCGGTCACGGGGGTGTGGCCGCCCCAGCCTCCTTGGCCGACCGGGCGGGTGCGGCCGGGTCGGCCGGGCCGGCGGTATCACCCGACGGGGCCGACCCGCTCGCGGACGGCCGGCGCACCGGCCGGGGCGCGGGCGCTCGGCACACCCGGACGCGTGCGCGGGAGCGCGCCGAGGACGAAGGGCGCACGGGCGCCCGGGCGGCGAAGGCCGAGGAGCCGCTCGACCCGGAGGCCCGGGCGCGGGACATCTGCCTGCGGCTGCTCACCGGCGCCGCCAAGACCCGCAAGCAGCTGGCCGACGCGTTGCGCAGGCGGGAGATCCCCGACGAGGTCGCCGACGGGGTGCTGACCCGCTTGGAGGAGGTCGGGCTGATCGACGACGCGGCCTTCGCGCTGGCCTGGGTGGAATCCCGGCACGCCGTGCGCGGCCTCTCCCGGCGGGCGCTGGCCCAGGAGTTGCGGACCAAGGGAGTGGCCGGCGAGCTGGTCGAGCAGGCCGTCGCGCAGCTGGACTACGACGACGAGACCGAGGCGGCCCGGGCCCTGGTCGAACGCAAGCTGCGGGCGACCAGGGGAGTGGAGCGGCAGGCCCGGACGCGCCGGTTGGTCGGCGTGCTGGCCCGGCGCGGCTACTCCGAGGGGCTGGCCTTCCGGGTGGTCCGGGAGGCCTTGGACGCGGAAGCGGTCGACGCCGGTCCGGATGGAGAGGACGTGGACGGAGGATCCGCTTCCGGGTGGGAATGACGGCCCTCCGGTGTGGGTGTTGGCCAACTGCCAGGCCAGTCTTGACCGTTTCGTAACCTGCGCTTAGCCTCGCACTCAGTGCGGGAGCGCGTCGATCACTCCCCGGCCCGCCTCGGGCAGGCATGCCCGGGCCCGGCCGCGGTTGGTCCCGGGCCGCGCGCCGCGTGCCGCGCAGGACGGGGAGTGGGCAGGATGAGGATCGCGCTGAGCGCCGGACCGGTCGTCCCCCTGCTGTCGGCGGTGGTGTTGGTCGTCGTCGTGGCGGTGGCCTGGCTGACGGCCGGGCGCCTGCGGAGCGCGCAGCGGCGGGCCGCGGCCGAGACCGAGCGGGCCCGGCGCCGGGCCGAGGAGCAGTCCGCCCGGATGCGGGCCGAACTCGACCGGCGTGAGGAGCGGTTGACCGAGGAGCTGCGCCGCCTCCGGGCCCGCGAGGGTGAACTCGACGACCGGTCGACCGCGTTGGCGCGGTCCCGGGTCGAGGTGGACGAGCTGGTGCGGCGCCGGGCGGCGGAGCTGGAGCGGGCCGCGGGACTCTCGGCCTCCGAGGCCCGTGCCCAACTCGTCCGGGAGGCCGAGGCCGAGGCACGGCGGGAGTCGGCCGTCGTCGTCCGGGAGATCGAGCGGGCGGCCAAGGAGGAGGGCGAACAGCGGGCCCGGGAGATCGTCGCCGGGGCGATCCAGCGCCTGGCGAGCGAGCAGACCGCCGAGACGGCGGTGTCGGTCTTCCGGCTGCCGAACGAGGAGATGAAGGGGCGGATCATCGGCCGGGAGGGCCGCAACATCCGTACCTTCGAGGCGGTCACCGGCGTCAATCTGATCATCGACGACACACCGGCCTCGGTGCAGCTGTCCTGCTTCGACCCGGTCCGCCGGGAGACCGCCCGGCTCACGCTGGAGCACTTGGTCGAGGACGGCCGGATCCACCCGGTGCGGATCGAGGACGTCCACGAGCGCAGCCGGGCGGAGGTCGAGCGGCGCTGCGTCCGGGCGGGTGAGGACGCGCTGCTGTCGGCCAGGGTCGGTGGGATGCATCCCGAGCTGGTGCGCACCCTGGGCACCTTGCGCTACCGGGCCTCGTACGGGCAGAACGTGCTCGGACACCTGGTGGAGTCGGCCCATCTGGCCGGGATGATGGCCGCCGAGCTCGGGGTGGACCCGGAGCCGGTGCGCCGTTCGGCCCTGCTGCACGACATCGGCAAGGCGATGACGCACGAGGTCGAGGGGAGTCACGCGGCGATCGGGGCGGACTTCGCCCGCCGTCACGGCGAGTCGGCCGAGGTCGTGCACGCGATCGCGGCGCACCACGGCGAGGTGGAGCCGAGGACGGTCGAGGCGGTGCTGACCCAGGCGGCCGACGCCTGTTCGGGCGGCCGTCCGGGGGCGCGCAAGGAGTCGCTGGAGGTCTACGTCCGCCGGCTGGAGCGGCTGGAGGAGATCGCCCGGGCGCACGACGGGGTGGCCAAGGTGTACGCGATGCAGGCCGGCCGGGAGGTGCGGGTGATGGTGCGGCCGGAGGTGGTGGACGACCTCGGGGCGCAGGTGATCGCCCGCGAGGTCGCCAAGCAGGTGGCGGAGGAGCTGACCTATCCGGGCCAGATCCGGGTCACGGTGGTGCGGGAGAGCCGGGTCACCGAGGTGGCCCGCTAGGCGAGTCCGCCGGGTGCGCGGTCGCGCCGGAGACCGGCCTGGGCGCGGTCCCGGTGGCCGGCCGGGTGGCTGCGCCGGGAGCGGGAGCGGCGCCGGGACCAGGGCCGGGATCGGGAGTACCGGGTTCGGGGTCGGGCTCGGCGGTGCCGGTCAGCGGCGGCGGCCCGCCCCGGGCGCGGTCGGCCAGCGCCTGGAGGTCCTCGGCCGCGGCGCCCTGGGTGACCCCGACCAGGTGGCCGTCCGGCCGGATCAGCAGCACGGTGTGCGGCCCGGCCCCCGGGTACTCCTCGGCGACCAGCACCTCGGCCGGCACCGGCAGGGCGGCGGCGACCTCGGCCAGCCGCGGCATCAGGCCGGCGCCGAGCCAGTGTTCGGCGGACCAGACGGTGGTACCGGGGGCGACCAGCACCAGCAGGAAGGCGGCGCCGAGCCGGGCGTGCAACCGGTCCGGGGTGCCGTCGGTGGTGAGGACCGGGAGGTCCGGGACGAGCACGCCGGGCGCGGTGGCGGGCAGCAGTTCGCTGAGCGAGGTGGCGCCGCGCTGGCCGCGCTGCACCGGGACCCGCCCGGGGACGCCGCTGGGGGCCGCCGGATAGGCGGGAGCCCCGCCGAAGCGGCCGGTGCCGAGCTGGCCGTCGGCGAGCAGCGGGGCGTGCTTGCGGAACGAGCCGGAGAGCAGTGAGCGCCGGGTGGCCTGCCACCCGCGCAGCGGGCGCAGCAGCGGCATGGCCTGGTCGACGGCGCGCAGCCGGGCGCCGACCGCGCCGCGCCGCTCGGCCTCGTACCCGTCGAGCAGCGAGCCGCCGGGCTGGGGGCCGCCGGTGTGAAGGTGCCAGGCGAGGGCGAGCCGCCAGGCGAGGTTGTCGGCGTCCCGCAGGCCGTCGGCGAGGTTCTGCATGCCGAGGGCGCCGTGCAGGTGGGCGGCGTCGCCGGCGAGGAAGCAGCGGCCGCTGCGGAAGCGGGCGGCGAGGCGCTGCTGGGCGGTGTGGTCGGCGGCGGCGAGCAGCTCGTACCGGGGGAGTTCGCCGCACCAGCCCGTGAGGGCCGAGGTGACCCGGGTGAGCAGGGTGTCGCCGGTGACGATGCCGGGCCAGGTGGCGTGCGGGTCGACCTGCTCGGTGGGGGCCGGCCGGCCGGGGGGCAGCCGCCAGTCGAGGCGCCAGACGCCGTCCGGCAGCGGGCGGGCGGAGGCCTCGCGGTCGCCGCGCCACGGCGGCTCGCGGTGCAGCCGGGCCTCGGTGAAGGGGAGGTCGACCCGGACGGTGGCGATGGCGTTGCGGTCCACGGCCGGCCGCCCGGGGAAGCGGATCTTCAGCAGTTTCCGGACGGCGGAGCGGGCGCCGTCGCAGCCGACCAGGTGGCTGCCGCGCCACCAGGTCTCGGTGCCGTCCTGCGGGTTGCGGGTGCGGACGCTGACGCCGTCGCGGTCCTGGGTGAGTTCGGTGACGCGGTTCAGCGGGACGAGTCGCACCAGCGGGGTGCCGGTCAGGGCGTCGCGCAGGCCGCGCTGGAGGCGGTGCTGGGGCAGGTGGAGGACGGGGGCGTCGGCCAGGTCGATCCGCAGCACCTCCTGGCGGCGGCGCCAGATGGTGAAGGCCTCCCACCGGGCGGCGTCCGAGACGGCCCGGGGGTAGCCGATCCGGGTCAGGAAGGCGGCGGTGTCGGCGCCGAGGACGACGCTGCGCGGGCCCTCGGGGCAGAGCCCGGAGCCCTCGTCCAGGACGACGGTCGGCACCTCGTGCCGGGCGAGGGCGAGGGCCAGGGCCAGACCGACCGGTCCGGCCCCGACCACGATCACCGGGTCCATGCCGGGCCCTCCGGGCCGCGGCCGGCCTGCCGGGTGGAGCCGCAGACCTCCGGGGCCGGGCAGGCCGACGAGGGGGCGTCATATGCCGCGAGGATGGTCCCGGATGGTGTCACGAAGAGCAATGCAACAGTTCGCCTGCGTGTCCGTCAAGCAGCAGCTGATGTGCGCCGGTTCGCGCCGCGGCGGCCGCGTGCCTCGATCCACCGGGCGAGCGCGGTGAGCAGCAGGCACAACACGATGTAGATGGGCCCGATCACCAGGACCACCGGGATGTAGGGGAAGCCCGCGGCGTTGATCGGCTGACTGGCGATCGCCTTACCGACGAACAGCAGCTCATGGTAGGTGATGATGAAGCCCAGCGAGGTGTCCTTGAGGGTGACGACCAGCTGGCCGATCATCGAGGGCAGCATCGAACGGACCGCCTGCGGCACCAGGATGGTGGTCATCACCTGGGTCTTGCGCAGGCCGAGCGCGAACGCGGCCTCACCCTGTCCGCGCGGTACGGCGTTGACGCCGCTGCGGATGATCTCCGCCTGCACGGACCCGTTGTAGAGGGTGAGCCCGAGCACCAGGGCCCACATCGGGTTCTTGGCGAAGAAGGCGTAGTAGAGCGCGACGATCAGGATGAGCAGCGGCATCGCCCGGAAGAACTGGACGAAGGAGACGGCCGCCCAGCGCACCGGCTTGTGGTCGGAGAGCTGCCCGGCCGCCAGCAGGGCGCCGAGGCCCAGCGAGAAGACCGCGGCCAGCCCGAAGGCCTCCAGGGTGGCCAGCAGCCCGTCGACGATCCGCTGCTGGATGTTGGTGTACTGGAAGGCGTCCCAGAGCTCGGCGTCGAACTGGCCGTTGGAGGCCAGGCTGGCGATCGCGTACCAGAGCAGGCCGGCGATCGCGAGCAGCGACAGCACGCCGAACAGCCGGTAGCGTGCGCGGGCGCGCGGGCCGGGGGCGTCGTAGAGGACGCTGGCCGTGGAGGAGCGGGTGAAGAGGGAGTTCATGCGCCCGCCTCGCTTCGCTCGGTGGTGGCCTGCGCCAGCGCGCGGCTGTCCATGATTCGTTCGCTTCGCTCTCTCATCGGGCCACCGCCAGTCGGTCTTCCAGGAAGCGGAACAGCAGGGCGACGACGGCGCTGATCACCAGATAGGCGCAGGCCACCCAGAAGAAGATCGCGAAGATCGAGTAGCCGTCCTCGGAGAAACCCTGCTGGACGCTGTACAGCTCGCTGACGCTGAAGGCGCCGGCGATCGCCGAGTTCCTCGGCAGGGCGATGAAGACGCTGCTCATCGGCGCCAGCACCGTCCTGGCCGCCTGCGGCAGGACGATCGAGGTGAGGGTCTGGCCGAAGGTCATGCCCAGGCTGCGGGCGGCCTCGGCCTGGCCGAGCGGGACGGTGTTGATGCCCGAGCGCAGCACCTCGCAGACGAACGACGCGGTGTAGCTGCCGAGCGCCAGCACCGCGAAGGTGAGGTGGCTGAAGTGCACGCCGAGCGGCGGGAGCCCGAACGTCACGGCGAAGAACAGCACGGTCAGCGGGGTGTTGCGGAAGATCGTCACCCAGCCGGTGCCGAAGCCGCGCAGCGCCGGTATGGGGGAGACCCGGAAGGCCGCCAGCAGGGTGCCCAGCAGCAGGGCGAGCAGCGCGCTGAGCGCGCTCAGCTCGATCGTCTGCAGGAAGCCGTCGCGGAACAGCGCGAAGTTGCCGTCCTCGAACAGGAAACCCATCCGGCGGCCCTCCTCTCAGGGTTGGTCAGAGTCGGTCAGCAGGGGTCGGCCGGGGGATCAGTACCGCTCCAGGGCCGGCGGCTGCGGGGCCGGGGCGCCGGAGAGGCCGAGGGTGGCGTCGTACGCCTTCTTCCAGTCGCCGTTGTCCTGGTGGGCCTTCAGGGCGTCGCTGATGGCGCCGCGCAGCGCCGCGTCGTCCTTGTTCAGGCCGACGCCGTAGTTCTCCTTGGTGAACGGCTTGCCGACCACCTTGAGCTTGCCCGTGTACTTGGAGGCGTAGCCCTTGAGGATGGCGTCGTCGGTGGTGACGGCGTCGACCTCGCCGGACATCAGCTTCTCGACGCAGGCCGAGTAGGTGTCGAACTGGGTGATCTTCGGCGAGTACTGCTGGATGTTCTTGATCGAGGTGGAGCCGGTGGCGGTGCAGATGTTCTTGCCGTTCACCGACTCCGGGCCGGTGATCGAGGTGTTGTCCGCCTTCACCAGGAAGTCCTGGCCGGCGATGAAGTACGGGCCGGCGAAGGAGACCGTCTTCTTGCGCTCGTCGTTGATGCTGTAGGTGCCGACGTAGAAGTCGATCTGGCCCTTGGAGATCGCGGGCTCGCGCTGCGAGGAGACCAGGGTCTGCCACTTGATCTGCTGCGGGGTGAAGCCGAGGTCCGCGGCGATCATCTTGGCGATCTCGATGTCGAAGCCGCTGCGGTCGCCGCTGGCGAGGTCCTCGAAGCCGAGGAACGGCTGGTCGGACTTGGCGCCGATGATCAGCTGACCGCGCTTCTTGGCCTCGGTGAAGATCGCCGAGTCCACCTTCGCGTCGGTCTTGACGGTGTAGGTGGGGAGCTTGGGGGCGCTGCTGCCGCCGGCGGCGGTGGCGGCGTCGCCGGGCGTGCCGTCCTTGCCACAGGCGGCAGTGGCGGTGAGCGCGATGGCACAGAGCGCGACGGCGAAGGTGCGACGAGTCCTCATGAGGGTGCTTCTCCTCGGGGCTGGGCCACGGTTCAACCGGGCTCTGGCGGCAGGAAGGTGGCCGGGCGGACCGGAGCGGCGGCGGCGTTCTCGCCGTCGCCGACCGGTGGTCCGCCCGGGAAAGTCGGGGAGGGCGGGACGGTCAGTGGTGCAGGATCTTCGAGAGGAAGTCCTTCGCGCGGTCGCTGCGCGGCGCGGTGAAGAAGGCCTCGGGGGTGTTCTGCTCGACGATCCGGCCGTCCGCCATGAACAGCACGCGGTTGGCGGCGGAGCGGGCGAAGCCCATCTCGTGGGTGACGACGACCATCGTCATGCCGTCGGCGGCCAGTTGGCGCATGACCTCCAGCACCTCGTTGATCATCTCCGGGTCGAGCGCCGAGGTGGGCTCGTCGAAGAGCATCACCTTCGGGTTCATCGCCAGCGCCCGGGCGATCGCGACGCGCTGCTGCTGGCCGCCGGAGAGCTGGGCCGGGAACTTCGCCGCCTGCGCGCCGACGCCCACCCGGTCCAGCAGCTCCTGGGCGGTCCGCACCGCCTGGTCGCGGGCGATCCCGCGCACCTTGACCTGGCCGAGCACCACGTTCTCCAGCACGGTCTTGTGCGCGAAGAGGTTGAAGCTCTGGAACACCATGCCGACCTCGGCCCGGAGCCGGGCCAGCTCGCGGCCCTCGGCGGGCAGCGGCCGGCCGTCGATGGTGATCGTGCCGGAGTCGATGGTCTCCAGCCGGTTGATCGTCCGGCAGAGCGTGGACTTGCCCGAGCCGGAGGGGCCGATCAGCACCACCACCTCGCCCTGGGCGATCTCCAGATCGATGTCCTGGAGGACGTGCAGTGCGCCGAAGTGCTTGTTCACTCCGCGCAGCGCCACCAGCGGAGCGGTCGCGGCGCTGGAGTCCTTGATCAGGCTCTCGGTCATCGCGCCTGCTCCTCGTGTCGGCCCGGGATACGAACTCCCTTGGGCGGCAGTGATGGTAGGAACCGGGGGCCTCGGCCGGCGGAGCCTCGGCCCCCGGTGGGGTGACCATAGGAGCCATGACGATGTCACGTCAGCCGATCTGAGCGGAACTTGAGGATCACGATCCGGCCACACGCCGCGCAAGCGCCGTTCACACCGGGAAATCAGGGGCACCGTGACAGCGGGCACCCGGTCCGCCGCGCGCCGTCCCCGGAGGTCCCGGGGCGTGGCCGACCCTGGCGTCCGGCGCCGCGCTGGCCCATACTGCGCAGAACCGGGACCTGCCCGGTGGGGCCCGTGAACATCACGCGACACCCCGGGGAACGTCGGGGGGAGGAGGAACGATGCGACTGCTGCTCGTCGAGGACGACGAACGTGTGGCCGCCGCGCTGGTCGCGGTCCTGGGCCGGCACGGCTTCCAGGTCCGGCACGCCCGCAGCGGGCACGAGGCGCTCGACGCGCTGGTGCCGGACGGCAACGACCCGTACCGGGTGGTCCTGCTCGACCTCGGCCTGCCCGACCGCGACGGTTTCGAGGTCTGCAGCCGGATCCGGGCCGGCAGCGGCGTGCCCGTGATCATGGTGACCGCGCGCGCCGACATCCGCTCCCGGATCCACGGCCTCAACCTCGGCGCCGACGACTACGTCACCAAGCCCTACGACATGGGCGAGCTGCTCGCCCGGATCCACGCCGTGGCCCGGCGCGGTGCCGCGCCCGCCGCCGTCGCGGCCCCCGCGCCCGACGTCGTGCCGCAGCAGCGCGGGCCGCTGGACTCCCGCGGCATCCGGATCGACCGCGAGCGCCGCCGGGTCAGCGTGGACGGCCGGGACGTCCCGCTCACCCGCAAGGAGTTCGACCTGCTGGCGCTGCTCGCGCAGAGCCCCGGCGTGGTCTACCGCCGCGAGCAGATCTTCAGCGAGGTCTGGCGCAGCGGCTGGGAGGGCAACGGCCGCACCCTGGAGGTGCACATCGGCTCGCTGCGCACCAAGCTCGCCCTGCCCGGACTGGTCGAGGCCGTCCGGGGCGTCGGCTACCGGCTGATCCCCGAGTGCCCGACCGCCGATCCCGCTGCCGCGCCGGCCGCGGCCGCCGCTCCGGCCGCCGCGGAGGCTCCCCAGGCCCGCGCGGAGCACTGACCGCACGTGCGTACCCGCCTGCTCGGCATTCTGCTCGCCCTGATGCTCTGCGTACTGGCCGCCCTCGGGCTGCCGCTGGCCGCGGCGGTCGCGGCAGCCGAGCAGAGCCGGGTGGTGGTCGACCGGCTCGACGACGCGGCCCGGTTCGCCCAGGACCTGCCCACCTCCGGCGTCTCCGGGATGGAGTCGGCCGTCAAGGGCGATCCGCAGCCCGCCCCCGGCGACCTCAGCCGCCGGCACGCGCTGGACGCCGAGGTGGCGCGCTACCACGGCCTCTACGGCGTGCGGCTCGGCATCTTCCAGCGCGACGGTCTGCCGATCGCCACCGCCCCCGAGAACTGGCGGGTGCCCGCCGGGGGCTGGGGCGAGCAGGCCTTCCAGGAGGCGCTGGACGGACGGCGCAGCCACAACCCGCCGCAGGTCTGGCCGTGGACCGCCGACCGGACCCTGACCGTCGCGACCCCGGTGGTCCGCGACGGCGACGTGGTCGCGGTGGTGCTCAGCGAGTCCCCGACCGGCGGGATGCGCACCCGGGTCCTGCACCGCTGGCTGGTGATCGGGGCCGGAGAGGCCGCCGCGATGATCGTCGCGGTGCTGCTGGCCGTCCGGCTCACCGAATGGGTGCTGCGCCCCGTCCGGACCCTGGACCGGGCCACCCATGACATCGCCACCGGGCGGATGAACGCCCGGGTGGCCCCCGGCGGCGGGCCGCCCGAGCTGCAGCGACTGGCCCGCTCGTTCAACGACATGGCCGACCACGTGGTGCTCGCCCTGGACCAGCAGAAGGCCTTCGTCGCGGACGCCTCGCACCAGCTGCGCAACCCGCTGGCGGCGCTGCTGCTGCGGGTCGAGCTGCTGGGCCTGGAACTGCCCGAGGGGCACGACGAGGAGCTCGGCGGCGTCCGGGAGGAGGGCGTCCGGCTGGCCCGGGTGCTGGACGACCTGCTGGGGCTGGCCACCGCCGAGCACGCCCGCCCCGAACCGGAGCCGACCGACCTCGCCGCGCTCACCCTGGCCCGGGCGGACGCCTGGCGGCCGGTGGCCCGGCAGCGCGGGATCGAGCTCGGCTGGGAGGGCCCGGCACTCGCGCTCGGCATGGCCGACCCGATCGGCTTCGGCAGCGCGCTGGACGCGGTGCTCGACAACGCGCTCAAGTTCGGCCCGGCCGGCAGCCGGGTGCGGCTGCTGGTCGCGGTGCGGCGCGAGGAGGTCGCGGTGACCGTCTCGGACGCCGGGCCCGGCCTCACGGAGGAGGAGCTGGCCCGGGCCGGGGACCGGTTCTGGCGCAGTGCGCGGCACCAGAACGTGGACGGCTCGGGCCTCGGGCTCTCGATCGCCCGCACGCTGCTGCTGGCCGCCGGCGGCTCGCTCACCTTCGCCCCGGTGCGGCCGACCGGCCTCGCGGTGACGCTGGCGGTGCCGCGGGCGGGGAAGAAGCTCTGAGGCGGTCCGGCCGGCTCCGTGCCGCAGGCCTCGGGGCTTCACGGCCTCAGGGCTTGACCGAGCGGTAGTAGCGCATCGCGCCCTCGTGCAGCGGGAGCGGATCGGTGTAGACGGCGGTGCGCAGGTCGACCAGCTGGGCGGCGTGCACCTGGGAGCCGATCTGGTCGCGGCTGTCTATCACCGCCCGGGTCATGCCCTGGACCAGGTCGGTGTCCACGTCCTCCCGGGTGATCAGCAGGTTGGGCACGGCCACCGTGGCGACCGCGTCCTTGGGCACGGCGTTGGGGTAGGTGCCCTTCGGCATGGTGGCCGCCCGGTAGGCGTCGGTGCCGCCGCCCTCGATCTTGTGCACGGCCTCGGCGAGGTCGCCGAGCGGCACGATCCTGATCGCGACGTGGTCCGACAGGTCGGTCAGCGCGTTGGTCGGCAGCCCGCCGGACCAGAAGAAGGCGTCCAGCTTGCCGGCCCGCAGCTGGTCGGCGGCGTCGCCGACGCCCAGCATCACGGGCGTGATGTCGTGGTCCGGGTCGAGGCCGGCCGAGGAGAGCAGCCGCCGGGTCACCAGGTTCACCCCGGACAGCGACTGCCCGACGCCGACCCGCTTGCCCTTGAGGTCGGCGGTCCGGCGCACCGGCGAGGAGGCCGGGACGATCAGCTGGAGGTAGTCGTCGTAGAGCCGGGCGATGGCCCGCAGCCGGTCCTTGCCGGGGCCGGAGTACTCGGCGACGGCGTCGGCGGTGGCGATCGCGAAGTCGTCCTGGCCGCTGGTGACCCGGGCCAGGTTGTCGATCGAGCCCTGCGAGTTGTCCAGCCGCAGGCGCACCCCCGGCATCGCCTTGGCCACATGGGCCTCCAGCAGTTGCCCGTACCGGTCGTACACCCCGCGCTGGACCCCGGTGGCGAAGCCGGTCTCGCCGCGCGGGTAGCCGGACGTGCGGCCCGCCGAGAGCCACCAGCCGCCGAACCCGGCCAGCACCAGTACCAGGGCCAGCAGCGTCCGCCACAGCGGGCTGCGGGCGGCCGCGCGGAGGGCGGTGCCGGGTCGGGGAGCGGGGGAGGGGGCCATGCAGGGATAGTGCCAGGCGCGGGCGGCGAACGGGAGGGGCGGCCGTCGCGGACCGGTCACCCCGGCGGGGAAAAGCCTTTCGCGGGTGCCCGTACCCTGGTCGGGTGAGCGGTGAGAGCGGATTGAAGAGCTACAAGGTCGTCACGTACGGCTGCCAGATGAACGTCCACGACTCCGAGCGGCTGTCCGGGCTGCTGGAGGACGCCGGGTACGTGAAGGCGGGGCAGGACGGCGACCCGGACCTGGTCGTGTTCAACACCTGCGCGGTGCGCGAGAACGCCGACAACAAGCTGTACGGCAACCTCGGGCAGCTGGCGCCGGTGAAGAGCCGCCACCAGGGCATGCAGATCGCCGTCGGCGGCTGCCTGGCCCAGAAGGACCGCGACACCATCGTCCGGAAGGCCCCCTGGGTCGACGTGGTGTTCGGCACCCACAACATCGGGCACCTGCCCGCGCTGCTGGAGCGGGCCGCGGTCGAGCGCAAGGCCCAGGTCGAGATCCTGGAGTCGCTGGAGACCTTCCCGTCCACGCTGCCCACCCGCCGCGAGTCCGCGTACGCCGCGTGGGTGGCCATCTCGGTCGGCTGCAACAACACCTGCACCTTCTGCATCGTGCCCGCGCTGCGCGGCAAGGAGGAGGACCGTCGCCCCGGTGACGTCCTCGCCGAGATCGAGGCGCTGGTCGACGAGGGCGTCATCGAGGTCACCCTGCTGGGCCAGAACGTCAACGCCTACGGCTCCGACCTGGGCGACCGCGAGGCCTTCTCCAAGCTGCTGCGCGCCGCCGGGCAGATCGAGGGCCTGGAGCGGATCCGCTTCACCTCGCCGCACCCGCGCGACTTCACCGACGACGTGATCGCCGCGATGGCCGAGACCCCGAACGTGATGCACCAGCTGCACATGCCGCTGCAGTCCGGCTCGGACACCGTGCTCAAGGCGATGCGCCGCTCGTACCGGCAGGAGCGCTTCCTCGGGATCATCCGCAAGGTGCGCGAGGCGATGCCGGACGCGGCCATCTCCACCGACATCATCGTGGGCTTCCCCGGCGAGACCGAGGAGGACTTCGAGCAGACCATGCACACCGTGCGCGAGGCCCGCTTCACCAACGCCTTCACCTTCCAGTACTCCAAGCGCCCCGGCACCCCGGCCGCCGAGATGGCGGACCAGGTGCCGAAGGCCGTCGTGCAGGCCCGCTACGACCGGCTGATCGCGCTCCAGGAGGAGATCTCCTGGGAGGAGAACAAGAAGCAGGTCGGACGCACCCTGGAGATCCTGGTCGCCAAGGGCGAGGGCAAGAAGGACGACCGGACCGACCGGCTCTCCGGCCGCGCCCCCGACAACCGGCTGGTGCACTTCACCCGGCCCACCGAGCCGGTGCGCCCGGGCGACATGGTGACCGTCGAGATCACCTACGCCGCCCCGCACCACCTGCTGGCCGAGGGCCCGACCCTCGCGGTGCGCCGCACCCGGGCCGGCGACGCCTGGGAGAAGCGCGAGGCGGCCCCGGCCGCCAAGCCGGCCGGCGTGATGCTCGGCCTGCCGACCGTCGGCGCCCCGGCGCCGGTGGCCGCCCCCGCGGCGGGCGGCTGCTGCGGCGACTGACCGTCGCCCGCCCGGCGGCCCGGCGGGATCTCGGATCCCGCCGGGCCGCTTTCGTCCGCCGCCGAACCGCTCTCCTTCTTCGTTAGAGTGATCCACATGCTGGTTGCCGCCGCCGTCTGCCCCTGCCCGCCGCTGCTCGTCCCGGAGGTCGCCGCCGGCGCGGCCGCCGAGCTGGAGCCGCTGCGCGCGGCCTGCGACGAGGCGCTCGCCGCGTTGCTCGCGGCCGCGCCGGAGCTGGTCGTGGTGGTCGGTACCGGGGCCGAGCCCGAGGTGTGGACCGAGGGCGGCGCGGGTTCGTTCCACCGGTACGGCGTGCCCCTGGTGGCGAAGCTGCCGTCCGGCCGGATCGAGGGGCCGGAGCTGTCCCCCGCGCTGACCGTCGGGGCCTGGCTGCTGGAGCGGGCCGGGGCGACCCTGCCGACGCACGCCTGCGCGGTGCCCGCCGACGCGCCCGCCGACCGGATGCTCGGGCTGGGCCAGGGCCTGGCCGGGCTGGCCGACCGGGTCGGGCTGCTGGTGATGGGCGACGGCAGCGCCTGCCGCTCGGTGAAGGCGCCGGGCTATCTGGACGAGCGGGCCGAGGGCTTCGACGCGATGATCGCGGACGCGCTGGCCTCGGCGGACGTGGCGACGCTGGCCGCCGTGGACCAGGGGCTGGCCGGGGAGCTGCTGGCCGAGGGCCGCGCCCCCTGGCAGGTGCTGGCCGGCGCCGCCGAGGGCGCCGGCCTCACCGCGCGGCTGGGCTACCGGGACGCGCCGTACGGGGTCGGGTACGTCGTCGCCTCCTGGAGCTGACGCCCGGAGCCGGGTTCAGGGGGTCGGGCCCCTGCCGGCGCCGCCGGTGCCGGGCTCGCCGGGCTTGTGGGCGAAGTCGTCCACCGCGCCCTTGGCCTTGCTGGCACCGTGCTCGATCTTCTCGCTGTACTTGCCCTTGGTCGCCTTGTCGATCGCGCCGCCGGCCTTGTCCACCACATTCTCGATCTGCCCGCTGTGCTTGCCGGCCAGTTCGCTCGCCTTCCCCTTGAGCTCCTCGGCCTTGCCCTTGAGGTTGTCCATCAGACCCATGGTGGTGTCACCGTTCCTCTCCGTTTCCTGCTCAACGTCCGTCACGGCCGAACCGTTCGCGGTCCGGCGAAACCATCCGCAATCGCTCATATCGTCGCCCCCGGGGGCCGGGCGGACGGGGAGGTCACCGGCGCGGCGAGGGTTTTGCGAGACTGGTCCGGTGAGCACCTCCCGTACCGTCCAGCCCCACGCCGCCCAGCCCCGTGTCGTCTCCGTGGTGGGCGCGACCGCCGCCGGCAAGTCCGACCTGGCCGTCGCCCTCGCCCGTACGCTGGGCGGCGAAGTGATCAACACCGACTCGATGCAGCTCTACCGGGGCATGGACATCGGCACCGCCAAGCTCACCCCGGAGGAGCGCGGGGGCGTCCCGCACCACCTGCTGGACATCTGGGACGTCACCGAGGCGGCCAGCGTCGCCGAGTACCAGCGGCTGGCCCGGGCCGAGATCGACCGGCTGCTCGCGGCCGGCCGCACCCCGGTCCTGGTCGGGGGCTCCGGGCTGTACGTCCGGGCGGCGATCGACGAGATGGAGTTCCCGGGCACCGACCCGGAGGTCCGGGCCCGCTTGGAGGCCGAGCTGGCACTGAGCGGCCCGTACGCGCTGCACCGGCGGCTGGCGGAGCTGGACCCGGCCGCCGCCGAGGCCATCCTGACCAGTAACGGCCGGCGGATCGTCCGGGCGCTGGAGGTCATCGAGATCACCGGGCAGCCGTTCACCGCCAACCTGCCGAGCAACACCGCCGTCTACGAGGCGGTCCAGATCGGCGTCGCGGTGCCCCGGCCCGAGCTGGACGAGCGGATCACCCTGCGGGTCGACCGGATGTGGCGGGCCGGACTCCCGGACGAGGTGCGGGAGCTGGAGAAGCTCGGCCTGCGCGAGGGCCGGACGGCCTCCCGGGCGCTCGGCTACCAGCAGGTGCTGGACCACTTCGCCGGTCTGTGCACCGAGGACGAGGCCCGGGCCGAGACGGTCCGGGCGACCAAGCGGTTCGCCCGCCGCCAGGAGTCCTGGTTCCGGCGCGACGACCGGATCCACTGGCTCTCCCGGCCGGCCGGTGCCGACCCCGCCGAGCTGCTCTCCCGCTCGCTTGAACTGATCGACCGTCAGGAATCGGACGGGTCGTAGACGGTATCCGGCCAATCCGGCGGTGCACCTGCGCGCGCAGGTGGGCGTGCAGGACGAACCGGCGGTTACAGCCGGATCACGTGATGGCCACGGATCACCCGACGGCCCCGGTCAGGCCCGGAACGCTCCCCTGGACATGCCATCATCGATGCCATGAGGGTCGGCCCGGGCGGGTCGACCGTTGCCCGGCCGCGAGTCCGAACTCGTGTCGAACTGTCAGGGGAGGCCGCGTGTCGACGGGTACCGGCCCCGAAACCGGCCAGAGCGGGAGCACCACCGCCCAGGCCGACGACCCCGACGTCCCGGCCCTGCCGGACCTGCCCGTGCTGCCCGGCCTCGACGGTCCCACCTCCTACGCGCTCGCGCTGCCCGCGCTGGACACCAGCGCCCCGGCCGGCGCGGTGCACGAGCGGGAGATCCGGCCGCGCCGCCGGCTGCGCTGGTGGCAGACCCTGCCGATCGCGCTGCTGGCCACCGCCGGCTCGCTGATGTTCGCCTTCCCGCTCGCCTTCGCCTCGGCCGGGCCCGGCTCCGCGATGGTCGGCATGCTCGGCCTGCTGCTCACCGCGGCCTCGGTCGGCTGGGGCGCGATGGCCGCCCGGCACGCCGGCTACAAGTGGCCGGGCCTGCCGCGCCGGGGCTCCGGCCGGCGGGCCGGGTGGAAGGCGATCGTGATCTACACCGTGGTCGCGCTGGTCGCCTGCGCGCTGGCGCTGTGGCGGGTCGTCCACCTGCGCTGACGGTGCGGCGTCGGCTGCCCGGCGGCGTCGCCGCCCGGTCGGCGGGCGCGGTCCGCCTGCTGGTCCGCGGTGCTGCCGGGCGGGCCCGCTCAGTATCATCGGAAGGGTGAGCGACTCCTCCGTGACCCCCGCCGGCCTGCCCTTCCTGAAGGGGCACGGCACCCAGAACGACTTCGTCATCGTGCCCGACCCGGACGGCCTGCTGACGATCGGCCCCGAGGCCGTCGCCGCGCTCTGCGACCGCCGGGCCGGCATCGGCGGCGACGGGCTGCTGCGGGTGGTGCGTTCGGCCGCCGACCCGGTCGCGGCCGACCAGGCGGACCGGGCCGAGTGGTTCATGGACTACCGCAACTCCGACGGCTCGATCGGCGAGATGTGCGGCAACGGCGTCCGGGTCTTCGCCCGCTACCTGGTCGAGGCCGGGCTGGCCGGGTCGGGTGAGCTGGCGGTGGCCACCCGGGCCGGGGTGCGGCGGGTGCGGGTGGGCGAGGACGCCGAGGACGGCACGCCCGGTGCGGTGACCGTGGACATGGGGCGCGCGGTGCTGCCCGGTCCGGACGGGATCGAGGTGGCGGTCGGCGAACGGCGGTGGCCGGCCCGGAACGTGAACATGGGCAACCCGCACGCGGTGGCCTTCGTGGACAGCCTCGACCAGGCCGGCGACCTGCTGAGCGCGCCGCTCACCAGCCCCGCGGGCGTCTACCCGCAGGGCGTCAACGTCGAGTTCGTGGTGGACCGGGGGCCGCGGCACGTCGCGATGCGGGTGCACGAGCGCGGCTCGGGCGAGACCCGCTCCTGCGGCACCGGTGCCTGCGCGGTCGCGGTGGCCGCCGCCCGCCGGGACGGCGTCGACCCGGCCGTCACCGGCGAGCCCGTCACCTACACCGTGGACGTGCTGGGGGGCCGGCTGATGATCACCGAGTATCCGGACGGCCGGGTGGAGAAGACCGGTCCGGCGGTCATCGTGGCCCGCGGCGAGCTCGACCCGCAGTGGCTCGTCACCGCCCATCGGTAACAGGCGCGGCCGGTTTGCCCATTTCGTGCGGCGGTGAATCCCCCCGTTCGGGTGATCCCGATGACGGACGGGGAGCAGGGCGTCGCGGAACGTGCTCTGCTCGGTAGCATGGACCACCGGGTCGGCCAATGCTCCCGGTGACCGCTGCCGGAGGTGCCGATGACCATCGAAGCCGGGCAGCCCCTGGTGGGGCAGCCGACGTCCGCACGGCAGGCCGGGCCCAAGCGGCCCCTGGGAGGCCTCGGCCGGGCCGCACTCGGCCGGGCCGGGCGGGCCGCCCTGCTGGCCACCGGCCGCACGCCGGTGCCGGACGCGCTCGAACCGCTGGTGCAGGCCCACCGCCGGCACCATCCGCAGGCCGACCTCGGCCTGCTCGGCCGGGCCTACCGGCTCGCCGAGGCGAGCCACCGCGGGCAGAAGCGCAAGAGCGGCGAGCCGTACATCACCCACCCGCTGGCCGTCACCATGATCCTGGCCCAACTCGGCGCGGGGACGACCACGTTGGTCGCCTCGATCCTTCACGACACCGTGGAGGACACCGAATTGACGCTGGAGCAGGTGGGTGCCGGGTTCGGGCCCGAAGTCGCCTACCTGGTCGACGGGGTGACGAAGCTGGAGAAGGTCGACTTCGGCGCGGCGGCCGAGGCGGAGACCTTCCGCAAGATGCTGGTCGCCACCGGGGACGACGTCCGGGTGATGGTCATCAAGCTCGCGGACCGGCTGCACAACATGCGCACCATCCGGCACATGAAGCCGGCCAGCCGGATCCGGATCGCCAAGGTCACCCGGGACGTGCTGATCCCGCTGGCCGAGCGGCTGGGCATCCAGGTGCTCAAGGCGGAGCTGGAGGACATCGTCTTCGCCACCCTGCACCCGGAGGAGTACGTCCGGACCAGGGCGCTGCTGGCCGGCCGCGAGGACCGTCCGGACGCCCTGCTCGCCCCGTTCGCCCGGGCGCTGGCCCGCCAGCTCGCCGAGGCCGGGGTGGCCGCCGAGGTCACCGTCCGGCCGCGGCACTGCGTCTCGCTGCACCGGGTCCTGCTCAAGCGGGACGCCGCCGCCGGCCCGGACGGGCGGCCGCAGGGGCCCCAGCCCGCCGACTTCGGCCGGCTGCTCGTGGTGGTGGAGGAGAACGCGGACTGCTACGCCGTGCTCGGCGAACTGCACACCTGCTGGACGCCGCTGCCGGGCGAGTTCAAGGACTTCGTGGCCGCCCCCAAGTTCAACCTCTACCAGTCGCTGCACACCGCGGTCGCGCTGGAGGGCGGCGAGGTGGTCGAGGTGCTGGTGCGCACCCGGCGGATGCACGAGGTGGCGGAGACCGGGGTGGTGGCACTGGGCGATCCCCGCCAGCCCGGCACCGACCAGGGGAGGGACGAGCTGGACGGCACCGACCCGGCCCGGCCCGGCTGGCTCAGCCGGCTGCTGGAGTGGCAGCAGGAGACGCCCGATCCGGACGCCTTCTGGTCCGCGCTGACCGCCGACCTCGCCGGGGACCGGGAGATCACCGTCGTCACCGAGGGTGGCGAAACGCTTCAGCTGCGGGCCGGTGCCAGCTGCGTCGACGCGGCCTACCTGCTCGGAGAGGAGACCGGCCACCGATGTATCGGCGCCCGGGTCAACGGCCGGCTGATCGCGCTGTCCACCGTCCTCCAGGACGGCGACCGGCTGGCCATCCTCACCGAGCAGGGGGACCCGGCCGCCCGCCCGTCCGGCCCGGCGCCCGAGTGGCTGGCGCACGCCCGTACCCCGGCCGCCCGGCTGGCCATCGAGCGGTGGCTGGCGGACCACCCGCCGCGCGTCCCGGTGGTCCGCACCGGGCCCTCGGCCGGCCAGCCGGTGCCGCCCGCGCACCGGACCGCCGAGCGCGGCGCGGCCCCGGTCGCGGTGGTCGGCCGGCCCGGCGCGCCGGTCCGGCTGGCCCGCTGCTGCACCCCGGTGCCGCCGGACGAGGTCAGCGGCTTCGCGATCCGCGGCGGCGCGGTCGCGGTGCACCGCACCGGCTGCCCGGCGGGGGAGCGGATGCGGGCGGACGGGCGGGGCACGCCGGAGATCCACTGGCAGCCCGGCGGCGCGCCGCCGTCCGGCTACCGGGCCACCCTGCGGGCCGAGGCGCTCAACCGGCCCCGGCTGCTGGCGGACCTCACCGCGGCGATCTCGGGGGAGGGCGTCGGGATCGTCTCGGCCGAGGTGGAGCCGCCGCAGGAGCTGCGGGTCCGGCACACCTACACCGTCGAGCTGCCCGAGCCGGGCGCGCTGCCCGCCGTGCTGCGGGCGATGCTGCGGGTCTCCGGGGTGTACGACGTGAGCCGGCCGCACGCCCCGGCCGGCGGCGGCGCCCGCACCCCGGCCGCGCGGCCCGGCGCGGCGCCCGCGCCGGGAAATGGGGATGACCGGTCCGCATCCGGCGTGCGACCATCATGGGGAATTCACGGCCGGTCCGCGGCGTTCACTGGACACTGAACACCAGAGTCCCAGTGGGCTCCGTTGCCCTGCGGGGTAGCTCACCACTCGCCCGAGCGGTAGACGGGGCGGCAGCTGGGCAGACTCCGGGTGTGACCGTTCCGGCGGTCGCGCCCACAGGCCGTCCCACTCCTGCAGCCAAAGGACAGAATGACCTCCACGTCCGACACCCGCGACCACGCCGACGCCCAGCGCCGCTTCGACGGTCTGCGGGCGGAAGCCCTCATGGACGAGGACCTCGCGGCCATCGACGAGGACCTCGACCACCACTACGACGGAGACCAGTACGACCGCAGCGAGCGAGCCGCCCTGCGCCGTGTCGCCGGCCTCTCCACCGAACTTCAGGACGTCACCGAGGTCGAGTACCGCCAGCTCCGTCTGGAGCGCGTGGTGCTCGTCGGGGTCTGGACCGACGGCACCGTCGAGGAGGCGGAGAACTCGCTGGCCGAGCTCGCCGCGCTCGCCGAGACCGCCGGCTCCGAAGTCCTGGACGGCGTCATCCAGCGCCGGGACAAGCCCGACGCGGCCACCTACATCGGCTCCGGCAAGGCCAAGCAGCTGCGCGACATCGTCGCGGCGACCGGCGCCGACACCGTGGTCTGTGACGGTGAGCTCACCCCGGGCCAGCTGATCCACCTGGAAGACGTGGTCAAGGTCAAGGTCGTCGACCGGACGGCCCTGATCCTGGACATCTTCGCCCAGCACGCCAAGTCCCGGGAGGGCAAGGCGCAGGTCTCGCTCGCGCAGATGCAGTACATGCTGCCGCGGCTGCGGGGCTGGGGTCAGTCGCTCTCCCGCCAGATGGGTGGTGGCGGCTCCGGCTCGTCCGGCGGCGGTATGGCCACCCGTGGCCCCGGTGAGACGAAGATCGAGACCGACCGGCGCCGGATCCGCGAGAAGATGGCGAAGCTCCGCCGGGAGATCGCCGACATGAAGAAGGGCCGCGACACCAAGCGCCAGGAGCGAAAGCGCCACCAGGTGCCGTCCGTGGCCATCGCCGGCTACACCAACGCGGGCAAGTCCTCGCTGCTCAACCGGCTCACCGGCGCGGGCGTGCTGGTGGAGAACTCGCTGTTCGCCACCCTCGACCCGACGGTGCGCCGGGCGCAGACCCCGAGCGGCCGGCTCTACACCCTGGCCGACACGGTCGGCTTCGTCCGGCACCTGCCGCACCACCTGGTCGAGGCGTTCCGCTCGACCATGGAGGAGGTCGCCGACGCGGACCTCATCCTGCACGTGGTGGACGGCTCGCACCCCGAGCCGGAGACGCAGCTGGCCGCCGTCCGCGAGGTGATCGTCTCGGTCGAGGCACAGAACGTGCCGGAGATCGTGGTGATCAACAAGGCCGACGCCGCCGACCCGCTGGTGCTGCAGCGCCTGCTGCGCCGCGAGCCGCACGCCATCGTGGTGTCGGCCCGCAGCGGCCAGGGCATCGAGGAGCTGCTCAAGCTCATCGACGACGAGCTGCCGCGCCCGGCGATCGAGGTGCACGTGCTGGTCCCGTACACCCAGGGCGGTCTGGTCTCCCGGGTGCACGCCGAGGGCGAGCTGATGTCCACCGAGCACACCGCCGAGGGCACTCTGCTGCACGCCAAGGTGCCGGCCGAGCTGGCCGCCGAGCTGGAGCGCTACGCGGTGGCGCTGAGCGCGCGGAGCTGAGACCGGTGGCCGACGGGCCCCGGGCCTCCCCCCGCGGGGGGAGGCCCGGGGCCCGTCGTCGTCGCGGGTGGCCGGCCGGGCGACGTTCCCCGGCGGCCGGCTACTTGGCGTTCTTGGAGAAGTAGTCGAAGGCCTGCTTGGCCTGGTCCTGGAGCGAGGGGCCGGCCATGTACTCGGACGGGTTGCGGTTGCCGATCGAGTTGACGCTGATCAGGTTCGGCTTGCCGTCCTTGGTGATGAACCAGCCGCCGCCGCTGGACCCGCCGGTCATGGTGCAGCCGATCACGTACATCGGCGGGCGGGCCGGGTCGAAGGAGAGCCTGACCGGGCGCAGGGCGGAGTCGCAGTGGTTGAGCTCCATGCCGTCGAACGGCCGCTCGGCGGGGTAGCCGTAGGCGAAGGCCGAGGTGATCTGGTCCCGCGGGGCGTTGAACCAGATCGGGACGGAGCTGCCGACCGTCTCCTCCAGCGACTTGCCGGAGCCGTTCTCGTTGCGGACCCGGATGATCCCGTAGTCGAACTGGGAGTTGGGGCCGACACCGGTCTCCTTCACCCAGGTCGGCGAGACCAGGGCGCGCACCGCCGTCCACCGCCCGTACGGGGAGACCTGCTGCTCGGTGTACTGCTTGCCCCGGCCGGCCTGGCCGTCGCGGTTGTAGCCGGGGACGAAGACGATGTTCTTCAGCCAGCTGCCGCCCTTGCCGTCGTGCAGGCAGTGCGCGGCGGTGTAGACGAGGTTGCTCCGGCCCGGGTTGGCGGGGTCGGAGACCACGGTGCCCGAGCACATCGAATCGCCCTCGGGCGTGGACATGAAGATCTTGCCGACCACGGCGGTGGCCGGGGTGTACGGGTGCTGCTGCGGCTTGGCCGCGATGGCCGCCGGCGGGTCGTCCCGCTGGACCGTGCTGCCCGCCGTCTTGTGCGAGTACTCCGGGGTGGCCCGGCCCTTGGCGTTCTCCATCTTGGCGATCGACCAGAAACCCTGGACGACCTCGTTGACGAACGCGTTGTCGCCGAGGAACCGCGCCCAGTCGTCGAGCTTCCAGTCGGCGAGGTCCTGCAGGCCGCCGGGCAGCCCGGCACCGGGCCGGCCGGACGCGGGGGCGGCGGTCGTGGCGGTGGCGGCCGGGGTGGACGCGGCGTCGGTGCTGCCCGAGGTGTCCGGTCCGCAGGCGGTCGCGGTGAGGGCGAGCGCGGCGAGTACGGCGGCGGTGGCCGTCGCGGCCCGGCGCCTGGTCTGCTGCATGGTGATCGGTCCCCGTGTGGTCGTCGGCGCGGTGTCGGCTACTTCTGCTTCCTGGAGATGTAGTCCAGGGCCTGCTTGGCGACCGTTTCCAGGTACGGGCCGCTCAGCGAGGTGTGGTCCTGCGTGCCGATGGACGTGTTGCTGACCAGGGCGGGCCGGCCGTCCGGCATCGGCGCGAACCAGCCGCCGCCGCTGGAGCCCTGGGTCATGGTGCAGCCGATGGTGAGCATCGCCGGGCGCTTCGGGTCGAACGAGAGCCGGGTGGGCCTCCCGCCCTCGCACTTGTACAACTCCTGCCCGTCGAAGGGCTTGTAGAGCGGGTAGCCCCAGGCCGCGGCGGAGATCTGGTCGCGCGGGGCGTCGAACCAGACCGGGACGGCTCCGCCGACCGTCTCCTCCAGTGACTTGCCGGTGTCGTTCTGGTTCTGCACCCGCATGACGGCGAAGTCGTACTGGCTGGCGGCGTCACCGGTGCCGCCGCCCTCGACCGTCCACTGCGGCGAGGTCACCACGTCCTTGGCCCACCAGGTGCCCAGCGGCGCCAGGTCCGCGAGCGGGGCCTTCTTGCCGCCGCTGGAGGCACCGGAGTTGTTGTACGCGGGGACGAAGACGAGGTCCTTGTAGAAGGCCCCGCCCTTGCCCGGGTGCACGCAGTGTCCGGCCGTCCAGACCAGGTTGCTCCTGCCGGGGTGCGCCGGGTCGGCGACCACCGTGGCCGAGCAGTTGCCGCGGCCGCCGTCGGCGCTGAAGAACACCTTGCCGGACGGCTGCTTGGTGTACGGGCGGGCGACCGGAGTGGCCTTGACCGCTGCCGGCTCGGGATCGGTGACCCCGGCGTCACCGGTCGGCTTCGCGGTGGGCGGGGCCGGGTCGGCCGGCTTGGAGTCGCCCATCTTGTCCGGGTTCCAGAAGTCCTTGACCACCGGGTTGTTGAAGACGTGCTTGGAGGCCCAGTTGTCCCAGTCCTCGTACTTCCACTTCTTCAGGTCGTCCCAGCTCTTCGGCAGGCCCTCCAGCAGACTGGTCGGGATGCCCGTGGGCAGGGTGAGGCCGCCGATCACGCCACCGCCCCCGGCGGTGGCCGTGGTGCTCGCCGAGGCCGGCGGCGGTGCGGCGGTGCCCCCGCCGGCGGGGCCGTCCGGCCCGCAGGCGGTCACGGCGAGCAGTGTTCCGGCGGCAAGGGCCGCGGCCATGGCTGACCGGTGGATCGATGGCATGGTGTTCGCTTCCCCCTGATGGTCCTGTGCGGCGGCGGCCGGCCGCCTTGGAGTCTCCCACTGGCCATCAGGACGGCACCGGCCGACCCCCGGGTTGCGACGCCGGCCGGAGGTCATCGATCTGTGACGTACGCGCGGCTGTCTCGTTGGCACGGCAGGTTCTCCCTCCTGAGTGTTGAACTATCACCGCTCTTCACCCGGACGAGTGAGCGTCCCTTGTGATCACCCGTCAGGGATAGGTAACCCTTACCTGACGCGACGGTGCGAGCGCCCGCCACACCCTCTCCACCACCAGCGCGCGTCCGCACCTCACGCGCCCCAAGGAGCAGCCTTGAGCACCGCCCTCACCGGAGCCCCGCCCGAAGCCCCGACGCGCCATCCCGCCCCGGCGCCGGCCGTACCCGCCCCCGCCCCCGCCGTACCCGCCCCCGCTCAGCCCACCCCGGCCCGGCCGGTCGCGGCCCGCCCGGCGCAGCCCGACCCGCTGCTCCACCCGGACCCGGCCGTCGCGGCCGAACAGGCCGGCCTGGAGGCCCTGTTGCGCTGCTGGGCGCGGGAGACCGGTGCCGTGCCCGGGGCGGACGGGCGGCTGCGGATCGCCGTCCTCGGCGGCGCCGCCCGACTGCTGGCCCCGGTCCGTTACTGGTCACCGGCCGGCTGGCACCGCTTCGGCCCGGCGGCCCTGGCGGTCGGCGAGGGCACCGCCGCCACCCCGGTGGACGCCGTCACCGCCGCCGCCCTGCTCGCCGCCGCGGCCGCCAGCCGGCCCGACCCCGGCCAGGTCGCCGACCTCGCCGCCCGGGTCGCCGACTCGGTGGTCCGCACCGCCGACATCCTGGCCCACCGTCGCACCGCCGCCGCCCCCGGCGGGCCGGAGGGCTCGCAGTTCCTCGCCGCCGAACAGTCCCTGCTGCTCGGCCACCCGCTGCACCCCACCCCCAAGAGCCGTGACGGCCTCGGGCCCGCGCAGAGCGCCGCGTACTCGCCGGAACTCCACGGCTCCTTCCGGCTCCACTGGTACGCCGTCGACCGCGACCTGCTCGCGGCCGGCTCGGCCCTGACCGAGAGCGCCGACCGGATCACCGCCCAACTCCTCGGCGACCGCGACCTGCTGCCGCCCGGTACGGCCGCCCTGCCGCTGCACCCCTGGCAGGCCCGCGAGCTCGCGCTGCGTCCGGCCGTCGCCGAACTGCTCGCCGACGGGCGGCTGCGCGACCTCGGCCCGGCCGGCGAGCCCTGGTACCCGACGTCCTCGGTGCGCACCGTCTACCGGCCCGGCACCCCCTGGATGCTGAAGCTCTCGCTCGGCCTGCGGATCACCAACTCCCGCCGGGAGAACCTCCGCAAGGAGCTCCACCGGGGCCTGGAGATGCACCGTCTGCTGGAGAGCGGCCTGGCGGCCGAGTGGCGGGCCGCCCACCCCGGCTTCGACATCGTCCGCGATCCGGCCTGGATCGGCCTCGACCACCCCGCGCTCGGCGACCCGGGCGGGCTGGACACCGTGTTGCGGGCCCAGCCCTTCGCCCCGGGCGACCGCGCCCTCTGCGTGGCCGGGCTGGTCGCCGAACAGCCGCTGGGCACCGGCGACACCGTGCCGTCGCGACTCGGCGACACCCTGCGCGCGCTCGCCGCGCGCTGCGGGCGCCCGCTGCCCACGGTGGCCGCCGAATGGTTCCTGCGCTATCTGGACGCCGTCGTCCTGCCCGTCCTCTGGCTGGACGGACAGGCCGGCATCGCCCTGGAGGCGCACCAGCAGAACAGCCTCGTCCTGCTCGACGCCGACGGCTGGCCGCAGGGCGGCCGCTACCGCGACAACCAGGGCTTCTACTACCGGCAGAGCGCCGCCGACCGCCTCACCGCCCGGCTGCCCGGACTCGGCGCCCGCAGTGACACCTTCCTCGCCGACGAGGTGATCGACCACCACTTCGCCTACTACCTCGGCATCAACCACGTCCTCGGCCTGATCGGCGCCTTCGGCTCGCAGCGGCTGGCCGACGAGTCGGTGTTGCTGGCCGCCCTGCGCGGGTTCCTGTCCGGACCGCGCGCCGCGGCCACCGGCTCCGCGCTGCCCGCGCTCCTGCTGGACGCCGCCACGCTGCCCTGCAAGGCCAACCTGCTCACCCGGATCAACGGCCTGGACGAACTGGTCGGGCCGGTGGCCACGCAGTCCGTCTACGTCGACATCCCCAACCCGGTGGCCGGCGCGTGACCTCCCCCGGGAGCGGCTCCGACGGCGGCCCCGACGGCGGCCCCGGCTGGGGGGCGATGCCCACCGGCGCCGGTGAGTTCCGGCTCCGCCCGGTCCGGCTGCCCGCCGACCTGGAGCTGCTCGCCGGGTGGATGAACGACCCCGAGACCGCCGCCTTCTGGGAGCTCGCCGGGCCGCCGGCCGTCACCGAACGGCATGTGCGCGCCCAACTCGACGGTGACGGCCGCAGCCTGCCCTGCCTGGGGCTGCTCGACGGCACCCCGATGAGCTACTGGGAGATCTACCGCGCCGACCTCGACCCGCTCGCCGCGCACTACCCCGCCCGGCCGCACGACACCGGACTCCACCTGCTGCTCGGCCCCGCCGACAGCCGGGGGCGGGGTCTGGGCGCCACCCTGCTCGCCGCGCTGGCCGGCCGCGTCCTGCGGGCGCGGCCGCGCTGCGAGCGGGTGGTCGCCGAACCCGATGTCCGGAACCTGCGCTCGGTCCGGGCCTTCGAGCGGGCCGGCTTCACCCGGGCCGCCGAACTCGACCTGCCGGACAAGCGCGCGGCGCTGATGGTCCGCGACCGCGAACCGTGGCCGGCGCCTGCCGGCTGACCGAGCCCCTCCAGCGGACCACCGAGCCGCCCGACCCGCCCGACCCGCCCGAGCCGTCCGTTCCCCGCCCGTCCGTTCCCCGCCCGCCCGCGACCGACCCCGCCGAGGACACCTCCGACCCCATGGACACCCCAGCAGCCCGACCCGCGCCGTACGACCTGCTCGGCGTCGGCATCGGCCCGTTCAACCTCTCGCTCGCCGCACTCGCCGAGCCCGTCCCGGGCCTGCGCACGCTCTTCTGCGACCAGCGCCCGGAGTTCCGCTGGCACCCCGGGATGCTGGTCGACGGGGCCCGGATGCAGGTGCCCTTCCTCGCCGACCTGGTCTCCCTGGTCGACCCGACCAACCGCTGGTCCTTCCTCAACTACCTGCGCGAGCAGGACCGGCTCTTCCCGTTCTACTTCGCCGAGCGCTTCCAGCTGGCCCGCCGCGAGTACGACCACTACTGCCGCTGGGCCGCCGAGCGGCTCGCCAACTGCCGCTTCGGCACCGAGGTCACCGCCCTGCACCGGGACGGCACGCTCTACCGGGCCGAGCTCCGCGACACCGCCACCGGCCGGCGCACCGAGGTGTACGCCCGCAACCTCGCGCTCGGCGTCGGCACCCGGCCGGTCCTGCCCGAGGCCTTCAGCGCCCTCGACGCCCACCCCCGGGCCTTCCACTCCGCCGACTACCTGGAGCGCCGGGACGCCCTGGACGGCGCCCGCGACATCACCGTGGTCGGCAGCGGGCAGTCCGGCGCCGAGGTCTTCCTCGACCTGCTGCGGCGCGCGGGGGAGGGCGTCCGGCTGCGCTGGCTCACCCGGACCCGGGCGCTGGCGCCGATGGAGTACTCCAAGCTCGGGCTGGAGCACTTCACGCCCGACTACACCCGCTACTTCCACGCCCTGCCCGGGGCCGTCCGGCAGACCCTGGTCGAAGCCCAGTGGCAGTTGCACAAGGCGGCCAGCGCCGAGACGCTGGCCGACATCCACGACCACCTGTACGAGCGGACCATCGGCCGGCCGATCGACGACACCCCCGTCGACATCACCCCCGGCACCGCCGTCACCGACGCCCGGCCCGGTCCGTGCGGCGGTCTCGAACTCCGCTGCCGGCACACCGACTCCGGTGCCGAGCACGTGCTGCGCACCGATGCCGTGGTGCTCGCCACCGGCTACCGCGCGGCCCGCCCGGCCGCGCTGGAGCCGCTCGCCCACCTGATCGACTGGGACGAGGCCGGGCGCTACCGGGTCGACCTCGACCACCGGGTCGCGACGCTCCCCGACCTCGCCGGCGGGCTGTACGTACAGAACGCCGAGTTGCACACTCATGGCGTCGGCACTCCCGATCTGGGTCTCGGCGCCCACCGGGCCGCCGTGATCCTCAACGCCGTCACCGGCCGGACCGTCCACCGGCTGCCCGAACGCACCGCGTGGACCGGCTTCGCGCCCCCCGTCCCCACCGGCCCCGCTACCCCCGCCACGGGCGACGTCCCCGCCACCACGGACGCCCCCGCCGTTCCGCGACCCCAGGAGTGGACCCGTGCCGCAACCGCCGGCCGCTGAACCCCCGCTGTACCTGCCCCCGCAGCTCACCGCCGGGCACTGGCAGCGGGCGGGCCGCGCGCTGCTGGCCAAGATGCTCGGCGAGTTCGCCTACGAGGAGCTGATCACCCCCGTCCCCGACGGGCCCGGCAGCTACCTGCTCCGCCTTCCCGAGGCCGAGTACCGCTTCACGGCGGGCCGCGGCGCGTACGGCGGCTGGCAGGTCGTCCCGGACTCGGTGCGCTGCTCCCGGGCGGACGGTCTGGACCCGCTGCGCTTCCTCCCGTACGCCCGGCACACGCTGGGCCTGCGCGGCGACACCACCGGCCATCTGATCCGCGAACTCACCGCCACCCTGATCGCCGACGCCCACCAGCTCGCCACCGCGCTCACCGCCGCCGAACTCGCCGACCTCGGCCACGCCGAGCTGGAGGGCCGGCAGAGCGGCCACCCCTGGATCGTCCCCAACAAGGGCCGGATCGGGTTCTCCGCCACCGACGCCGCCCGCTGGGCCCCGGAGGCGCGCACCCCGCTGCCGCTGCCCTGGATCGCCGTCCACCGCCGGCTGGCGCAGTACCGCGGTGTCCCCGGGGTCGCCGAGCCCGAGCAGCTGTACGCGCGCGAACTCGACGACCCGGGCGCCCTGCGGGCCGTGCTCGGCCCGGACGCCGACGACTACCTGCTGCTCCCGGTGCACCCCTGGCAGTGGGACGAGACCGTCGTCCCGCTGTTCGCCCCGTGGATCGCGAGCGGCGAGATCGTCCCGCTGCCCACGGACGGTGACCTGCGGCTGCCCCAGCAGTCCATCCGCTCCTTCTTCAACCGGAGCCGGCCCGACCGCTGCACCGTCAAGCTGCCGCTGGCCATCCTCAACACCCTGGTCTGGCGCGGTCTGCCCACCGAGCGCACGCTGGCCGCGCCCGCCGTCACCGCCTGGATCCACGGGATCCGGCAGGCGGACCCGTTCCTGCGGGACGAGTGCCGGGTGGTGCTGCTCGGCGAGATCGCCTCGGTCACCGTCGACCACCCGCTCTACCGCGAGCTGCCGGAGGCGCCCTACCAGTACAAGGAGCTGCTGGGCGCGATCTGGCGCGAGCCGCTCGGCCCCTGCCTGGACGACGGCGAGCGCGCCCGCACCCTGGCGGCGCTGCTGCAGACCGGCTCCGACGGGCGGGCGCTGGCCGCCGAGCTGATCGCCCGCTCCGGTCTCACCCCCGCCGCGTGGACCGCCCGGCTGTTCGCCGCGATGCTGCCGCCGCTGCTGCACTTCCTCTACCGGTACGGCCTGGTCTTCTCCCCGCACGGTGAGAACGCCATCGTGGTCTTCGACGAGCGGGACGCCCCGGTCCGGCTCGCGGTCAAGGACTTCGTCGACGACGTCAACCTCAGCGACCAGGACCTGCCGGAACTGCGCGAGCTGCCCGCGGAGGTGGCCGAGGTGCTGCTGCGCGAGGATCCGCAGGGCCTCTGCCAGTTCCTGCACTCCGGTCTGTTCATCGGCGTCTACCGCTACCTCGCTCCGCTGCTGGAGGCGCAGACCGGGCTGCCCGAGGCCGAGTTCTGGGCCCTGCTGCGGGCCGAGATCCTCCGCCACCAGGAGCGTTTCCCCGAGCTGCGCGAGCGGTTCGAGCTGTTCGACCTGTTCCGGCCGAGGATCGACCGGCTCTGCCTCAACCGGAACCGGCTGTTGCTCGACGGCTACGGGGACCGCCCGCACCGCCCGCACGCGGCGCGGCACGGCACCGTCGCCAACGCGCTGGCCGTCGCGGGGGCCGTGGTGCCGCACGGCCGGCGGGACCGGATTGTCACCCCTGCCCCGTAGGCTGGGTGGGTCATGACGAACGACTCCGAATCCCAGCTCCCCGCCGACGACGAAGCCGACGAGTCGGCCGCCGACGGTGCGGTCGAGGCCGTCCCGCGGGCCCAGCTCCCCGAGCTGCTGCACGCCGCCGTGGCCGCCGTCGGCGGCGTCGAGCGCGCCGGCCAGGTCCGGATGGCCGAGGCCGTCGCCGACGCCGTCGACCACGGCGAGCACCTGCTGGTGCAGGCCGGCACCGGCACCGGCAAGTCCCTCGCCTACCTGGTGCCGGCCCTCGCCCACGGGGACCGCGTGGTGGTCGCCACGGCCACGCTGGCGCTCCAGCGCCAGCTGGTCGAGCGGGACCTGCCGCGGACGGTGGACGCGCTGCACCCGGTGCTGCGCCGTCGCCCGCTGTTCGCGATGCTCAAGGGCCGCTCCAACTACCTCTGCCTGCACCGGGCCAACGAGGGCACCCCGAGCGAGGAGGGCGAGGGCCTGTTCGACCCGGTGGACGCCCTCGGCGGCCCCACCGGCAAGCTCGGCCAGGACGTCCTGCGGCTGCGCGACTGGGCGGACGAGACGGAGACCGGGGACCGGGACGACCTCAGCCCCGGCGTCTCCGACAAGGCCTGGGCCCAGCTCGCGGTCACCTCCAAGGAGTGCCTGGGCGCCACCCGCTGCGCGTACGGGCAGGAGTGCTTCGCCGAGAAGGCGCGCGAACGGGCCAAGCTGGCGGACGTCGTGGTGACCAACCACGCGATGCTGGCGATCGACGCCATCGAGGGCGCCCCGGTGCTGCCCGAGCACGGGCTGCTGATCGTGGACGAGGCGCACGAGCTGGTCAACCGGGTCACCGGCGCGGCCACCGCCGAGCTGACCGTCGGCGCGGTGAACCGGGCGGTGAAGCGCGCGGCCAGGCTGGCCAACGAGAAGGCGGTGGACGCCCTCCAGGGGGCCGCGGAGAACTTCCACGGCCTGATGGAGACCGCCCAGCCCGGCCGGGTGGAGGAGCTGCCCGAATACCTGGCCTACGCCGTCACCGCGATCCGGGACGCCAGTCGGCAGGTGATCACCTCGCTCGGTGAGACGCGGGACAAGGCGCTCACCGACGAGGACGCCGTGCGCAAGCAGGCGATGGCCTCCGCCGAGGCGCTGCACGAGACGGCCGAGCGGCTGCTGGCGGACTCCGAGTACGACGTGGTCTGGATCGAGCGCAGTGACCGGTACGGCCTGGGCACCGCCTCGCTGCGGGTCGCCCCGCTGAGCGTCTCCGGGCTGCTGCGGGAGGGCCTCTACAAGGAGCGTTCGGTGGTGCTCACCTCGGCCACGCTGAAGCTCGGCGGGGACTTCACCGGAGTCGCCGCCTCGGTGGGCCTGCCCTCGGAGGCCCGGCTGCCGGACGAGCGTGCCGCGGGCGACACCCCCGAGGCCGGCTTCGGCGAGGACCCGGTGCCGCACTGGCGCGGTATCGACGTCGGCTCGCCGTTCAAGTACCCCAAGCAGGGCATCCTCTACGTCGCACGGCACCTGGCCGAGCCCGGGCGGGACCCGGAGCGTCCCGACATGCTGGACGAGCTGGCCGAACTGATCGGCGCGGCGGGCGGGCGGACGCTCGGCCTGTTCTCCTCGATGCGCGGCGCGCAGGCCGCCGCCGAGGCGATGCGCGAGCGGCTGGACAACCGGATCCTGCTCCAGGGGGAGGACACCCTGGGCGAGTTGATCCGCGAGTTCGCCTCGGACGCGACCACCTGCCTGTTCGGCACGCTCTCGCTCTGGCAGGGCGTGGACGTGCCCGGCTCGGCCTGTCAGCTGGTGGTGATGGACCGGGTCCCGTTCCCGCGCCCCGACGACCCGCTGATGAGCGCCCGGCAGCGGGACGTCGAACAGCGCGGCGGGAACGGCTTCATGGCCGTCGCGGCCACCCACGCGGCGCTGCTGATGGCGCAGGGCGCGGGCCGGCTGGTGCGGGCGGCGGACGACCGCGGGGTGGTGGCGGTGCTGGACCCGCGGGTGGAGACGAAGCGGTACGGGAGCTTCTTCCGCTCCTCGATGCCGGAGTTCTGGTACACCACCGATCGCAACCAGGTGCGGCGCTCGCTGGCGGCGATCGACGCCTCGGCGGAGCCGGTCCGGCCGGTGGTCAAGCGGGGCTGAGCCGGCCGCCGGCCCGTCCGGCCGCCGTTCGCCCGGTCGTGGCCGGTCCGGTCGCGGCTCGTGGCGACGGTCGCCGGGCCCGGGCACGCCGGAGGGGCCCCCCGCACCGTGCGGTGGAGCCCCTTCCCGGTGTGCGCCGTACCGGGCGCTCAGAGGCGGCGCAGGACCGCGACGACCTTGCCCAGGATGGTCGCGTTGTCGCCGTTGATCGGCTCGTACGCCGGGTTGTGCGGCATCAGCCAGATCCGGCCGTCCTCGCGCTTGAGGCGCTTCACGGTGGCCTCGCCGTCGATCATCGCGGCCACGATGTCGCCGTTCTCGGCGACCGGCTGCCGGCGGACGGTCACCCAGTCGCCGTCGCAGATGGCGGCCTCGATCATCGAGTCGCCGCGCACGGTCAGCGCGAACAGCTCGCCCTCGCCGACCAGCTGGCGCGGCAGCGGGAAGACGTCCTCGACCGTCTGTTCGGCCAGGATCGGCCCGCCGGCGGCGATCCGCCCGACCAGCGGCACGTACGAGGTGGACGGGCGCCCGGCCGTCTCGGCGGTGTTGGGGCGGGCCACCTCGACGCCGCGGACCTCGTAGGCACGCGGGCGGTGCGGATCCCGGCGGAGGAAGCCCTTGCGCTCCAGCGCCATCAGCTGGTGCGCGACCGAGGAGGTGCTGGACAGGCCGACGGCCTGGCCGATCTCCCGCATGGACGGCGGGTAGCCGCGCCGCTGGACGGAGTCCCGGATGACCTCGATCACCCGCCGCTGGCGTTCGGTGAGCCCGGCCTCGTCGGTCCGGATGCCGGGAGGGCGGCCGGGCATCGAGCGCGCGGGCACCGGATGGCTGTCGTCCAGCACGGGGGCGTGCTCGATCGCTTGGTCGGGCACGCGGCTCGTGTTGGAAACGGCCTGGCCGGAGAGGCGGTGTTCTTCGCTACGGTCCATGCTGTCCACACTCTGCTGATTCGTGGTGCGCTGCCCCACCTTGAGCTGGGAGTGTTCCTGCACCGGGATGGTGTTGCTTTCGATCGTGTTCACGGCGGCCCCTCTCGACGGCTGTCCTCTCCCCTTTTCCAGCCCAACGGCACCTCCTATCGAAAGGTTGCGCCAAACACACGTTCGAGTGAATTATTCGGGAGTTGGCTGACTCGATCAAGGCTTTGTTGTACATCGATTAAATGTTCGACCAGAAGTCGGCCCCGGCAGTCTAATCGGCGCCGACACGCCAGGGGTGAAGCTTCCCCCGAAGACCTACATGTAGTGGCTACAGTCCTCTCCGTGCCCAGTACTAGTGGTCACGTCGCATGATCGGCTTGGCGGTCCCGGGTCTTCATCGCATAGACTCGACCAGTCCGCACGTCCTGCCCGGGAGGGATCTTCAGGTGCACTGCCCCTTCTGCCGGCACTCCGACAGCCGCGTCGTCGACAGCCGGACCACCGAAGACGGCAGCTCGATCCGCCGTCGTCGGCAGTGCCCGGACTGCGGTCGCCGCTTCACCACGGTGGAGACGGCCGCACTCATGGTCATCAAGCGAAGCGGTGTCACCGAGCCGTTCTCCCGGGAGAAGGTCATCTCCGGAGTCCGAAAGGCCTGTCAGGGCCGCCCGGTCACCGAGGACGCCCTCGCCCAGCTCGGCCAGAAGGTCGAGGAGTGCGTGCGGGCCACCGGCAAGTCCGAGCTCACCACCCACGACGTGGGTCTGGCCATACTCGGACCGCTCAAGCAGCTCGACGTCGTCGCCTTCCTCCGCTTCGCCAGCGTCTACCAGGCGTACGACGGACTGGAAGACTTCGAGGCCGCCATCGCGGAACTCCGCGCCGAGCGGCCCGCCCCCGAGGCGGACGGTGCCTGCGTGCCCGTCCCCGCCGCCGCGCCCTAGGAGGCCCGGCTCAGCACCACCGGCCCCCCGGGGCCGACCGCCCCACCGGCCCTTCGGGGCCGACGTGTGCCCGGAAACGGCGCACAGAACACCACAAACCGTGCGGGAACAGGCATCTCGTCGCCTGTCCGCACCACGGAAGACGAACCAGCGGTGCCCGGACTTTTCGGGGCACTTTGGGCGTTTGCCCAGGAGGAGGAGCGAGAAGTGACAGACACCACGAGCGGTTCCGCACGCGGGTCGAAGTCCGACAAGACCGCGACCAAGGGCGCCGGCAAGGCCCCCAAGGGCGGCCTGCGGATCGAGCGCATCCACACCACCCCTGGCGTCCACCCCTACGACGAGGTCCGCTGGGAGCGGCGCGACGTCGTCATGACCAACTGGCGCGACGGCTCGATCAACTTCGAGCAGCACGGCGTGGAGTTCCCCGACTTCTGGTCGGTCAACGCCGTCAACATCGTCACGTCCAAGTACTTCCGCGGCGCCGTCGGTACCCCGCAGCGTGAGTGGAGCCTCAAGCAGATCATCGACCGGGTGGTGCTCACCTACCGCGCCGCCGGCGAGAAGAACGGTTACTTCACCACCCCCGGTGACGCCGAGACCTTCGAGCACGAGCTGACCTACGCCCTCCTCCACCAGGTGTTCAGCTTCAACTCGCCGGTCTGGTTCAACGTCGGCACCAAGCAGCCCCAGCAGGTCAGCGCCTGCTTCATCCTGGCCGTCGACGACTCCATGGAGTCGATCCTCGACTGGTACAAGGAAGAGGGCATGATCTTCAAGGGCGGCTCCGGCGCCGGCCTCAACCTCTCCCGGATCCGCTCCTCCAAGGAGCTGCTCTCCTCCGGCGGCAACGCCTCCGGCCCGGTCTCCTTCATGCGCGGCGCCGACGCCTCCGCCGGCACCATCAAGTCCGGCGGCGCCACCCGCCGGGCGGCCAAGATGGTCGTGCTGGACGTCGACCACCCCGATGTCGAGGCCTTCATCGAGACCAAGGTGAAGGAGGAGGAGAAGATCCGCGCCCTGCGCGACGCGGGCTTCGACATGGACCTCGGCGGCGACGACATCGCCTCCGTCCAGTACCAGAACGCCAACAACTCGGTCCGGGTCAACGACGAGTTCATGACCGCCGTCGAGAACGGCACCGAATTCGGCCTGCGGGCCCGGATGACCGGCGAGGTGATCGAGACCGTCGACGCGAAGAAGCTCTTCCGCAAGATGGCCGAGGCCGCCTGGGCCTGCGCCGACCCGGGCATCCAGTACGACAGCACCATCAACCGCTGGCACACCTGCCCGGAGTCCGGCCGCATCAACGCGTCCAACCCCTGCTCCGAGTACATGCACCTGGACAACTCCAGTTGCAACCTCGCCTCGCTCAACCTGATGAAGTTCCTGCGCGACGACGACTCGTTCGACGCCGAGCGCTTCGCCAAGGTCGTCGAGCTGGTCATCACCGCGATGGACATCTCCATCTGCTTCGCCGACTTCCCCACCGAGAAGATCGGCGAGACCACCCGCGCGTTCCGCCAGCTCGGCATCGGCTACGCCAACCTCGGCGCCCTGCTGATGGCCACCGGCCACGCGTACGACAGCGTGGGCGGCCGCGCGCTGGCCGGCGCCATCACCTCGCTGATGACCGGTACCGCCTACCGTCGCGGCGCCGAACTCGCCGGCGTGGTCGGCCCGTACGACGGCTACGCCCGCAACGCCGCCCCGCACCGGCAGGTCATGAAGCAGCACGCGGACGCCTCGGTCGCCGCCGTCGCGGTCGACGAGCTGGACGCCCCGGTCTGGGCCGCCGCCACCGAGACCTGGCAGGACGTCCTGCGCCTCGGCGAGCAGAACGGCTTCCGCAACGCCCAGGCGTCGGTGCTCGCGCCGACCGGCACCATCGGCCTGATGATGGACTGCGACACCACCGGTGTGGAGCCCGACCTGGCGCTGGTCAAGTTCAAGAAGCTCGTCGGCGGCGGCTCCATGCAGATCGTCAACGGCACCGTGCCGCGCGCCCTGAAGCGGCTCGGCTACCAGGACGAGCAGATCGAGGCGATCGTCGCCCACATCGCCGAGCACGGCAACGTGGTGGACGCGCCCGGCCTGAAGGCCGAGCACTACGAGGTCTTCGACTGCGCGATGGGCGAGCGCGTCATCTCGGCCATGGGACACGTGCGGATGATGGCGGCGATCCAGCCCTGGATCTCCGGCGCCATCTCCAAGACGGTCAACATGCCGGAGAGCGCGACGGTCGAGGAGATCGAGGAGATCTACTTCGAGGCCTGGAAGATGGGCGTCAAGGCGCTCGCTATCTACCGTGACAACTGCAAGGTCGGCCAGCCGCTGTCGGCCAAGAAGAAGTCCGGCGACGAGGTCAAGGCCGACCGGGCCCCGGCCGCCGCGGTCGAGAAGGTCGTCGAGTACCGTCCGGTCCGCAAGCGCCTGCCCAAGGGCCGCCCGGGCATCACCACCTCCTTCACGGTCGGTGGCGCCGAGGGCTACATGACGGCCAACTCCTACCCGGACGACGGCCTCGGCGAGGTCTTCCTGAAGATGTCCAAGCAGGGTTCGACCCTCGCGGGCATGATGGACGCCTTCTCGATCGCCGTCTCGGTCGGCCTGCAGTACGGCGTGCCGCTGGAGACCTACGTCTCGAAGTTCACCAACATGCGCTTCGAGCCGGCCGGTCTGACCGACGACCCGGACGTGCGGATGGCGCAGTCGATCGTCGACTACATCTTCCGCCGCCTGGCGCTGGACTTCCTGCCGTTCGAGACCCGTTCCGCGCTCGGCATCCACTCCGTCGACGAGCGCCAGCGCCACCTGGAGACGGGTTCCTACGAGCCGCTCGAGGCCGAGGAGCTGGACACCGAGACCCTGGCCCAGTCCGCGCCGGTCGTTCCGGTGACCCCGGCGGCCCCGGTGGCCAAGCCCGCGCCGGCCGTCGAGGCCCCGCGGAAGGCCCACAACTCGACGGAGCTGCTGGAGATCCAGCTCGGCCTCAACGCCGACGCGCCGCTCTGCTTCTCCTGCGGCACCAAGATGCGCCGCGCCGGCAGCTGCTACCTCTGCGAGGGCTGCGGCTCCACCAGCGGCTGCAGCTGACCGGGCCGACGCGGGACGGCAACCCCTGAGGGGTGACGTCCGGGGCGGGGCGAGGACCTTCACGGTCCTCGCCCCGCCCCTTTTGCGTGGGCGGACCGATCCGGGGCGAGGGGGCGCTCCTCGGTGTGCGAGGAGGGGACGCGGGGTCTCCCGGGGCGCTTCGGGCCCGTGGGTGTCAACTGGGGTTGACACCGGCGTGGTGTCAACCTACGTTGACAATATGAGCGAGAACGGAGAACTCGCGGCCGCCGCGAGCAGCCGGGACCCGGCGGTCGGGCTCCGGTCGGTCCGGGCGCTGCGCGACCTGGCCGACCGCCTGGAGGGCCTGCAGGTCGGCAACGCCCGCGAGCAGGGGTGGTCCTGGCAGGACATCGCGGTCTGTCTCGGTGTGACCAGGCAGGCCGTGCACAAGAAGTACGCCCGGCGCGGTTCCGGGGGTTCCGGGAGCGAGAAGGACGGAGGCTGAGCGATGTTCGAGCGTTTCACCGACGATGCGCGGCGCGTGGTGGGCCAGGCGGGCCAGGAGGCGGCGGGGCTCAGGCACGGGCGGATCGGGAGCGAGCACCTGCTGCTGGCTGTCGTCGCGATGTCGCGGGATCCGTCGGCGGCCGTCCTGGTCGAGGCGGGCCTGGACCACGCCGCCGTGCGGCGGGCGGTGCTCCGCCTGCGCGGCGGTGCGGACGACGCGGAGGCGCTGGCGGCGATCGGGGTGGATCTGGACGCCGTCCGGGAGGCCGTCGAGTCGGCGTTCGGGGAGGGCGCGCTGGATGCCCGGCCGGAGGAGGCCGGGGCCGGCCGGCGGGGCTGGTTCCGCTCCGACCCCGGGGGTGGGCGGGTGCCGTTCACGCCCCGGGCGAAGAAGGTGCTGGAGCTGTCGCTGCGCGAGTCGCTCCGGCTGAAGTCCGGCCACATCGCGGTCGGGCACCTGCTGCTCGGGGTGGTCCGGGAGGGGGACGGGCTCGGTGCCAGGATCATCGCCGATCACGGGTTGGACGCCGCCGCGGTGCGCCGGGCGGTGGATGTCACCTTGAGTTGATCGAGGTGCGACGACCCGGTCGCCAATCGGTGCACAAGGCGTGAACGAACGGGACTGTCCGTCAACTTGCCGCTTGAGGGCAGTAGCTGAATGGATATGATCGGCCGAAAGCGTGAACCGATCAGCCGCCCGGAGACGTTTCTATACGTCGGCCGGGCGGTCGCACGTGAGCCCGCCCTGCTGTCGGCGTCCGCCCGTCGACGCCCGCCGCCGAGGACCGCATCGATGAGAGTACGCACCAGCCCCGACGGCAGGGCGCGCCGACGCCCGGCCCCGCGTACCGCGGCCCTCACCGCCGCGGCCGTCCTGCTGGCGGGCGTCGCCGCCCCGGTGGCGGCGGGCCGGGCCCTGGCGGCACATCAGCCGCTGACGGCCGTCGCGGTCTGCGCGGTCGCGGTGCTCTGGCTGATCGCGGTCGGGCTGGCGGCGACCGCGACCGAGCGCACCCGCCGGCTGGCGGAGGAGCTCACCGCGCAGCAGGACCGGACCGGGGCGGCGCTCGACCGGGCCGCCGCCGCCGAGTCCGCCGAGGCGGCGGCCCACTCCCGGATCGCCGCCGCCGACACCGCGCGGGAGGCGGCCCGGAGCGAGCGGGCGGACGCCGAGGCCGAGGCCGGGGCCGTGCGCACCGAACTGGCCCGGGTGCGGTCCGAGCTGGAGGCCGAGCAGGCCGCGCGCGCCGCCCTGGACCGGCTGGCCGGGTCCGTTCTGCCCGAGGTGGTGAAGAAGCTCCGCGACGGCGCGTCCGTGGACAGCGCGCTCGCGGCACACCGTACGCACCCCCAGCACGCGCTGCTGCGCGCCCTCGCCGAGGAGATCGGCCGGGGCGAGCGGCTGCGGGCCGCCGCCCTCGCGGTCTGCGCGACCGCCGCCGGGCGGGTCCAGGCGCTCGCCACGAGCATGCACGCCGAGCTGCGCGAGATGCAGCACCGGCACGACGAGGAGGTCCTCGGCGACCTGCTGCGACTGGACCACTCCACGGCGCAGGCCGGCCGGATGGCCGACAGCATCGCGGTGCTCACCGGCGCCCGCTCGGGCCGGCGCTGGGCCAAGCCGATCGCGGTGGAGTCGGTGCTGCGCGGTGCGCTCGGCCGGATCGGCGCCTACCGGCGCGTCCGGCTGCACAACGCCAGCGCGGCCGCGGTGGCCGGGTTCGCCGCCGAGGGCGTGATGCACGCGCTCGCCGAACTGCTCGACAACGCCACCAACTTCTCCGCCCCGCCGGCCGAGGTGCACGTCTACGTCGAGGAGGTGCCGGCCGGGCTGGCGGTCACCGTCGAGGACAGCGGCCTCGGGCTGAGCGAGAGCTGGCTGCGCCGGGCCGAGCGGGCCGTCTCCGCCGAACCCCTGGACCTCACCACGCTCACGGCCGGGACGCGGCTCGGCCTCGCGGTGGTCGGCGCGCTGGCCCGCAAGTACGGGCTGCAGATCTCCTTCCGGCCGTCGGCGCGCGGCGGCACCGGGGTGGTGGTCCTCATCCCGCAGCAGCTGGTGACGCACCCCGCTCCGGAGCCCGCCGCGGCGCCCGGGCCCGTTCCGGCCCGGGGGACGACACCGGCGCGCCCGGCGCTCACGCCTGCGCTCGCGCCCACCCTTGCGCCGACCCGCGCCCCGGACCGGGCCGCCGCCCCGGGCGCCGCGACCTCCGCGCCGGCCCCGGCGCAGGTCACCGACAGCGGTCTGCCGCAGCGCCGCCGGGGGCAGACGCTCGCCACCGCTACCGCCACCGCTACCGCCACCGCGGGCGTCACGGCCACCGGGGCGCCCGCCGCGAAGCCCGGACGCGGCGACGCGGCGAGCGCCGCCGCCCGGTTCGGCGCCTTCCGGCGCGCCGCCCAGCAGGCCGGGAGCGGCAGCGCACCCGCCACCGGGCCGATCACGGACCCCACCGACACCACGGACACCACACCCGACGCGTCACCCGTCACCGAGAAGGACTCCTGATGAGCAGCGTTATCGACCGTGACCTCGACTGGCTGTTGGAGAACCTGCTGACCGCCACCCCCGGCGCCCGGCACGCCCTGGTGCTCTCCGCCGACGGCCTCCGGCTCTGCCACACCGCCGGGCTGAGCGCCGACCAGGCCGACCAGCTGGCCGCGATCGCCTCCGGGATGCAGAGCCTGGCGCACGGCGCCTCGGTGGAGTTCGGCGACGGCAGCGGCGGTGTGCGGCAGTCGATGACCGAGTTCCACGGTGGCATCCTCTGCATCGTGGCCGCCGGTGAGGGCGCCCACCTCGCGGTCGTCACCGACGACGAGGCGGACGTGGGTGTGGTCGGCCACAACATGCACGGTCTGATCGAGCAGATCGGTGTCCACCTCAGTGCCCCGGCCCGTGCGGACGCGGTGGCCGGGGCGGACACGGGCGCGGTGCCACGAGAGAGCGCCCGGGTATGAGCGGGCGGCCGGTCCTGCCGGGCCGTGACGACGACCCGGACCGCCTCTACACCATCACCCGGGGCCGCAGCCGTTCCCCGGAGAACGCCTTCGACCTGGTCACCCTGATCGTCGCCGAGCGGGAGCCGGCCCCGGGCATGCAGTCCGAGCACGCGCGCATCCTGCGTCTGTGCGAGGCCCCGACGGCCGTCGTGGAGGTCGCCGCGGAGCTGGCGCTGCCGGTCTCGGTGGTGAAGATCCTCCTCGGCGACCTGCTGGAGACCGGGGCGGTCACCGCCCGGCACCCGCGGTTCGCCCCCCACAAGGCCCGGCTGCCCGATCTCGACACGCTGAAGCAGGTGTTGCATGGACTCCAACAGCTCTGAGACGCCCACGGGCGGGCACACCCCCACGGGCGGGCGCACCCCGCTGCGCGGTACCGCCGACAACGCGCTGAAGATCGTCGTGGTCGGCGGGTTCGGCGTCGGCAAGACGACCCTGGTCGGCGCGGTCAGCGAGATCCGGCCGCTGAACACCGAGGAGACCATGACCAGGGCGGGCGAGGGCATCGACGACCCCTCGGGCGCCTGGGGCAAGCGCTCCACCACGGTCGCGTTCGACTTCGGCCGGATCACGCTCTCCGCGAGCCAGGTGCTGTACCTGTTCGGCGCGCCCGGCCAGGAGCGCTTCTGGTTCCTCTGGGACCGCCTGTTCAGCGGTGCGCTCGGCGCGGTCGTCCTGGTGGACACCCGGCGGCTGGAGGAGTCCTGGTACGCCATCGACCGGCTGGAGCACCACGGCACGCCGTTCATCGTGGCCCGCAACAACTTCGGCGAGCCGGGCCACACGCTGGAGCAGGTGCGCGCGGCGCTCGACCTGCCCGCCGAGGTGCCGTTGGTGGACTGCGACGCGCGTGACCGGGAATCGAGCAAGCGGGTGCTGATCGAGCTGGTCCGCCACCTGGCCGCCCGGGTGGAGGCCGGGGGCACGGCCGCGCCGGCCGGGGCCGGGCGCCCGGTCCGGGCGGACGCGGCCTCCCCGGTCGCGCTGTCCGTCGCCGGCCCCACCGACCCGTCCCCGTACGAGGAGAGCACCCCGTGACCGAGCCCGCCGCCACCCCGCCGCCGGGCTGCCCGGCGCACGCCGGTGCCACCCCGCTGTACGGGCCGCGCTTCCAGACCGACCCGTCCCAGCTCTACCGCGAGTTGCGGGCCGCCCACGGACCGGTGGCCCCGGTCGAGCTGGCCGGCGGTGTCCCCGCCTGGCTGGTGATCGGCTACCGGGAGCTGCAGCTGGTGACCGGTCAGCCGCAGCTGTTCGGCCGGGACTCCACCCGCTGGAACGCCTGGGGGAGCATCCCCGAGGACTGGCCCCTGAAGCCGATGATGGCCCCGGCGCCGTCGATGCTGTACACCGAGGGCGAGGAGCACGTGCGCCGCTCGCGGGCCGTCACGGACGCGCTGGCCGCCGTCGACCCGTACGAGTTGCGCAAGCACGGCGAGGAGATCGCGGACCGACTGATCGACGGGTTCGCCGGGCGCGGTGAGGCCGACCTGGTCGCCGAGTACGCGCACCGGATGCCGCTGCTGGTGCTCTGCCGGCTGCTCGGGCTGAGCGAGGAGCAGGCGCCCGTCCTGATCGACGGGCTGCTGGCCATGCTGGACGGCGGGCCGGACGCCCCGGCCGGCGCGCAGCGGCTGCTCGGCGTGATGCTGGACCTGGTCCGGGAGAAGGCCGAGCACCCGTCCGACGACCTTGCCTCGCGGATGCTGCTGCACGAGGCGGGTCTGGACCACGACGAGGTGATGCGCGACCTGCGGGTCCTGCTGATCGCCGGCCACCAGCCCTGCTCGTACTGGATCTCCAACGCGCTGCGGCTGATGCTCACCGACGAGCGGTTCGCCGCCTCCCTCTCGGCCGGCCGGCGCAGCATCAACCAGGCGCTGAACGAGGCGCTCTGGGAGGACACCCCGACGCAGATCTTCGCCGGACGCTGGGCGGTCCGGGACACCCTGCTCGGCGGCCAGCGGATCGCGGCGGGGGACATGATCCTGCTCGGCTTCGCGGGGGCGAACGCGGACCCGTCGGTGCGGCAGGCCGACGGCAGCCCGGCGGAGGGCAACCGGGCGCACATGAGCTACTCGTACGGCGAACACGGCTGCCCGTTCCCGGCCCAGGAGGCGGCCGAGGTGATCGCCACCACCGCGATCGAGGTGCTGCTGGACCGGCTCCCGGACCTCCGGCTGGCGGTGGCCGAGCACGCGTTGGTGTGGCGGCCGTCGGCGTGGGTGCGCGGTCTGATGGCGCTGCCGGTGTCGTTCACCCCGGGCTACGCGGTCTGAGCCCGGCCCGCGGGCCGCTGCCAACCGGACAGGAACCAGGAAACCGAGGAGAGCTGTGCCGATGACCGCCCCGATAGCGCTCGATCCGCTGGCGCGTGACAACGCCGCCGAGGGGGCGCTGCTGCGCGCCGCCGGTCCGGCGGTGGCGGTGGAGCTGCCCGGCGGCGTGGCCGCCTGGGCGGTGACCCGGCACGCGGCCGCGCGCGACCTGCTGACCGATGCCCGGCTGGTGAAGGACGCCGCGCACTGGGCGGCCTACCAGCGCGGCGACGTGCCCCGGACGTGGCCGCTGATCGGTCTGGCGGTACCCGGCCCCAGCATGGTGACCACCGACGGCGCCCGGCACCGCCGGCTGCGGACGCTGGTGGCGCAGGCGTTCACGCCGCGCCGGGTGGAGCTGATGCGCCCCCGGGTGGAGGAGATCACCCACGGCCTGCTGGACGCGCTGGCGGCGGGGGAGCGGCTGGTCGACCTCAAGTCGGTCTTCGCCTTTCCGTTGCCGATGACGGTGATCTGCTCGCTGCTCGGCGTCCCGGAGTCCGACCACGCCCTGCTGCGGGACCTCTACGAGCAGTTCTTCGGCATCCGGCCCAACCCGGACGGCATCCAGGCGACCGTCGCCGGGCTGAACGCCTTCGTCAACGACCTGGTGGCGAAGCGCCGTTCGGAGCCCGGGGAGGACCTGGCCAGTGCGCTGCTGGCGGCGGACGCCGAGGGCGGGGCGCTGAGCGACGCGGAGGCGGCGGCCACCCTGCGAGTGATCATCGCGGCGGGCCACGAGACCACGGTCAACCTGATCGGCAACGCCGTCCGGGCGCTGCTCACCCACCCGGACCAGCTGGAGCTGGTCCGCGCCGGCGCCGTGTCCTGGGACGCGGTGGTCGAGGAGTCGCTCCGGTGGACGCCGCCGACCAGCAACTTCCTGTTCCGCTTCACCACCGACGACGTCGAGGTCGGCGCCGTGGTGATCCCCAAGGGCGAGCCGGTGCTGATCTCCTACAACGCGATCGGCCGGGACCCGGCGCAGCACGGGGTGACCGCCGAACTGTTCGACATCACCAGGGACCCGAGCCGCCACCTGTCCTTCGGTCACGGTCCGCACGTCTGCCCGGGGTCGCCGTTGGCCCGGCTGGAAGCGGGGGTCGCGCTGCCGGCGCTGTTCGAGCGGTTCCCGGAGCTGGCGCTGGCGGTGCCGGACGAGGAACTGCGGCCGAGCCCCTCGCTGGTGGTGAACTCGCTGCGGGAGCTGCCGGTCCGGCTCTCCTGAGCCCGGCCGTGCGGACGGCCGTGGCCCAGGCCCAGGCCTCGGTCCCGGTCGGGGTCGGGGTCGGGACCGTCGGTGTTCGACGGCGCACCGGCCCGGTCGGCCCGGCCGCGTCCGGGTCACAACTGGGGCACGTGCCGATGAAGGTCGAACGCGGACCTTGGCGGAGGGTGGCTGCTGCGTTAACGTCGTCAAACCGGCCGCCCGCCGCGTCCATGTCGATCTCCGGTACAGCGCAATGTCGTTCTGTCGTACTGCCGGCGCTCCGTGCGCCCTGGCGAGGAGGACCGCATTGACCCCCACCCCGACCGCGCCGTCCGCGAGGCCCCGCCGCCTGGCCGTCGTGCCCGCCGTGCTGGCGGCGCTGGCGCTGACCGCGGCCTGCTCCAACAGTTCGAGCTCCGGAGGCGGTTCGGGTGGCGGGGGCGAGACCCTGGCCGGTGACTGTGCCAAGTACCAGCCCTACGCGGGGCATTCCGGCAGCACGGTGACGATCTTCGCCTCGATCCTCAGCCCGGAGTCGGACAATCTGGAGAAGTCCTGGGCCGAGTTCTCCAAGTGCACCGGCATCAAGATCAGTTATGAGGGCTCCAACGACTTCGAGTCCCAACTGCCGGTCCGGGTGACCGGCGGCAACGCCCCGGACTTCGCGATCATCCCGCAGCCCGGCCTGCTGGCCCAGATGGTCAAGAGCGGCAAGGTGGCCAAGCCCCCCGCGCAGACCGTCGCCAACCAGGAGAAGTGGAGCCCGGTCTGGAAGACCTACGGCTCGGTCAACGGCACCTTCTACGCGGCGCCGATGAGCGCCAACATGAAGTCGCTGGTCTGGTACTCGCCGAAGGCCTTCCAGCAGGCCGGTTACGCGGTGCCGCAGTCCTGGGCCGACCTGATGGCGCTCAGCGACCGGATCGCCAAGGCGGGCGCCGGCAAGCCCTGGTGCGGCGGGATCGCCTCCGGGACGGCCACCGGCTGGCCGGCCACCGACTGGCTGGAGGAGGTGGTGCTGGGCTCCTACGGCGGCGAGGTGTACGACCAGTGGGTCAGCCACAAGGTGAAGTTCTCCGACGAGAAGATCACCACCGCGATGAAGACCGTGGCGGACTGGATGCAGAACCCCGACTGGGTCAACGGCGGCTACGGTGACGTGAAGTCGATCGCCACCACGACCTTCCAGGACGCGGGCGCCCCGATCCTCACCGGCAAGTGCTTCCTGCTCCAGCAGGCGTCCTTCTACAAGGCGCAGTGGCCCAAGGACACCAAGGTCGGCCCGGACGGCGACGTCTTCGCCTTCCGCCTGCCGGCCGTGAACCCGCAGGTGCCCAGCCCGGTCGAGGGCGGCGGGGAGTTCCTGACGGCGTTCGCGAGCCGGCCCGAGGTGCAGGCCGTGCAGAACTACCTGTCCAGCTCGGACTGGGCGAGCAGCCGGGTGCGGACCGCGACCGGCTGGGTCTCCGCGAACCAGGGCGTGGACAAGGCCCTGTACACCGATCCGATCGACCGGCTCTCCGCCGACGCGCTCACCGACCCGGCGGCCACCTTCCGCTTCGACGGTTCGGACCTGATGCCGGCCGCGGTCGGGGCCGGGCAGGAGTGGAAGTCGCTGACGGCCTGGTTCGCCGAGGGCCAGTCCATCCAGAAGACCGCCGCCGAGATCGACGCGGCCTGGCCGCAGTAGCGGTTCCCACCGCACGGACCACCTGTCGAGGGCGGTGCGGGGCCACCCACCCGCACCGCCCGCCCCCTCCTCTCTGCCCGCGGCAGGGAAAGGACGCGCAGCCATGTCCCTCACCGCCACCGCGCTCGCCGACGGCGCCTGGGGCGACGCAGCGGTCAAGTTCGGCAACAGCTTCGGCGCCGTCGCCGGCTTCCTGGGCATCCTGCTGCTGGTCTTCCTGGTGGCCGGCCGGGCCTCCGGCCGGATCGCCCGGCCGCTGTCCGTCGTGGTCTTCCTCGGCCCGGCGGTCGTGCTGCTGCTCGTCGGCCTGGTCGCCCCGCTGGTCCGCACCGTCTACCTGAGCCTCTACGACGACGACAGCAGCCGGTTCGTCGGCGGCGAGAACTTCGGCTGGGCGCTCACCACCGATTCGGTCCAGAAGATCCTGGTCACCACCCTGCTCTGGCTGGTGGTCGCGCCGCTCGCCGCCACCGGCCTCGGGCTGGTGCTGGCGCTGCTGGTGGACCGGATGCGCGGCCAGGCGGTGTACAAGTCGCTGATCTTCATGCCGATGGCCATCTCGCTGGTCGGCGCCTCGATCATCTTCAAGTTCGTCTACGAGTCGCGTGACGCCGCCCAGTCGCAGATCGGTCTGCTCAGCCAGCTCGCCGTCTCGCTGGGCTGGGAGCACCCGCCGAACTGGATGCTCTCCCAGCCGCTCAACACCTTCCTGTTGATGGCGGTGATGGTCTGGGTGCAGACCGGTTTCGCGATGGTCGTCCTCTCGGCGGCGATCAAGGCGATCCCGGACGAGGTCACCGAGGCCGCGCGGCTGGACGGCGCGGGCGGGGTGCGGCTGTTCTGGTACGTCACGGTGCCGATGATCCGCACCACGGTGGTGGTCGTGCTCACCACGGTGATGATCACCACGCTCAAGGCCTTCGACATCGTCCGCACCATGACCGGCGGCAACTTCGGGACCCAGGTGCTGGCCAACGAGATGTACTCGCAGTCCTTCGTGCAGTTCAACACCGGGCGGGGCAGCGCGCTCGCGGTGATCCTCTTCCTCGCGGTGCTGCCGCTGGTGGCCTACAACATCGTCCAGCTGCGGAAGGAGCGCGGAGTCCGATGAGCGCGAACCGTCGGCCCGCCGACCGGCGTCGGGCCCCCTTCGACCGGCGTCCGCGGGGTGAGCGCCGGCGTCCGCCGGACGACCGCGGCCGGCCCTCACCCGCGCGCACGCGGCTGGGCGCGCGCAGGCCGCTGGGCGAGCGCCGTGGCCCGGTCAGGCAGGCCTTCACCAGCCCGCTCGCCTCGGTCTTCGTGATCGCGGTGACGGTGCTGTGGACCGTCCCCACCCTCGGACTGCTCGCCACCTCGCTGCGCCCCAAGCAGGACGTCACCGCCGACGGCTGGTGGAACGTGTTCGTCCACCCCGACCTCGGCCTCTCGAACTACCACACCGTGCTGTTCGAGGGCGGTTCCGGCGTCTCCACCGGCCTGATGCCCTTCCTGGTCAACTCGCTGGCGATCAGCGTCCCGGCGACGCTCTTCCCGCTGGTGCTGGCGGCGATGGCCGCGTACGGCCTCGCCTGGGTGCGGTTCCGGGGCAGTGACACGGTGTTCTTCGTGGTGTTCGCGCTCCAGGTGGTGCCGATCCAGATGGCACTGATCCCGCTGCTGCGACTGTTCTCCGGCGGTGCGCACCTGGGCTCGATGACGCTCCTCCCGGCGGTGGACCTCAAGGGCACCTACGCGCCGGTCTGGCTGGCGCACACCATGTTCGCGCTGCCCCTGGCGATCTTCCTGCTGCACAACTTCATCGCCCAGCTGCCGCGGGACCTGATGGAGGCGGCGGTGGTGGACGGCGCCTCGCACTTCAAGATCTTCCGCTCGATCGTGCTCCCGCTCTGCACACCGGCGCTGGCCTCGTTCGCCATCTTCCAGTTCCTCTGGGTCTGGAACGACCTGCTGGTGGCGCTGACCTTCGCCGGCGGCACCCCCGAGGTGGCGCCGATGACCGTCCGGCTGGCGCAGTTGTCCGGCTCCTTCGGCGGGCGCTGGGAACTGCTCACCGCCGGGGCGTTCCTGTCGATCATCGTCCCGCTGGCGGTCTTCTTCGGCCTCCAGCGGTACTTCGTCCGCGGTCTGCTGGCCGGTTCGGTCAAGGGATAGTTCCGATCGGCGCGGGATGTGACGGTTGCGTGGACACGGTCGGCACCGAACCGGTACACCGATAGGGGCAGTTGACCGAAGCGCATGGGGGGCGGCCATGGCAGGAGCAGGCATCCGCGCGGGCGCCGGGTGGCGCGGCAGGGTCGGGGGCCTGCTGGTCGCCCTCACCACGGCGGCGGCGGTGGTCGCCGGTCCGGCGGCCGTTCCCGCGGCGGCCGCCACCACGACGCTGGGCAGTACGGCCGTCGGTCCGTCCACCGACTCGGCGGACTCCGACTACCTCAACGCGTCCAGGTACGTCACCGGCGCGGCCGGCGGCACGGTCAGCGCCATGAGCGTCTACGTGGGCGCGGTGGACGCGGCGCCGAACAACCAGTTCCAGGTGGCGGTCTACCGCGACAACGGGGGCAGCCCGGGCGCCCTGCTGGCGAGCAGCGCCGCGGCGACCCTGACCGCCGACAGCTGGAACACGGTGCCGCTGACGACGACACTCGCCGCCAACACCGCGTACTGGCTGGCCTACAACAGCAACGGGACGACCGCGGCCGTCAACAATCTGCGGTACAGCCCCGGCGGTACCAGCGCGTACGGCAACGGCGGCCGGGCTTACGGCAGTTGGCCGGCCGACTTCGGCCCGGTGACGTCCGGCGGTCTCAGCTTCTCGATCTACGCGACCTACACCGCGGAGCAGGCCCCGCCGCCACCGCCGCCGGGCGCCGGACCGGGCGGTGAGGGGCCGGTCCTGCTGGTCACCAGCCAGGCCAACCCGTACACCCGCTACCTGGCCGAGATCCTCAAGGCCGAGGGGCTCAACTCCTACCGCACGGTGGACATCTCGGCGGTGACCGGCCCGCTGCTGGCCTCCTCGGACGTGGTGCTGCTGGGCGAGATGCCGCTCACCCCGGCGCAGGCCGCCCTGTTCACCACCTGGACCAACGGCGGTGGCCGACTGGTCGCGATGCGCCCCGACAAGCAGCTCGCGCCGCTGTTCGGCCTCACCCCGGCCACCGGCACCCGGGCGGACGCCTACCTCAAGGTGGACACCTCCGCCGCCCCCGGCGCCGGGATCACCGGCGACACCATGGGCTACCACGGCGCCGCCGACCTCTACACGCTCAGCGGCGCCACCACCGTCGCCGCCCTGTACAGCGACGCCGCCACCGCCACCGCGAACCCGGCCGTCACCCTGCGGACGGCCGGCGGCGGGCTGGCCGTCGCCTTCAGCTTCGACCTGGCCAGGTCGGTGGTGCAGACCAGGCAGGGCAACGCCGCCTGGGCCGGCCAGCAGCGGGACGGCACGGACGGCTACGAGGCCTCGGAGATGTTCTTCGGCACCGGAGGCCAGCCGGACTGGAACAACCTGGACAAGGCGCTGATCCCGATCGCCGACGAGCAGCAGCGGCTGCTGGCCAACCTGATCACCCTGGTCGACTCCACCCGCAAACCGCTGCCGCGCTTCTGGTACTTCCCGCGTGACGTCAAGGCCGTGGTGGTGATGACCGGCGACGACCACGGAGTCGGCGGCACGGCCGGCCGCTGGGACGGCTACATCGCGCAGAGCCCGCCCGGCTGCGACGTCGCCGACTGGGAGTGCGTCCGCGGCTCCTCGTACATCTACACCGACGACCCGCTGACCCCGGCGCAGGCCCAGGCCTACACCGACCAGGGCTTCGAGGTGGGCGTCCACGTCACCACCAACTGCCGCCCGTGGGGCAGCACCTCCGCGCTGCAGGGCTACTACACCGACCAGTTGTCCACCTGGCGGGCCAAGTACCCCTCCCTGCCGGGCCCGTCGAGCAGCCGCACGCACTGCGTGGAGTGGGACGACTGGGCGACCCAGGCGAAGACCAAGCTGTCCAACGGCATCCGGCTGGACACCGACTACTACTTCTACCCGTCCAACTTCACCAAGGACCGCCCCGGTTACTTCAACGGCACCGCCCAGATCATGCGCTTCGCCGACACCGACGGCAGCGTGATCGACGAGTACCAGGCCACCACCCAGCTGACCGACGAGTCCGGCCAGTCCTACCCCGGCACCATCACCACGCTGCTCGACGCCGCCTACGGAAGCAAGGGCTACTACGCGGCCCTGACCGCGAACATCCACACCGACTTCGCCGCCTCCGCCGCCTCGGACGCGGTCATCGCCGCCGCGAAGGCCCGCGGCGTCCCGGTGGTCTCCGGCCGGCAGATGCTCACCTGGCTCGACGCGCGCAACGGCTCGGCCTTCGCCGGGCTGGCCTGGAGCGGCAGCGCGCTGACCTTCGACATCACCGGCGGGGCCAACGGGCTGCGGGCGATGCTGCCCGTCTCCGCCGCGTCCGGCACGCTGACCGGCATCTCCTCGGGCGGTCGGTCCGTCCCGTACCGGATCGAGACGGTCAAGGGCGTGGCCTACGCGTTCTTCGACGGCGCGGTGGGCTCCTACTCGGCCTCGTACGGCCGTGACACCACCCCGCCCGCCGTGACCGGGAGCAGCCCGGCCGGCGGTGCCACCGGGGTCCCGCCGGGCACGGCGGTGCGCTTCTCGTTCGGTGAGCCGCTGGACCAGGCGAGCGTGACCGCCTCCGCCGTGACCGTGCGCACCGCGGGCGGCGCCGCCGTGGCCGGTTCGGTGGCGTACGACGGCGCCGCCAACGGCGTGGTCTTCACGCCGAGCGCCCCCCTGGCGCTGACCACCGGCTACACCGCGAGCGTCCAGGGGGTGCGGGACACCTCCGGCAACGCGCTGGCGAGCCCGTACGCGATCTCCTTCACCACCGGGGGAGCGGCGCCCAGGACGCTCGGCAACACGGCGGTGGGCTCGCTGGTCGACGACACCGACTCCCACCACCTGAACGGCAGCCGGATCACCACGGGGGCGTCGCCGGTGCCGCTCACCGCGCTGAGCGTGCACGTCGGACCGGTCAGCGCGGCGCCGAACAACCAGTACCAGCTGGCCGTCTACACCGACGCGGGCGGCTCGCCGGGCACCCTGGTCGCGGCGACCGGCAGCGGCACGCTCACCGCCAACGCCTGGAACTCGCTGCCCGTCGGCCTGACGCTCAACGCCGACAGCGCGTACTGGCTGGTCTACAACAGCAACGGCACCGGCGCCTCGGTGAACAACATGAACTACTCCACCGGCCCGACCGGCTCGGGTGCCTACAGCAACGCGGTGGTGCCCTTCGGCGGCTGGCCCGCGGCGTTCGGGCCGGCGGTGAAGGACACGCTGCTGTACTCGCTCTACGGCTCCTACTGACCTCCTGACCGGCCTTCAGCTCGGTCGCGCCCCGGCCCCTGCCTGGTGGGTGGACTCTCCGGACACCGCTGTCACAGCCCGGTGGCAGCGGCGTCCCCGGTGTTTTTGAACTTGTTCAGAATGGTCTACAGTCGGCGTCAGTCGCGGCGCCCCGGCGCCTTCCGGCGGGCTGCCCCCTGGGCGGCTGCCGCATGCCCGCAGACCTTCGAGGGGGAACCCATGCCCGGCCACGCCACACCCGCCCCGGCCGGCGGGCCGTCCGGATCCGACCCGTACCGCGCTCCCGCCGGCCCGTACCGCGCTCCCGCCGGCCCGGGGGAGCAGCCGGCGGCGCCGGGCGCGGAGCAGCGGCACGACGCTTCCGCGCCAGGGCAGCAGACCTGGCCGGGCGACCCCGGGCAGGACCGGCCGGGGTCGGCGGCCTCCGGCCCGAACCCCTACCGGGCGCCGGGCCGGCCGGCGCCGAAACCCTTCGCCTGGCTGCGCCCCAGCGACCCCGGCCCCAAGGCCCCGGTCACGCCCAGGACGCTCGTGGCCGCACTGCTGACCGGCCTGCTGACGGCCTGGCTGCTCGACCGCGGACTCGGCGTCAACCTGCTGATCTGCGGCACGGTCGTCGCCGTCGGCGCCGGCCTGGCCGCCCGCTCCGCCGGTCGCCGGGTGCGCGGCTGGACGATGCTCTGGAGTGTGCTCGCGCTCGCCCTGCTCGCCGTCCCGGCGCTCTCCGACGCCGGCTGGCCGACGGCACTGGCCACGGTCGGCGGGCTGGCCCTGGCCTCGCTCGCGCTGCACGGCGGCCGGCGCTGGGCGGGCGTGCTGCTCGCCCTGCCCGGCATCCTCTGGCAGCTGGTGCCCGGCCTGCGGTGGGCCCGCACCGGTCTGCGCGGGCTCAGCCTGCCCGCCCGGGGCAAGGTGGTGCCGGTGTTCAAGGCGGTCCTGGTGACCGTCGTGCTGCTGGTCGTCTTCGGCCGGTTGTTCGCCAGCGCCGACGCCGCCATGGCCGATCTGATGGACGGCCTCAGCCCCAGCCTGGCCCCCGGCGAGATCCCGCTGCGCGCCGTGCTCTTCGCCCTCGGCGTGGTCACCGCGCTGGGCTTCGCCCACGTCGCGGCGGGCCCGCGCCGCTGGGACCGCACGGTGGTCCGGCCGGGCCGCGAGCGCGGCCGGCTGGAGTGGGCGCTGCCGCTGGTCGCGCTCAACCTGATGTTCGGCGCCTTCGCCGTGATCCAGGCCGTGGTGGTGCTCGGCGGCCGGGACTCGATCATGCGGAACACCGGGATGAGCCGCTCCGAGTACGCCCGGCAGGGCTTCTGGCAGCTGACGGTCGTCACCGTGCTGACCCTCGTCGTGGTGGGCGTCGCCAAGCGCTGGGCGCCGCGCAGCACCGAGGCCGACCGCAGGCTCGCCCGCGTCCTGCTCGGCCTGCTCTGCCTGCTCACCCTCGTCGTGGTCGCCTCGGCCCTCGGCCGGATGTGGTTCTACGTCGACGCCTCCGGGCTGACCAGGCTCCGGCTCTGGGTCCTGGTGGTCGAGGTCTGGCTGGGCGTCGTGTTCGTGCTGCTGATCACGGCCGGCCTGGTCCGCTCGGCGGGATGGCTGCCGCGGGTGGTGGTGCTCAGCGGCGTGCTGACGGTGGCGGTGTACGGGCTGATGGGGCCGGACGCGATCGTCGCCGAACAGAACGTGGCCCGCTTCGAGCGGACCGGGCAGATCGACCTGCGCAACGTCCGGGATCTCTCGCTGGACGCCGTCCCGGCCCTGGACCGGCTGCCGACGGACTACCGGACCTGCGCGTTGCAGCTGATGCGGATCGACGCCGCCGGTGCGCCCGAGCCGTGGTACGCGGCCAGTCTCGCCTCGGCCCGGGCCCGGAGCGTCTTCGCCGAGCGTCCGTTGGTGAACGAGGTGTCGGCGCAGGGGGGCGCCTGCGAGCGGGCCGGGCTGGGGGAGGGCGACGGGACCGAGCGGTACTGACCGGCGCCGATCCGGTCGGGGATCGCTGGTCGGGTCGGGTCGGGCCGGTTGGCCGTTGGCCGGTTGGGTCGGGGGCGGCGTGAGCGGTCCTGGAGGTGACCCGATGCGCGAGGGCCGGCCGGGAGCTCGCTGCTCCCGGCCGGCCCTCGCGGCGTCGCGTTCGTGCGTCGCGTCAGTGCATCGCGATGCCGGAGGTGTTCGAGGCCAGGTCGTCGGCCTTGGCCTTGATCACGAAGACCGCGACCAGCAGGGCGAGCCCGGCGAGCACCGCGCCCACGATGAAGCCGTGCGAAATGCCGTAGGCGAGCACCTGGTTGGCCGCGTCGGTGCCCTTGGGGAACTCCTTCTTCTCCAGGAACACCGCCTTCTGCTCCGGCGTGGCCGTGGCCAGGAAGCCGGGGAGCTGCAGCTTGGCCTCCGCGGTGGCGTAGTGCGCGAACACCGTGGTGAGGATCGACAGGCCCAGCGAGCCGCCGATCTGCTGCATCGAGTTCAGCAGGCCGGACGCCGCGCCGGTCTCCTCACCGGCGACACCGGCGACCGCGAGCAGCATCACCGGGACGAAGGTCAGGCCCATGCCGAAGCCGAACACGACCGTGGGGCCGAGCACTCCGTCGAGGTAGCTGCTGTTCGCGTCCATCTGGGTCAGCCAGGTGAGCCCGATGGTGACGAAGAGCGCGCCGCCGGCCATGAACGGCTTCGGACCGTACTTGGCCTGGAGGGTGGAGGCCACCTGCGCGGCGATGATGATCGAGATGCTGATCGGCAGGAACGCGAAGCCGGCCTTCAACGGGCTGTACCCGAGCGGTCCCTGGACGAAGAGCGTGACGTAGAAGAAGATGCCGAACATGGCCGCGGCCAGGCAGAGCATCATCACCAGGCCGCCGGTGCGATTGCGGTTGGCGAACAGGTGCAGCGGGGTGATCGGCTGCGCGGTGCGCTTCTCGATCACCAGGAACGCGGCCACGAGCAGCACGCCGGCCGCGAAGGAGCCGAGCGTCACGCTGTCCGTCCAGCCGTCCGACGCGGCCCGGATGAACCCGTAGACCAGGCCGATCAGGCCCAGCGTGGAGGTGAGTGCGCCGGGCAGGTCGAAGCGGCCCTCGTGGCGCTCCGACTCGGCGATGTAGCGCGGCGCGGCGATCGCGATCAGGACGGCGATCGGCACGTTGACGAAGAACACCCAGCGCCAGTCGAGGTATTCGGTGAGCACGCCGCCGGCCAGCAGGCCGATGGCCGCGCCCGAGCCGGCCACCGCCGAGAAGACGCCGAACGCCTTGTTGCGTTCCGGTCCCTCGTCGAAGTTGGTGGCGATCAGGGCGAAAGCGGTGGGCGAGCATATCGCGCCGCCGATGCCCTGGAGCGCGCGGGCGGCCAGCAGCATGCCGCCGTCCTGCGCGAAGCCGCCGAGCAGCGAGGCCAACCCGAACAACAGCGTGCCGGCGATGAACACCCGGCGACGGCCGAGGATGTCGCCGGCGCGGCCGCCGAGCAGCAGCAAGCCACCGAAGGTCAGCGTGTAGGCGTTGATCACCCACGACAGGTTGGTGGTGGAGAAGTTCAGCGCGTCCCTGATCTGCGGCAGCGCGATGTTCACGATGGTGGCGTCGAGGACGACCATCAGCTGCGTGGCGGCGATGACGGTCAGGGTGATGCTCTTGTTCCTGCCCTGGCTGCCCTGCGATGGAGAGTTCTTGCTGAGTGTGTCGGAGATAGCCAAGTTAGTGCCCCCTGCTGGCTACTGCTTCGTATGCTGTGGACCTGAGGTCCAGCGCGGTCCCGCGGCGTCCCGCAGGCTATGAAGGAACGGGATCGTTCACTAGCCTGGACGATATCCTGGACAAGATTGTGAACGCAAGCGTTCCCTAAGGTTGGTGACGATGGATCAGTTGGTGCGACGCCAGAGGGCGGACCGGACGGCCGGTCGGACGGTCGAGCGGCCGCTCGACCAGGCCGCGGACCTGGCGGGCGAGCAGCTCACGGGGCCGGCGGAGGGGCGGGTGGCGGAGTTTCCCGCCGCGCCCGCGCCGCTGGCCGCCACCCCGGTGGCCGGGCCGGCGTCGCACTGCCCGGTGAAGGTGGCGGCCGAGGTGCTGTCCCGGCCGATGCGCCGTCGGGGCAAGGAGTTGGAAGGGGCGATCTTCGAGGCCGCGCTCGACCAGCTCACCTCCGGCGGATTCGCACGGCTGACGATGGAGGGCATCGCCGGGGCCGCGCGGACCGGGAAGGCCGCGCTGTACCGGCGCTGGGCGTCCAAGGTCGAACTCGTCATCGACGCCCTGGACTCCACTCTGCCACGGCCCTCCGACACCCCCGACCTCGGGTCCGCCCGCAGTGAATTGCTGCTGCTCATCCAGGGTTTCACCGAGGCGATGAACTCCCGGTCGGGCGGCGCGATGCAGGCACTGATGGCCGAGCTGGAGCATGAGCAGGCCGAGCTGTTCAAGGGCTTCATCGTCCAGCGGGTGGTCGAACCGACCAAGGCCACCATCCTGGAGATCCTGCGGCGCGGCGCCGAGCGCGGCGACGTCCGGCCCGGCGCGGTCACCTCGCTGGTCGCCGACGTCGCTCCGGCGGTGCTGATGTACCGGGTCAAGATCTGCGGCCGGCATCTCGGGCCAGAATTCGCCGTCGAGCTGGTGGACGAGGTCCTGGTGCCGCTGATCCGCACCTGATCCGGGGCTGATCCATAGTTGGCGCGAGCGCTCCCGGGGTGTCGCGCCCGTACGCCGGGTGGGTCCGCCCGGGTGGCGGGTGCGGCAGCCCGGAACCGGCGGGCCGGTAGCCGTGGGCCGCCGGTGGTCGGTGGTCGGTGGTCGGTGGTCGGGGTGGAGTGGTCCGGGGCGGCGCCGGGCGGGGCTTACGCTGGAGGTTGCCCCAGCCGAAGGACTCCGCGATGCCCATCGTCCCGCCGACGCACTCCGTCGAGCGCTCGCTGCGCCGGGCCGGCGCCAAGATCGTTGTCGGTCTCGACGAGGTCGGGCGCGGCGCCTGGGCCGGGCCGGTCACCGTCGGCGCGGCCGTCACCGGGCTGCGCAAGCCGCCGGAGGGCCTGACCGACTCCAAGCTGCTCACCGAGCTCCGCCGCGAGGCACTCGCTCCGGTCCTCGCCGACTGGGTCACCGCGTACGCGCTCGGTCACGCCTCCGCGCTGGAGTGCGACGAACTGGGGATGACCGCGGCGCTGCGACTGGCCGCCGTGCGTGCCCTGGAAGCACTGCCGGTGGAACCCGACGCGGTGATACTCGACGGCAAGCACGACTACCTGGGCGGCCCGTGGCGAGTGCGCACGGTCATCAAGGGCGATCAGTCCTGCATCTGCGTCTCGGCGGCCTCGGTGCTCGCCAAGGTCCACCGCGACGGTCTGATGGCCGAGCTGGGGGAGACCTGTCCCGAGTACGGCTTCGCCGACAACGCCGGCTACCCGTCCCCGGTGCACCGCGCCGCGTTGGAGGAGCTGGGGCCGACCGAGCAGCACCGGCTCTCCTGGGCCTACCTGGACGGGATGCCCAAGTGGCGTCATCTGAAGCGGACCCGGGCCGTCGTCGGCGTCGGCGGACCGGGTCCGGCGGGCCCCGCGGACGAACAGCTGACGCTCGGTTTCTGACGTTTCGTCGGCCATTGCCCCGGGTGGGGGCGAAAGGCTCGTGGTGCCCAATGGGTGGGGCGCCCGTGCGCGCCCGACCGGCATTTGATAGATATCCGGGTATGCCTGTCTTCCCCGAGGAGCCGGAGATTCACGAGAGCCTCCCGGGCCCCGGCGTTCCCTTCCCCCGCGAGTCGGACGCACAAGCCCCCCGTACGCCTGCCTCCGGCAGCGCGACCTCTGCCGCACAGTCGACCGTCACCGCTGCCCCGGCCCCGGTGCCGGGCCAGCGCCCCGCACCCGCGCGCTCGGCGCCACCGGGTGCCGAGCGCCCGGGGCCGAAGCCCCGGCCGGCCGGGATCCCCAAGCCCGGCCCGCGTCGCCCGGCGCCCGCCGCACCGCAGGCCGCGGTCCAACAGCTCCCCGCCACCGCCGCGCAGGCGCTGGACCGCGCCGACGAGGCGGTCGACCGGCTGCTGGAATCCGGCCGTGACCCGGGCACCGTCCTGGTGCTGACGGTCGGCGAGCCGCACCCCTGGCAGCGGCACGAACTCTCCTTCGGCGAGGAGCGCTACTGGGCGCAACTCGCCGAGGGCGATGACGTGTTCTACGCGGACGCCGCGCTGACCCGCCCGGCCCGCCGCGAGGTGGTCGTGCTGGTCGTCAACGGCGGCACGGCCGACCGTGCCGCCAAGGCGTTCACCGAGGCCCGGGGCCGGGCGGCCGAGCTCCTGGTGGTCTGCGGAAACGCCGGCCCCGCGGCCGCCGCGTCCGCCGCACCGACCGGTCGCCCCGTGACCGCCTGATCCCTGTCGACCCCCGGGCCCGGCGCCACCTGGTGCCGGGCCCGACCCATGCCGTCGCCCGGCTCGTCGGCCGGCGGCGTCCTCGCCTGCCCGCCGGGCCGCCGGCAGCGCCCGTCGCGGCCTCGTGACAGCGGCCTTCCTGGGCCGCCGCGTGACGTCGGCCGCGCCCCCGGGCAGTCGCCTCAGCGGGTGCCGGTGCGCCGGCCCGGTTCGATCGCCGCGACCCGCGCGGGGGCCCAGGGGCGCTCGGCCTGGCGCAGCGGGCGCTGTCCGCGCGTGCTGTCCAGCGCCGAGCGGGGCGGCAGTTCGGTCACGGTGTGGACCGGCCCGTCCGCCCAGGAACCCGCGTGCGGATTGCGTCCGCCGCGGCCGTCGGCGAGGATCTGCCAGCCCGCCGGGGACAGCGTGATGTACGAACCGCAGCGCAGCCCGTGCAGGGCCGCCGCGTCCTGCAACGCCCACATCCAGGCGCCGTCCTGAGCCGTCCAGCCCGCCGCGCCCTCCCGGCAGCGCAGCAGCACGGCCGTTCGGGCCGGGGCAGCCCGGCGCAGGTCGTGCGGGGTGACCTGCCGCAGGTGCGCCAGGATCGCGTTGCGGTGCTGCCAGCCGTCGGTGTGGCGCGGCCAGGGCGCGAAGGAGGCCGAGGCGTTCAGCCGGTGTGATGCGTCCAGCACGGCGATCACGACCGTGCCGGGCTGCGGCAGGTGGCGTTGGTGCAACTCCAGGACGAACTCGCGCGGGTCGCGCAGCGACGGGATCCCCGAGGCGGCCCACGTCTCCAGATCGCATACCCGTCTGGGCGCCGAACTCCGGGCGAGGGGATACTGACCTCGGCCGATACCGTTGATCACGATCCTCCTTCCGACCCACGGGCGCGCGGGTACGTGTGTACGCCGAAGGCCTGGTCCAGCGGACCGGGTTCCGGGTACGGTCCAATTCTCAGGGCAGATGGGGTGGAGCGGCAACGATGAAATGATGAACGCCGCCCGAAAGCCAACGTTCTGCCGGATATATTCCACGGCGGCGCGAACGCTACTCGGAGACGGCGGGGCCGTGATCCGGGTCGCCCGAAGGCCTGTGCGGACGGCTTTCCGCATGGTCACCCCGCTCTTTGCCCGACTGGCGCCCCCGGCGCCGTCGGATCCTCCGGCTCGCGGCCGCATTACTCCATTCGGGTGTACGTCGGCCATGGAACCTCTCGCTCCGCGGCCGGCTGTCCGACGGCGCGCCCCGATCGTGTCGTCCCGGCTCGGCTGCCCCTCTCAGCCCTGCACGGCCAGTACCAGTGGCAGGACGGCGCTCGCGCCCGCCTTGCGCAGCAGCCGGGCGGCGACCGTGACCGTCCACCCGGAGTCGACCAGGTCGTCCACCAGCAGCACCGGTCCGCCGGCCGCCGCCACCGCGGCCTCCACCTCCGGCGGCAGGGCGAGCGCCCCCGCCAGCGCGTGCAACCGCTGGGCACTGTTGCTGCGCGCGCCGTGCGGCGGCCGGCCGGTCGCGTACTCGATCCGCCCGAGCAGGGGCAGTCGGCCGATCTCGGCGATCCGGGCACCGAGGCTGCCGACCAGCTGCGGCCGGGCCGACGAGGCCATGGTCACCACGCCGACCGGCCGGTCGAGCCGGACGCCCTCCGTCGTCGCGGGCCCGGCCCAGCCGCCGGGGCCGCGCGCCCAGTCGCTCAGAACCGCCACCAGGGCGTCCACCGCCTCGCCGGGCACGGGCACGTCGGGGGCCTGGTCGGCCAGCAGGGTCCGCAGCCGGTTGCCCCAGCCGATGTCGGACAGTCGGCCGAGGGCCCGCCCGGTCTCGGCCTGTTCGCCCGCCGGAATGCGTCCCTTGAGCGGCACCCCCAACGCGTCCATGCCGGTCGGCCAGAGCCGGCGCGGCTCGAAGCTGACGCCGGGCCGGCCGAGCGCGGCCCGCGCGGCGTCCAGCGCCGCGGTGGAGACCTCCGGGGTGTGCAGCGGCCCGGCGCAGTTGTCGCAGCGGCCGCACGGCTCGGCCTGTTCGTCGTCCAGCTGGCGCCGCAGGAACTCCATCCGGCAATCGGTGCCCGCCGCGTACTCGCGCATCGCCCGCTGTTCGGCCTCGCGCGAGGCGGCGACCTTGGCGTAGCGGGCGGTGTCGTACGCCCAGCTCTGCCCGGTGGCCGTCCAGCCGCCCTTGACCCGGCGCACCGCGCCGTCCACGTCGAGGACCTTGAGCATGGTCTCCAGCCGGGCGCGGCGCAGGTCCACCCGGGGCTCCAGCGCGGCGGTGGAGAGCGGCCGGCCGGCCTCGGCGAGGGCGTCGATGGTGCGGCGGACCTGCTCCTCGGGCGGGAAGGCCAGCGAGGCGAAGTAGCGCCAGATCGCCTCGTCCTCGCGCCCGGGCAGCAGCAGTACCTCGGCCCGGTCGACGCCACGGCCGGCCCGGCCGACCTGCTGGTAGTAGGCGATCGGCGAACTGGGCGAGCCCAGGTGCACCACGAAGCCGAGGTCGGGCTTGTCGAAGCCCATGCCGAGCGCGGAGGTGGCGACCAGCGCCTTGACCCGGTTGGCGAGCAGGTCCGCCTCGGCGGTACGGCGCTCGGCGTCCTCGGTGCGGCCGGAGTAGGAGGCCACCGGGAAGCCCCGCTCGCGCAGGAAGGCCGTCACCTCGTCGGCGGCGGCGACCGTCAGGGTGTAGACGATGCCGGAGCCGGGCAGCCGGTCGAGGTGGTCGGCCAGCCACGCCAGCCGGTGTGCCGGGTCGGGCAGCGCGAGGACCCCGAGGGTGAGGCTCTCGCGGTCGAGCGGCCCGCGCAGCACGAGGGCGTGGGCGTCCGTGGAGCCGGTGCCGAGCTGCTCGGCGACGTCGGCGGTGACCCGGGCGTTGGCCGTGGCGGTGGTGGCCAGCACCGGGACGCCCGGCGAGAGGTCGGCGAGCATGGTGCGCAGCCGGCGGTAGTCGGGGCGGAAGTCGTGGCCCCAGTCGGAGATGCAGTGGGCCTCGTCCACCACCAGCAGGCCGGTGGAGGCGGCGAGCTTGGGGAGCACCTGGTCGCGGAAGTCGGGGTTGTTCAGCCGCTCGGGGCTGACCAGCAGGATGTCCACCGCGCCCGCCGCGACCTCGGCCTGGATCGCGTCCCACTCGTCGGTGTTGGCCGAGTTGATGGTGCGGGCGTTGATGCCGGCCCGGGCCGCCGACTCGACCTGGTTGCGCATCAGGGCGAGCAGCGGGGACACGATCACCGTCGGACCGGCGCCGCGGGCCCGCAGCAGGGCGGTGGCGATGAAGTAGACGGCGGACTTGCCCCAGCCGGTGCGCTGCACCACCAGGGCCCGGCGGTGGTCGACGACCAGGGCCTCGATGGCCGTCCACTGGTCCTCGCGGAGCGTGGCGGCGGGCCCGGCGAGCTCGCGCAGGACGGCCTCGGCCCGCGCCCGGACCTCGGCGCGGTCGGCGGCTGTCGCGCTGCCGGTGCCGGCCGTGGTGGTGGCGTCGGTGGCGGTGGTGTGGTTCTGCGGCTGCTGCATGGCCTCCATGTAACCCCGTGCGGCCGACAATGGGCGAACGGTGCTGCTCATGCGGGGGTGACCCGCGGGTGCATTTCATCGGCTCTTCCGCTGAACGGCCGCCGAATGTCACCCGGGAGAGTGGGTCGGAATGCCCCGAACGAGGGAGGTTTTATCCACAGGCGGGCTTTATCCACAGGAGAAAAGGAAATCTCCGGGGCGGCTCGCGGATTGCGGCAGTCTTCCGGCCATGAACAACGAACACATCGCACTCCCCTTCGGCCCGGCCTCCGGCGGGCGGCCGGTCAGCATGCGCGGCCCGGCCGACATGGCCGAGCTGTTGCCCTACCTGTTGGGCTTCTTCCCCGACGACAGCATCGTGGCCGTCGGGCTCCAGGGCCCGGACCTCCACCAGGGCGGGGTGATCCGGCTGGACATCCCCGAGTCGCCGCGGCAGTGGCCGGCGGCCGCCGGCGAGACGGCCTCGCTGCTCGTCGGCCTCTCCGAGCGGCGGGACCGCCGACCGGCCCAGGTCCTGCTGTACCTCTGTCAGGATCCGGACCGGGAGCACGGTCCGCCGGTGCTCGACCGGCTCGAACCGCTCGCGGCGGAGCTGAGGGCGGCCTTCGAGACCAGGGGAGTGGCGGTGAAGGAGTCGCTCTGCGTCTCCTCCGGCCGCTGGTGGTCCTTCCTCTGCCGCGGGGAGGGGTGTTGCGACCCGGCGGGTCAGCCGATCCGGCCCGGCCCCGGCCCGGTGGCCGCGGCGGCGACGTTCGCCGGCCTCGCGCCGCGGGGCAGCCGCAAGGCGATCGTGGCGGGGCTGGCCCCGATCGGTCCGCCCGGTGCGGAGGTCCAGCGCCTGGCGCTGGCCCGGGCCGCGGCCGGTGGGCGAGCCGGTCAGGCGTCGGCGCTCTCCCGGGAGCGGGGCGGTGCGCTGCTCGACCAGGCCGTGGCCGAGTTCATGGCCGGCGCGCGCGTCCTCGACGAGCACCGGACGGCGCGGCTGCTCGTCGCCCTCCAGGACCGGCGCACCCGGGACCGGGCCGCCGAATACATCCGGCCGGAGGAGCTCGCGCCCACCCAGCGCCTCTGGCGCTTCCTCGCCAGGCGCTGCGTGCCGCCCTACGCCGGTTACGCCCCGCCCCCGCTCACCCTGCTGGCCTGGGCGTCCTGGGTCGCGGGGGACACCGCGACGGCCCGTGTCGTGCTCGCCCACACGCTCCGGCTCGCCCCCTCCTACCTGTTGGCCCAGCTGCTCTACGAGTCCCTGAACGGTGGGCTCGCTCCCGAGGAGTTGCTGGCGAGCGTGGCGGCCGAGCGCAGCCGCCGCTCCGGCGGGGCGCGGCGGGAGCCGGTGGAGGGCCTGACCGGGCCTGACCCGGCGAACGGTCCCGGCGCGACCCCGGAGAAGGACCCGGAGAAGGGCCCGGAGGGTGGTCCGGAGCCCGTGCCGGAGGCGCCGCCGGGCCCGGCTCCGGCCAAGCCCCGTCGCCGACGTGCCCGGAAGGGGCCGGCCGAGGTCCCCAGTCGGAGGGCCCTCGGGGACGTGGCCGCCACTACGGGGCGGCTCCCCGATCACCCGACCGGGGGCACGCCGAAGGACGGCGAGGCCGGTCGGCCCGACGAGGGCCCGGGCGGTGGGCCGCCGGTGCGGGCGTCCGACCGAGAGGCGGGCCGTCCGTCCGTCAGGGCGCGCTCCGTGCGGAGGCTGCGGCTGGGCCGCGCCTCGCCCTGGGCGGCGGAGGCCATGGCGGGCGGGCGCGGCCGGTGCCGTGCTGCCCGCGGCTCGGCGGGAAGGGCCCGGCATGCGCGGTGACCGCCCCGGCGGCCCGGCACCCCGGCCCGTCCGTCCGGTCGGCCCGGGCAGCCGCCCGGGCCGACCGGCGCCGGTACCGGTCGCGCCGCCGTCCCGGGCCGGCGGCCGACGCCTGCTAGGCCTCGCCGTGCGCCATCGCGATCAGGCGGTCGAGCACCTTGCCACCGCTCACCCGAAGGCCGTCGTGCTCCCACTCATTGGTCACCCACGCCCGCAGGCCGCGTACCGACCGGGCGGTCTCCAGGGAGTCCGCGGTGTCGACGTACATGTCGTCGTGGTAGACCGCCGCCACCACCGGCACCTCGTTGGCGGCCAGCCGGGCCGGGTCGTACAGGTCGGCCCAGTCGGTGCGGGCGGCGAGCAGTTCCGCGGTCTCCTTCAGCGGGCGGAGCGCCGGGTCGGTGTCGAACATCCAGGGGTAGATCATCTCCCCGGTGAACAGCACCGGCGCCCCGGACTCCAGCGCGGCCGCGGCGTCGAACTCGGGGAACTCCTTGCGGACACGCTCGGCCGACCAGCCGGTGCCCGCCCGGTCCACCGACCGCTGGCCGTAGATCGACTCGTGCAGCACGGCGTACAGCGGCCCCTCGGCGAAGGAGACCTTGGCCTGGACGCCGGCCAGGAAGGTGTCGGACAGCTCGGGCCCGTCGGGGCCCTCCACCCAGGCCTCCTCCAGGAGGTAGTGCAGGCTCCCGGAGCCGCTGCCGGCGCCGAGCATCATGCCGAGGGCCTGGAACGCCTGGACGGTGAGCAGCCCGCCGTCGGGCAGGGTCGCGGGGGAGGCCGTCAGACGGGCGGCGATCCGCCGGACGGCCTCGACGTCCTGCGGGAAGCGGGCGTAGTGCTCCTCGTTCTTGCGGACGACCCGGGGGTAGGCCGCCCGGTAGACGTCGTCGGCCGAGCTGCGCAGGCCCGCGAGGCCACCGGTGACGAAGGCCTCGTGCAGCCCCTCGGGTGCGATCGAGAGGTAGCTGAGGAGGCAGAAACCGCCGAAGCTCTGGCCGAGCACGCTCCAGCGCCGGTCGTCGCCGAGCAGCCGGCGGCGGATCGACTCGGCGTCCCGCACGATCGAGTCCGCGCGGAAGTGCGCCAGGTAGTCGGCCTGCTCCTGGGCACCGCCGCGACGGGCGAGGGTCTGCCGGGTCGCGGGCGTGGACCGCCCGGTGCCGCGCTGGTCGAGCAGGAGCACCCGGTAGTCGTCGAGGGCGCGCTCCAGCCAGCCGTCCCGGCCGAGCGGGCGCCCCGCCTTGCCGCCCGGTCCGCCCTGGAGGAAGAGCAGCCAGGGCAGGTCGTCCTTCTCCCGGCGCGCGGCCACCACCTCGCGGGCGTACACCTCGATCTGCTCGCCCTGCGGGGCGGTGTGGTCGAGCGGCAGGCGGAAGACGTGGTCGGTCGTGACAATCCCGGGCAGCCGGCTGGCGGTGGACATACAACTCCTCGGTATGTGTCTGGTTCACAGCGGTCACGGCGCCGTTCACGGGGTTGCCGGTGCGGGCTCCGCGACCCCCGCACCGTATCCTGACGGCGGCCGGACACGGGTTCGACGGTCGCCGTTCATGACCGTCCGTCCGAGGAGGCGCGCGAGGCTGTACGACAGCCGCGGTTCCCGCGCTTCGGCCCGGAGCGGCACCGGCCCGGAGCAGCAGCGGCGGCCGGCCGGTGACGGCGGTACGACTGCCCGGTACCCCGGCGCGGCGGGCCGAAGTGACAGATCGAGCGTTACCTGCGACCGGTCGGCGGCGTTCACCCCGGGGGCACTGTGCCCGGCGGACACCGGGCTCCCCGAGACGGACGGCGCCGTGGCGCGCCCGGGTACCGAGCCGCCGCGCAGCAGCGGCGGACGGGACGCCGGACGGCGAAACGACCGGGGCACCACCCGCCCGGCCGACAGGCGGTGGCCGCCCCGGGCCCGTCGACGGCGGGTTCGGGCCTCGGTCGTGCACGGTGTCACCGGCGCGACCGACCGAGGGCCATGACGAAGTGCCGGGCACCAGGGCGTGCCCGGGAGAACGCACCCGGCACCTCGGCGGTACCGGGCGCCGCATGGCACGGCCCGGCGACGGGTACGGCCAGACACGGCAGACACGCCGGCGGGAACCCCCACCGGCCAGGCACCATCAGCACGCGATCGAGTGTGCTCGCGGCCCACCGGCCCCACCGGCCACCGGACCGCCGAGGGGAGGAGAGTCCGGTGACCGCCATGAGGCCACCACAGGCCATGCCGGCCGAGAGTGTGGTCGGTGCGCCGAGACCGGTCGGCCGCCCCGACCAGGTACCGCCGGGCATGCCCGCCGGCGTACCCGTCGGCCCGGCCCGGCCGGCGTCGCCGCCGCGTCCGCAGCCCGCCGCCGTCCACCACGCGGTGCTCTGCGTCAACGCCCCCGCCATGGCCGCCTCCGGTCCGGACGGGCAACTGCGCGGCCACGGCCTCCACGGCTTCTACCGTTCCGGCGTCCGGGTACTGGCCCGGATGGAGTTGCGGATCGGTGGCATGGAGCCCCTGCCGCTCCAGGGCACCCTGACCACGGCGGCCCAGGCCCGCTTCCTCGGCGCCGTCCGGATCCCCGGCGACCTCGACCCCGATCCGGCGCTCACCGTCGAGCGGCTGCGCCACGCCGACGGGGTCGAGACCGTCACCGTCCGGAACACCGGCAGCCGGCCCGCCCGGCTGCCGCTGGAGATCGCCCTCGGCACGGACCTCGGCGCCGTCGGCGAGATCGCCGCCGGTCACCGGCCGCCGGACCTGCCGGGACAGGTGCAGTCCGCCGGGCTGCGCTGGGCCGGTCCCACCCACAGCGCCGTCGTCAGCGCCAAGCCGTCGCCGCACGCCGTCCTGGCCGGCGCCGGAGTGCTGCGCTGGGACTTGGAGGTGCAGCCCGGCGCCCGGTGGTCGGTCGAGCTGCGCACCGAGCTGGAGAGCACCACCCCCGGCCCCCGGCCGCCGGGTGGCCGGGGCACCGGAGTCCCGCTGCCATGGGCGGAGCCGGAGATCCGCAGCGACGACCCCCGGGTCGGGCTGCTGGTACCGCGCGCGCTGGACGCCCTCGGAGGCCTGCTGTTCGCCGACCCGGACCGCCCGACCGATCTCTACCCGGCCTCCGGCGCGCCCTGGCGCTTCGGCCTCGCCCCGGCCGACGCGCTCTGGGCGGCCCGCCTGACCCTTCCGCTGGGCACCCGGCTGGCGGCCGGCACCCTGCGAGCGCTGGCCCGCCGTCAGCAGCTCGCGTCCGCGGCCGGCCAGGGCGGTCCCGGGCAGCCCGGTCACCGCTCCGAGGGGCTGCTGCCCGGGGCGCTGCGGCACGGCGGCCCGGAGCTGCCGCCCACCTGCACGGCCACCGAGGCGACGTTGCTGTTCGTCACGGTGCTGGCCGAGGCCTGGCGCTGGGGCCTGCCCCGGCACGAGGTCGCCGAGCTGCTGCCGGCCGCCGAACGGGCGCTCGGGGCGCTCCGCGAGGGCCTGGTCGACGGCTTCGTCACCGACCTCAGCCGCCCGGTGGAGGAGCGCGCCGCCCATCCGGTGGCGGCCCGGGCCGAGGTCCAGGCCCAGGCACACCGGGCCGCGCTGCACGGTGCCGAGCTGTTGGAGGCCTTCGGTCGCCCCGGCGCCGAGGAGTGGCGCGCCTGGGCGGCCGCGCTGCGGGGGCGCTTCCGCGAGCGGTTCTGGATCGACGACCTCTCCGGTGGCCGCCCGGCGGCGGGCCTCGCCCCGGGCGGCCAGCCGCTACCCGCCGTCACCTCCTCCTTCGTCCACCTCCTCGACCCGGGGCTCTGCTCCGACGGCGGCCGGCACGAGAGCCTGCTCGACCGGGAACAGACCAGACTGCTCGCCCAGCGACTGGCCGCACCCGAGCTGGACAGCGGCTGGGGTCTGCGCACGCTCAGCGCCAAGTCGCCCCGGTTCAATCCGCTCGGCCACCGCAGTGGGGCGGTGCGCGTCCACGAGACCGCCCTCGCGATCGCCGGGCTGGCCGAGGCCGGCCACGAGAACGAGGCCGGCGCGCTGCTGGAGGGGCTGCTCGGCGCGGCCGCCCACTTCGAGGGACGACTGCCCGAGATGTACGCGGGAGAGCAGCGCGTCCCCGGCTGCCCGCCGGTGCCGCACCCGGCCGCCTGCCACCCGGCGGCGGTCTCGGCGGCCGGAGCCGTCCACGCGGTGTTCGCCCTCGCCGGGGTCCGCCCCGATGTGCCGGGCGGGCGGGTGATGGTCCGGCCGGCCAGTACGGCCCCGCTCGGCGAGCTGCAGCTGACCGGGCTGCGGGTCGCGGGCGAACCGTTCTCGGTACGGGTGAGCCGGATCGGCGTCGCGATGGTGGAGGAGGCCTCTGCGGAGCTCCAACTGGTCGCCCGCTGACCTTCCCGACCCGTGCCGCGAGCGGGCGCCGCCGCCGCCCGCCCGACCGGTGGTCGGGGCCGGGCGCGGCAGGGGCACGGCTCGTGCGCGGGCCTGTGCTTATCGTCAGAGAGACGACTATGATCGTCGCCATGTCGCGTTATGACCCGTCGGCCTTCCCCCCGTTCGCTGTCACGGTTGACCTGGTGGTGCTGACGGTGCGGGACCACGCGCTGTGCGCCCTGCTGGTCCGGCGGGGTGAGCCCCCCTTCCAGGGCTACTGGGCCCTGCCCGGCGGTTTCGTCCGCCCGGACGAGGGCCTGGCCGAGGCGGCGTCCCGGGAGCTGGCCGAGGAGACCGGCCTGCGCGCCTACTCGGCTCCCGGTCACGACGCGGCGGGCCCCGGCACGGCCGGCGCGCACCTGGAGCAGCTCGCGACCTACGGTCACCCGCAGCGCGACCCCCGGATGCGAGTGGTCAGCGTCGCCTACCTCGTCCTGGCACCGGACCTGCCGACCCCGCGGGCCGGTGGCGACGCCAGCGGCGCCCGCTGGGCCCCGGTCGCCGAACTGCTCGGGCAGAGCCCGGCCGACGGCGTCCCGCTCGCCTTCGACCACGGGCTGATCCTGGCCGACGGGGTCGAGCGCGCCCGTTCCAAGATCGAGTACTCCTCACTGGCAACGGCCTTCTGCCCCACCGAGTTCACCGTCGGCGAGCTGCGCCGGGTCTACGAGGCGGTATGGGGTGTGGTGCTCGACCCGAGGAACTTCCACCGCAAGGTCACCGGCACCCCCGGCTTCCTGCTGCCCTCCGGCGGCACGACCACGCGTCAGGGCGGTCGCCCGGCCCAGCTGTTCACGGCCGGCGGGGCCACCGTGCTCAACCCGCCCATGCTGCGCCCGGAGTCCTGAGGCCGCGCCGCTCGCTCCGGCCACCCGCCCGGCCACCGCTCGCACCGCGACCCCCGAGCGTCCGCGGTCCCGGGCCCGATCAGCACCTCGTGGCTCCGTCGCAGGATCGGATTGTCCCCTGATCGGGTGAGGTGCGCGGGCTGCGGGCCCGTGCCGGTCCCGTCCTGCCCGGAATCGCCGCTCCGGACCCCTAATGTGCTGGCGCGGGGCCGTGCGGGCACGGTCCCGCGTCGCGCAGACCAGGTCGGCCGAGGGCACGGGAGCAGCCAGCGATGATCCAGATCACCGGACTGACCAAGGTCTACCGCAGGAGTGGACCGCCGGCGGTGCTCGATCTGACCTTCGACGCCCGCCCGGGCGCGGTGACGGCCCTGCTGGGTCCCGAGGACGCGGGCAAGTCCACCGCGCTGCGGCTGATGCTCGAACTCGAACGCGGCCAGGGCGTCACGCTCTTCGGCGGCCGCACCTACCGGCGGCTCCGGCATCCGGAGCGTGAGGTCGGCGTGCTGCTGCCCGGCCCCGGCGGAGCCGAGGGGACGATGGCCGGACACCCGGGCCGCAAGGCCGTCAGCCATCTCCGGATGCTGGCGGCAGCCGTCGGAGTACCCGCCCGGCGGGCCGACGAACTCCTGGAGCAGACCCGGCTGGCGGCCGTGGCCGGGCAGCGGCTGCGCACCTTCTCGCCCGGCATGCACCGGCGGCTGGCCCTGGCCACGGCGCTGCTCGCGGATCCCGGCACCTTGGTCCTCGACGCGCCCACCGAGGGGCTGTCGCCGCGCAATGTGGAGTGGTTCCACTCCTTCCTGCGGTCGTTCGGCGTCGCGGGCGGCACGGTTCTGGTGACCACCCGCACGCCGCAGGAGGCCGCCCGGCTCGCGGACCGTGTGATCACGCTCGACCAGGGCCGCCTGGTGGCCGATCAGCCGGTGGCGGAGTTCTGCCGCACCCGGCTCAGCCCCGAGGTCGCCGTGCGCGGGCCGCAGATGGCCCGGTTGGCCGATCTGCTGGCGGGTCAGGGCGCCGCGGTGCGCCGGGACGGCGGGGCAGGCCTCGCGGTGGCGGGGATCGGCCGCACCGAGATCGGTGAACTCGCCTACCGGCACGGCATCCTGTTGCACGAGCTGGCCGACCGGGTGGTCGAGCAGCCCGCTCCCCGCGTCACCCTGCCCACGGCTTCGGGGCGTTCGGGTCGGCTCCAGGTCGCGTCGGCGCCGGCCGAGCCCCGCCCGGCCGAGCCCAGCTCCGCTCGTCCGGCCGAGCCCCGCCCGGCCGAGCCCCGTTCGGGGACCCGCCGGTCGGGGAGGGCTGCCGGCGTGGCGACCGCCGCGCCGGAGGACGAGGTGCCGCCGGAGCCCCAGGGGTCCCCGAACACGTCGGCCCTGGTGCCCCAGCCGAGCGCCGGCACACCGAGCGCCGGCGCTCTGCCGGTCCTCGCGCTGCCCTCGTCGTCCGCCGTGGCCGCGGCCGCCGGCAGTGTCGCCGTCGCGGCCGCCACGGCACTGTCGGCGGTCACGGCCCGCGCCGCCCGGCCCTCGCGCCGGCAGCACCAGCAGCCTCGGCCGGGCCGGCAGCCGGACCCGTCGCACCGGCCCGAGCCGGAGAGCGCCGGGACCGCCGGCACCATCGGCACCACCGACAGCATCGAGAGCGCCGACACCTCTCCGACCGTCGCCGTGGACCGCCTGTTCCGTGACGGTCTCCGCGGCCTGGCCCGCGCCGACGGCGATCCGGCTCCCGAGCCGCGAATCCGGCACGAGGACACGGCTACCGGCGACCTGATGACCGCCGACACCGTCCGGCTCGGACGGCTGGACCCGGTGACGGCCGTCGGCGCGCCACCCACCCACCAGGCCCCGGCGGTCGCCCCCGCCGCCCCTGCCGCCCCCGACCACCGGAGCGAGTGAACCGTGCGTGTACTGGCCTACGAGCTGCGCCGACTGCGCGGCCTCCGCTCCACCTGGCTGCTCCTCGCCGCCGTGCTGCTCTGCGACGCCGTGGTGGCCGCCGTGCTGGCCGCCCAGACTCCCGCCGGGCCGCTGACCGGGTCGGCGGGAGTGCGGCTGCTGACGGCGACCGTGCCGCTGATCCCGCTGCCGTTCGCGGCGCTCGGCGCCGGGGTGCTGGGCGCGCTCTCCTACGGCCACGAGGTGCGACACCCCGGGCTGGCGGCCTCGCAGGTGTCGTATCCGCGCCGGGTACGGCTGCTGCTGGCCAAGCTGCTGGTGATCGGCCCGGTGGCGGGGCTGCTGGCGCTCGCGACCGTGCTGGTCGACACGGTGGCCGTGCACGTCGCGCTCCCGGCCGGGGTCGCGGTGGCCGCCTGGTCGGAGCCGGCCGCCCTGTCGGAGCGGGTGTCCGAGGCGCTCTCCTCGGCCGGCCTCACCGGGCTCGCCGACCTGCCCGGGGCGTTCGCCCCGGCAGCGCTCGCGGTCGGCCACGGGGCGCCGGCCGCGCTGCTGGCCTTCGTCCTGCTGGTGGTGGTGGCCGGTTGGACCGGGGTGCTGACGGCCTCGCTGACCCGCAGCGCCGCTGCCGGCGTGCTGTTGCTCTGCGCGCTGCCGCCGCTGCTGGAGTCCGGAGTGGCGCTGCTGCTCCGGTGGACGGGTACGGCCTGGCCGGTCCGCGCGACGGAGCTGCTGCCGTTCCAGTCCGGCGTCGAGTGGGCGTACGGATGGGTGTACGGCGGGGAGCACCGGGTTGCGGAGAGCGGTTCGGTGCTGACCGATCCGGCGCTCCTGGCGGCGGTGACGGCGCCGGCGTTCGTGCTGCTGTTGGTCTCCCTCCTGGTCCAGGCCCGGCGCCGGGCCCTCTGAGGCGGCGGACCGGCCTCCGGCCCCCGTCCGGGCGCCCCTCCCGGGGCACCGCCGGGGGCCGGTCGAAAGACTCGCCGAAGGCCTGGAGGCCGTCGGGAGGGCCCCGGCCCGGCCGGGAGTCCCGCTGACGGTTCGACAAGATCGACCAGCAGTGGCCGCAATGTGCGGTTCTTCCTGATAAGAAGTCAATTATCCAGTCACGGTCGATCACCCTTTCGTGTGCTTTTCACGAGAATTCTCAAGCTGCGCCCGCCGATCGCCGACAAAGGACCTGTGAGTACCCTTGCGCACCCCACCATGACCCCCACCCGTTCCGCCGAAGGTGCCATCCCCGGCGCCGGCGAGCTGGACCGCTTCTCGTACGCCGACCGGCCGACCCCGCCGGCGCCCCGCTGGGAGGGCGCCGAGTCGGATCTGGCCCGGGTCGGCCGCAAGACCACCAGCAGCCGCGGTCGAGGCCTGCACGGCCAGCTCGTGCAGCAGCTCGGCCAGATGATCGTCTCGGGCGACCTCGGTGCCGACCGCCCGCTCGTCCCCGAGGAGATCGGCCAGCGTTTCGAGGTCTCCCGCACCGTCGTCCGTGAGTCGCTGCGCGTGCTGGAGGCCAAGGGCCTGGTCAGTGCCCGGCCGAACGTCGGCACCCGGGTCCGCCCGGTCGGCGACTGGAACCTGCTCGACCCGGACATCATCGAGTGGCGCGCCTTCGGCCCGCAGCGCGACGAGCAGCGCCGGGAGCTGTTCGAGCTCCGCTGGGCCATCGAGCCGCTGGCCGCCCGGCTCGCCGCCGGCCACGGCCGGGAGGACGTCCAGCAGCGGCTGGTCGAACTGACCGAGATCATGGGCCACGCCTCGGCCCAGGCCGACCTCTCCACGTTCTCGCGGGCCGATGCCGAGCTGCACGCCCTGGTCCTGCAGGTGGCGGGGAACCGGATGCTGGAGCACCTCTCCGGGATCGTCTCCTGCGCGCTGCAGGTGTCCGGCGGCCCGGCCATCGCCTGCGAGCGGCCCTCGGAGGCCTCGGTCAGCCTGCACGCCCGGCTGGTGGACGCCCTGGGCACCGGCGACGGCACGGCCGGCGAGGCCGCGGTGCGGGCGCTGCTCACCGTGCACCCGGAGATCGAGCCGTCCGTCCCCGCCCCCCGGGAGCACTGAGTCGCCCACCCGGCGACCGAGCGGCCCCGCGACCCCTGGCCCTCCGGCCGCACCGCACGGCGCGGTCGGAGGGCTTCGTCGCGCCCGCGCCCCCTCGGTGGCCACCGCGCGACCTCGCCCGCCCCGCCCCGCCCCCGCCGCCGAGGCCGCGCCGGTGGACCCGACGGTGAACCGCCCCGATCTTCCGATACCGCCGCATCCGCGCGGCAGCCGTGCGCGACAATGGCCTGCCCATGCCAAGAGCTTGGCCGCGCGTGAGGGATGATGGATGCGGGCCCCGAGCCGCGCACGCCGAGTGGTGTGACCCGCGACACGAAGGCCATGCGTAACACTTGACGAGTAGCAGCGATGTGTCCTGAGCGGAAGCAGCTCCGGAATACCCCAACATGTCAGAATGCTGTGTTGGTCTGCGGCGCTGCTGCCGTCCTGCAAACCCAGTCCTCAAGCCCGAGTCGGTCGGAATCGACACCGCGCGTCCGACGCGCGATTTCCTTCCCCGCCCGCTCGGGCGGCCGGTACGGGTTCGAGTCCACTCATCGTCCGAGAGGTTGTTCGTGTCGGCCAGCACATCCCGTTCGCTTCCCCCCGAGATCGCCGAGTCCGCGGCTCTGCTGGCGCTCATCGAGCGGGGCAAGGCCCAGGGGCAGATCGCCGGTGACGACGTGCGCCAGGCGTTCGAGGCGGACCAGATCCCGGTCACCAAGTGGAAGAACGTCATGCGCAGCCTCAACCAGGTTCTGATTGAGGAGGGGGTGGACCTTATGGTCAGCGCGGCCGAGCCGGCCGGTGCCAAGCGCAAGAGCGTCGCTGCCAAGAGCCCCACCAAGCGCACTGCCACCAAGGCGGTCACCACCCGGAACCCGGCCGCTCCGGCGGCCCCGACCAAGCCCCCCGTGCGCATCGCGCCCGGTGCCACCATCTCGACCCCGTCGGTCGCGGCCGCCGCGGCCCCGGTCGGCACGGTGTCCGCCGAGATCACCGTTGACGCGACCGGGCTCTCCGCCGAGGCGAAGGCGTCGGCGGCGAAGAAGGCGGCCCCGGCCAAGAAGGCGGCCGCCAAGAAGACCGCCGCGCCGGCCAAGAAGACCGCCGCCAAGAAGACCGCCGCCACCAAGACGGGCAAGGGCGACGAGGAGCTCTCCGGCGAGGAGGAGCTGCTCGAGGACGTCGCGCTGCCCGGCGACAAGGCGGCCGAGGAGGCGGAGCCCGAGGAGGAGTCGCAGGGGTTCGTCCTCTCCGACGACGACGAGGACGACGCTCCGGCCCAGCAGGTCGCCGTCGCCGGTGCCACCGCCGACCCGGTCAAGGACTACCTGAAGCAGATCGGCAAGGTCCCGCTGCTCAACGCCGAGCAGGAGGTCGAGCTCGCCAAGCGCATCGAGGCCGGCCTGTTCGCCGAGGACAAGCTCTCGGCCGCCGACAAGCTGGCTCCGAAGCTCAAGCGCGAGCTGGAGATCATCGCCGAGGACGGCCGCCGCGCCAAGAACCACCTGCTGGAGGCCAACCTCCGTCTGGTCGTCTCGCTGGCCAAGCGTTACACCGGCCGCGGCATGCTCTTCCTGGACCTGATCCAGGAGGGCAACCTCGGTCTGATCCGTGCGGTCGAGAAGTTCGACTACACCAAGGGCTACAAGTTCTCCACCTACGCCACGTGGTGGATCCGCCAGGCGATCACCCGCGCGATGGCCGACCAGGCCCGCACCATCCGTATCCCGGTGCACATGGTCGAGGTCATCAACAAGCTGGCCCGCGTCCAGCGCCAGATGCTCCAGGACCTGGGCCGCGAGCCCACCCCGGAGGAGCTGGCCAAGGAACTCGACATGACCCCGGAGAAGGTCATCGAGGTCCAGAAGTACGGCCGCGAGCCCATCTCGCTGCACACCCCGCTGGGTGAGGACGGCGACAGCGAGTTCGGTGACCTGATCGAGGACTCCGAGGCGGTCGTGCCGGCCGACGCGGTCTCCTTCACCCTGCTCCAGGAGCAGCTGCACTCGGTGCTCGACACCCTGTCCGAGCGTGAGGCGGGCGTGGTCTCGATGCGCTTCGGCCTGACGGACGGCCAGCCGAAGACGCTGGACGAGATCGGCAAGGTGTACGGGGTCACCCGTGAGCGCATCCGCCAGATCGAGTCCAAGACCATGTCGAAGCTGCGCCACCCGTCGCGCTCCCAGGTGCTGCGCGACTACCTGGACTGATCCGCCACCGGCGGGACCGCCGCCGGACCACCCGGTCCGGTGAGGTCCGGCGGTCCGCCTTCCGAGAGGGCCCGGAGCATTGCGCTCCGGGCCCTCTCGCGTTGTCCGGTGGGCCGCTCGGAGCCCGGGCGCGTCAGCGTCCGGGTGGCCGTTGTCGCTCGTCCGGGTGGCGGTGCGGCGGGAACCGGTCGCGGATCGTAGTCGATCACCTACGCTGTGCCGGTTGCCTGCTGCCGAGCCAACTGGAGACACGGTGCTGCCCAACCCGGATCGCGCGGACCTGCTGACCGGCGCCCCGCCATCGGTACACCCGGCCACCCGGCCGGTGCGCCGCCGCCACCGGGCCGCCGTCCTCGGTCTGCTCGCGGCGCTGCCCGCGACCCTGGTCGCGTTCGGCCCGGCCGCGCCGGCCCAGGCCCAGCGCCGGATCGTCGGCGGGGCCGCGGCGACCACCGCGGAACACCCGTGGATGGTGGCGGTCGCCAGTCGCCAGCAGTTCGGCAACGGCCGCTCGGGGCAGTTCTGCGGTGGCGCGCTGGTCACCGCGACCAAGGTGGTGACGGCCGCGCACTGCTTCTACGACGAGTCCAAGGGCCGGCGGGTGGACCGGCCCGGTCTGAAGGTCGTGGTCGGCCGGGACGATCTGCGCGGCTCGGCCGGCCGTGAGGTGCCCGTCCAGGAGGTCTGGATCCACCCGGACTACGCCTTCACCGCCAATATGAACGACGTGGCGGTGCTCACACTCAGCGAGTCGCAGGGCGCCCGGCCCGTGATCGACCTGGTCGGCCAGGGGGAGGTCGAGTCGTACCGGGCGGGCAACCGGGCGCAGGTCTACGGCTGGGGGGACAGCACCGGTCGTGGTGACTACTCGCCCACGCTCCGTGGCGTCGACGTCTCGATCGTGCCGGACCAGACCTGTGCGCAGGCCTACCCCGGGGGGTCGGACGGGCACTTCGACGCCCGCGGCATGGTCTGCGCCGGCGAGGAGAAGGGCGGGAAGGACGCCTGCCAGGGGGACAGCGGCGGCCCGCTGGTCGTCGCCGGCCGCCTGGCCGGGCTGGTCTCCTGGGGGACGGGCTGCGCGGAGGCGGCCCACCCGGGTGTCTACACCCGGATCGGTACGGTCTCCGACGCGGTACGTGCCGTCCTGTAGTCGCGCGGTCACGTTCTGACGCGGCGTCGCCCGATCCGGCGCCCGGCGCCCTGCCGTCGGCCGGAAACAGCAGAGCCGGGTGGCCGGCCCCCCGAGGGGGACCGGCCACCCGGCTCACCGGTCGCGCGTGGTGCGCGGCCGGACACAGCTCGTGGCCTGCTGCTGCTGTGGCGCCCGGTATCAGCGCTCTTCGTCGGCGGCCGCGGCGTTGGTGGTGCTGCTGAGCCGGCCGCTCTCGTCCTGTATCTCCACGGCGATCTTCTTGAGCTCGGGCTCGAACTTCCGGCCGTGGTGGGCGCAGAAGAGCAGCTCTCCGCCGCTGGCGAGTACGACGCGCAGGTAGGCCTGGGCGCCGCAGCGGTCGCAGCGGTCAGCCGCGGTGAGCGGGCTCGCAGGGGTCAGAACAGTAGTCACGTCGCCTCTTCTCTAGCTCGACGAGCTGTCGTACCAGGGTCAACATCCAACCAGGCCGAAAACGTTCCCGCTCGTGGCTTTTCTTCTTTGAGGATTCTGCTGTGTTGATGAGGACGTGCCCCGGGGGCCGGTGGTTCATGCGTACCGAATCCCAGGATCCGCCTGTCGCTCGAACGCCCGATCGGGACGGGGTGCGAGGTCCGCGTAGCATAATCCTCTGCTGGGTTGGAGCATAAGCCCCGTCCTGGGCCCCGGTAGCCTGCATAACGGCAGTTCCGGAGCCTGCGCCCGGCCCCACGATCCGCCAGGACCGCTGGTACCGGGAGGAGATGGCGCTCCGGTGCGCGGAATCCGGAGCGGTGCTTGTTCGCGCAGCGCGTACAAGCTGCGCGGGACCCTCCCGTCGTGCTGTGCACCCACCGCAGGGGCGTGCACACGCGGAGGAACTGCTGTCGGTGCGGTGTGCTGCACTGGCGGACGTTCCGGCTGTGCCCGGATGTGACCGATGAGACAGAACTTCACCGAGGAGAGTGCCGCGTGAGTGCCGAAACGACCGTGCCGTCCGCACTGCTGGCGGGCGACGACGGCTCCAACTACACCGCTCGGCACCTGCTTGTCCTGGAGGGCCTGGAGGCGGTCCGCAAGCGCCCCGGCATGTACATCGGCTCCACCGACAGCCGCGGCCTGATGCACTGCCTCTGGGAGATCATCGACAACTCGGTCGACGAGGCCCTCGGCGGCCACTGCGACCACATCGACGTCGTCCTGCACGAGGACTCCTCGGTCGAGGTGCGGGACAACGGCCGCGGCATCCCGGTGGACGTCGAGCCCAAGACCGGGCTCTCCGGTGTCGAGGTCGTGATGACCAAGCTGCACGCCGGCGGCAAGTTCGGCGGCGGCTCGTACGCGGCCTCCGGCGGTCTGCACGGCGTCGGCGCGTCCGTCGTCAACGCCCTCTCGGCCCGGCTGGACGTGGAGGTCGACCGCAGCGGCCACACCCACGCGATCAGCTTCCGCCGGGGCACCCCCGGTATCTTCACCGAGGGCGGCCCGGACGCCCCGTTCGAGCCCGCCAACGGCCTCAGCAAGGCCCGCAAGGTGCCGAAGACCCGCACCGGCACCCGGATCCGCTACTGGGCCGACCGGCAGATCTTCCTCAAGGACGCCCGGCTCTCGCTGGAGCACCTGCACAACCGGGCCCGGCAGACCGCGTTCCTCGTCCCCGGCCTGACCATCGTCGTCCGTGACGAGCGGCTGACCGAGAGTGACCAGGTCGAGGAGTCGACCTTCCGCTTCGACGGCGGCATCGCCGAGTTCTGCGAGTTCCTCGCGCCGGACAAGCCGGTCTGCGACGTGCTGCGCCTGCACGGCGAGGGGGCCTTCAAGGAGACCGTCCCCGTCCTGGACGAGGTCGGCCACATGACGCCCACCGAGGTCACCCGCCACCTCGGGGTGGACATCGCGCTGCGCTGGGGCGCCGGCTACGACACCACGGTGCGCTCCTTCGTCAACATCATCGCCACCCCCAAGGGCGGCACCCACATCACCGGTTTCGAGCGCTCGCTCGCCAAGACCGTCAACGAGGCACTGCGCACCGCCAAGCTGCTGCGCGTCGCCGAGGACGACATCACCAAGGACGACGCCACCGAGGGTCTCACCGCCGTGGTCACCGTCCGGCTCGCGGAGCCGCAGTTCGAGGGCCAGACGAAGGAGGTGCTGGGCACCTCGGCGGCCAACCGGATCGTCGCCGCAGTGGTCGCCAAGGAGCTCAAGGCCTTCCTGACCTCCGCCAAGAAGGACGAGAAGCTGCAGGCCAGGGCGGTGCTGGAGAAGGTCGCCGCCGCCGCCCGGACCAGGGTCGCCGCCCGTCAGCACAAGGAGGCCCAGCGCCGGAAGACCGCGCTGGAGACCAGCTCGCTGCCGGCCAAGCTCGCCGACTGCCGCAGCGACGACGTCGAGCGCAGCGAACTCTTCATCGTCGAGGGGGACTCCGCCCTCGGTACCGCCAAGCTGGCCCGCAACTCGGAGTTCCAGGCGCTGCTGCCGATCCGCGGCAAGATCCTCAACGTGCAGAAGGCGTCCGTGAGCGACATGCTCAAGAACACCGAGTGCGCCGCGATCATCCAGGTGATAGGGGCCGGTTCGGGCCGCACCTTCGACATCGACCAGGCCCGTTACGGCCGGGTCATCTTCATGGCCGACGCCGACGTCGACGGCTCGCACATCCGCTGCCTGCTGCTGACGCTCTTTCAGCGGTACATGCGGCCCATGGTCGAGCAGGGCCGGGTCTTCGCCGCCGTCCCGCCGCTGCACCGGATCGAGCTCACCAGCCCCAAGCGCGGCCAGGACAAGTACCACTACACCTACTCCGACGCCGAGCTGCGCTCCACCCTGCTGGAGTTCCAGCGCAAGGGCATGCGCTGGAAGGAGCCGGTGCAGCGCTACAAGGGTCTCGGCGAGATGGACGCCGACCAGCTGGCCGAGACCACCATGGACCCGCGCCACCGCACGCTGCGCCGGATCAACCTGGGCGACCTGGAGCAGGCCGAGAAGATCTTCGACCTGCTGATGGGCAACGACGTCGCCCCCCGCAAGGAGTTCATCGTCGACTCGGCGGCCACCCTGGACCGCTCCCGCATCGACGCCTGAGCACAGCCCCCGGGCACACCCGCGCGACGAGGGCCCTCCACCCACGGGTGGAGGGCCCTCGGGCGTTCGGCTCCATCCGTTCGTCCACCCCGGCTCCGATCAGCCGGGAGCGCCGGATCCGTAGCGTCGGGGAGGTCAGCAGCCACCTCCCGGCGGGACGGAGAGTCCGATGAGCACCCTTGTCAACGTCGTCGCGGTCATCGCGGTGATGGCCCTGGTCGTCCGGCGCCAGATGCGCGCCCGGCGACTGGACACCGATCGCCGCTTCTGGGTGCTGCCGCTGGTCCTCGGCGCGCTCGCGCTGCGCGACCCGCGGCTGATCGACCACGAGCACACCGCCCAGTCGGCCGCCCTGCTCGGCTGCGGACTGGTCGCGGTGCTCGCGATGGGCTCCGTCTGGGGCTGGACCGTCCGGCTCTGGCGGGCCGGGGACGGCGGGCTGTGGGCCAAGGGCACCAGGGCCACGGTGGCCGCCTGGGCCGGGATGATCGTCATCCGGCTCGGCCTCTACGGGGTCGGCGCGGCCCTGCACGTCCACCAGGCGGGCAGCGCGCTGCTGCTCGGCCTGGCGGTGCTGCTGCTGGTCCGCTCGCTCGTGGTGAACTGGAGGGCGCGGATGCTGGAGGCCCCGGAGCAGGTCGCAGGGCTGCGCTGACCCACCACCGCGAGCTTTGAGGAGGCACCCGTGGCCGGGTGGTACTGGACCCGCTGGCCGTCCCGCGAGGGGCTGGAGCGCGACGCCGACAGCCGGCCGCGACGGGTCCTCACCGCGCTCGGCCGGGCCGTCCTGCTGGTCACCGTCTGCTGGGGGACGTTCTCCGCCGGCGCCCACACCGGCTGGGCGGTGGTGGTGGCGGTGGCCGGGCTGGCCGCAGCCGTCGGCCTGTCCGCCGGGTACCTGCGCGCCGCCCGGGAGCAGCGGCCAGCGCTGTCGTTCGGCCTGGCCGCCGGCCTGCTCGGGGTGGCCTGGCTGGCCAACTGGGGGCAGGCCTTCCTGCTCGCCGACGTCCTCTGGTACGGCCTGGCCGTGACCGCCCTGATCCGGCTGCCGCCCGCGCCCGCGCTGCTCACCGCGGCGGCCGCCCTCGGCTCGTACACCGCGGCCAGTTGGGCGAGCTGGCTGAGCGTCGTCGCCACCGTCGGCGGCCTCGCGCTGCTCGGCTACCTGCTGCGGCTGGACACCGAGGCGCGCGGCACCGCCCGGCGCCTGCTGGCCCAGGAGCGGGCCGCGCGGGCCGCCGAGGCGGAGAGCGCCGCGCTCGCCGAGCGGGCCAGGATCGCCCGGGAGATCCACGACGTCCTGGCCCACAGCCTCTCCGCGCAACTCGTCCACCTGGAGGCGGCCCGGCTGATGCTGGACGCGGGCACCGACCGGGAGCAGGTCCGCGAACGCGTGGTGGCCGCCCGGCGGATGGCGCAGGACGGCCTGGCCGAGACCCGGCAGGCGCTCTCCGCGCTGCGCGGCGAGTTCACCCCGGTCGGCGAGTTCCTGGTGGAGTTGACCGGGCGTGAGCGGGCGGTGCTCTCCGTCACCGGGACGCCGCGCCCGCTCCCCGCCGAGGCGGGGCTCGCGGTACGGCGCACAGCGCAGGAAGCCCTGACCAACGTGCGCAAACACGCCCCCGGCGCACGCTGCGCACTCGAACTGCGCTACCTGCCCGACGCGGTGGAGCTGGAGGTGCGCAACAGCCGGCCGGGGCGCGGCGAGCCGACGGGCGGGCTGACGGACAGCGGCAGCGGGTACGGTCTGCTGGGGATGCGCGAACGCGCGGAGCTGCTCGGCGGCACCCTGCTGGCGGGCCCGGACGAGGGAGGGTGGCGCGTGCTGCTGCGGGTACCGGCGTGAACGGGGTGGGCCCGACCAGGGTGCTGGTGGCGGACGACCAGACCGTGGTGCGCGAGGGCATCGTGATGCTGCTCGGCCTGCTGCCGGGCATCGAGGTGGTCGGCGCCGCCGCCGACGGCGAGGAGGCCGTCGCGCTGGTCGAGCGGCACCGCCCGGACGTCGTCCTGATGGACCTGCGGATGCCGCGCTGCGACGGTGTCGAGGCCACCCGCCGGATCCGGGCCGCGCACCCGGAGACGGAGGTGGTGGTGCTCACCACCTACGCCGACGACGACTCGCTCTTCCCCGCGCTGCAGGCCGGGGCGCGCGGCTACCTCACCAAGGACGCGGGCGGTGAGGAGATCGCCCGGGCCATCGCGGACGTCCGCTCGGGCGCGGCCGGGCTCTCCCCGCAGGTGCAACTGCGCCTGCTGGAGCGGCTGGCGGACAGTGCGGCCCGGGCCGCCGCGCCGAGTGCGGCGCAGGGTGGGACGGGCCGGCCGGGGGAGCTGCCGGACGGGCTGACCGCCCGCGAGGCCGAGGTGCTGGCCCTGATCGCGGAGGGTCTCTCCAACACCGAGATCGCCCGGCGGCTGTTCGTCAGCCCGGCCACCGTGAAGACGCACATCAACAATCTGTTCGCCAAAACCGCGGTGCGTGACCGGGCCCAGGCGGTCGCCTACGCCTTCCGCCACGGGATCACCGGTACGCAGCAGTAGTCGGATGAGCGTCTGTCGGATCATCGATCACCTCATCGAGTGAACGTATCTGCAATGGGAGTTTGCGGGCTCCGCGGGCCCCCATCATGGGTTCGGTCAGAGCCCCGTCAGAGCCTCGCCGGTCCAGGAGCAGCAGTGCCACAACAGCAGACGAGCAGTCCCGGGCAGGGGCAGCGATTCGACTGGTGGGCCGCTCCCGCCGCGGCCCCCCAACCCGGCCGGCCCGCGCCGCCCGCGCCCCAGGGGCCGCCGAGCCCGCCGCCCGCCCGGACGGAGACCGCGGCACCCGCCCGGCCGCTCCCGCCGGTACCCGCGCCGCCGGCCGAGGCCCCGCCGGCCGTCGACACCAGCAGCGAGGTGTACCGCGCCGTTCAGGCCAGCGAGGCGTTCCAGGAGATCAAGCGCGGCTACCGGTCCTTCGTCCTCCCCGTCAGCGGGGCGTTCCTCGGCTGGTACCTGCTGTACGTCGCGGCCCAGGCCGCCGCGCCCGGGGTGATGCGCAGCCAGGTCGCCGGCCCGGTCAACGTGGCCTGGCTGCTGGGCCTGCTGCAGTTCGCCTCGACCTTCGTGCTCACCTGGCTCTACGCCCGCAACGCCCGCACCAAGCGGGACCGGGCCGCGCTGGAGCTCCGCTGGGACACCCAGGACCAGCTGCGATGAGGACCGCCACCCCGCCCCCCGTCGCCCCGGCCGGAGACCACCACGACCTGGCCATCGTGCTCTTCGCCGTCATCGTCCTGGTCACCCTGGGCATCACCCTCTGGGTGGGCCGCCGGGGCAGCGCCGCCGAGGACTTCTACGCCGGCGGCCGTGACTTCACCCCGCTGCAGAACGGCTTCGCGCTCTCCGGCGACTACCTCTCCGCCGCCTCCTTCCTCGGCGTCGCCGGGCTGATCGCGCTGTACGGCTACGACGGCGTGCTCTACAGCATCGGCTTCCTGGTCGCCTGGCTGGTGGTGCTGATGCTCGTCGCCGAACTGGTCCGCAACGCCGGCCGGTACACCCTCGCCGACGTGTTGGCGCTGCGGCTGCGGCGGCGCAAGGTCCGGGCGGCGGCCGGCGGCGCCAGCGTCGTCGTCACCCTGCTCTACCTGGTCGCCCAGATGGTCGGCGCGGGCAGCCTGGTCGCCCTGCTGCTCGGCACCAGCAGCAGCGAGGCCCGCACCTGGACCATCGTGGCGGTGGGCGGTCTGATGATCGTCTACGTCACGGTCGGCGGGATGCGGGCCACCACCTGGATCCAGATCGTCAAGGCCTTCCTGCTGATCGCGGGCTCGGTGCTGCTCACCGTGCTGCTGATGGTCCGCTTCCACGGGGACGCCGCCGAGCTGATGCGGCAGGCCGCCCAGCACAGCGGCGCCGGGCAGCGGTACCTGGAGCCGGGGCTCAAGTACGGGGCGAGCTTCACCAGCCGGCTGGACTTCTTCAGCCTCGGCCTCGCGCTGGTGCTGGGGACGGCGGGCCTGCCGCACATCCTCTCCCGCTTCTACACCGTGCCCACCGCGCGGGCCGCCCGGCGCTCCACGATGTGGGCGATCGGGCTGGTCGGCAGCTTCTACCTGATGGCCATCGCGCTCGGCCTGGGCGCCACCGCGCTGGTCGGCTCGGCCGAGGTCCGGCACGCCAACGCGGCAGGCAACACGGCCGTCCCGCTGCTCGCCCTCGTCCTCGGCGGCGGCAACGGCAGTACCGGCGGGGTGGTGCTGTTCGCACTGATCTCGGCGATCGCCTTCGCCACCATCCTCGCCGTGGTCGCCGGGCTGACGCTCGCCTCCTCGGCGGCCTTCGCCCACGACATCTGGGCAGGTGCCTGGCGGGGCCGCCCGCGCCGTCGGCGGGGCGGTGTCCCGGCCTCCCGGCGGGCCCGCAGGGAGGCCTCCGAGCGCGAGGAGGTCGGCGTCGCCCGGATCGCGGCGGTGGGGATCGGCGCGGTCGCGATCGCGCTCAGCCTCTTCGCCCAGCAGCTGAACGTCGCCTTCCTGGTCGGCCTGGCCTTCGCCGTGGCCGCCTCGGCCAACCTGCCGGTGCTGCTGTACACGCTGTTCTGGCGCCGGTTCACCCCGCGCGGCGCGGTCTGGTCGGTGTACGGCGGGCTGGTTCCGGCGATCGTGCTGGTGACCTTCTCGCCGGTGGTCTCCGGCAGCAAGGTGGCGCTCTTCCCGGGGGTGGACTTCCACTGGTTCCCGCTGGAGAACCCGGGCATCATCTCCATCCCGTTGGGCTTCCTGGCCGGCTGGATCGGCACCCTGGTCTCGCCCGAGCCGGCCGACCCGGACCGCTACGCCGAGCTGGAGGTCCGCTCCCTCACCGGCGCCGGCGCGGCCTGAGCCGCGGCCCGCGCGCCCACGGAGCCCCGACGGGCCTGGGAACCGTCGGGGCTCCGTGCTGCCCGCCGGGGACCGCCGGCGGAGCCCCGCCCCGGACCCGCCCGCGCCCGGGGCGGGGCTCCGTCAGGCGCGGACGGCCAGTACGTAGCGGTGTTCGGGCCGCCCGGTGTCGCCGTAGCGCAGGGTGAGCCGCAGCCGGCTGTCCCGCTCCAGCTGCTTCAGGTAGCGCTGCGCGGTCGAGCGGCTCAGACCGGTGGCCTCCGCGACCTCCTGGGCGGAGAGCGGCCGCCCCGCGCGCCGGAGCACCCCGAGCACCAGGTCCGTGGTGGGCGCCGAGTGGCCCTTGGGCAGGGCGACCGCCGGGGCCGCCGTGCTGCGCAGGGTGGCGAAGAGCCGGTCCACCTCGTCCTGGCCGGCCTCGCGGGCGGCCGGTCCGGCCAGCGCGTGCCGCAGCTGCGCGTACGCGACCAGCTTCTCCCGCAGCCCGGCGAAGGTGAACGGCTTGACCAGGTACTGCAGGGCGCCGTGCTGCATCGCGGCGTGCACCGTGGAGACGTCCCGGGCGGCCGTCACCATCATCACGTCGCAGGCCACCTGCCGTTCGCGCAGCCGTCGCACCAGGGCGAGACCGGTCTCGTCCGGCAGATGGTGGTCGAGCAGCAGGAGGTCCACCGGGCGGCGCTCCAGCGCGGCCAGTGCCTCACCGGCCGAGTGCGCGGTGCCGGTGACCCGGAAGCCGGGCACCTTGGCCACGTAGGCGGCGTGCACGTCGGCGACCCGGAAGTCGTCGTCCACCACGAGTACGTCGATCATCAGGCCTCCACGAGCGGTGCGACGGGCGGTGCGGCGGTCGCCGACACGGCGGCGGGCGGAGCGGGGGCCTCGCCGTGCAGGGCCTCGGGCAGCTCGACGGTGAACCGGGCGCCGCCGAGCGGCCCGGCGTCGAGCACGATCCGGCCGCCGGTCCGTTCGACCAGCCGCCGCACCATCGCCAGCCCCAGCCCGCGCGGCCGGTGCGCGGGCGCGTCCTTGCTGGTCCAGCCCTCCTCGAAGACCCGCTCGCGCAGGCCCGCCGGTACGCCCGGGCCGCTGTCCGCGACCTCGACCAGCAGGGTGGAGCCGGCCGCCACCAGGGTCACCGCGACCTGACCGCCGCCCGGTGCCACCGCGTCCACGGCGTTGTCGATCAGGTTGCCGAGCACGGTGACCAGCGTCCGGGCGTCCACCACCGCGTCCGGCAGATGCGCCGCCGGGGCGACCTCCAGCCGGACGCCGCGCTCGCCCGCCACCGCCGTCTTGCCGGCCAGCAGCGCCGCGACGTGCGGGTCCTGCACCTGTTCGGCGATCCGGGCCGCGACCGCCGCGTGCGAACCCGACTGCTCGGAGATGAACTCCACCGCCTGTGCGTGGCGGCCGAGCTCCAGCAGCCCGAGCACGGTGTGCATCCGGTTGGCGTGCTCGTGGTCCTGGGCCCGCAGGGCCTCGGTGAGACTGCGGGTGGTGTCGAGTTCGCGGACCAGGGACTCCAGCTCGGTGCGGTCGCGCAGGGTCACCACCGCGCCGCCCTCGGCCGTCGCCATCCGGTTCACCACCAGCACCCGGTCGTCCCGGACGGCCGGCAGATCCGTCCCGGAGATCCGCCCGGCCAGCACGTCGGCCAGCCGGCCCGGCGGCAGCACCTCGTCGATCGCCCGGCCGGGGCAGTCCTCGGGCAGGCCGAGCAGCCGCGCCGCCTCGTCGTTGGCCAGCCGGATCCGGCCCCGCTCGTCCAGGGCCACCATGCCCTCGCGGATCCCGTGCAGCATCGCCTCCCGCTCCACCAGCAGTGCCGCGATGTCGGCCAGCGCGATGTTGTGGGTGCGCCGCTTCAGCCGCCGGGCCAGCACCAGCGTGGCGACGGTGCCCGCGGCCAGGCCGGCGCCGGCGCAGAGCAGGATGCCGGTGAGCATCTTCAGCAGCCGCCGCCGGATCGAGTCGTCGCTGATGCCGACCGAGACCTCGCCGACGATGCGCCCGCCCGCGACCCGCAGCGGTACCTTGCCGCGCGCGGTGCGCCCCAGGGTGCCCTCCTGGATGGCGGTCACGCTGCGCCCGCTGAGGGCCGGCTCGGGGTCGGTGGAGACCCGCTGGCCGATCCGGCCCGGGTCGGTGTGCGAGAGCCGGATGCCGTCCAGGTCGGTGACCACGACGAAGCTGGCGCCGGTGGCGGTGCGGATCTGCTCGGCGTTGCGCTGCGCGGTGGCGGTGTCGCGGGCCTCGGCGGCCCGGGCGATCACCTCGTCGCTGGCGGTGGCCTGGGCGATCGACAGCGCGCGCTGCATCGCGTCGTGGTCCAGCTCGGAGCTGACCGGGGCCAGGAACAGGCCGGCGGTGACGACGGTGACGCCGACGGTCACCACGGTCTGGCTCAGCAGCAGCTGGGCGAAGACCCGGCGGGGCCAGTGGGGGTGCTTCATCCGGGCCTCCTCTCGGGGGCGGGGCGGACCGGGGCGGACCTGGTGGAACCGGGCGGGGACGGGGCAGTGGTCGGCACACCCTATGTTTCCGAGGTGTTTCTGTCAGCCGTGCCCCCGCTGTTGTAGCGGAAGCAAAACGAGCAGAACACCCCTCAAGGCGGAGAACCCGCAGTTCGCCGAGAAGCCTCCCGCTGCCGCCCCCGCCGCTCCTAGCCTCCCGGGGCAAGCACAGAAGAAACCCGGGAGGTCCCATGAGCACAACCCCGGCGACCGGGCCGGCGCCGGCCCCGGCGATCGAGTTGACCGGCGCCACCAAGCGGTTCCGCACTCCGTCCGGCGCCCTGCACACCGCCGTTCGCGATCTTGACCTGACCGTCGCGCAGGGCGAGTTCGTCGCCGTGGTCGGCCCCACCGGCTGCGGCAAGTCCACCACGCTGACCCTGGTCAGCGGCTTGGAGGAGCCCACCGAGGGCGAGGTCCGGGTGTACGGCGAGCCGGTCGACGGGATCGACCCGAAGGTCGGCTTCGTGTTCCAGCAGGACGCCGTCTTCCCCTGGCGCACCGTGCTGTCGAACGTCACGGCCGGCCCGCGCTTTCGCGGTGTTCCGGCCGCCGAGGCCCGGGAGCGGGCCCGCGACTGGCTGGCCCGGGTGGGCCTCGACGCCTTCGAGGACCGCTACCCGCACCAGCTGTCCGGCGGTATGCGCAAGCGCGTCGCGCTCGCCCAGACCTTCGTCAACGACCCCGGCATCCTGCTGATGGACGAGCCGTTCTCGGCGCTGGACGTTCAGACCCGCGCCCTGATGTCCGACCAGTTGCTGGAGCTGTGGGCCGGCACCGGCTCGTCCGTCGTCTTCGTGACCCACGACCTGGACGAGGCGATCGCGCTGGCCGACCGGGTCGTGGTGATGACGGCCGGTCCGGCCACCGTCAAGGAGATCTTCACCGTCGACCTGCCCCGCCCGCGCACCGTGGAGGCCGTCCGACTGGAGCCGAGGTTCGTCGAGTTGTACCGCGAGATCTGGGCTTCGCTCGGCGAAGAGGTGCGCATCACCCGGGAGAGAGGAGCGGGTCGTGCCGCTTGAGACCGTGCCGGCCGTTGCCGGAAAGCCCCCGGTGGTCACCGCTACCAGGACCGAAGCCCGTGAACGGGCGGCCCGCAAGCGCAGGTTGGGCATCTTCGGGGCCCGGATCGCGGTGCTCGTGGCCTTCCTCGGGCTCTGGGAGCTGTGCGCCCGGACGAACGTCGTCGACCCGTTCAACTTCTCCCAGCCGTCGAAGATCTGGGCGCAGATCTGGCAGTGGATCACCCACGGCACCGCCCAGGGCTCACTGGGCGAGCAGATCGGCTACACCCTCTACGAGGCCCTCACCGGCTGGGTGATCGGTGTCACCGGCGGTGTGCTGCTGGGCATCGCGCTCGGCCGGATCCGCTTCCTGGCCGATGTGTTCGGGCCCTACATCAAGGTGCTGAACGCGATCCCGAGGATCGTGCTGGCTCCGATCTTCCTGATCTGGTTCGGTCTCGGCCCGGCCTCCAAGGTGGCCTCGGCGGTGGTGCTGGTGTTCTTCCCGGTCTTCTTCAACGCCTTCCAGGGCGCCCGCGAGGTCGACCGCAACCTGGTGGCCAACGCCCGCATCCTGGGCGCCAACAACCGCCGGGTCACCCTTCAGGTGGTCATTCCCGCCGCCACCACCTGGATCTTCACCAGCCTCCACGTCAGCTTCGGCTTCGCGCTGATCGGCGCCATCGTCGGCGAGTACATCGGCGCGACCAAGGGCCTCGGCCTGCTGGTCGCCGCCGCCCAGGGCACCTTCAACGCGGCCGGCGTGTACGCCGCGATGACCATCCTCGCCGTCGTCGCGCTGTTCACCGAGGGGTTGCTGACCTTCGCCGAGAAGAAGCTGTTCCGCTGGAAGCCCGCCGACTCCGGCGACGGCCGCTGACCCCCACCCCGTTCCGTAGCAGAGAGGCACCCCCACCCATGCGCTCGAACCCGACCGGCAGAGTCGCCGCCGCCCTCGCCACCGTCCTGCTGTTCCCGCTCGCCGCCTGTGCCAACGACGCCGCCTCGGTGTCCCACAGCGGGGCCGCCCCGGCCGGGCAGAAGGTCGACGGGCCCAAGGTCAAGATCATGGTCGGCGGCCTGGACAAGGTCATCTACCTGCCCGCCATGCTCACCCAGCGCCTCGGCTTCTTCGCCGACGCCGGCGTCAACGTCGAGCTGATGAGCGAGCCGGCCGGTGTCAACGCCACCACCGCGCTGCTCGCCGGGGACGTCCAGGGCGCGGTCGGCTTCTACGACCACACCATCGACCTCCAGGCCAAGGGCAAGAACGTCGAGTCGGTGGTGCAGTTCTCGCTGGCACCGGGGGAGGTCGAGATCGTCTCCACCAAGCAGGCCGACGCCATCACCTCCGGTGCCGACTTCAAGGGCAAGAAGCTCGGCGTCACCAGCATCGGCTCCTCCACGGACTTCCTCACCAAGTACCTCGCCGTCAAGAACGGCACCGCGGTGAGCGAGTTCAGCCCGATCGCGGTCGGCGCCGGCCAGACCTTCATCGCCGCGCTCCAGCAGGGCAGCATCGACGCCGGCATGACCACGGACCCGACCGTGGCCAACATCCTCGACAAGGGCCTCGGCAAGATCCTCTACGACATGCGCACCCCCGAGGGCTCGCGTGCCGCACTCGGCGGGCTCTACCCCTCGTCCTCGCTCTACATGAACTCCGACTGGGTGGAGAAGAACAAGGACACCACCCAGAAACTCGCCAATGCCTTCGTCAGGACACTGAAGTGGATGGCCGGCCACAGCCCCGAGGAGATCGCGGCGAAGATGCCCGCCGACTACGCGCAGGGCGGCGCCGAGCAGTACGCGGCGGCGATCAAGGCGACCCTGCCGATGTTCACCACGGACGGCGTGATGCCCGCCGACGGACCGAAGACCGTCCTCGCGGTGCTCGCCGCCTTCCACCCGGACGTCAAGGGCAAGGAGGGCTCCATCGACCTCGCCCGGACCTACACCACGGAGTTCGTCGACAAGGCCGCCACGGGCTGACCCCTCGCCGGTGGGGCCCGCGTCCGTGAGGCCGTGGGGCCCGCGCCGGGGGCCCCGCCCTCACGAACCGACCCCTCGCCGACGGTCCCGCGCCCACCCCCACGGGCGCGGGGCCGTCACTGCTCCCGGACCGACAGCTCCCGGAGCGCCGTCACGTCCATCCGCGACGGCGTGCCCGCCGCCTTGCCGCAGCTCTCCGGGCGGGCCGGCTCGCTCGCGCCCTCGACGACGTCCACCTCCCAGGCCCGGCCGTCCCGGTGTCGCACGGTCACCAGCCAGCGCCCCGGGCCGGCCGACCGCTGGGTCAGGGTCAGCGCGTCCACCTCGGTCTCGCCGGTGGCCACCCGCACCGCGTGGTCGGCCGCCTGGCCGGGGCGTTCCCACCCCGAGCAGCCCCGCGACCACTCCGGCACCATGTGCCCGGCCGCCGTCGCCGCCAGCACCTCCTTGGCGCTCTCCGCCGTCAGCCGCCCGTACGCGAAGCCGTACGGCAGCACCAGCATGGTGGGGGAGAAGCGGTGCCCGCCCAGGTGCGTCACCTCCCACACCTCGCTGTGCCCGGCCGCGGCCAGCTGGGCCGCCAGCGGCCGGCCGAGCAGCGCGCAGCAGCGGTCCCGCCGGCCGTTGGTGCACACCAGGGCCACCGGCCCGCCGACGTGCTCCACGCCGTACCCGCCGTGCTCGCCCGCCCCGAGCGCCCCGAAGTCCAGCCCGAGCAGCTCCGCCGGATCGGCGACGTCCGCCCGGCGCACCCAGCCGCGGCCCGGCACGGTGTGCGCGACGAACACCTCGTGCCGCGCCGTCGTCAGGCAGTCGGCGTGCCGGCCCGGCCGCCGGATCAGCGCCACCCGCACGCCCGTCCCGGCGGCGGCCGCCTCCAGCGCCCGCCCCACCGCGGCGTCCAGATGGCTCTCCGCGAGCGCCTTCGCCCCCCACGGGCCGGTCTGCTCGACCAGCAGCCAGGTGGTGGCGGTGGCCGCCGTGGCGGCCAGCGGCTCCGACAGTTCACGCGACAGCGTCGCACAGGTGCTCACGCAGGCAAGGCTACCCTTGGCCCCTTCCGTGACCGCCGTCTTGGCCCCACTTGGCCCCTGCTCCGGCCGCGCGGGGACCGGGACCGGGGCGCCACCGCCGTGACCGTCGGGACAGCCGGCCCCCACGCGAAGGAGGGGCACCGGATGCCGGTACCCCTCCCACGACCTGAGGCCGCCGCCCGCTACACCGGGCCGGCCACCACACCGATCGGCGCCGTCACCGGCGTGCCCGAACCGTCCCGGCGCGGGTCGCGCTCCGGCAGGTCCACCGGGGCCCCCTTCGTGGTGGCGGCACGGGCGGGCGCGGCGCCCGCCCAGGCGAAGGACAGTGCCTCCTCGCCGCGCAGGAACCGCTGACAGCGGACGCCACCGGTGGCCCGGCCCTTGCGCGGGTACTGCTCGAACGGGGTGACCTTCCAGGAGGCCTGGTCCTCACCGGTCAGCGTGCCCGAGGCGCCGGCCACCGAGACCACCACCGCGTCCACGGCCGGATCCACGGCGGTGAAGGAGAGCACCCGGGCACCGTCCGAGAGCTTGATCCCCGCCATACCGCCGGCCGGGCGGCCCTGCGGACGGACCTGGCCCGCCGGGTAGCGCAGCAGCTGGGCGTCGGAGGCGATGAAGACCAAGTCCTCCTCGCCGGTGCGCAGTTCGACCGCGCCGACCAGCTCGTCACCCTCCTTGAGGGCGATCACCTCGAACTCGTCCTTGTTCGCCGGCCACTCCGGCACCACCCGCTTCACCACGCCCTGCACCGTGCCCAGCGCCAGGCCCGGCGAGGACTCGTCCAGCGTGGTCAGCGCCAGCGCCCGTTCGCCCGTCTCCAGCCGCAGGAACTCGCCCACCGCGGCGCCGCCCGCCAGCGTCGGCGACGGCGTCGGCGGCAGCGCCGGCAGATCGATCACCGGCAGCCGCAGCACCCGGCCGGCCGACGTCACCACACCGATGTCCGCGCGCGCCGTCGCCGGCACCGCCGAGACGATCACATCGTGCTTGGCCCGCTTCTCCGACACCTCGAACGGCTCGCCGTCGGCCGTCCGTGCCAGCAGGCCCGTCGAGGAGAGCAGCACCCGGCACGGGTCGTCCGCCACCTCCAACGGAACGGACAACGCCGCCGACGGGGCGGCGCCCGCCTCCAGCAGCACCGTCCGCCGCTCGGTACCGAACTGCTTCGACACCGCGCCCAGTTCACCCGACACCACGCCGCGCAGCCGGGTGTCCGACTCCAGGATGTCGGTCAGCTCCGCGATCTCGGAGGCGAGCTTCGCCTGCTCCTCCTCCAGCTCCACCCGGTCGAACCGGGTGAGCCGGCGCAGCGGCGTGTCGAGGATGTACGCGGTCTGCGTCTCGGAGAGCGAGAAGCGCTCCATCAGGCGCTCCTTCGCCCGCGCCGCGTTGTCGCTCGACCGGATGATCGCGATGACCTCGTCGATGTCGACCAGCGCCACCAGCAGGCCCTCGACCAGGTGCAGCCGCTCCTGGCGCTTGCGCCGGCGGAACTCGCTGCGCCGGCGGACCACCTCGAAGCGGTGGTCGACGTAGACCTCCAGCAGCTCCTTCAGACCCAGCGTCAGCGGCTGGCCGTCCACCAGTGCCACGTTGTTGATGCCGAAGGTCTCCTCCATCGGCGTCAACTTGTAGAGCTGCTCCAGCAGCGCCTCCGGCACGAAGCCGTTCTTCACCTCGATCACCAGCCGCAGCCCGTGCTCGCGGTCGGTGAGGTCCTTGACGTCCGCGATGCCCTGCAGCTTCTTCGCGTTGACCAGGTCCTTGATCTTCGAGATCACCTTCTCCGGGCCGACGTTGTACGGCAGCTCGGTGACCACGATGCCCTTGCGGCGGGCCGTCACGCTCTCGATCGTGGTCGTCGCACGGATCTTGAAGGTGCCGCGGCCCGACTCGTACGCGTCCCGGATGCCCGACAGGCCGACGATCCGGCCGCCCGTCGGCAGATCCGGCCCGGGCACGAACCGCATCAGCGTGTCCAGGTCCGCGTTCGGGTGCTTGATCAGGTGCCGGGCCGCCGCCACCACCTCGGACAGGTTGTGCGGGGGCATGTTGGTCGCCATCCCGACCGCGATCCCCGTCGCGCCGTTCACCAGCAGGTTCGGGAACGCGGCCGGCAGCGCCAGCGGCTCCTGCTCGCTGCCGTCGTAGTTCGGCCCGAAGTCGACCGTGTCCTCGTGGATCGACTCGACCATCGCCATCGACGCCGCCGTCAACCGCGACTCGGTGTAGCGCATCGCGGCCGGCGGGTCGTCGTTGCCCAGCGAACCGAAGTTCCCGTGCCCGTCGATCAGCGGCAACCGCATCGAGAACGGCTGCGCCATCCGGACGACCGAGTCGTAGATCGACGCGTCACCGTGCGGGTGCAGCCGGCCCATCACCTCGCCCACCACCCGGGCGCACTTCACGTGCGCGCGGTCCGGCCGCAGGCCCATCTCATTGGCCTGGTACAGGATCCGCCGGTGCACCGGCTTCAGGCCGTCCCGCGCGTCGGGCAGCGCACGCGAGTAGATCACCGAGTAGGCGTACTCCAGGAAGGAGCCCTGCATCTCGTCCACGACGTCGACATCGAGGATCCGCTCCTCGAAATCTCCGGGCGGCGGGGTCTGCGAACTGCGGCGGGCCATCGCGGCGGGGCTCCCTTACGTCTCGCTTGCGTCAGTCGTCGTCTGCGTCTGCCGTCGTGTGCTGTCCTCGTCGGCTGTCGTCAACAGGGCTCAGCGCCCCCATTGTGGACCCTCGCGCCGACACTCCAAGCCAGCGCCCCTCTTCCGCCCCTGGCGAACGCCCGGTCCGCGCGGACACATCCGAGCCCTCCCCGCGTTGCACCACAATGGGGGACGCCACATGAACCCCCGACATCGACGACGGGAAGGACCCGAGCGCATGGCCAACCCGGCCCCCGCATCCGCCTCCACCGGAGGAACTGGCGCTGCCATCGCCATCACCGAGCACCGCCTGGCCAACGGCCTGCGCGTCGTCCTCTCCGAGGACCACCTCACCCCGGTCGCCGCCGTCTGCCTCTGGTACGACGTGGGCTCCCGCCACGAGGTGAAGGGCCGCACCGGTCTGGCCCACCTGTTCGAGCACCTCATGTTCCAGGGCTCGGCCAACGTCTCGAACAACGGCCACTTCGAGCTCGTCCAGGGCGCCGGCGGCTCGCTCAACGGCACCACCAGCTTCGAGCGCACCAACTACTTCGAGACCATGCCCGCCCACCAGCTGGAGCTCGCCCTCTGGCTGGAGGCCGACCGGATGGGCTCGCTGCTCGCCGCCCTGGACGAGACGTCCATGGAGAACCAGCGCGACGTCGTCAAGAACGAGCGCCGCCAGCGCTACGACAACGTCCCCTACGGCACCGCCTTCGAGAAGCTCACCGCGCTCTCCTTCCCGGACGGCCACCCGTACCACCACACCCCGATCGGCTCCATGGCCGACCTCGACGCCGCCACCCTGGCGGACGCCCGGGCGTTCTTCGGCACCTACTACGCGCCGAACAACGCCGTCCTCTCCGTCGTCGGCGACATCGACCCCGAGCAGACCATCGCCTGGGTCGAGAAGTACTTCGGCTCCATCCCCGGCCACGACGGCAAGCAGCCCCCGCGCGACGGCACCCTGCCCGAGACCTTCGGCCGGGAGATCCGCGAGCACATCCGCGAGGACGTCCCGTCCCGCGCCCTGATGGCCGCCTACCGCCTCCCGCACGACGGCACCCGCGAGGCCGACGCCGCCGACCTGGCCCTCACCATCCTCGGCAGCGGCGAGTCCAGCCGCCTCTACAACCGCCTCGTCCGCCGCGACCGCACCGCCGTCGCCGCCGGCTTCGGCCTGCTCCGCCTCGCCGGTGCCCCCAGTCTCGGCTGGCTCGACGTCAAGACCTCCGGCGACGCCACCATCGAGCAGATCGACGCCGCCGTCGACGAGGAGCTCGCCCGGTTCGCCGCCGAAGGCCCCACCGCCGCCGAACTGGAGCGCGCCCAGGCCCAGATCGAGCGCGAGTGGCTCGACCGGCTCACCACCGTCTCCGGCCGTGCCGACGAACTCTGCCGCTACGCCGTCCTGTTCGGGGACCCGAAGCTGCTGGGCAGTGCCCTGTCCAAGGTGCTCGACGTCACCGCCGAGGAGGTGCAGGCCGTCGCCCAGGCCCGACTGCACCCGCGGAACCGGGCCGTCCTGGTCTACGAGCCCACCACCGCCGACGACACCGACGCCGACGAGACCGCCACCGACGCCACCGAAGAGGAGGGCGCTGCCGCATGAGCACCGACTACGTCCCCGCCATGACCTTCCACCCCCAGCCCGAGCCCGGCACCGCCACCCCGTGGGCGTTCCCCGCCCCCGAGCGCGCCGCCCTCGGCAACGGCATCACCGTCCTGCACTGCCACCGCCCCGGCCAGCAGCTCGTCGCCGTCGAGGTCCAGCTCGACGTCCCGCTCGCCGCCGAGCCCGAGGGCCTGGACGGCATCGCCAACATCCTCGCCCGCGCGTTCAACGAGGGCACCGACACCCTCACCGCCGAGGAGTTCGCCGCCGAGCTGGAGCGCGCCGGCGCCACCCTCGACGCCCACGCCGACCACCCCGGCCTCCGGGTCTCCCTGGAGGTGCCCGCCTCCCGGCTCCAGCGCGGCCTCGGCCTGCTCGCCGACGCGCTGCGCGCGCCCGCACTCCCCGAGGACGAGATCGAGCGCCTGGTCGCCAACCGGCTCGACGAGCTCGTCCACGAGCAGGCCAACCCGGCCCGCCGCGCCGCCAAGGCCCTCTACGCCGAGCTCTTCGACGCCGCCGACCGCCTCTCCCGCCCCCGCGGCGGCACCCCCGAGACGGTCAAGTCGATCGACCGGGCCGCCGTCAAGGCCTTCTACGACGCCCACGTCCGCCCCGCCACGACCACCGTCGTGGTGGTCGGCGACCTCACCGGCACCGACCTGCCCGCGCTCCTGGAGTCCACCCTCGGCGTCTGGACCGGCACCACCGCCGCGCCCACCGTCCACGCCCCGGTCACCGCCGACGACACCGGCCGCGTGGTCATCGTCGACCGGCCGGGCTCGGTCCAGACCCAGCTGCTGATCGGCCGGATCGGCCCGGACCGCCACGACCCCGCCTGGGCCGCCCAGATCCTCGGCACCTACTGCCTCGGCGGCACCCTCACCTCCCGACTGGACCGCGTCCTGCGCGAGGAGAAGGGCTATACCTACGGCGTCCGGGCCTTCGCCCAGCCGCTGCGCTCCGCGGCCGACGGCTCCGGCCGCGCGCTGATCGCGATCAGCGGCTCGGTGGACACCGCGTCCACCGCCCCGGCGCTCGCCGACACCTGGACCATCCTGCGCACCCTCGCCGCCGAGGGCCTCACCGACGCCGAGCGTGACGAGGCCGTGCAGTTCCTGGTCGGGGTGGCCCCGCTCAAGTACGAGACCGCGGGTTCGGTCGCCGGCACCCTGGCCGACCAGGTCGAGCAGGACCTGCCGGACGACTACCAGGCCGAGGTCTACCGCAAGCTCGCCGAGCTGCCGACGGCCGCCGCGACGGAGGCCGTCGTCGCGGCCTTCCCGTCGGACCGCCTGGTCATCGTCCTGGTCGGCGACGCCGCCACGATCGCCGACCCGGTGCGCGAGCTGGGCATCGGCGAGGTCACCGTGGTCACCGCCTGACCGCCTCGACGGACAGGGCCCGGTGGAGCACTCCGCTCCGCCGGGCCCTTTCGTTTAATTCCCTTGCGGGCCCCGGACGCTGCGTGGGTAGATATTCCCCGGCACACGGCACACACGTACGAGAGGAGGCGGTCACCATGCGGGTCGAGCGAACCATTCGACGCTCCCCAAGGCCGTCCTCCCTCTGTGCCCGGGGCGTCTGAGCCCCACCCCCAGGACTTCCCCGAGCCGCACCGGGACTCTTCGCGCGGCACCCCACCTAGGCTTGATTCAGCCGACCTTTGGAGGTCGTTCCACCATGTCGTACACCGAGGTACCCGGTATCCGCGTTCCGATCCGGATGTGGACCGACCCGGCCGCCGTCGAGGGCCAGGCCATGCAGCAGCTGCGCAACATCAGCTCGCTGCCCTGGCTGCACGGCCTCGCCGTGATGCCCGACGTCCACCTGGGCAAGGGCGCCACGGTCGGCTCCGTGATCGCCATGAAGGGCGCCGTCTGCCCGGCGGCGGTGGGCGTCGACATCGGCTGCGGGATGAGCGCGGTCAAGACCTCGCTCACCGCCAAGGACCTGCCCGACGACCTCTCGCGGCTGCGCTCCAAGATCGAGCAGGCCATCCCGGTCGGCCGCGGCCTGCACACCGACCCGGTCGATCCGACCAAGCTGCACGGCTTCGCCACGGCGGGCTGGGACGACTTCTGGCAGCGCTTCGACGGCGTGGCCCACGAGGTCAAGTGGCGGCGCGAGCGGGCCATGCAGCAGATGGCGACGCTCGGCGGCGGAAATCATTTCATCGAACTGTGTGTCGATAGCACTGGAATGGTGTGGCTGATGCTGCACTCCGGTTCCCGGAACATCGGCAAGGAGCTGGCGGAGCACCACATGGGTGTCGCGCGCTCCCTGCCGCACAACCAGGGGCTGGTCGACCACGACCTCGCCGTCTTCATCGCCGACACCCCGCAGATGGCCGCCTACCGCGAGGACCTCTTCTGGGCGCAGGAGTACGCCAAGAAGAACCGCGCGGTGATGATGGCGCTCTTCCAGGACGTCGTCCGCCGTGAATTCCCCAAGGCGAAGGTCGGATTCGACCAGGTCATCAGCTGCCACCACAACTACGTGGCGGAGGAGCGGTACGACGGTGTCGACCTGCTGGTGACCCGCAAGGGCGCGATCAGGGCGGGTGCCGGTGACTTCGGCATCATCCCGGGCTCGATGGGCACCGGTTCCTACATCGTCCGCGGTCTCGGCAACGAGGCGGCGTTCAACTCGGCCTCGCACGGCGCGGGCCGGAAGATGAGCCGCAACGCCGCGAAGAAGCGGTTCACCACGCAGGACCTGGTCGAGCAGACCAAGGGCGTGGAGTGCCGCAAGGACAGCGGCGTGGTGGACGAGATCCCGGGCGCGTACAAGCCGATCGAGAAGGTCATCGCCCAGCAGCGGGACCTCGTCGAGGTCGTGGCCCACCTGAAGCAGGTCGTCTGCGTCAAGGGCTGACGCGCCGGCTCCGGGACACCCCGGTCATGCGGAAGGGGGGCACCGCCGTGGCGGTGCCCCCCTTCCCGTGACGTCGCTCAGGCGGCGGCCGGGAGCTCGTCGAGGCCCTCCTGGACCAGCTTCGCGAGGCGGTCCAGGGCCTCGTCGGCGCCCTCGGCGTCGGACGCGAGGATGACCTCCTCGCCGCCCTGGGCGCCGAGGCCGAGCAGGCCGAGCATGGAGGCGGCGTTGATCGGGTTGCCGCCGGGCTTGGCGATGGTGATCGGCACGCCGGTGGCCGTGACGGCCCGGACGAAGACGGAGGCGGGACGGGCGTGCAGGCCCTCGGCCCAACCGATGGTGACGCGGCGCTCAGCCATGAGACGTGCCTTTCCGGTGAAGCTGGTCATGGCCGAGATAGGGGGGTGCGGCCATGTTGTCTAGACCAGTGTTGCACGCAGGCAACCCCTTCGAGCCGCCGCGTTCGGGACTTGTGATTGTTTCTTTCGGGGGCATAACCCCCGGCCAGTGGCCGTGTCCACCCTCCCGCGAGGACACGTCCGGCGCCATTCGGCTCGCCGCCGGATAACCTGACGAATGTGGACGACTCCGCGGTACCGCACCCCGAGCAGAACCCGCAGGACCCGCAGAACCGGCCGGCTCCGCAGCGTCGGCAGGACCAGGACGCGGACTACCCGCAGCACTGGGAGGCCGACATCCTGCTGCGTGACGGCGGCACGGCCCGGATCCGGCCGATCACGCCCGCCGACGCCGGCCGGCTGGTCGAGTTCTACGAGCAGGTCTCGGAGCAGTCCAAGTACTTCCGCTTCTTCGCGCCCTACCCGCGGCTCTCCGACAAGGACGTCCGCCGCTTCACCCACCACGACTTCGTGAACCGGGTCGGCCTCGCCGTGGTGGTCCGCGACCACTTCATCGCCACCGTCCGCTACGACCGGATCGACGCCGACGGCCGCCCCTCCGAGACCGGGACCGACGCCGAGGTGGCGTTCCTGGTGCAGGACGCCCACCAGGGCCGCGGGGTCGCCTCCGCCCTGCTGGAGCACATCGCCGCGGTGGCCCAGGAGCGCGGCATCCGCCGCTTCCAGGCCGAGGTGCTGCCGGAGAACCGCAAGATGGTGAAGGTCTTCACCGACGCCGGCTACACCCAGCACCGCAGTTTCGCGGACGGCGTGGTCCACCTGGAGTTCGACCTGGAGCCGACCGCCGCCTCGCTCGCCGTGATGCGGGCGCGCGAGCACCGCGCCGAGGCGCGCTCCGTCCAGCGGCTGCTCACCCCGCGCTCGGTCGCGGTGCTCGGCGTCTCGCGCCACCCGCAGACCGTCGGCCGGGCGATCCTGCGTGACCTGCTCGGCGGACTGCCCCGCGGTGACGACCGCCGGGTCTACGCGGTGAACCGCAACGCCCCGCCCGGGACCGAGCTGGACGGCGTCCCCGTGCACCGCTCGGTCCTGGAGATCCCCGGCCCGGTGGACCTCGCCGTGATCGCCGTCCCGGCGGCCGCCGTCCCCGCCGCGGTCGCCGACTGCGGGGCGCACGGTGTGCAGGGCCTGGTGGTGGTCACCGCCGGGTACGCCGAGACCGGCCCGGAGGGCCGCGACCGCCAGCGCGCGCTGGTCCGCCAGGCCCGTGCGGCCGGTATGCGGGTGATCGGCCCGAACGCCTTCGGCCTGATCAACACCGATCCCGAACTCCCGCTGAACGCCTCGCTCGCCCCCGTGCTGCCGCGCCGCGGCGGCTTCGGCATCTTCTGCCAGTCCGGCGCGATCGGTGTCGCCCTGCTGGAGGCCGCCCACCGCCGCGGCCTCGGTGTCTCCTCCTTCGCGTCGGTCGGCAACCGCTCCGACGTCTCGGGCAACGACTTCCTCCAGTACTGGGCGGAGGACCCGGCCACCGACGTGGTGCTGCTCTACCTGGAGTCCTTCGGCAACCCCCGCAAGTTCACCCGGATCGCCCGCCGGCTCGCCGCCGTCAAGCCGATCGTGGTGGTCAAGGGCGCCCGCCACACCGGCAGCCTGCCGCCCGGCCACGCCGTCCCGGTCACCGCCAGCGGGCTGCGCGACGCCACCGTCGACGCCCTCTTCGAGCAGGCCGGTGTCACCAGGGTGGAGACCATCACCGAGCTGTACGACACCGGGGAACTGCTCGCCCTCCAGCCGCTGCCGCCGGGCGACCGGATCGCCGTGGTCGGCAACTCCGACTCGCTCGGCCTGCTCACCCACGACGCCTGCCTCAGTGCCGGCCTGCGCCCCCGCACCCCCGTCGACCTCACCACCGCCGCCACCGGCGAGAACTTCCGGATCGCCCTGGACGTGGCACTCGACGACCCGGCCGTGGACGCGGTGATCGCGGTCGCGATCCCGCCCATCGGCACCTCGGCGCACGCCTTCATGGGTGGCCGGTTGACCGGCCCGGACGACCCGGAGATGGGCTCCGACGACCCCGAGATCGCCGCCGCCCTGCTCGAAGCGGGCGGACGCGCACGGGAGTTGGGCAAGCCGCTGATGCTCGCCCACTTGGCGCTGACCGATCTGCCGACCAGGCTGCGCCCGGGGGGCATCCCCGCCTACCCCGCGCCGGAGCGGGCCGTCCGGGCCCTCGCGCACGCCGTCCACTACGCCCAGTGGCGCCGCCGGACGGCCGAGGCCGAGGAGACCGCCCGGGTGCCGGAGCTGGACCGGGTCGACGAGGGCGGCGCCCGCGGCCTGGTCGAGGCCGCGCTCAGCACCCGCACCGCGATCGCCGCCCGCACCCAGCCCGGCGGTGCGCGGATCACGCTGCCGGAGACCGACACCACCGCACTGCTCGCCCGCTACGGCATCGACGTCTCCCCGACCCTGCCCGCGCCCGACGAGGAGTCCGCCGTCCGCGCCGCCGCGACGCTCGGCTATCCGGTGGCGCTCAAGGCGACCGCCCCGCACCTGCGGCACCGCCCCGACCTCGGCAGTGTCCGTCTCGACCTGACCGGTGAACCGGGGCTGCGCCGTGCCCACCAGGAGCTGGACGCGCTGCTCGGCGGAGCCGCCCAGGCCGAGCTGGTCGTGCAGCGCCTGGCCCCGCGCGGCGTCGACACCGTGATCGGCGCCACCGTCGACCCGGCGGTGGGCGCGATCCTCTCCTTCGGTCTGGCCGGCGCCCCCGCCGAACTGCTCGGTGACGTCGCCCACCGTCTGGTTCCCGCCACCGACCAGGACGTCGCCGGACTGATTCGCGAGGTCCGGGCGGCGCCGTTGCTGTTCGGCTGGCGGGGTGCCGAGGCGGTGGACACCGCCGCGCTGGAGGAACTGCTGCTGAGGGTGTCGCGGCTGGTCGACGACCTGCCGGAGGTCGCCTCGGTGGACCTCGAACCCGTGGTCGTGGCCCCGCACGGACTGGCGATCCTGGGGGCGCGGGTGCGGATCGCGCCCCTGCCCGTCCGCAGCGATCTGGGCCCGCGCGCGATGAGCACGCTGTAACCTTCCTTGGTTGCGCCCTGCCCGGGGGCGCTGTTGTCCGGAAGCTCGGCGCCGCGCCGCCCGCTTCGTCGGCGGACCATGCCAGGATGGAGTTATGGCGAAGACCGGTACCACCACCACTCAGGACCTGCGCTCGGCGATCGAGCGCAGCGGCTACTACCCGGCCCTGGTGTCCGAGGCGGTCGAGTCCGCGGTGGGTCCCGAGCCGATCAGCTCCTACCTGGTGCACCAGGAGACCACCTTCGACGCCAACGAGGTGCGCCGGCACGTCACGGTGCTGGTGCTGACCCCGACCCGCTTCGTGGTGAGCCACACCGACGAGCAGTCCGGCGGCGAGGCCGGCCCCGCGGTGCCCTACGCGACCACCTCCACCGAGAGCGTCCGGCTCGACCGGATCGGCTCGGTCGTGGTGAGCCGGATGGTCGCCAACCCGGAGACCTACACTCCCGGCACGTTGCCGCGCGAGGTCGTGCTCACGATCGGCTGGGGTGCCGTGCAGCGACTGGACCTCGAGCCGGCCGGCTGCTCGGACCCGAACTGCGAGGCCGATCACGGCTACACCGGCTCGGCCACCGCTGACGACCTGTCACTGCGGGTCAGTGAGGCGGGTGACGGCCCGGAGACGGTCGCCCAGGCCCTGGTGTTCGCCCGTGCCCTCTCCGACGCCACGATCAGCAACGCCCCGCGGGTCTGAGCGGACGCACCGGAAGCCAGGAAGCCAGCCTCACCACGATGTTCTTCGCACCCGACGGCCACGACGCCTTCGAGATCCTCGCCCCCGCCACCGCCCCGGCGCCCCTGTACGGCGCCGGTTCGCTCTGTGATCTGCTGCCCTCGGTGGCGGCGGGGCTCGGCGTACCCGGCTTCACCGCCACGCTGCCGCTCGCACCGGCCGACCGGGTGGTGGTGTTCCTGGTCGACGGACTCGGCTGGGAGTTGCTGCTGAGCCACCCCGAGTACGCGCCGTTCCTCTCCTCGCTGACCGGCAGCTCGCTCGGTGGCACCGGCCGTCCGCTGACCGCCGGTTTCCCCTCCACCACCGCCACCTCGCTGGCCTCGGTGGGCACCGGGACCCCGCCCGGTCTGCACGGTCTGGCCGGTTACACGGTGGCGGTGCCGGGCGCCGGCCACCTGATGAACCAGCTGCGCTGGCAGCCGCCGGTCGACCCGCGTACCTGGCAGCCGTACCCGACGGTGTTCGAGCAGACGCACGCCGCCGGGGTGGCGACCGCCCAGGTCTCCTCGCCGCTGTTCGCCCAGACCCCGCTGACCCGGGTGGCGCTCTCCGGCGGCAGCTTCCTCGGCCGCACCACCGGCGAGGAGCGGATGGACCAGGCCGCCCGCTGGCTGGCCGAGCACGACCGCGCCCTGGTCTACACCTATGTGAGCGAGCTGGACGGTGCGGGCCACCGGTTCGGGGTGGACTCCGACGACTGGCGGATGACGCTGGACGCGGTGGACCGCCTCGCCCGGCGCCTGGCCGAGCAGCTGCCGCCGCGCTCGGCGATGTACGTCACCGCCGACCACGGCATGATCGACATCGCGCCGGAGGACCGGATCGACTTCGACGAGGACTGGGAGCTCGGCGCGGGCGTCGCCCTGCTCGGCGGCGAGGGCCGGGCCCGGCACGTGTACGCGGTGCCCGGCGCGGCCGCCGACGTGTACACGGTCTGGAGCGAGGTGCTGGGCGACCGGATGTGGGTCGCCACCCGGGACGAGGCGATCGCCGCCGGCTGGTTCGGCCCCTCGGTGGACGAGCGGGTCTATCAGCGGATCGGCGACGTGGTCGCCGCGGCGCGGGACGACATCGCCGTGATCGCCTCCCGCAACGAGCCGGGCGAGTCCGCGATGATCGGGCTGCACGGCTCGATGACCCCGGTCGAGCAGTTCGTGCCCCTGCTCGAAGTCCGCGCGTGAACCTCCCCGATGTGAAAGGCCTTTGCACCACCCATGGCTGAACTGGTGTTCTTCTCGGGCACGATGGACTGCGGGAAGTCGACGCTCGCGCTTCAGATGGACCACAACCACGCCGCCCGCGGCCGGCAGGGGATCATCCTCACCCGCAACGACCGGGCCGGCGCGGCCACCGTCTCCAGTCGGCTCGGCCTGCGGACCGAGGCGGTCGAGGTGACGGACGCCTTCGACTTCCACGCCCACGTCGTGCACCGGCTCTCGGCCGGCGGCCGGGTGGACTACCTGATCTGCGACGAGGCCCAGTTCTTCGCCGCCGAGCAGGTCGACCAGCTGGCCCGGGTGGTGGACGAACTCGGCATCGACGTCTTCACCTTCGGCATCACCACCGACTTCCGCACCCGGCTGTTCCCCGGCTCCCAGCGGCTGATCGAGCTGGCCGACCGGGTCGAGGTCCTCCAGGTCGAGGCCCTCTGCTGGTGCGGCGCGCGGGCCACCCACAACGCCCGTACGGTGGGCGGCGTGATGGTGGTCGAGGGTGCCCAGGTCGTGATCGGCGACATCTCGGTGCGCGAGGACGAGGTCGGTTACGAGGTGCTCTGCCGCCGCCACCACCGTCGTCGGCTGACCGCCGCCACCGCCCGTGTCTCGGTGCTCTCCCCGGACGTGCTGCCCTTCGAGGAACAGCAGGCCTGACCCGCTCCTACCGGAGCCCCGCCCGCAGCACCGAGAAGTGCCCGCCCTGCGGGTCCGCCAGCCGCGCCACCGGGCCGCGCCCGCTGTCGTGCGGCTCCACCAGCACCCGGCCACCCAGCGCGACCGCGCGACGTGCCGTCAGTTCGACGTCCTGGACGGCGAAGTGGACCCGCCAGCGCGGCGGGTGGCCGCGCAACTCGGCGCCGCGCCGGATGCCCGCCACCGGCCGGCCGTCCACCAGTAGCGCGGACTCGGCGCCGGCGGGTGCCACCGGCCGGCCGAGCACCGCGCCGTAGAAGACCGCGGCGCCTTCCTCGTCCGGCGTGAGCAGTTCGGCCCAGGCCGGTCCGCCGGGCTCCGGGCCGGCCTCGCGGCCGAGGTGCTCCTCGCCCTGCCAGAGGCCGAAGACCGCGCCGGAGACGTCGGCCGCGATCGCCAGCCGGCCGGCCCGCTCGGCCTGGAGCGGTCCGACCGCCACCGTTCCGCCGCACTCGCGCACCAGTTGGGTGGTCCGGTCGGCGCTGTCCACCGCGAAGTAGGTGGTCCACTGCACCGGGAAGCCGGGCACCGCCGAGACGCCGAGGCCGGCCACCGGCGCGCCGCCGGACTCGGCCCGGACGTAGGCGCCGAGTTCGGTGGGGCCGGGGGTGTACGTCCAGTCGAGCAGCTCGCCGTAGAACGCGCGGGCGCCGGCCAGGTCGTCGGTCATCAGGCTGACCCAGCACGGCGTGCCCTGGGCCAGCCGGAGTGTCACCGCGGGCATGCGGGCCTCCTCACGGGGCGGTCGGCGCACGGAGCTGCGCACGTGAGGGTGATGGTTCCACCCTGGCGCGCGTCGAACCCTCGGGCCGCGCGGAAAGTCCGGCAAAGACCGCACAAAGAGCGTCGAGTTGGTGGTGCTGCGCGAGAATGACCGCCATGACGACCTCTCACGATGACTCTCCGCTGGTTTCGGTGGCCGGCCTGCGGGAGGCGCTCGCCTCGGAGCGCCCGCCGGTGCTGCTCGACGTGCGCTGGCAGCTCGGCGGCCCGCCGGGCATCGAGGACTACACGGCGGGCCATCTGCCCGGCGCGCACTTCGTCGCGCTGGACACCGAACTCGCCGCACCGGCCGGGCCGCCCGGTCGCGGTGGCCGGCACCCGCTGCCCGACCCGGAGGAGTTCGGGGCCGCGCTGCGCGGGCTCGGGGTCCGCGCCGACCGCCCGGTGGTGGTGTACGACGGTGCGACCTCGCTGGCCGCGGCCCGCGCCTGGTGGTTGCTGCGCTGGGCCGGTCACCCGGACGTGCGGGTGCTGGACGGCGGGTTCGCCGCGTGGCAGGCGGCCGGGCTGCCGGTGACCACCGAGGTCGACGCGCCGGAGCCGGGCGACTTCAAGCCGGTACCCGGGCAGTTGCCGACGGTCGACGGGGACGGCGCGGCCGCGTTGGCCCGGACCGGTCTGCTGCTGGACGCGCGGGCGGGGGAGCGCTACCGCGGTGAGACCGAGCCGATCGACCCGCGGGCCGGGCACGTCCCGGGGGCGCTGTCCGCGCCGACCACCGAGAACGTCGGCCCGGACGGCCGGTTCCGGCCGGCCGCCGAACTGGCCGAGCGGTTCCGCGCGCTGGGCGCGGGCGAGCGGGAGACGGCGGTGTACTGCGGTTCGGGGGTGACGGCGGCCCATCAGATCCTCGCCCTGGCAGTGGCCGGGCTGCCGGCCGCGCTGTACCCGGGCTCGTGGAGCGAGTGGTCGAGCGACGGGAGCCGCCCGGTGGCGGTCACCGAGCAGCCGGGCTGACCTCGGGCGGCCGGCGGACGAGGAACGGAGAGAGGGGTGGGCGGCCGAACCGGCCGCCCACCCCTCTCTCCGACACCCTTCGGCGCGAACGCCGCCGGGCCTACTCCTGGTCCTACTCCTGCTTCTTGCGCCGGCTGCCGAAGACGATCTCGTCCCAGCTGGGCACGGTGGCCCGCCGCCCGGGCCGGACACCGTCCGCCTCGGCCTGCCGGTCGGTCGTACCGACCAGCCGCTCCCGGTGCGGGGCGACGGCACGCGGCATCAGGATGTCCGCGTACGCCGAGCCGGCGCCGACCGCGGGCGCGGCGGCGGCGGGCTCCTCCGTCTCCTCGGCGACCTCGGCGGGCAGCGCCGGTTCGATCGGGGCGGGGCCGACCGCGAGGTCCCCCCGGAAGGCGGGGACGACGTCGAGCAGGCTGGTCAGCGAGTCGCGGGACTCGGCGGTGGCCTCACGGGACTCCCGCACCTCGCGGGAGGACATGATGCGGTCGGCCGAGGGCCGGTCGATCATCGGGCGCGGCGGCCGGTCCTGGGGGAGCCGGGCGATCCGCGGGATGAACGGGAAGACCGACTCCTCCTCGCGCTCGACGTTCTCGCCGATCAGCGCACGGGCCTCGTCGTCGTTCGGCTGGACCAGGCGGCGCGGCGGGTCGTACGTCCAGGACGCGCTGCGGCCCTCGCCGTCGGCCCGGTAGGAGAGGATGACCTCCCAGGTGCCGTCGTCGCGCCGCCAGGAGTCCCAGCGCTCGGTGTCCTTCTCGGCGCCGCGCAGCGCGAGCCGCTCGGCGACCGCCTCGCCCAACTGCGGTCCGGAGGACTCGCCGTGGCGGCGGATCGCGGTCTTGCGGGCCCGCTCGGCCATGAAGGCGCGCTCCGCGAGCACCGGCCCCTCGAAGCGGCGGACCCGGTCGACGGAGATGCCGGCCGCCTGCGCGACCTCCTCGGCGGAGGCACCGGCTCGTATCCGCGCCTGGATGTCCCGGGGGCGGAGGTGGCTCTCGACCTCGATCTCGATCTGGCCGAGGCGCGGACGGTCACCACGGATGGCGGCGCGCAGCCGCTCGTCGATGGGGAGGGTGTACTCCGTGCTGTCGGCGGCCTTGAGCACCAGCCGTGTGCCGTCGTTGCTGACGGCCACAACCCGCAGTTCGGGCACGGTTACCTCCCGGGTGGTGCCTGCCGACGTCACCTGCGTCGCTGCTCCCGTACTGAGTGTGGCCTGCCCGCTCGCGACTGGCCACAACCTTGCTGAGTTCCCCGGCGTGTCGGGCTTACGCCCGGTCACACCGCTGTGGCACGGTTGCCTTTTTGCCACGTCATCCGTCGACGTCGCTCCTGGGTGTCCCGGCCGTCCTCGCACGCGCAGTGACGTGACGATCCGGGACGGGCGTCGCCGTGCGTGCCTGCGCCGTGGCTCTTTGTCAATCTGCCGCTTGATAGGCAGTCGACAAGTCGACCCAAGGCTCAGGCTTTACGAACAGTACTCCATTCGTGGCATCCAGAGGGGCGGCTCGCCGCTCAAGTCTCCCGCGATTCACGGGAATCTCAAGAGCGCGCACCCCCAATGGCCGACGACCGGCCGATGCACGGTGATCATCTTCACATATATCTCCCGCACAGAACCGCATTTTCGACCCTTGTGTCCTTCTTTGGGCAAGATGGAGTGACTTGTTCGAAGACCAGTCGTACTGACCGAGGGATGTCGATGCCGGAGCAGAAGCCCGCCGAGGAGGGCGGCAAGGAAGGTCGCAGGCGAATTGATCTGAGTGTGGCTCAGGTCGCGGCGAGTGCGCTGGCCACCGTGGTGGGGGCGCTGCTCGCCTCCGAACTCGGCGTCTACGGAACCATTCTGGGTGCGGCGGTGGTCAGTGTCGGCGCCACCACCGGCGGCGCGGTGTTCCAGCACATCTTCCGGCGCACCGGTGAGCAGCTGCGCGAGGCGGTGGACCGCACCGGTCCCGGGCCGGCGGTGAACGGGCTGCGCCAGGAGCCGGATTCCGGCCCGCCGGTACCGGTGGCGGTCTCCGCGGAGTGGAACGAGCCGCAGGTGGTCCGGGCGCGTCGGCGGTGGACCTGGAAGTCGTACGCGGCGATGTCCGCGCTGGTCTTCGTGCTGGCGATGACGCCGATACTCGCCTTCGAGCTGGCGACCGGGCAGCCGGTGTCGGCCACGGTGAAGGGGGAGTCGGGCAGCGGCACCTCGTTGGGCGGCACGGTCGCCCCCAAGCCGTCGGCCCCGCCGGCGGGTGAGCCCTCGACCGGGCCGTCGGGCCTTCCGTCGCAGGGCGCGGGCGGCGCCTCGCCCTCGCCGTCGGCGGGCAAGGGCGGCGCGGCCTCGGAGCCGGCCGCCCCGGGCGGGAGCCCGGACGCGGGCGGCAGTGGCAAGGCCTCGCCCTCGGCGGGCCCGAGCGGGACGTCGTCCGCGGAGCCGTCCGCCGGATCGTCCGCCGGTCCGTCGGGCGCGCCGTCCACGCCGGCCGGCCCGGCCTCGGAGCCGGCCGGGACGACGGCCCCGCAGCCGCCCGCCCCGAGCGGCGCGCCGGCCGGGGCCTCCCCGGCGGCCGCCGCCCCGACCGGATCGGCCGCCGGCCGGTAGGCCCGCGCCGGCCGGGGCCCGGTCGGCCGGGGGTGGCGCAGATCGGGGGCGCCGCCGGTCAGGCGCCCAGCACCCGCCGCAGATAGTCGTTGCCGAAGACGCGCCGCGGGTCGACCTCGTCACGCAGCGCGGTGAAGTCGGCGAAGTGCGGGTAGACCTCGGCGAGGTACCCGGCGTCCCGGGTGTGCAGCTTGCCCCAGTGCGGGCGGCCCCGGTGGGCGGTCATCAGCTTCTCCACCTCGGTGAAGTAGCCCTGCTCGGCGGTGCCCCGGTAGAGGTGGACGGCGATGTAGGCGGTGTCCCGGCCACTCGCGGTGGAGAGCCAGAGATCGTCGGCGGGGGCGAACCGGACCTCGACCGGGAAGCTGATCCGCCAGTCGGAGCGTTCGATCAGGGCCCTGAGCTCGCGCAGCACCCCGCCGAGCGCCTCGCGCGGCACCGCGTACTCCATCTCGGTGAAGCGGACCTTGCGCGGGCTGGTGAACACCTTGTGGGCGGTGTCGGTGTAGCTGCGGTCCGACCAGGCGCGGCTGGCCAGCGAGGCGATGGTCGGGACGCTGCGGGGGAAGCGCCGGCCGACCCGGCAGGCGCCCTCCCAGACCGTGTTGGAGAGGAAGTCGTCCTCCAGCCACCCCTTGAACCGGGGCAGCGGGGTGGCCGGCCCCTGGCTGCGGTTGTTGCGCTTGGTGGAGCAGCGGTCGGTGTGCGGGAACCAGTAGAACTCGAAGTGCTCGTTCACCGCGGTGAGGTCGTCTAGCCGGTCGAGCACCTCGTCGAAGCGCATCGGCTGCTCGTGGGCGGTGAGCAGGAAGGCCGGTTCGACGGCGAGGGTCACCGCGGTGATCACGCCGAGGGCGCCGAGGCCGAGCCGGGCGCCGTGGAAGAGCCGGGGGTCCTCGGTGGGGGAGCAGTGCCGGACGCTGCCGTCGGCGAGGACGATCTCCAGGGCCCGGATCTGGGCGGCGAGCGAGCCGGAGTCCCGGCCGGTGCCGTGGGTGCCGGTACTGGTCGCGCCGGCGACGGTCTGCACCTCGATGTCGCCCATGTTGGTGAGCGAGAGCCCGGCCGCGGCCAGCAGGCGGTTGAGCCGGGCGAGCGGCAGGCCCGCCTCGACGGTGACCGTTCCGGCCTCGCGGTCGATGCCGCGGACGGCGGTCATGGCGTACGGGCGGACCAGGACGCCGCCCTCGGCCGAGGCGATCGCGGTGAAGGAGTGGCCGGAGCCGACCGCCTTGACGGTGTGCCCCTGTCCCGCGGCCCGGGTGATCTCCTTGGCCAGCTCCTCCACCGTGCCGGGCGTGACCACCTTGGCGGGGTGGGCTGCCTGGTTGCCGGCCCAGTTGGTCCAGCGGGTCCGGGGTGCGGTACTGGCCTGGGGCATGCGGTGCCTCCTGCTCCGTGGCCGAACGGTGTCGGCGCGATCCTGGGGCGGCGCGGCCGCCCCAGGTGTCCCTACCCGCGGGTAGGCCCCGCGAGTAGGGAGGAGAGTAGTCAGTTCACCGTTCGAGGTCTACGGGTTGGGCGGCCGGCTGGGCCGGCGCGGCGGCGGCCAGGCCCGCGCCGAGGCGCCGCAGGCCGACCAGGGCGGTCAGCACACCGAACACCCCGGCGGTCACCGGCACCCAGTACCCGGCGGCGGCTCCGGAGGCGTCCACCACCCAGCCGCCGGCCGAGGAACCGAGGGCGACACCGAGGGCCAGCCCGGTGGTGGTCCAGGTCATCCCCTCGGTCAGCTGGGCGGCCGGGACGAGCCGTTCGACCAGGGCCATCGCGGTGATCAGGGTGGGGGAGATGGCGATGCCGGCGACCAGCAGGGCCGCGCCGACCGCGATCAGCCCGCCCACGCCCTGCACCGACTCGGCGACCAGCAGCAGCGGCACCATGCTGACGGCCATGAACAGCACGCCGCCGAAGAACCGGCCGGACATCGAGCCCTTGAGCCGGAGGGTGCCGAACACCACGCCGGCCAGACAGGAGCCGAGGGCCCACAGGGCCAGGATCACACTGGCGACGGACTTGTGGCCCTGGGCCTCGGAGTAGGCGACGGTGACGACCTCCACCGAGCCGAAGATCGCTCCGGTGGCGACGAAGGTCAGGATCAGCACCTGGAGGCCGCGGTTGAGGATCACCGAGCTGTCGGCGTGCCGGGCGGCCGGGTGGACGGGGGGCTCGGTGGAGCGCTGCCCGGCGAACAGCAGCACGCCCACCGCGAGGAAGACTCCGGCGAGCAGGACGCCGGCCTCCGGGAAGACGGCGGTGGCCAGGCCGATGGAGAGGATCGGGCCCACGATGAAGCAGATCTCGTCGACCACGGCCTCGAAGGAGTACGCGGTGTGCATCTTGGGCGCGTCGTCCCGGTAGAGGTGGGCCCAGCGGGCGCGGACCATCGCGCCGGTGCTCGGCATCACGCCCATGCCGGCCGCGAAGAGGAAGAGCGTCCAGTCCGGCGCCTCCAGCCGGGCGCAGAGCAGCAGCCCGACGGCGGCCACCACCGTCATCGCGGTGGCCGGCAGCACGATCCGGCGCTGTCCGTGGCGGTCCACCAGCCGGGAGACCTGGGGCCCGAGCACGGCGGCGGACACCGCCAGCGTCGCCGAGACCAGGCCCGCCACCCCGTAGGACCCTCTCAGCTGGGAGAGCATGGTCACGATGCCGATCCCGGTCATGGAGATCGGCAACCGGGCGACGAAGCCGGTGGTGGAAAAGGCCAGACTGCCGGGGGCGGCGAATATCTGGCGGTAGCTGGACAGCACGGGAGCTCCGCGGGGGTAAGGAACGAGGCCGGACTACACAGCTTACGTACCTTGGCAAACAGTATTTTCCGGACACCGGTGCGGCCCCGCCGCCGTGGCCCGGCCCCTCAATGGCAGGATCGGTCCCATGCCCGATGTGCGCAATCCCTCTCCGTCCGGGGCCGCTCCGTACGACGCCCTGCTGCTGCTCTCCTTCGGCGGGCCCGAGGCCCCCGAGGACGTCGTGCCCTTCCTGGAGAACGTCACCAGGGGGCGCGGAATCCCCAAGGAGCGGCTCAAGGAGGTGGGCAAGCACTACTTCATGTTCGGCGGGGTGAGCCCGATCAACGAGCAGAACCGCGAGCTGCTGGCGGCGCTGCGCGAGGACTTCGCCGAGCACGGGCTGGACCTCCCGGTCTACTGGGGCAACCGCAACTGGGCGCCCTACCTGACCGACACCCTGCGCGAGCTCGCCGCCGACGGGCACCGCCGCGTCGCCGTCCTCGCCACCAGCGCCTACGCCGGGTACTCGGGCTGCCGCCAGTACCGGGAGAACCTCGCCGACGCGCTGGCGCGGCTGGCCGAGGAGGGGCTGCCCGAACTCCGGGTCGACAAGCTCCGGCACTTCTACAACCACCCGGGCTTCGTCGAGCCGATGACCGACGCCACGCTGGCCGCGCTGGCCCGGCTGCCCGAAGGCGTCCGGGCCGGCGCCCGGCTGGCGTTCACCACGCACTCCGTCCCGGACACCATGGCGGAGAGTTCCGGCGCCCCGGACGACCCGGCCCGCGGCCGGCCGGGCGGTGCGTACGTCGCCCAGCACCTGGACGTCGCCCGGCTGGTCGCGACGGCCGTCGCCGAGCGGACCGGCGTCGCGGACCGGCCCTGGGAGCTGGTCTTCCAGAGCCGCAGCGGCGCCCCGCACACCCCGTGGCTGGAACCCGACATCTGCGACCACCTGGAGGCACAGCACGCGGCCGGCGCGCCCGCCGTCGTGATGGTCCCGATCGGTTTCGTCTCCGATCACATGGAGGTCAAGTACGACCTGGACACCGAGGCGGTGGCCAAGGCCGCCGAGCTCGGTCTGCCGGTCGCCCGCGCGGCCACCGTCGGCGCCGATCCCCGGTTCACCGCCGCCGTGCGGGAGCTGGTCCTGGAGCGGGCCGCCACCGAGCGGGGCCTGCCGGTGACCCGCTGCGCCCTGGGCGCGCTCGGCCCCAGCCACGACGTGTGCGCGGTGGCCTGCTGCCCGAACCCGCGCGCCCCCCGCCCGGCTGCCGCCGAGCGCTGACCCCGACCCGAGGAGACCCCCGTGCCCAGCCCCGGCCTGCCCGACGGCCCGCCCGATGCCCTGCTCGACGAACTGCTCGACGTCGCCCTGGACGCCGCCCACCGGGCCGGCGCGCTGCTGCGCGACAACCGGCCCGCCGATCTGGGCGTGGCGGGTACCAAGAGCAGCCCGGTCGATGTGGTCACCGAGATGGACCTCGCCTCCGAGAAGCTCGTCCTGGAGCTGATCGGCACCCGCCGCCCGGACGACGGCTACCTCGGTGAGGAGGGGGCCGAGCGGCCCGGCACCAGCGGGGTCCGGTGGGTCGTCGACCCGCTCGACGGCACCGTCAACTACCTGTACGGACTGCCCTCCTGGGCCGTCAGCGTGGCGGCCGAGCTGGACGGCCGGGCGGTCGTCGGCGTGGTGTACGCCCCGGCGCGCGGTGAGCTCTTCCAGGCGGTGCTGGGCCGCGGCGCCCGGTTGGACGGCCGGCCGGTGACGGCCCGGCCGGCGCCGCCGTGGGGGCAGGCGCTGATCGCCACCGGCTTCGGCTACGTGCGGTCGAGGCGGGTCCGGCAGGCCGAGGTGCTGCTCGCGCTGATGCCGGAGGTCCGGGACATCCGCCGGGGCGGGGCCGCCGCCGTGGACCTCTGCGACGTCGCGGCCGGACGCCTGGACGGCTACTACGAGCGCGGGCTGGCCCCCTGGGACCGGGCGGCCGGCTGCCTGATCGCGGCCGAGGCCGGTGCCCTGGTCGGCGGACGCCCCGGCCACGGCCCGGACGGCGAGCTGACCGTCGCGGCCGCGCCCGGGGTCTACGAGCCGCTCCAGGAGCGGCTGGCGCGGCTGCGCGCCTGGGCCGACTGACCCGTCGGCCGGCGGGACGGACCGGCGGGCCGGGTTCCGGGCGGAACCCGGCCCGCCGGTGTCCGCCACCCGTGGCCGGGCAGCGAAGAGCCCTGGCATACGGGGAATGCCAGGGCTTGAGGTTTCGCACGGCCCCCGCAGGGTCGCTGGTGCCGGAGTCCGGCTTCGGGTCGGGCAGGTCGGGCGGATCAGGCAGCGGTGCGGTGGCGCTCCAGCACCGTGTCGACGCCGTGTTCGGCGGCGAGTCGGCGGAGGTCGTCCAGCTCGGACTGCTCCACCTCGGCGAGGAACTCGTCCCCGGCCTCGATCGCGCGGTGCAGGTCCTGCTCGGCGTTGGCTATGCGCTGCAGGATTCCGGCGGTGAAGGCGTCCATACGGGCCCCCTTACTGTGTCGGACGTGCACGTTCGTGCGTCCCCCGCCCGAGGGTCGTGGTAGCCAGCGGAAGCGTCCGATCCGGTAGGTCGTGATCTCCGGTCGGGCGCGGAGACGGCCCTCGGCCGCTCCCGGTGACGCCCCAACCCCAGGGCCGGCGCGGATGATGAACGCACGGCGGGTGGGTGCGATCGGCCGTTGGCCAGATCGCGGGTGTGCACCTGTCCTCCCCCGCCCCCGGACGGGGAAACCTGTCCGGGCGAGAAAGTTGCCTGTGTCACAGTCCAAGCGGACTGCTCCCGGCACGAATCGCGACGGAGGCCGTGGTCGGCGGCGACGACCGCGCCCCGCCGGCCCCTGCCTCCGGGGCAGCTTATCGCTGCTTTACCGCCCGACCAGGCAGGATGGGGACACCGTCGGAGCCGTGCGTCCGCTTCCGGGGCCGGCCTGGAGAAGGGACAACGACCGTGCGGGTTCTCGTCGTCGAGGACGAGCAGCTGCTCGCCGAGGCCGTCGCTACCGGCCTGCGCCGCGAGGCGATGGCCGTCGACGTGGTGTACGACGGGGAGGCCGCGCTCCAGCGCATCGCGGTCAACGACTACGACGTGGTCGTTCTCGACCGTGACCTCCCCCTGGTCCACGGGGACGACGTCTGTCGCAGCGTGGTCGAGCAGGGCCTCGCCACCCGGGTGATCATGCTGACCGCCTCCGGCGACATCAGCGACCGGGTCGAGGGTCTGGAGATCGGTGCGGACGACTACCTCCCCAAGCCGTTCGCCTTCAGCGAACTCGTCGCCCGCGTAAGGGCGCTGGGCCGCCGGGCGACCGTCCCGTTGCCGCCGGTGCTGGAGCGCGCCGGCATCTCGCTCGACCCCGGCCGCCGCGAGGTGATCCGCGACGGGCGGCCCGTCCAGCTCGCTCCCAAGGAGTTCGCCGTGCTGGAGGTGCTGATGCGGGCCGGCGGTGCCGTCGTCTCCGCCGAGCAGCTCCTGGAGAAGGCCTGGGACGAGCACACCGACCCGTTCACCAACGTCGTGCGCGTCACCGTGATGACGCTGCGCCGCAAGCTCGGCGACCCGCCGGTGATCGTCACCGTGCCGGGCTCCGGCTACCGGATCTGACGCGGGTCCGGCCGGACCCACGCACCCCCGCCAGGCCCCCCGGGGCCCAGCGGGGCCCCTGGACGCCGGCGGATCCCACCCACCACGCGCCCGCCCCGGCGGACGCCCCGAGAGGATGATCATGACCACCCCGCCCCCGGCCGGCGGGCCCTCCGGCGCGCCCGCCGGCGGCCCGCGCGCCGTGCCGCCCCGGTCCGTACCGCCGAAGCCCGTGCACCCGCCGCGCGCGCCCCGGCTGCACCATGCGTCGCACGACACCTACGTGCCCGGCGACGGCATGCTCGCCTGGCTGCCGTTCCGCCCCACCATCCGGATCCGGCTGACCCTGCTCTACGGCGGGATGTTCCTGATGGCCGGCGTCGTCCTGCTGCTGCTGATGTACTTCTTCGTCCGGCAGGCCCTGCACGACGTCCAGCCGCCGCCCTTCCTGTTCGGCAAGGACATCACCGTCAACGGCGTGCCGATGACCAGCGAGCAGTTCAACCAGTACCTCGCCAACCGGCACGAGATCGCCTCCAACTCGGCGCTCAACACCTTGCTGCGCAAGGCCCTCACGGTGCTGGTCTGCCTCGCCGTGATCGCCTTCGCCGCCGGCTACGCGATGGCCGGCCGGGTGCTGCGCCCGCTCGGACGGATCACCCGCACCGCCCGCGAGGTGGCCTCCTCCGACCTGCACCGGCGGATCGAGCTGGACGGGCCGGACGACGAGCTCAAGGAGCTCGCCGACACCTTCGACGACATGCTCGACCGGCTGGACCGCTCCTTCGACTCCCAGCGCCGCTTCGTCGCCAACGCCTCGCACGAGCTGCGCACCCCGCTGGCGATCAACCGGACCCTGCTGGAGGTCCAGCTCTCCGACCCCGCGGCCTCGGCCGACCTCCAACAGCTCGGCAAGACGCTGCTGGCCACCAACGAGCGCAGCGAGCAACTGGTGGAGGGCCTGCTGCTGCTCGCCCGCAGCGACAACGAACTCACCGACCGCCGTCCGGTGGAACTCTCCGAGGTCGCCACCCGGGCCCTGGTACAGACCCGGGCCGAGGCCGACCGGCGCGAGGTCGAGCTGCGCGCCACCCTGAACCCGGCCGAGGTCGCGGGCAACGGCGTGCTGCTGGAGCGGATCGCGCTCAACCTGCTGCAGAACGCCGTGCGCTACAACTCCGCCGGCGGCTGGGTCGAGATCAGCACCGCCGAGGTGCCCGGTGGCGGCGAGCTGGTGGTGTCCAACACCGGCCCGGTGGTGCCCGGCTACGAACTGGAGCACATCTTCGAACCGTTCCGCCGGGTCAAGGGCGCCGACCGCACCCGCAGTGACAAGGGCGTCGGTCTGGGTCTGTCCATCGTCCGCTCGGTGGTCCGGGCGCACGGAGGCACCATCGAGGCCACCCCGCGCTCCGGTGGCGGCCTCACCATGCGGGTCCGGATCCCGGGGGCCTGAGGGCCGCCACAGGCCCCTCACGCCCCCGCTGCGCCGCCCGTACCGCTCGCGCTCCGTGCGCGGACCAATCCCGCCGCCCCCGCCGGCCCTGTCAAGACGACATAAGGCCTGGCGGGGGCGGCTTGTCTTTTCCGGTCCGAGCAACTTACGGTGTCGTAACCTACGGAACCGTAAGTGCGTCGACCTCGTCGTCCCCGACGTGCCCCGCCCAACGCGCCCGTCCCCGCGCGTGCCCGTCCATCAGGAGCAAGACTCGTGACCATCGCCCCCGTGCAGCGCAACGCCTCGCTCGGTTCGAGCGCCTGGACCGACGCGCGGCTGATCATGGCCCTCGAAGAGGTGGTGGAGACCGAGCTCAACCGCCACCTGAAGGTCGCCAAGGACTGGATGCCGCACGAGTTCGTCCCGTGGAGTCAGGGCCGCGACTTCGACGGCGTGCTCGGTGGTGAGGCCTGGGCGGTGGAGCAGTCCAAGGTGACCCCGCTCGGCCGGGTGTCGCTGGTGGTCAACCTGCTGACCGAGGACAACCTCCCCAGCTACCACCACGAGATCGCGACCATGTTCGGCCGCGAGGGCGCCTGGGGCACCTGGGTGCACCGCTGGACGGCGGAGGAGGGCCGGCACGGCATAGCCATCCGCGACTACCTGCTCGCCACCCGGGCCGTCGACCCGAACGAGCTGGAGCGGGCTCGGATGAGCCACATGTCGGAGGGCTTCGAGTCCGACAACTCGCACAGCATGCTGCAGTCGGTCGCCTACGTGGCCTTCCAGGAGCTGGCCACCCGGATCTCGCACCGCAACACCGGCCACTCCTCCGGCGACCCGCTCTGCGACCAGCTGCTCGCGAAGATCGCCAACGACGAGAACCTGCACATGGTCTTCTACCGGAACCTGCTGAAGGCCGCCCTGGAGATCGCCCCCGACCAGGCCATGCGGGCCATCGCCGACGTGGTGACCGACTTCCGGATGCCCGGCCACGGCATCCCCGGCTTCGAGCGGGCCGCCGCCCAGATCGCCATCGGCGGCGTCTACAACCTGCGCATCCACCACGACGACGTGCTGCAGCCGGTGCTGCGCCACCTCAAGGTCATGGAGATCGGCGGACTGGGCCCGGACGGTCTGCGGGCCCAGGACGAGCTCGGGGTCTTCCTCGGCGGGCTGGACGCGCAGGCGACCAAGTTCGACGAGCGGCAGGCGGCGCTGCTGGCCCGCCGGGCCGCGCGGAAGGCCGCCCAGTAGTCCAGGCCTCCCGGTAGGAGCCGGACACGAACCGCGGGGCGCGCCGGGCGACGGATCCGGCCGTTCCTGTTGGGTGGATTTTCCGTGGTTTGCCCCGGAAGATTCAGAACGTGAGCAAGGTCACACCGTGTCGCTCCGCGGGGTGGGGCGGTCTCGGAGCGTGATCATGGTGAACGGTGCTCCGGTTGCGGTCCGTGATGAGGTTCGGGGCCGGAATCGCTCGGCCGGATCGGGTGAGCCCCCTGGTGGGCAAGGGAACGACCGAGTGGCCGCAAGGCCTCTGATGACTCAGCGTGCCCGCCGAGCGGTCCCGGCCGCCGGTCCGAGATGGCCCAGCGTGAGGCCTCCCGCGCCCGATCGGATCACCCCAACGGACCCCTGGCTGAGTGTCGATTGAGTAACAGGGCTTGAAGTAAGGCAAAATCTCCGCCTCGGGTCGGGCACAAGACCGACCCCCCATGCGTTACGTGCGCTGGAGATACCGCACACACCGCACAACCCGGAGGGGGAGAGCGAAAAATGGCAACTGACTACGACACCCCGCGCAAGACCGATGACGACCTCAATGAGGACAGCATCGAGGAACTGAAGGCTCGGCGGAACGAGAAGAGCACCAGCTCTGTCGACGTCGACGAGTTCGACGCGGCGGAGGGCCTCGAGCTCCCCGGCGCGGACCTCTCGAACGAGGAGCTCTCGGTCCGGGTGCTGCCGCGCCAGGCCGACGAGTTCACCTGCATGAGCTGCTTCCTGGTGCACCACCGCAGCCAGCTGTACAGCGAGAAGAACGGCAACCCGATCTGCCGGGACTGCGGCGCCTGAGTATCAGGGCGGCCATGGGCCCGGGCCCGCGGAACCTCGCGGGACCGGCACACCGCCCCTTCCGGCCCCGGGCAGCGGGGCCGGACGGCAGTACCGGCGGCCGTCCAGGCGGACGCATTGGCAGTACCGCGTCGGGTCGTACCGGCGCAGTACCGCGCACCGCGCGGGTGGCAGCACCTCGTGCGGCACGGAGAAATCTGGGACGGTCCCGCATCGCGGAACCGTCCCTCTCCGTTTCCGGGCCGTTGCGGCCGCGTTGTCGGGGTATTCGCCGCGCCGGGTGTCAGGCGCGGGCGCCGCGGCGGGCCTCGTCCAGGGCCTCGGCCAGCTTCATCGGCGAGCGGGTCGACAGATAGAGGTACGGCGTCGGGTCGGCCGGGTCGGTGACCTCGACGCGCAGGGCGGTCGGGACGTAGCTGCGCAGCAGCATGAAGGCCCGCGGGTCGGACTTCGGGCCGCGCCAGGCCACCGCCTCGGCGGGGCTGAGCGGGTGCGCGGCGCCCAGGGCGTCGACCGGGATCCGGGCCTGGCCGGCCACCAGGGAGCCCTGCACCACGCGGATCCGGGCGGAGCCGTAGCTGCTGATCGCGGCCGCGCCGGCGGCGATGCCGACCACCAGCCCGACCAGCGCGCCCACCGCGCTGAGACGCAGCAGGATCATCGCGAGCGTGAGCCCGATCGCGACCGGGAGCAACCACCAGGAGCGCGGCACGGTGAGGCGTTCGTCGTACATGCCCCCATTGTGGTCGCCGTTACGGGCGGCCCGGGACGGCACCCCCGGGCCCGCCCCGCCTACCGGTCGGTAGGGTTGGGCACCGTGACCGGTTCCGTAGCACCCGCCTCCCCGTCCGCCCAGCCGGCGCCGACCCCGCCGCTGTCGCCGACCACGCCCCCGCCGGGTGCCGTCCTGCCCCCGCGCGCTCCGCAGGCCCCGGCCCCGGGCACCCGGCTCGGCTCGCACTACGAGCACTGTTTCGGCTGCGGCCCGCAGCACCCGGGCGGCCTGCAGATCGACGCGGTGGCGGGCCACGGGCTGGACGTCACCGCCGAGTTCACCGTCCGCTCCGCCCACCAGGGCGGCCCCGGCCTCGCCCACGGCGGGCTGCTGACCACGGCGATGGACGAGACGCTCGGCACGCTGAACTGGCTGCTGCACGCCCCCGCCGTCACCGGCCGGCTGGAGACCGACTTCCTCTGCCCGGTACCGGTCGACTCGGTGCTGCACCTGCGCGCGTGGGTCACCGGTGTGCACGGCCGGAAGATCTACAGCGCCGGCGAGGCGCGCATCGGCGGCCCCGACGGACCGGTCGCCGTCCGCGCCCAGGCACTCTTCATCGAGGTGAAGCTGGAACACTTCACCCAGCACGGTCGTCCCGAGGACATCGGGAAGGTCCTCGACGACCCGGATCTGATGAAGCGCGCCCGAGCCTTTGAGGTGAACCCTTGAGCACCACCCCCCGCCCGCCGGTAGACGTCCTGATCAGGCGAATCGACACCGAGCTGCCGCTGCCCGCGTACGCGCAGCCCGGCGACGCGGGCGCCGACCTGCGGACCACCGTCGACGCCGAGCTGGCCCCCGGTGAGCGGGTCGTCCTGCCCACCGGCATCGCCATCGCGCTGCCGGACGGCTACGCGGCGTTCGTCCACCCGCGCTCCGGGCTCGCAGCTCGTTGCGGAGTTGCTCTGGTGAACGCCCCAGGGACGGTCGATGCCGGGTACCGTGGAGAGATCAAGGTGATCGTCGTCAACTTGGACCCGCGCGAAGCCGTCAACTTCCGCCGAGGGGATCGGATCGCCCAGCTGGTCATCCAGCAGGTCGAGAAGGCCCGCTTCCACGAGGTGGCCGAACTGCCCGGGTCGGCACGAGCCGAGGGCGGGTTCGGGTCGACCGGTGGCCACGCAGCGGTCTAGGCTGCCCGCGGCCTCGCAGGAAGCCGAGCAGGTATTCGCATCGGTCTTGGACCGGGAAGGACAGTGACCGTGTTCCGTCGTCGCCAGAAGAGCGAGGACGCTGTCGAGCAGCTCGCCGACGACGCCATCAGCGCCGACGAGACGGCCGATGACGTCGAAGGTTCCGCCGAGAGCGAGAACGTGACCGAGCTGGACCCGGTGGAGCGGGTCGGCCTGCCGCCGGCTCCGCGCCCGGACGGTCCGTGGGACCACTCCGAGCTGGAGCAGCCGGAGGAAGGCCGGGTCGACCTGGGGGGCCTGCTGGTCCCCGGTGTCGAGGGCATGGAACTGCGCGTCGAGGTGGCCGGTGACGCGATCGTGGCCGCGACGCTGGTCCTCGGCAACAGCGCCATCCAGCTGCAGGCCTTCGCGGCTCCCAAGTCCGAGGGCATCTGGGGCGAGGTCCGTGAGGAGATCGCCAACGGCATCACCTCGCAGGGCGGCCTCATCGAGGAGGAGGAGGGCCCGCTCGGCTGGCACCTCCGGGCCCAGGTCCCCGTACAGCTGCCGGACGGTACGCAGGGTGTCCAGCTGGTGCGCTTCGTCGGCTGCGACGGGCCGCGCTGGTTCCTGCGCGGTGTGATCTCGGGCCAGGCCGCGGTGCAGCCGGAGATGGCCGGAATCCTGGAGCAGGTCTTCCAGCAGACGGTCGTCGTTCGTGGCGAGAGCCCGATGGCTCCGCGCGACCCGATCGTGCTGAAGCTCCCCGAGGACGCGCAGATGGTGGCCGACGGTGGCGGGGCAGCCGCCGCTGCCGGCGAGGGCGACAGCAACCGCTTCGGTGGCACCGCGCTCGACCCGTTCGCCCGCGGTCCGGAGATCACCGAGGTCCGCTGAACAGGCCGACTGCTCGCCGATCGCCCCCGTCCGGATCCCCGGGCGGGGGCGATTTGCATGTGGCGGGCCGGTCCCCGTACAGTTCCGGAGTCGCACCGAGAGGGGCGGCGGAATGCGAGTCGGCTGAATGAAACTCCGGAAAACGGAGTGGAAAACGTCTGATAAGCTTCAAACACGAAAGAACGAAGCGCCCGGAGGGCCCGCTGGAAGGCGGTCCGAAGGAAGTGTCCGTTCCTTGAGAACTCAACAGCGTGCCAAAAGTCAAC
>NZ_JBIVVS010000023.1:0-147563 GCF_044768625.1 Kitasatospora sp. NPDC091207
CCGCCGCGAACACCGGGAACGCCGCATACAACACACGACCGATCCCCCGCACCCGCCCACCCTGCCCCGCGAACACCACCGCGTACTTCACGGCGCCGCGCACCACCGCACCGGACACCGCGTCCGCCGGGTCCGGTCCGCCGTCCGCGACCGCCGCCAGGGCGGCCGTCAGCTCCGCGACGTCCCGGCCCAGCACCACCGCACGGTGCTCCATCGCCGCACGCCCCGAGGCCAGTTCGGCCACCGCGTCGGCCGGTCGGAGGTCCGGGTGGGCGAGGGCCCAGTCCCGCAGGCGGGCCGCCTGGGCCCGCAGCCCGGTCGCGGTGCGCGCCGAGACCACCCAGGGCAGCAGCCGGTCCTCGTCCGGTGCTGTCGGTGCCGTGTCCCCGCCGGTGGCGGCCGGCGCCTGTTCGAGGATGACGTGCGCGTTGGTGCCACTGATCCCGAACGAGGACACACCCGCCCGGCGCGGCCGGTCCAGCTCGGGCCAGGCCCGCGCCTCGGCGAGCAGCTCGACGGCTCCGCTCGCCCAGTCGACGTGCGGCGAGGGCGCGTCCACGTGCAGCGTCCTCGGCAGCACGCCGTGCCGCATGGCCATCACCATCTTGATGACGCCCGCGACACCCGCCGCGGCCTGGGTGTGACCGATGTTGGACTTCACCGACCCCAGCCACAACGGCCGGTCCTCGGCGCGGCCCTGCCCGTACGTCGCCAGCAGCGCCTGCGCCTCGATCGGGTCACCCAGCGTCGTCCCCGTCCCGTGCGCCTCGACCGCGTCCACCTCCGCCGGGACCAGGCCCGCGGTGGCCAGTGCCCGCCGGATCACCCGCTGCTGCGAGGGCCCGTTCGGGGCGGTGAGGCCGTTCGACGCGCCGTCCTGGTTGACGGCGGAGCCGCGCACCACGGCGAGCACCTGGTGTCCGTTGCGCACCGCGTCCGACAGCCGCTCGACCAGGACGAGGCCGACGCCCTCGCCCCACCCGGTGCCGTCGGCGGCGGCCGCGAACGACTTGCAGCGGCCGTCCGACGCCAGCCCGCGCTGACGCGAGAAGTCCACGAACACAGCCGGCGTCGACATCACGGTGACGCCGCCCGCGAGCGCGAGGTCGCACTCGCCGGCCCGCAGCGCCTGCACGGCGAGGTGCAGCGCGACCAGCGACGAGGAGCACGCCGTGTCGACGGTGACGGCCGGACCCTCCAGGCCCAGCGAGTACGCGACCCGGCCCGACGCGACGCTCCCCACGTTGCCGTTGCCGAGGTAGCCCTCCAACTCGTCCGGCACGTGGTTCAAACGGGTGGCGTAGTCGTAGTAGATCGCGCCCGCGAAGACCCCGGTCCGGCTGCCGCGCAGCGACTCCGGGTCGATGCCCGCGTGCTCGATCGTCTCCCAGGAGGTCTCCAGCAGCAGCCGCTGCTGCGGGTCCATCGCCAGCGCCTCACGCGGCGAGATCCCGAAGAACGCGGGGTCGAAGTCGGCCGCGTCGGGGACGAAGCCGCCGGTCCGCACATAGGTGCTGCCCGGCCGGGACGGGTCCAGGTCGAAGATCCGGTCGGTGTCCCAGCCGCGGTCGGTCGGGAAGTCGGTGAGCGCGTCGACACCGCCGGCCACCAGGTCCCACAGCTGCTGCGGGGAGGTGACGCCGCCCGGGAGGCGGCAGCCCATGCCGACGATCGCGATCGGCTCGTCGGTGGCCACCGGCACGGCCACGGCGGTGGTCCGGGCCGCCGGGGCTACGCCCGACACGGTCTCCGCGAGCCGCTCGTCCAGGTAGCCGGCGAGCAGCAGCGGGTTCGGGTAGTCGAAGACCAGCGTCGCGGGCAGGCGCAGGCCGGTGGCGGCGCTCAACCGGTTGCGCAGTTCGAGCCCGGTGAGCGAGTCGAAGCCGAGGTCCCGGAACGCACGGGTCTCCTCGATGCCGTCCGCTCCCGCGTGCCCGAGCACGGCGGCCGCGTGCGTGCACACCGTGCGCACGACCGTCAGCCGGCGCTCGGCGGCCGGGAGACCGGCCAACCGGCCGGCCAGTGCGCCCGGCCGCGTCCGCGCGTCGCCCGCCGCACCCCTGCGGCGCGGACCGCGGGCGAGGTCGCGCAGCAGCGCGGGCACCGTGTCGGCGCCGGCCCGGCGCAGCACGGCGAGGTCCATCCGCACGGCCGTGAGCATCGGCTCGGCCCGGTCGACCGCGGCGTCGAACAGGGCGCAGCCCTGCTCGGCCGAGAGCGGCAGGACGCCCAGCCGGGTCATCCGCTGCCGGTCGGCGGCGCCGAGCCCGGCGGTCATCTCGCTGCCCTCGGCCCACCAGCCCCAGGCGATCGAGGTCGCGGCCAGGCCGTGCGCCCGGCGGTGCCGGGCGAGCGCGTCGAGGAAGGCGTTGGCGGCGGCGTAGTTGCCCTGCCCGGGGTTGCCGATGACGCCGGCCGCCGACGAGAACAGCACGAACGCGTCCAGGTCGAGCCCGCGGGTGGCCTCGTGCAGGTTCCACGCGGCGTCGACCTTGGGGCGCAGCACGGCCGCCAGCCGGTCGGGGGTCAACGCCTGGACGACACCGTCGTCCAGGACACCGGCCGCGTGCACCACGGCGGTCAGCGGGTGCTCGGCGGGGATCGCGGCGAGCACCCGGGCGAGGGCCTCCCGGTCGGCGGCGTCGCAGGCCTCCACCCGCACCCGCGCACCGAGCACGGACAGCTCCGCGACCAGTTCGGCCGCCCCCGGGGCGGCCGCGCCGCGCCGGCTGAGCAGCACCAGCCGGCGGGCGCCGCGCGCGACGACCAGGTGGCGGGCCAGCAGGGCGCCGAGCGTCCCGGTGCCGCCGGTGATCAGTACCGTCCCGTCGGCGGCGGGCACGAGGCCGGTGCCGTCGGCGGGGCGGCCCGCCGCCGCGGCCCGCACCAGGCGCGGCAGCAGGGCGGCCCCGCGCCGGACGGCGAGCTGGGCGTCGCCCGAGACCGCGTGCGCGAGGATCGCGTGCTCGGACGACTCGGCGTCGGTGTCCACCAGCACGAAGCGGCCGGGGTGTTCGGCCTGCGCGGACCGCACCAGGCCCCAGACGGCGGCGGCCGCGAGGTCGTGGATCTCCTCGGTGTCGTCGGCCGCGACGGCGTGCGACGTCACGAGGACCAGCCGCGCGTCGGCGGTGCGCGGGTCGGCCAGCCAGCGCTGGACGAGGTCGAGGACGCGCGCCACGGTGTCGTGCACGCGGGTCTGCTCCGGCCCCTCGGCGGGCTCCACCCGGACGAGGACGGTGGCGGGGGGCGGGGTGGTGGTGTCGGTTTCCGCGTCAGCGGTGTGGGCGCCTTCGTCCAGGAGGGTGAGCGGGTCGGCCGCCTCGGGTGTCCCGAGGACGGCCCAGGCCGCCGTGGGTGTCACGGTCGCGTCCGGGTCCGCGCCCTGGTCCGGCTCGCCGGCGGTGTCCGCCGCGCCGTCCCGTTCCGCCCACCGCAGGTCGAACAGCGAGTCGCCGGACGAGGCCTCGGCCGACCGCAACTGATCGGCGGAGACCGGCCGGACCACCACCGAGCCGATGGACACGACCGGCCGACCGGCCTCGTCGTGGGCGCGCAGCGCGACCGCGCCGCCCTCGCCCGTCACCAGCCGCACGCGCAGGGCGCGGGCACCGCGGGTCTCCAGCCGCACGCCCGTCCAGCTGAACGGCAGACCGGCCGAGACCGGCCCGTCCGCGTCGTCCCGGATCAGCATCGGGTGCATCGCGGCGTCCAGCAGGGCCGGGTGCAGGCCGAAGCGGTCCGCGTCGGCGGCCGCCTCCTCGGGGAGCTCGACCTCGGCGAACAGCTCGGTGCCGCGCCGCCAGACCAGCCGCAGCCCCTGGAACAGCGGGCCGTAGTCGAAGCCGGCGGCCGCCGAGCGCTCGTAGACGTCGTCCGCGTCCACCGGCTCGGCGCCCGGCGGGGGCCACTGCTCGGTGCCGGCGGCCGGCGGCTCCACCGGCGCTCCGGCCTCATCGGCCGGGGTCGCCGTGAGCAGGCCCGAGGCGTGCCGGGTCCACGGCCGGTCGGCGGGGGCGTCCTCGGCACGCGAGTGGATGCCGATCACCCGGGCCCCGGTGTCGTCCGGGTCCTCGACGGTGACCTGGAGCCGGACCCCCTCGGTGTCGGACAGGACCAGCGGGGTGTGCAGGGTCAGTTCGTCCAGGACCGGGCAGTCGACCTCGCCGCCCGCCCGCAGGGCGAGTTCGAGGAACGCCGTGCCCGGGACGATCACCGTGCCGAGGACGGCGTGGTCGGCGAGCCACGGGTGGGTGGGCACGGAGAGGCGCCCGGTGAAGACCGTCCCGGACGCGCCGGCGAGGTCGACGGCGGCGCCCAGCACGGCGTGGTCCACCGCGGACTGGCCCCAGCCGACGCCCGCCCCGGCGGAGGGCTCGGCCTCGGCCCAGTAGCGCTGACGTTGGAAGGCGTAGGTGGGCAGGTCGAGGGGGCGGCCGGCACCGGCCGGCAGCAGCGCGGGCCAGTCCACGGGAAGCCCCTGGACGAAGGCGGCGGACAGCGCCGTCACCAGCCGCTCCGGGCCGCCCTCGCCGCGGCGCAGTGTCTCCAGGACCGTGCCGTGGTCCTCCACGAGGTCACCGACCGGGACGACCAGTCCGGGGTGCGGGCTGCACTCGACGAACACCGTGTGCCCGTCGGCCAGCGCCGCCCGCACCGCCGTGTCCAGCCGCACCGTGCCGCGCAGATTGTCGAACCAGTACGAACCCGCGAGCGTCCCATGGTCGTTGACCGCCTCGCCGGTCACCGTCGAGTACATCGCCACCCGGCCCGGCAGCGCCTCGACCGCCACCGACAACGCCTCCACCTCACCCCGCACCGCGTCCATGTGCGCCGAATGCGAGGCGTAGTCGACGGGGATCCAGCGCGCCCGCACCCCCTCCGCCTCGCACCCCGCGACGACCTCCGACAACGCCGCCACATCACCCGACAGCACCACACTCGACGGCCCGTTCACCGCCGCCAACGACAACCTGCCGTCCCCCGCGACGAGTTCGGCCGCCCGATCGGCGCCGACCCCCACCGACAGCATCCCGCCACCGACCGAGGACACCCGCCGCAACGCACGACTGCGCAACACCACCACCCGCGCCGCGTCCGCCAACGACACGAAGCCCGCCACATACGCCGCCGCGATCTCCCCCTGCGAATGCCCGATCACAGCCGCCGGACGCACCCCACACGACTCCCACCACCGCGCCAGACCCACCATCACCGCGAACAGCGCCGGCTGCACCACATCCACCCGGTCCAGCAACCCGCCCGACGGATCCCGCAACACCTCCTGGAGCGACCAATCCGTCAACGGATCCATCACCGCCGCACACTCGGCGATCGCGGCCGCGAACACCGGTACGGACTCCAGCAGTTCGGCCGCCATCCCCGCCCACTGCGACCCCTGCCCCGGGAACACGAACACCGGACCGACACCCGGAACCCGCACACCCGCCGAATCCGCGACCGCCACCTCGGCCAGACCGGCAGCGAGCTCACCCAGATCCCGCCCACGCACCACCGCACGGTGATCGAGCACCGCCCGGCCCACCGCCAACTCCCGCCCCACCGCCACCGGATCCGCGTCCGGACGCGCCAGCGCCCACGCCCCCAACCGCCCCGCCTGCGCCCGCAACGCCGCACCCGACCGCGCCGACACCACCCACGGCACCACACCACCCACACCCGCGAGCCCACCGACGACCACGCCGCCCGACTCGGGCTCGGACTCGGGCTCGGGCTCGGGCTCGGGTGCCTCCTCCAGCACGACATGCGCGTTGGTCCCGCTCGCGCCGAACGAGGAGACGCCGAAACGGCGCGGGCGCTCGGCGCGCGGCCACGCCACCGGCTCGGTCAGCAGCCGGACGTCCCCGGAGTCCCAGTCGATCTGTGACGAGGGCGCGTCGACGTGCAGGGTCCTGGGCAGCAGGTCGTGCCGCAGCGCCATGACCATCTTCATGATGCCCGCCACACCGGCCGCGGCCTGGGTGTGACCGATGTTCGACTTCACCGACCCCAACCACAACGGCCGGTCCGCCGAACGCCCCTGCCCATAGGTGGCCAGCAGCGCGTGCGCCTCGATCGGGTCACCCAGCGGCGTCCCGGTGCCGTGCGCCTCGACCGCGTCGACATCGGTCGTCGCCAGGCCGGCGCTCGCCAGTGCCTGCCGGATCACCCGCTCCTGGGAGGGCCCGTTCGGCGCGGTGATCCCGTTGGACGCGCCGTCCTGGTTGACCGCGCTGCCCCGGACCACGGCGAGCACGGGGTGACCGTTGCGCCGGGCGTCCGACAGCCGCTCGACCACGAACAGGCCCGCGCCGTCGGCCGGGCCGAAGCCGTCGGCCGCCGCGGCGAACGGCTTGCAGCGACCGTCCGGCGGGAGCCCGCGCTGGCGGCTGAAGTTAACGAACGTCTCCGGGGTGGACATCACGGTCGCCCCGCCCGCCAGCGCCAGGTCGCACTCACCCGACCGCAGCGCGTTGACCGCGAGGTGCAGCGCGACCAGCGCCGAGGAGCAGGCCGTGTCCACGGTCACCGCCGGCCCCTCCAGGCCGAGGGTGTAGGCGATGCGGCCGGCCAGCAGGCTGGCGGCGTTGGCCATCCCGAGCGTGCCGTCACGCCCCTTGGCCGTCCTGGCCAGGACGGTGGTGTAGTCGAGCCAGTTGATCCCGGTGTAGACGCCGGTGCGGGTGCCGCGCAGCGAGGTCGGGTCGATGCCGCCGTACTCGAACGCCTCCCACGAGGTCTCCAGCAGCAGTCGTTGCTGGGGGTCCATCGCGGTGGCCTCGCGGGGTGAGATCCCGAAGAACCCGGCGTCGAAGTCGGCGGCGTCGTAGAGGAATCCGCCCTCGCGGACGTACGCCGTGCCGGGGTTGTCGGGGTCCGGGTGGTAGAGCGCGTCGAGGTCCCAGCCGCGATCCGCCGGGAAGGGCCCGACCGCGTCGCCGCCGGCCTCGACGAAGCGCCACAGCTGCTCCGGTGTCGCCAGCCCGCCGGGGAAGCGGCAGGCCATGCCGACGATCGCGATGGGTTCGCGGCCCTTGTCCTCCAGCTCCCGTACGCGGCGATGCGCGTCGCGCGCGTCGGCGACCGCTCGCTTGAGATACGCCCGGAGCTTCTCTTCCGACTCGGCCACGTCTACTTCGACTCCTCGATCGAACGGTCGCTGTCGCTGGGCTGGCGGTGCTGTCTCATCACTCGAACCCCTGGTCGACGAGCGAGAACAGCTCGTCGTCGCTGGCGGAGTCGAGGTCGTCCGGGCTGTCCTCGTCGTCCGAGCGCGCATCGTCCGTCTCCTCGCACAACGCCAGGAGCGCGCGCAGGCGTTCGGCGATCCGGTCGCGGACACCGTCCTCGGCCAGGGCCGTGGGGAGGGTCTCGTGCAGGCGGTCCAGGTCCGCCAGCATCGGGGTTGCCGCCGAGGACGCCTGCGCGATGCGGTCCAGGACGTGACGGGCGAGGCTCAGCGGGTTCGGGTAGTCGAAGACGAGCGTCGAGCGAAGCTGCACGCCCGTTCCGCGCATCAGGCGGTTTCGCAGTTCGACCGCCATCAGGGAGTCGAACCCGACGTCCTTGAACGCCCGCTCGGGGCCGAGCTCGTCGGTCCCCGGGTGGCCGAGGACCGACGCCGCCTGGGTCCGCACGAGCGCGAGCAGTTCACGCTCGCGCTCCTCCTCGGACAGCGCGGCCAGTCGGCGCAGGAGCGCCTCGGCCCCCTGGGCGTCCGGGGCTTCGGCCCCGCTCGCGCCCGCGCCCGCGGCCCCTTCGCGGACCAGGTCGCGGAGCGGTCCGCGCGCCGCGTCCGGGTTCGCCCGCAGGGCCGCCCGGTCGATCCGGGCCAGGACGGGCGCCGGGGCGGTGAGGCCCAGCGCCGCGTCGAACAGCGCGAGCGCCTCCGACTCCGGCAACTCCACCAGGCCGGGCGGGAGTTCGCCGTCCGGGCCGGACCGGCCGACGGCCGGCCCCCAGCCGAGCGAGACGGCCGGGAGCCCGAGCGTGTGCCGGTGGGCGGCCAGGGCGTCGACGAACGCGTCGGCCGCGGCGGTACCGGCATGGCCGGCGGCACCCGGGAGGTCGCCCGCCGAGGAGAAGGTCACGAAGAACGCCAACTCATGCTCGGCGGTGAACTCGTGGAGCGCCCAGGCGGTGCCGGCCTTCACCTCCAGTGCGTGCCGGAGGAGTTCCCGGCTCGTCGGCGTCGGCGGTTCCGGACTCGCGGCCGGGCCATCACCGGCCCGGTCCTCGTCGTCGGCTTCGGCTTCGGCTTCGGGGCCGGCTCCGAGGGCGACCGCGTCGGCCGCGTCGGCCGCGTGCAGGACGCCGGCCAACGGGTGCTCGGCGGTGATCGCGTCGAGCAGCTCGCGCAGCCCCTCCCGGTCCCCCGCCGTCCATGCGGCCACCTCGACCTCGGCACCCGCTTCGGTCAGCCGGCCCGCCAGCTTCCCCGCGGCTCCGGTGTCCCGGCCGCCGCCGGGCAGCAGGACGAGCCGCCGGACTCCGTGGGCGGCGACCAGGTGCCCGGCCACCACCCCGGCGAGCGCCCCGTCGGCACCGGTGACCAGCACCGTGCCGTGGGCCGCCGACCGGAGACCGGCCGCGCCCGCCGCCGACCGGTCGGCCGGTCCCACCCTGACCAGGGTTGGGACGAGGGCCCGCCCGGCACGCACGGCCAGGCACGGCTCCCCGGCCGAGGACAGCGCCGGCAGGAGGGCCGCCGAGGCCCCGTCCTCGTCGAGGTCGGCATCCACCAGGACGACCCGGTTCGGGAGTTCGTTCTGGAAGGCGCGCACCGCGCCCCACACCGCGGCCCGGGCCGGATCAGGCGCGTGGTCGTCGCCGTCGACGGCCACCGACCGCCCGGTGATCACCACCAGTCGGGCCGAGGCGAGCCGGGGCTCCTCCACCCAGGCCGCGACCTGCGCCAGCACCTCGGCCGTCGCCCGGACCGTCCGGCGCAGCAGGTCCGCACCGAAGGGGTCCGCACCGGAGGGGTCGGGAGCGGCCGGGGCCGGATCGGTGTCGGCCGCGTAGAGCACGGCGAGGTCGGGCACCGGTTCACCCGCCGCGACGGCGGCCCCCAGCGCCTCCGCGCTCGCGTACCGGCCGGCGAACTCCAGCCCGGCCGGGGCCCGCTCGCCGAGCAGGACCAGGCGCCCGGCGCCCGTGGCGGGGGCGGAGACGGGGGCAGGGGGTTCGAAGGGGCTCCACCGCGTCCGGAAGAGCGAGTCGCGGTGCACCCCGCCGGCCGCGCGCAGCTGCTCCGCCGAGACCGGACGCACGGTGAGCGCGTCGACGACCGCCACCGTCCGGCCCGCGCCGTCCGCGACCCGCAGCGACACCGCGTCCTCGCCGGCCGGAGCGATGCGCACCCGCAGGCCGGTCGGGCCGGCGTCGGCCGAGAACCGGACGCCCTGCCACGCGAAGGCCACCCGCACGTCCTCGGCGCCCGCCGCGACCGCGTCCACCCGCAGGGTCTGGATCGCGGCGTCGAGCAGGGCCGGGTGCACGGCGAAGCGGGCCGCCGCGCGCTCGTGGCCGGCGTCGAGGGCCACCTCGGCGAACAGTTCGTCGCCGCGCCGCCACGCCGCGCGCATACCCCGGAAGGCCGGGCCGTAGTCGACACCGGAGGCGACCAGCCGCTCGTAGAAGCCGTCCACCTCCAGGGGCACCGCCCCTGCCGGCGGCCAGCTCGCCCACTCCGGATCGACCTCGCCCATCCGGGCGTCCAGGGCGTCCGGGGTGAGTGAGCCGGTGGCGTGCCGAGTCCACGGCTCGTCGGCGTCGGCCGCCTCGGGCCGCGAATGGACGCTCACCTCCCGGGCCCCGGCCGCGTCGGGGGCGCCCACCACGACCTGAAGGCGGACGGCGTCCGTGGCCGGCAGGACCAAGGGGGTGTGCAGGGTCAGTTCCCCGACCGTCGGCGTCCCGGCCTCGCCACCGGCCCACCCGACCAGCTCGGCGAAGACCGTCCCCGGCAGGATCACCGCGCCCAGCACGACGTGATCGGCGAGCCAGGTGTGCGTCGCGGCCGACAGCCGGCCCGTGAACAGCACGCTGCCGTCGTGCGCCGACGTCACCGCCGCGCCCAGCAGGGGGTGGCCGGCGGACGTCAGGCCGAGGCCGACCGGGTCGCCCGTCCGCACGCCCTGGTCGAGCCAGTACCGGCGGTGCTGGAAGGCGTAGGTGGGCAGGTCGAAGTGGCGGCGACCGCCGGCCTCGGGCAGCAGCGCGGGCCAGTCCACGGGAAGCCCCTGGACGAAGGCGGCGGACAGCGCCGTCACCAGCCGCTCCGGGCCGCCCTCGCCGCGACGCAGTGTCTCCAGGACCGTGCCGTGGTCCTCCACGAGGTCACCGACCGGGACGACCAGTCCGGGGTGCGGGCTGCACTCCACGAACACCGTGTGCCCGTCCGCGACCGCCGCCCGCACCGCCGTGTCCAGCCGCACCGTACCGCGCAGATTGTCGAACCAGTACGAACCGGCCAACACCCCATGGTCGTTGACCGCCCCACCGGTCACCGTCGAGTACATCGCCACCCGGCCCGGCAGCGCCTCGACCGCCGCCGACAGCGCCTCCACCTCACCCCGCACCGCGTCCATGTGCGCCGAATGCGAGGCGTAGTCGACGGGGATCCAGCGCGCCCGCACTCCCTCCGCCTCGCACCCGGCGACGACCTCCGACAACGCCGCCACATCACCCGACAGCACGACGCTGGTGGGCCCGTTCACCGCCGCCAGTGACAACCTGGCGTCCCCCGCGACGAGTTCGGCCGCCCGCTCGGCGCCGACCCCGACGGAGAGCATCCCGCCACCGACCGAGGACACCCGCCGCAACGCACGGCTGCGCAGCACCACCACCCGCGCCGCGTCCGCCAACGACACGAAGCCCGCCACATGCGCCGCCGCGATCTCCCCCTGCGAATGCCCGATCACAGCCGCCGGACGCACCCCACAGGACTCCCACCAGCGGGCCAGGCCCACCATCACCGCGAACAGCGCCGGCTGCACCACATCCACCCGGTCCAGCAACCCGCCCGACGGATCCCGCAACACCTCCAGGAGGGACCAATCCGTCAACGGATCCATCACCGCCGCGCACTCCGCCACCACCGCCGCGAACACCGGTACGGACTCCAGCAGTTCGGCCGCCATCCCCGCCCACTGCGACCCCTGCCCCGGGAACACGAACACCGGACCACCGACCGCACCGACGGGCACCGACTCCCCCGCCGCCACCTCGTCCAGCCCGGCCACCAGCTCACCGATGTCCCGCCCCCGCACCACCGCACGGTGGTCGAAGAGCGTCCGGCCGACCACCAACTCCCGGCCCACCTCGGCCGGTTCGATGCCGGGGTGGGCCAGCGCCCACGCCCGCAGCCGCCCGGCCTGCTCCCGCAGCGCCGGACCCGACCGCGCCGACAGCGGCCACGGCACCACCCCGCCCACACCATCGGGCGCGGGAACAGGCTCGGACGCGGACCCGGGCACGGGCGCCTCCTCCAGCACGACGTGCACATTGGTCCCGCTGATCCCGAACGACGACACACCCGCCCGCCGCACCCGGTCGCCCGCGGACCACGGCACATCGGTCGTCAGCAACTCGACCTGCCCCGTGGACCAGTCGACGTGCGGCGAGGGCGCGTCCACGTGCAGCGTCCTCGGCAGCACGCCCTTGCGCATGGCCATCACCATCTTGATCACGCCCGCGACACCCGCCGCCGCCTGGGCATGGCCGATGTTCGACTTCACCGACCCCAGCCACAACGGCCGGCCCTCGGAGCGCCCCTGCCCGTACGTCGCCAGCAACGCCTGCGCCTCGATCGGGTCACCCAGCGTCGTGCCCGTCCCGTGCGCCTCGACCGCGTCCACGTCGACCGCCGACACACCCGCGTTCGCCAGCGCCTGCCGGATCACCCGCTGCTGCGCCGGGCCGTTAGGGGCCGACAGGCCGTTCGACGCGCCGTCCTGGTTCATCGCGGAGCCGCGCACCATGGCGAGCACGTGGTGCCCGTTGCGGCGCGCGTCCGAGAGCCGCTCCAGCAGCAGCAGCCCGACGCCCTCGCCGGCGCCCATACCGTCGGCGGCGGCCGAGAACGCCTTGCAGCGGCCGTCGCGCGAGAGCCCGCGCTGGCGCGAGAACTCGACGAAGAACTCGGGTGTCGACATCACCGTCACCCCGCCGGCCAGCGCCAGGTCGCACTCCCCCGACCGCAGCGCGTTCGCCGCCAGGTGCAGCGCGACCAGCGAGGACGAGCACGCCGTGTCGATGCTGACCGCCGGCCCCTCCAGACCCAGCGCGTAGGCGACCCGACCGGACGCGATGCTGTTGGCACTGCCGTAGCCGACGTACCCCTCGACCTCGTCCGGCACGTGGTCGAGCCGGGATCCGTAGTCGTTGTCGATCACGCCGGCGAAGATCCCGGTCCGGCTGCCGCGCAGCGAGACCGGGTCGATCCCGGCGCGCTCGATCGCCTCCCAGGAGGTCTCCAGGAGCAGCCGCTGCTGCGGGTCCATCGCCAGCGCCTCGCGCGGCGAGATCCCGAAGAACTCCGCGTCGAACCCGGCCACCCCGGCCAGGAATCCGCCGGTGCGGGCGTAGCTCTTCCCGGGCCGGTCCGGATCGGGGTCGAACAGCGAGGCCACGTCCCAGCCCCGGTCCTGCGGGAACGCGCCGACGGCGTCGCCGCCGGCGGCCACCAGGTCCCAGAGTTCCTGCGGCGACCCGACCCCGCCGGGGAACCGGCAGCCCATCCCGACGATCACGACCGGGTCCTCGCCGGTGACCGCGGCGGACGCCCCGCGGGCGGCGGGCAGCGCCACCGCGTCGGCCGGCGGAGCGGCCCCGTCCACCAGCAGGCCCAGGAGGTGGCCCGCGAGCCGGACCGGGGTGGGGTAGTCGAAGACCAGGGTCGACGGCAGCCGCAGGCCCGTGACGGCGTTGAGCCGGTTGCGCAGTTCGACGCCGGTCAGCGAGTCGAAGCCGATCTCCTTGAACGCGCGGGTCGCGTGCACCGGGTCGGCGTTGCGGTGCCCGAGCGCTCCCGCGGCCTCGGCCCGGACGAGGTCGAGCACCGCCTGCTCGCGCTCGGCCGCCGGCATCGCGGTGAGCCGGCCGGCCAGGGAGGGCGGCCCCGGGACCGGACGGCGCGTCGTCGCGCCCAGCAGATCGCCGAACAGCGCGGGCAGCACGGCCGCCCGGGAGCGCAGCGCCGCGAGATCGAGGTGCGCGGGGACGAGCGTCGCGTCGGGCGCGCCGAGCGCGAGGTCGAACAGGCCCAGCGCCTCCTCCGGCGGCATCGCCACGGCGCCGGTCCGCGCCCAGCGGGCGAGGTCGGCCTCGCCCAGACGGCCGCCCATGCCCCGCGCGCCCGCCCACAGACCCCAGGCGAGCGAGATCGCCGGCAGCCCGTGGGCGCGGCGGTGCTGGGCGAGGCCGTCGAGGAAGGCGTTGGCGGCGGCGTAGTTGCCCTGCCCCGGCCCACCGAAGGTGGTGGCGCCCGAGGAGAAGAGCACGAAGGCGGCGAGACCGGCCTCCCGGGTGAGCTCGTGCAGGTGGAACGCTCCGTCGGCCTTCGGGCGCAGCGACCGGTCCAGTTGTCCGGCCGTCAGGGTCTCGATGACGCCGTCGTCGACGATCCCGGCGGTGTGGATCACGGCGGTCAGCGGGTGCGCCTGCGGAACGCGGGCCAGGGCGGCGGCCAGCGCCGCCCGGTCGGCGAGGTCGCAGGCCACCAGCGTGGCCTCGGCGCCCAGGTCGGCGAGTTCGCCGAGCAGCCCGGCCGCGTCGGGCGCGTCGCTTCCGCGACGTGAGAGCAGCAGGAGTCGGCGGACGCCGTGGGCCGTCACCAGGTGCCGCGCGACCAGGGCGCCCAGACCGCCGGTGGCCCCGGTGACCAGGACGGTGCCGGCCGGGTCGAGCGAGGTCGCGCCGACCGTCGGCGGGGTGGCCCGGACCAGCCTGGGCGCGAGCACCACCCCCTCCCGGACGGCCAGTTGAGCCTCGGACGAGGCCAGCACCGACACCCAGCGGGTGAGCGAGGAGTCCTGCCCGTCGATGTCGACGAGCGCGAAGCGGCCGGGGTGCTCCGACTGTGCCGAGCGCACCAGGCCCCAGACGGCGGCCGCCGCGAGGTCCGGGACGGGCTCACCGGGGTGGGCGGCCGTCGCACCGGTCGTGACCACCGTCAGCCGGGCCCCGTCGGACCGGTCGTCCCGGAGCCACCCCTGGAGCAGGGCGAGCACCGACTCCAGCACCCGGCGGGTCCGCGCGGGGACATCCTCCCCGTTCACCGGCTCCGCGTCGACGCACACCACGACCGTCCCCGGTGCGGGATCCGCGACCGTGTCGGACAGCTCCCCGTACCGGGCGGCCGGCCGGTGGGCCCGCGGCAGACGGTCTGCCAGCGCCGCGGCGCCCGCGCCGAGCGCGGCCCAGACCGGCGGCGGGCCGGACGCGGCCGCCACCTCCCGCCAGTCCACCCGGAACAGCGCGTCACGGTGCGGCGCGCCGGCCGGCCGCAGCTGCTGCGCCGTGACCGGGCGGACCGTCAGGGCGGCGACCGAGGCCACCCCGCTCCCGGTCTCGTCCGCCAGGTGCAGCGACACCGTGTCCTCGCCGACCGGTGCCAGCCGGACGCGCAGCCGGGAGGCCCCGGTGGCGGTCAGCCGGACCCCGCGCCAGGCGAACGCGACCCGGGCCTCGCCGGCCGTGCCGGTGGGCGTCTCCTCGATCCCGAGCGCGTGGACGGCGGCGTCGAGCAGGGCCGGGTGCAGGTCGAAGCGGTCGGCGTCGGTGAGCGCCCCGGCGGGGGGCTCGACCTCGGCGAACAGTTCGGTGCCGCGCCGCCAGACCTGCCGCAGGCCCTGGAACGCCGGACCGTAGTCGAACCCGGCCGCGCCCAGCCGCTGGTAGCCGCCGTCGATCGCGACCGGGGTGCTCCCGGGCGGCGGCCAGGCGGTGAGGTCCGGCGCGTCCGGGGCGGCGCCCGCGTCGGCATCGGCGCCCGGCACGGCGAGCGTGCCGGTGGCGTGCCGGGTCCACGGCTCGTCGGCGGGGGCGTCCTCGGGCCGCGAGTGCACGGCCACCGTCCGCGCCCCGGCGTCGTCGGGCGGGCCCGCCGTGACCTGGACCAGGACGCCGGCCGGGTCGGCCCCGTCCACGGTGTCGGCCCGGTCGGGCAGCAGGAGCGGGGCGTGCAGGGTCAGTTCCTCGATCTCGGTGTGCCCGAGCCGGGCGCCGGCCCGCAGGGCGAGATCGACGAACACCGTGCCCGGCACGATCACCGACCCGAGGACGGCATGGTCGGCGAGCCACGGGTGCGCGGATGCCGAGAGGCGCCCGGTGAAGACCGTCCCGGCCGCGCCGGCGAGGTCGACGGCGGCACCCAGCACGGGGTGATCGATCGCGGACTGGCCCCAGCCGGCCCCGGCCGAGGCGGTGTCGGCGGCCGTCACCCAGTAGCGCTGACGTTGGAAGGCGTAGGTGGGCAGGTCGAGCCGTCGGCCGGTACCGGCCGGCAGCAGCGCGGGCCAGTCCACGGGCAGGCCCTGGACGAAGGCGGCGGACAGCGCCGTCACCAGCCGTTCCGGGCCGCCCTCGCCGCGGCGCAGTGTCTCCAGGACGGCCCCGTCGGGCGCGTCGAGCGATTCGAGCAGGTCACCGACGGGGACGACCAGTCCGGGGTGCGGGCTGCACTCGACGAACACCGTGTGCCCGTCCGCCAGCGCCGCCCGCACCGCCGTGTCCAGCCGCACCGTACCGCGCAGATTGTCGAACCAGTACGAACCCGCGAGCGTCCCATGGTCGTTGACCGCCTCACCGGTCACCGTCGAGTACATCGCCACCCGACCCGGCAGCGCCTCGACCGCCGCCGACAACGCCTCCACCTCGCCGCGCACCGCGTCCATGTGCGCCGAATGCGAGGCGTAGTCGACGGGGATCAGGCGCGCCCGCACCCCCTCCGCCTCGCACCCCGCGACGACCTCCGACAACGCCGCCACATCACCCGACAGCACGACGCTGGTGGGGCCGTTCACCGCCGCCAGTGACAACCTGGCGTCCCCCGCGACGAGTTCGGCCGCCCGATCGGCGCCGACCCCGACGGAGAGCATCCCGCCACCGACCGAGGACACCCGCCGCAACGCACGGCTGCGCAGCACCACCACCCGCGCCGCGTCCGCCAACGACAGGAACCCCGCCACATACGCCGCCGCGATCTCCCCCTGCGAATGCCCGATCACAGCCGCCGGACGCACCCCACACGACTCCCACCACCGCGCCAGACCCACCATCACCGCGAACAGCGCCGGCTGCACCACATCCACCCGGTCCAGCGACGCACCCGACGGATCCCGCAACACCTCCTGGAGCGACCAATCCGTCAACGGATCCATCACCGCCGCACACTCCGCCACCACCGCCGCGAACACCGGCACGGAGTCCAGCAGTTCGGCCGCCATCCCCGCCCACTGCGACCCCTGCCCCGGGAACACGAACACCGGACCACCGACCGCACCGACGGGCACCGACTCCCCCACCGCCACCTCGGCCAGCCCGGCCACCAGCTCACCCAGATCCCGCCCCCGCACCACCGCACGGTGATCCAGCACCGCCCGGCCCACCGCCAACTCCCGCCCCAGGTCGGCCGGGTCGGTCTCGGGGTGCTCCGTCAGCCAGGCCCGCAGCCGGTCCGCCTGCGCGCGCAGCGCGCTCCCGGACCCGGCCGAGAGCACCCACGGCAGCACGCCGAGCGCGACCGGGGCATCGCCGTCGGTCACACCATCGGGATCGGGCTCCGGCTCCGGCGCCTCCTCCAGGATCACGTGCGCATTGGTGCCGCTGATCCCGAACGACGACACGCCCGCCCGCCGGGCCCGGTCGCCGGCCGGCCAGGGCACGTCACCGGTCAGCAGCTCGACGGCGCCGCTCGTCCAGTCGACGTGCCGGGTCGGCTCGTCGACGTGCAGCGTCCTCGGAAGCAGGCCGTGCCGCATGGCCATCACCATCTTGATGACGCCCGCGACACCCGCCGCCGCCTGGGTGTGACCGATGTTCGACTTCACCGACCCCAGCCACAACGGCCGGTCCTCGGAGCGCCCCTGCCCATAGGTGGCCAGCAGTGCCTGCGCCTCGATCGGGTCGCCGAGCGGCGTCCCGGTGCCGTGCGCCTCGACCGCGTCCACGTCGGTCGTCGCCAGGCCGGCGTTCACCAGCGCCTGCCGGATCACCCGCTGCTGCGCCGGCCCGTTCGGCGCGGTGAGCCCGTTGGACGCGCCGTCCTGGTTGACCGCGCTGCCCCGCACGACCGCCAGCACCCGGTGACCGTTGCGCCGGGCGTCCGACAGCCGCTCGACCAGCAGCAGCCCGACGCCCTCGGCCGCGCCCATACCGTCGGCGGCGGCGGCGAAGGCCTTGCTGCGGCCGTCGGGGGCGAGCCCGCGCTGGCGGGAGAACTCCACGAAGAAGTCCGGTGTCGACATCGCCGTCACCCCGCCGGCCAGCGCCAGGTCGCACTCCCCCGAGCGCAGCGCGTTCGCCGCCAGGTGCAGCGCGACCAGCGAGGACGAGCATGCCGTGTCGACCGTCAGGGCCGGCCCTTCCAGACCGAAGGTGTAGGCGACCCGGCCCGACGCGACGCTGGTCGCGTTACCGGTGAGGACATGCCCCTCCACGCTGGCCGGCATCCCGGCCGTCGCGTAGTCGTGCCCGGCCATGCCCGCGAACACGCCGGTCCGGCTGCCCTTGAGCGTCGCGGGGTCGATGCCCGCACGCTCGAAGACCTCCCACGCGGTCTCCAGCAGCAGGCGCTGCTGCGGGTCCATGGCCAGCGCCTCGCGCGGTGAGATCCCGAAGAACTCCGCGTCGAAGTCGGCGACGCCGGCCAGGAATCCGCCGGTGCTCGCGTAGCTCTTGCCCGACCGCTCGGGGTCGGGGTCGAACAGCGACCCGGTGTCCCACCCGCGGTCCCGGGGGAACTCGCCGATCGCGTCACCGCCGGCGGCGACCAGGCGCCACAGCTCCTCGGGTGAGGCCACGCCGCCGGGGAACCGGCAGCCCATCGCGACGATCACGATCGGGTCCTCGCCGGTGACCGCACGGGGGCCGGGAGCAGCGGCGGCGGGGGCCGCGTCCTCGCCCAGCGACGCGGCGACCAGGGAGCCCGCGAGCCGGACCGGGGTCGGGTGGTCGAAGACCAAGGTCGACGGCAGCCGCAGGCCGGTCGCGCCGCTGAGGCGGTTGCGCAGTTCGACGCCGGTCAGCGAGTCGAACCCGAGGTCACGGAAGGTCGACTCGGGGCGCACGCTCTCCACCGTGTCGTGGCCGAGCACGACGGCCGCCTCCGTCCGCACCAGGCGCAGCGCGATCTCGGCGCGCTCCTCCCCGGCGGCGTTCGCCAGCCGCCGGGACCATGCCACCGCCCCGGTGGCGTCCGTGCCCGCCGTCCGGCGCGGCGCCTCCGGGCCCGCCAGGTCGCGCAGCAGCGGCTGGACGGGGGCCGAGGGCGCCCGCAGCGCGGCGAGGTCGACCCGCGCCGGGACCAGCACCGCGTCCGGGCGCTCCCGGGCGGTGTCGAACAGGGCCAGCCCCTGCGGTGTGGAGAACGGCACGAGCCCGCCCCGGGCCAGCCGCTTCAGGTCGCCGCGGCCGAGGTGTTCGGTCATCGCGCTGCGCTCGGCCCACAGGCCCCAGGCCAGGGCCGAGGCCGGCAGGCCCCGGGCCCGGCGGTGGTGTGCCAGGGCGTCGAGGTAGGCGTTGGCGGCCGCGTAGCCGGCCTGGCCGGCGGTGCCGAGGGTGCCCGCGACCGAGGAGAACATCACGAACGCGGCCAGGTCGGCGTCCCGGGTGAGCGCGTGCAGGTTGGCCGCGATGTCGACCTTGGCGCGCAGGACGCGATCCACCTGCTCCGGCGTCAGCGCCTCGACCGGACCGTCGTCGAGCACGCCGGCCGCGTGGACGACGGCGGTGAGCGGGTGCCCGGCCGGCACGTCGGCCAGGACGCGGGCCAGCGCGGCCCGGTCCGCCGCGTCGCAGGCCGCGACGGTGACGGTCGTGCCCACCGCGGCCAGCTCGGCCACGAGGTCGGCCACACCCGGCGTGTCGGCTCCGGAGCGTCCGACCAGCAGCAGGTGCCGGACGCCGTGCCGGGTGGCCAGGTGGTGGGCGAGGCGGCGGCCGAGCGTCCCGGTGCCGCCGGTGACCAGCACGGTCCCGCCGTCCGCGAGCGGCTGCGGGAGGGTGAGGGCGACCTTGCCGGTGTGCCGGGCCCGGCTCACGAAGCGGAGCGCCTCACGGGCGTGGCGGATGTCGAAGGTGCGGACCGGCAGCGGGCGCAGCGCGCCGGACTCGAAGAGGCCGACGAGCTCGGCGAACAGCTCGGCGATCCGGTCCGGGCCGGCGTCGATCAGGTCGAACGCGCGGTAGCGCACGTCCGGCCGCCCGGCCGCGACGGCGTCCGCCTCCCGGACATCGGTCTTGCCCATCTCGACGAACCGGCCGCCGTCGGCCAGCAGGCGCAGTGACGCGTCCACGAACTCCCCGGCGAGCGAGTTGAGGACGACGTCGACGCCGCGGCCGCCGGTGGCCCCGGTGAAGCGCTGCTCGAAGCCGGTGTCGCGCGAGGACGCGATCCGCGTACCGGGGATGCCGAGGCCGCGCACGGTCCCCCACTTCCCGGGGCTCGCGGTGGCGAAGACCTCGGCGCCCCAGTGCGCGGCGAGCTGCGTCGCGGCCATCCCGACCCCGCCGGCCGCCGCGTGCACGAGCACCGACTCGCCGGAGCGCAGGCCGGCGAGGTCGCGCAGTCCGTACAGCGCGGTCAGGAACACCACCGGCACCGAGGCGGCCTGGGCGAACGACCAGCCCGCCGGGACGCGGGCCAGTAGGCGGTGGTCGGCGACGGCGAGCGGGCCGAAGGAGCCGTCGAACAGCCCCATCACCCGGTCGCCCGGAGCTGTCGTCGTGACACCCGGGCCGACCTCGACGACGACGCCCGCCGCCTCGGCGCCGACGACGGCCCGGCCCGGGTACATACCGAGCGTGATCAGCGCGTCCCGGAAGTTCACCCCGGCCGCGCGCACCGCGACCCGGACCTGTCCCTCGGTCAACGGCGCGGCCGCGTCCGGGTGTTCGACGATGTCGAGCGAGTCGAGGGTGTGTCGCGGGCCCGACTCGACGCGCCACGGCGCGGGCCCACCGGGCGGCACGAGCGCCGCGTCGGCGGCGGCCCGCACCAGGCGCGGCGTCAGGACGGCGCCGTCCCGGACGACCGCCTGGGCCTCTGCGGCGGCCACGACCGCGCGCAGCATCCCGATCGGCAGGTCGGCGTACTCCCGGGCCGGGCCGTCGGCGGGACGGTCACCGACCGGCGGGGCGGCCGGGTCGGCACCGTGCGGGTCGAGGTCGACCAGGACGAAGCGGCCCGGGTGCTCGGTCTGCGCGGACCGCACCAGGCCCCAGACCGCCGCGTGGGCCGGGCAGGGGACGTCCTCGGACGGGTCGGCGCCGATCGCGCCGCGGGTGACGACGACCAGGCGCGCCGCGGCGAGGCGCTCGTCGGCGAGCCAGCCGCGCACGGCCGCCAGGGCCGCGTGGACGGCCGCCGCGACCACGCCGGGCGCGACGCCGTCGGCGGGCGGGCAGGGCAGGACGGCGACGTCGACGCCCGCCCCGGCGGCCGAGGCCGGGTCCGCGAGGACCGGGAGGGCCGGCTCGGCCGCGTCGTCCGTCTCCGGTGCCGTTCCGGGGGCGCCGAGCAGCGCCCACCGGCCGGTGTCGGGCGCGGCCTCCGGCAGCGCCGCCGGGCTCCACTCCACCCGGTGCAGCCAGGCCGGGTCGGCGGCGACCGACCCCGCGAGTTGCTCGGCGGCCAGCGGCCGCAGCGCCAGCGCCCCGGCCCGGGCCACCGGCGCGCCCGCCCCGTCGGCGACCAGGACCGAGACGGTGTCGGTGCCGGTCCGCCGGAGCCGGACCCGCAGCGCGGTGACGGGCCCGGCGGCCTCCCGGGTCACCCGGGACCAGGCGAACGGCAGCAGGGTCGCGCCGGAGGTCTCCACCGCGTCCAGCGCGGCGAGGTGCAGCGCCGCGTCGAGGAGGGCGGGGTGCAGGTCGAAGCCGTGGTCGGCCTGCGCGGCCGGCTCCGGCAGGGCGACCTCGGCGAACAGCTCGTCGCCGCGCCGCCAGGCGTCCCGCAGACCTCGGAAGACCGGACCGTAGTGGTACCCGAACTCGGCGAGTCGCTCGTACGCCGCCGTGGTGTCGACGGCCTCGGCGTCCGCGGGCGGCCAGGCGAGGAGCGCGTCGGCCTCCGCCGGACCGGCGGTCGGCGCGGTGGCGGTCAACGTCCCGGTGGCGTGCCGCGTCCACGGCGCGTCCTCGGCGCCGTCCTCGGCCTGTGAGTGCACGGTGATCGCCCGTGCCCCGGTGGCGTCGGGCGCGGCGACGATGAGGTGCAGCCGGACGCCGGACCGCTCGGGCACCACCAGCGGGGTATGCAGGGCGAGTTCGTCCACCACCGGGCATCCGGCCTCGGCCCCGGCCCACGCCGCCAGGTCGAGCAGCGCGGTACCCGGGACGATCACCGTGCCGAGCACCGCGTGGTCGGCGAGCCACGGGTGCGACCCGAGGGACAGCCGACCGGTGAACAACAACCCGTCCTCACCCGGCGAGCGCACGGCCGCGCCCAGCAGCGGGTGACCGACCGCCGTCAGGCCCAGGTCACGCGCGGCACCGGGGATCGCCGGCGCGTCGAGCCAGTGGCGGCGGCGCTGGAAGGCGTAGGTGGGCAGGTCGAGGGGGCGGCCGGCACCCGCCGGCACCAGCGCGGGCCAGTCCACCGGCAGGCCCTGGACGAAGGCGGCGGACAGCGCCGTCACCAGCCGCTCCGGGCCGCCCTCGCCGCGGCGCAGTGTCTCCAGGACGGCCCCGTCGGGCGCGTCGAGCGATTCGAGCAGGTCACCGACCGGGACGACCAGTCCGGGGTGCGGGCTGCACTCCACGAACACCGTGTGCCCGTCCGCGACCGCCGCCCGCACCGCCGTGTCCAGCCGCACCGTACCGCGCAGATTGTCGAACCAGTACGAACCCGCGAGCGTCCCATGGTCGTTGACCGCCTCACCGGTCACCGTCGAGTACATCGCCACCCGACCCGGCAGCGCCTCGACCGCCGCCGACAACGCCTCCACCTCGCCGCGCACCGCGTCCATGTGCGCCGAATGCGAGGCGTAGTCGACGGGGATCAGGCGCGCCCGCACCCCCTCCGCCTCGCACCCCGCGACGACCTCCGACAACGCCGCCACATCACCCGACAACACGACGCTGGTGGGCCCGTTCACCGCCGCCAACGACAACCTGCCGTCCCCCGCCACCAGTTCAGCCGCCCGATCGGCGCCGACCCCGACGGAGAGCATCCCGCCACCGACCGAGGACACCCGCCGCAACGCACGACTGCGCAACACCACCACCCGCGCCGCGTCCGCCAACGACAGGAACCCCGCCACATGCGCCGCCGCGATCTCCCCCTGCGAATGCCCGATCACAGCCGCCGGACGCACCCCACACGACTCCCACCACCGCGCCAGACCCACCATCACCGCGAACAACGCCGGCTGCACCACATCCACCCGGTCCAGCAACCCGCCCGACGGATCCCGCAACACCTCCACCAGCGACCAATCCGTCAACGGATCCATCACCGCCGCACACTCCGCCACCACCGCCGCGAACACCGGTACGGACTCCAGCAGTTCGGCCGCCATCCCCGCCCACTGCGACCCCTGCCCCGGGAACACGAACACCGGACCGACACCCGGAACCCGCACACCCGCCGAATCCGCGACCGCCACCTCGGCCAGACCAGCGGCCAGCTCACCCAGATCCCGCCCACGCACCACCGCACGGTGATCCAGCACCGCCCGGCCCACCGCCAACTCCCGCCCCACCGCCACCGGATCCGCGTCCGGACGCGCCAGCGCCCACGCCCCCAACCGCCCCGCCTGCGCCCGCAACGCCGCACCCGACCGCGCCGACACCACCCACGGCACCACACCACCCACACCCGCGAGCCCACCGACGACCACGCCGCCCGACTCGGGCTCGGGTCGCTCGATGATCACGTGCGCGTTGGTCCCGCTGATGCCGAACGAGGACACCGCCGCGCGGCGCGGCCGGTCCAGCTCGGGCCACGGGGCGGAGCGGGCCAGCAGCTCGACGCCGCCACCCGTCCAGTCGACGTGCGGCGAGGGCGCGTCCACGTGCAGCGTCCTGGGCAGCACGCCGTGCCGCATCGCCATCACCATCTTGATCACGCCCGCGACACCCGCCGCCGCCTGGGTGTGACCGATGTTCGACTTCACCGAACCCAGCCACAACGGCCGGTCCGCCGAACGCCCCTGCCCGTAGGTGGCCAGCAATGCCTGCGCCTCGATCGGGTCACCCAGCGTCGTGCCCGTCCCGTGCGCCTCGACCGCGTCCACGTCCACGGGAGCCAGTGCGGCCCCGGCCAACGCCTGCCGGATCACCCGCTCCTGCGACGGACCGTTCGGCGCGGTGAGGCCGTTCGACGCGCCGTCCTGGTTGACCGCGCTGCCCCGCAGCACCGCCAGCACCCGGTGACCGTTGCGCCGGGCGTCCGACAGCCGCTCGACGACGAGCAGGCCGACGCCCTCGCCCCACCCGGTGCCGTCGGCGGCCGCCGCGAACGGCTTGCACCGCCCGTCGGCGGACAGGCCGCGCTGGCGGGAGAACTCCACGAACACCCGCGGTGTCGACATCACCGTCACCCCGCCGGCCAGCGCCAGGTCGCACTCCCCCGAGCGCAGCGCGTTCGCCGCCAGGTGCAGCGCGACCAGCGAGGACGAGCACGCCGTGTCGATGCTGACCGCCGGCCCCTCCAGACCCAGCGCATACGCGACGCGGCCGGAGACCACGCTCCCGACGCTGCCGGCCAGCAGCATCCCCTCGTAGCCGTCCGGTGCCCGGTGCAGGCGGGCGGCGTAGTCGTGGTGCATGACCCCCGCGAAGACGCCGGTCCGGCTGCCGCGCAGGGAGGCCGGGTCGATGCCCGCGTGTTCGAGCGCCTCCCACGAGGTCTCCAGCAGCAGCCGTTGCTGCGGGTCGATCGCGTTGGCCTCGCGCGGCGAGATGCCGAAGAACTCGGCGTCGAAGTCCCCGGCCTCGTGCAGGAAGGCGCCGTGGCGCGTGTACACCTTGCCCGTGCTGGACGGATCCGGGTCGTACAGGCCGTCCACGTCCCAGCCCCGGTCCTGCGGGAAGTCGCCGACGGCGTCGGTCTCCTCGGCCACCAGGCGCCACAGGTCGTCGGGGCCCGCGACGCCGCCCGGGTAGCGGCAGCCCATGCCGACGATGACGATCGGGTCCTCGTCGACCGGGGTCGTGCTCCCGGGCCGTCCGCCGGTCCGGTCCTGCGCCCCGGCGCCGTCGCCGGCCACCTCGCGGGCCAGTCGCGCCGCCAGCGCGGCGGCGCTGGGGTGGTCGAACACGACGGTGGCGGGCAGCCGCAGCCCGGTGGCGGCGTTGACCCGGTTGCGCAGTTCGAGCGCGGTGAGCGAGTCGAAGCCCAGCTCGCGGAACGCGCGCTCGACGTCGATGCCCGCCGCCTCGCCGTGCCCGAGGACGGCGGCCGTCTGGGTCCGGACGAGGTCGAGGACCGCGCGCGCCCGCCGGTCCTCGGGCAGTTCGGCCATCCGGGCGGACCAGGAGGAGCCGTCGGCCCCGGCCGCCGCGTTGGCGGCGCGCTGCAACGGCGCGCGGACCAGCCCCTTCAGCACGGCGGGCACCGTGCCGGCCGCGGCGAGGGCGCCCAGGGCCGCCCGGTCGAGCCGCGCGGTGACCGTGTACGGCAGGTCGCGCCGCAACGCGGCGTCGAACAGGGCCAGTCCGGCCTCGGTGGACAGCGTTCCGATGCCACCGCGGGCCATCCGGGCGAGGTCCGCCCGGTCCAGGTGGCGGGTCATGCCGCTGCCTTCGGCCCACAGGCCCCAGGCGAGCGCGTTGCCGGGGAGCCCGGCCGCGCGGCGGTGCTCGGCCAGGGCGTCGAGGAAGGCGTTCGCCGCCGTGTAGGCGCCCTGACCGGCGTTGCCGGTGACGGAGGTGACGGAGGAGAACAGCACGAACGCGTCGAGGTCCTGCTCGCGGGTCAGCTCGTGCAGGTGCCACGCCGCGTCGGTCTTGGGCCGCAGGACGGCGTCGAGGCGGTCCGGGGTGAGCGTCTGCAGCGTGCCGTCGTCCAGGACGCCGGCGGTGTGGACGACGACGCCCAGGGGACGGCCGGCCGGGATGTCGGCGAGCACCGCCGCCAGGTCCGCACGGCGGGAGACGTCGCACGCGGTGATCGTCACCTGCGCGCCGAGGCCGGTCAGTTCGGCCAGTAGCTGCTCGCTGCCCGCGGCCTCGCGGCCGGCCCGGCTGAGCAGGACGAGGTGGCGCACTCCGTAGCCGCTCACCAGACGGCGGGCGACCAGCGCGCCGAGCGTGCCGGTGCCGCCCGTGATCAGGGCCGTGCGCTCCGGGTCCAGCGGGCGGTGGGCGGCCGGGGCGAGCGTCGGGCTTCCGGCCGGGGCCGGGGTCGCGGCGGTCAGGCGCGGCCGGTACGCGACCCCGTCGCGCAGCGCCAGCTGGGGCTCGCCGGACTCCAAGGCCGCGCGCAGGGCCGGGCCGGAGCGCGCGGCGTCGTCGAGGTCCACCAGGGCGAAGCGGCCCGGGTGTTCGGACTGCGCGGTGCGCAGCAGACCCCAGACCGGAGCCGCGCGCAGGCCGTCGACGAGGTCGCCGGGCCGGGCCGCGACCGCGCCCCGGGTGAGGACGACGAGCCTCGACCCCTCCGGGCGGTCGGCGGCCAGCCAGGCGCGGACGGTGTCCAGGGCCCAGCGGGCGCTCGCGTGCGCGCCGTCGGCGACGGACCCGCCGTCGCCGGCCGGGGTAGCGGTGGGCACGGTGGCGAGCACGACGGCCGGAGCCGGGTCGCCCGCCTCGGTGCGGGCGTCGAGATCGGCGAGGCGGGCACAGGTCACCGGCCGCTCGCCGGCCGGACCCGCGATACCGAGGTCGACGGCACCCGGGTCGCCGACGACCGCGTAGCCGGCGGCCGACCCGCTCGGGGCGGACCCGACCGTGGCAGAGGGCAGTTCCGTCCAGCTGAGCTCGAACATCGCGTCGCGGGGCGTCGCCCCGGCCGGGGCGAGCCGGTCGGCGGCCAGCTCGCGCAGGGTGAGCCCGCCGACGGACAGCACCGGCGCGCCGGCGGCGTCCTCGGCCACGAGCGTCCGGGTGCCGTCGCCCGCGCCCGACAGCCGCACCCGCAGCACGGCGGCGCCGGTGGCGTGCAGCCGGACGTCGGTGAAGGAGAACGGGATCCGCGGCGCCGGCCCGGCGGCCGGGGCGAGCAGCAGCGGGTGCAGCGCGGCGTCCAGGAGCGCGGGGTGCACGCCGAAGGCGGTGTCGCCGTCGGCCGGTTCGCCGGGCAGGCGGACCTCCGCGTACAGGTCGTCGCCGGCGCGCCAGGCGGCCGTCAGGCCCCGGAACCAGGGGCCGTAGCCGTACCCCAGGCCGTCGAGGCGGTCGTAGGCGTCGGCCAGGTCGAGGGCCTCGGCACCCGGCGGCGGCCAGGCCCCGGAGCCGGCCGGCCGGGCGGTGACCGGCGGCGCGGTGTCCGGCAGGGCGGTGAGCGTCCCCGAGGCGTGCCTGGTCCACGGCCGCCCGTCGACGTCCCCGGCGCCTCCCGGGTCACCGCCGTTCCCGGCGCCGTCGGACTCGCCGGCGCCCCCGGCCTGGTACGCGGCGGGCCGGGAGTGCACGGTGACGGCCTGCCGCCCGGACGGGTCCGCCGGGGCGACGGCGACGCGGATGTGCACGTCACCGGAGTCGGGCAGGACGAGCGGGGTCTCCAGGGCGAGTTCCTCGACCCGGGCGCAGCCCGCGAGCCGGCCCGTCCGGAGGACCAGGTCGAGGAAGGCCGTGCCGGGCAGCACGACGGTCCCGACCACCGCGTGGTCGGCGAGCCACCGCCGGGTGTCCAGGGAGATCCGGCCGGTGGCCAGCGTGGTGCCGTCCGGGGCCGTGGTGACGGCGCCGAGGAGCGGGTGGTCGACGGCGTCCAGGCCGAGGTCGGCGGGGTGGGCGCGGTGCCCGGTCGTCCCGGTCAGCCAGTAACGGCTCTGCTGGAAGGCGTAGGTGGGCAGGTCGACGGGCCGGCCCCGGACCGGGCCGAACAGCGCGTCCGGATCGGGGGCGGCGCCGTGCACGATCGCCTCCGCGACGGAGGAGAGGAACTGCGCGCGGCCGCCGTGGTCCCGCCGCAGCGTGCCGATCGCCGTACCGCCGCTGCCGGTGCTGCCACTACCGGTGCCGGCGGTGCTGGTCGGACCGGCGAGGGTGCGGGCGTCGAGCGTCTCCTGCGTCCCGATCTTGAGCACGGGGTGCGGGCTCGCCTCGACGAAGAGCCGGTAGCCGTCCTCGTTCAGCGCGTGGACCGCGGGCTCGAACCGGACGGTCTGCCGCAGGTTCCGGTACCAGTACTCGGCGTCGAGGACCGAGGTGTCCGCCAGCAGCGCGCCGGTGACGGTCGAGTAAAACGGGATGCGCGCGGCGCGCGGGGTGAGGCCCGCGAGGGCCGCGAGCAGCGGCTCGCGGAGGGACTCCATGTGCGCCGAGTGCGAGGCGTAGTCGACGGGGATGCGCCGGGCCCGCAGGCCGTCCCGCTCGCAGCGGCCGAGGAAGGCGTCGAGCGCGTCGGTGTCCCCGGAGACGACGGTGCTGGCCGGGCCGTTGCGCGCGGCGATGCCGAGACGGCCGCCCCACGGCGCGAGGAGCGGGACGACCTCGTCGGCGGGCAGCGGGACGGAGGCCATTCCGCCGCTGCCCGCCGTGGCGAGCAGGGCGCGGCTGCGCAGGGCGACCACCTTCGCGGCGTCGTCGAGCGACAGCGCTCCCGCGACGCACGCGGCGGCGATCTCGCCCTGTGAATGGCCGACGACGGCCCCCGGTTCGATGCCGACGGACCGCCACAGCTCTGCCAGCGCGACCATGACCGCGAAGAGCACCGGCTGGACGACGTCCACCCGGGCCGGGTCGGGCGTGCCCGGCAGGCCGCGCAGGACATCGAGCGGCGACCAGTCGACGTGTGGGGCCAGCGCCTCGGCACACGCCTCCAGGGCGGCCGCGAACTCCGGTGAACTGTCGAGGAGTTCGAGGGCCATACCGGTCCACTGGGAGCCCTGGCCGGGGAAGACGAAGGCGGTCGCACCGGTGACCGTCGACTGGGCGCGGACCACGCTGTCGACGGTCTCGCCGGCGGCGAGGGCGGTCAGCCCGCGCAGGGCGTCGGCGGGCGTGCGGGAGAGCACGACGGCGGTGTGGGCGAACCTGGTGCGGGAGCGCAGCAACGCGTGGCCGACCGCGCGGCGATCGGCGGCGTCCCCGGCCGCGAGGTGCCGGGCCAGCCGGTCGGCCTGGGCGCGCAGCGCGGCCTCGGTGCGGCCGGAGACGGTCAGCGGCACGAGGTCGGCGGGTGCGGCCTCGGCGGGCCGGGCCTCGGCGTCGACGACCTGGGTGTCGGCGGGCCCGGCGTCGACGACCTGGGCGTCGACGGACCCGGCCGCCGCGGCCACCGTCTCGGCCGGCGCCTGCTCGACGACGAGGTGCGCGTTGGTGCCGCTGATGCCGAACGACGAGACGCCCGCGCGTCGTGGCCGCCCGGCCTCGGGCCACGGCGTCGCGGTGGTCGGCACGGTGATCGCGCCGTCCTCCCAGCGCACCCGCGGCGAGGGCTCCCGCAGGTGCAGGGTGCCCGGCACGACGCCGGTCCGCATCGCGAGGACGGTCTTGATGAGACCGGCGACCCCCGCCGCGGCCTGGGTGTGGCCGATGTTGGACTTGAGCGAGCCGAGCAGCAGCGGGCGCCCGGGATCGCGGTCGCGGCCGTAGACCGCGAGCAGGGCGTGCGCCTCGACGGGGTCGCCGAGGGCGGTGCCCGTGCCGTGCGCCTCGACCACGTCGATGTCGGCCGGGGTCAGCCCGGCGGAGCCGAGCGCCTGGCGGATCACCCGCTGCTGGGCCGTGCCGTTCGGCGCGCTGAGGCCGTTGCTGGCGCCGTCCTGGTTGACCGCCGAACCGACCACCAGGCCCAGTACGGGGTGGCCGTTGCGGCGGGCGTCCGAGAGCCGTTCGAGCAGCACGACGCCGACGCCCTCGGCCCACGCCGTGCCGTCGGCGTCGGCGGAGAACGGCTTGCAGCGGCCGTCCGGGGCCAGGCCGCGCTGGCGCGCGAACTCGACGAACATGCCGGGCTCGGCCATGACGGTCGCGCCGCCGGCGAGCGCCAGTGTGCAGTCCCCGCTGCGCAGGGCCTGGGCGGCCAGGTGCACGGCGACCAGCGAGGACGAGCACGCGGTGTCGACGGTGACGGCCGGCCCTTCGAGGCCCAGCGTGTAGGCGATCCGCCCGGAGGCCACGCTCGGGGTGTTCCCGGTGAGCAGGTATCCGTCGAAGCCCCCGGCCGGCCGGTGCATGCGCGGACCGTAGTCCTGCGCGGTCGCGCCGACGAACACGCCGACGCGGTCGCCGCGCAGCCCGGCCGGGTCCAGGCCGGCCCGTTCCAGGGTCTCCCAGGAGGTCGCGAGCAGGAGGCGCTGCTGCGGGTCCATGGCCAGCGCCTCGCGCGGGCTGATGCCGAAGAACTCGGCGTCGAACTCCCCGGCGCCGGACAGGAACCCGCCCTCGCGCACATAGGTGGTGCCGGGGTGGTCCGGGTCCGGGTGGTGCAGCCGGCCGAGGTCCCAGCCCCGGTCCTCGGGGAAGGGGCCGACGGCGTCCACACCCTCGGCGGCCAGGCGCCACAGCGCCTCGGGCGAGTCGGCCGCACCGGGGTAGCGGCAGCCCATCGCGACGATGGCGATCGGGTCGTCGTCGACCGGGGCGGCCGCCGGGGCGCCGGTCCCGGCGAGGTCCGCCGGGGGCAGGTCCAGGACCCGGGCGCGCAGGTGGCGCGCGAGGTCGGCGGGCGTCGGATGGTCGTAGACGACGGTCGCGGGCAGGTCGAGACCGGCCGCGGCGGCGAGGCGCTGAACCAGCTCGACGGCGGCGAGCGAGTCCAGACCCGACTCCCGGTAGGCGAGTTCGGCGTGGACGGCGTCCTTCGCGGCGTGGCCGAGCACGGCGGCCGCGTGCGAGCGGACCAGCTCCAGGAGTACCCGGTCCTGCTCGGTTCCGGGCAGGCCGGCGAGCCGGCCGGCGAGCGGCGAAGCGGCCCGGGGCGCCGCCCCGGCGGCGGACGCGGTGTCGTCGGACGCAGTGTCGTCGGCGGACACGGGGCGGTCAGCGGGCGCGACCCCACCCGGCGCGACCTCGTCGGGCGCGGCGGAGTGCAGCCAGTGGCGGGTGCGCCGGAAGGCGTAGGTGGGCAGGTCCAGGCGGCGGACCGCGCGGCCGGCGAACAGGGCGGACCAGTCGAGGTCGGCGCCCAGGGTGTGCAGCCGCGCGGCGGTGGCGTCGAGCGCGGCCGCCTCGGGCCGGCCGGCGCGCAGGGTGGCGACCGTCGCGACGGTGTCGCGGTCGGCCGGCGGCAGGCACTCGCGGGCGAGGGCGGAGAGGCTGGCGTCCGGGCCGAGTTCGACCAGCACGGTCGCGCCGGCCGCGCGCAGCCGGTCGACGCCGTCGCCGAAGCGGACGGCCTCGCGGACGTGGCGCACCCAGTAGTCCGGCGAGCACATCCGGTCGTCGGTCACCAGCTCACCGGTCAGGTTCGACACGACGGGCGTCGTCGGCGGCCGGTAGGACAGTCCGCGCGCGACCTCGCCGAACGCGTCGAGCATCGCGTCCATCCGCGGCGAGTGGAAGGCGTGCCCGACGCGCAGCCGGCGGACCTTGCGCCCCTGTGCGCGCCAGGTGTCCGCGAGGGCGAGGACGGCGTCCTCGTCGCCCGAGACCACGGTGGCCGTCGGACCGTTCACGGCCGCGATCGAGACCCGGTCGCGGACCGGGGCGAGTGCGGCGGCCACCTCGTCCTCGGTCGCGCGGACCGCCACCATCGCACCGCCCCGGGGCAGTTGCTGCATCAGCCGGCCCCGGGCGGCCACCAGCGCCGACGCGTCGGCCGACGAGAGGACGCCGGCCACGTGGGCGGCCGCCAGCTCGCCGACCGAGTGGCCGAGCAGCAGGTCGGGCGTGACGCCCCAGCTCGCCAGCAGGCGGTGGAGCGCGACCCCGACCGCGAACAGTGCGGGCTGGGTGAACTCGGTGCGGTGCACCAGCTCCGCCTCCGGGCTGCCCTCGGGGGCGAACAGCACCTCGCGCAGCGGCCGGGCGAGCCACGGGTCGAGGTGCTCGCAGACCTCGTCGAACGCCGACGCGAACACCGGGAAACGCCGGTGGAGTTCACGGCCCATCCCGGGGCGCTGGCTGCCCTGCCCGGTGAACAGGAAGGCGGTCCGGCCGGAGCGCGCCTCGCCGGTCACCAGACCGGGGGCGGCCCCCGCCTCGCTCAACGCCGCCAGACCGGTGAGGAGTTCACCGCGGTCCCGGGCGATCACGACGGCGCGCGAGGCCAGGTGACTGCGGGTGGTCGCGGCGGACCAGCCGACCTCCGACGCCGTCGCGTCGGGGCGCTCCCGCAGATACGCCCGCAGCCGGGCCGCCTGGGCGCGCACCGCCTCCGGTGTGGCGCCGGAGACCGGCACCAGGACCGGCGCCGGGGCCTCGCCCGCCTCGCCCTCCGCCGCAACCGCCTCGCCCGTCTGGCCTGCCCGGCCCACCGCCGCAGCCGCCTCGCCCGCCGGACGCGCGGTACCGGCCGGCGCGGGTGCCCACTCCGCCAGCACCACATGGCAGTTGGTGCCGCCCATGCCGAACGAGCTCACCCCCGCGACCAGCGGCCGGTCCGGGCGCGGCCAGGCGGTCGTCCCGTCCTGGACCCGCAGCCCCAGCCGGTCCAGCGGGATGCGCGGGTTGGGCGTCTCGTAGTTGAGGCTGCGCGGGAGCTCCCGGTGGCGGATGCCCAGCACGGTCTTGACCAGCCCGACGATCCCCGCCGCGCCCTCCAGGTGGCCGATGTTGGTCTTCACCGAACCGACCCGCAGCGGCTCGGCGGGCGGACGCTCCGCACCGAGCGCGGCGCCGAGGGCCGCCGCCTCGACCGGGTCCCCGACCGGTGTCCCGGTGCCGTGGAGTTCGACGTACTGCACGGCACCCGCCGGGAGCGCGGCCCGCCGGTGGGCCGCGCGGATCACCTGCTCCTGTGCCTCGGGGTCGGGCGAGGTCAGTGCCTCGCCGCCGCCGTCGTGGTTCATGGCGCTGCCGGCCACCACGCAGTACACGGTGTCGCCGTCGGCGAGCGCGCGGGACAGCGGCTTGAGCACCACGACCGCACCGCCCTCGCCCCGGACGTAGCCGTTGGCGCGCGCGTCGAAGGTGAAGCACCGGCCGTCCGGGGAGAGGCCGCCCAGCTTGGTCGCGTCGCCGGCCTCGTCGGGCACCAGGTCGAGGTTGACACCGCCGACCAGGGCAAGATCGGACTCGCCGCGGCGCAGGCTCTCGCACGCCGTGTGGACGGCGACGAGGGAGGAGGCCTGGGCGGCGTCGATCGTCATGCTGGGCCCGCGCAGGCCGAGGGTGTAGGAGACCCGGTTGGCGATCATGCTGCGGTGCAGGCCGGTCACCTGCCGGGCGCCGGAGGCGACTCCCGCGCGGCGCAGCAGTTCGGCGTAGTCGTCCCAGATCGCGCCCGCGAAGACTCCGGTGGCGCTGCCCCTCAGCCGCTGCGCGGGGATGCCCGCGTTCTCCAGGGCCTCCCAGCAGAGTTCGAGCATCAGGCGCTGCTGCGGGTCCATCAGCACGGCCTCGCGCGGTCCGATGCCGAAGAAGGCCGGATCGAAGCGGTCGACCTCGTCGAGGTAGCCGCCGCGTCGCGGGCGGTGCGGGCGGTGCGCCGGGACCGCGCCGGCCGGGCCGTCCTGCCGGGCCGCCTCACGCCGCCGCTCCGGGAGTTCCGTGACGGCGTCGACACCCGTGCGGAGGAGCTCCCAGAACTCGTCCGGGGTGCCGGCTCCCGGTACACGACAGGCGAGACCGATGATCGCGATCGCATCGTCACGGTCGGGTTCGACTGTGTGCGCAACAGTGTTCGACTCGGCCATACCGTTCCATCACGTCCATACGTCGATTGCACCGGGATCGAGCACCAGAACTCTGGACTGGGTCGCAATTGGCCGCAACCATCAGGTTTCGGCCCTGGTCAGCACCGAAATGACAGAAGAAAATCGCCCTAAATCACTAGATCATCAGATATACCAAGCCGCTGATCGATTGGATCAAGCCACCGCGCGGCACCATGAGATCCAGATCTCATCGACCGCCCGAATCCGCAAACGAACAGGTGGCACCGGAACGGTCCGGCAAGGTGACCGAATCCCGCGCCGCGGTGGCCGATTTCGCCATGCACAGGACGCCCGGACAAGGTCCGGGGCCCCTGACAGCGACACTGTCCACCCCGCGAATACCGGCGAAGGGGCCGCCGCCAGCGACTCCGTGGACGAATGATCTTGGCGATCACAAACCGGCGGACCGGAACGCGACGAAGTGGAATTCGGCCCACCGGAATGCGACGCACCGGAAATTCACCCGCCGGAAACGAACGCCGACAACGAACGCCGGGACGCCCGTCCGGGGGCGGCCACCCGGACCGGCCGGGCGGTGCGGCCGAGCAGTGCGGTCGAGCGGTGCGGCGGGCCATTCCCACCGACCGCCCCCGGGTGCGCGCTGGTCAGCTCCGCACGCGGCTGACCCGTCCCTCGTCCCAGACCGGCTCGTCCGCCTCCACCACCCGGCCGTCCGCCCGGAAGACCAGGAAGCGGCTGAACACCCGGGCGAACCAGCGGTCGTGGGTGACCGCCACCACCGTCCCGGTGAACGCCGCCAGGGCCTCCTCCAGGGCCTCGGCCGAGATGAGGTCGAGGTTGTCGGTCGGCTCGTCCAGCAACAGCAGGGTCGCCCCGGCCAGCTCCAGCAACAGGATCTGGAAGCGCGCCTGCTGACCGCCCGACAGCGTCCCGAAGTCCTGGCGGCCCGCGCCGGCCAGCCCGTAGCGGCTCAGCGCCGACATCGCGCGCTCCAGGTCCAGCCCGGCCCGGTCGCCCTCGCCGGCACCGAGGATCTCGGCCGGCGTCCGGCCCGCCCACTCCGGATGCCGGTGCGTCTGGGCGAACAACCCTGGCCGGACGCGGGCGCCCAGCCGGCACTCGCCGGTGTGTGCCACCGTCCCGGCCGCGTCGGCGCCGGCCTCGTCCAGCAGGCGCAGGAAGTGGCTCTTGCCGGACCCGTTCGAACCGAGCACGCAGACCCGGTCGCCGAAGAACACCTCCAGGTCGAACGGCCGCATCAACCCGCTGAGTTCGAGGTTCCGGCAGGTGACCGCCCGGACGCCCGTCCGGCCGCCGCGCAGATCCGGCGCGACCCGCTGGCGGCGCGGCGGCGCGGGCGGCGGCCCGACCTCCTCGAACTTCGCCAGCCGGGTCTGGGCCGCGTGGTAGCGGGACGCCATCTCGTCGCTGATGGAGGCCTGCTGACGCAGCGTCCGGACCAGTTCCTTGAGCTGCTCGTGCTTCTCGCTCCAGCGCTGCCGAACCTCCGCCGCCCGCTGCCAGCGGGCCTCACGGGCCTCGGCCCAGGTGGCGAACCCGCCGCCGTGGGTCCAGGTGGTGCCGCCCTCCAGCGTCACGACCTGGCCGGCCGTGCGGCTCAGCACCTCCCGGTCGTGGGTGATCAGCAGCACGCCCTGCCGGGTCTGGGCGAGCTGCTCCTCCAGCCAGCGCTTGCCGGGCACGTCGAGGTAGTTGTCCGGCTCGTCCAGCAGCAGCAGTTCGGCCGGGCCCCGGAGCAGCGCCTCCAGGACGAGCCGCTTCTGCTCGCCGCCGGACAGCGTCGCCACCTCCCGGTACTGAGCGACCTGGAACGGGGTGCCGAGCGCGGCGACCGTCACGGTGTCCCAGAGCACCTCGTAGTCGTAGCCGCCGGCCTCGCCCCAGTCCACCAGCGCCTGGGCGTAGCGGAGTTGGGTGGGCTCGTCGTCGACCTCCGTCATGGCGAGCTCGGCCGCGTCCAGGGCGGCGGCCGAGACCCGCAGCGGCGGCGGCGCGACGGTGAGCAGGAGGTCGCGGACCGTACGGTCGTCGCGCAGGCTGCCGATGAACTGCGGCATCACCGCGACGGCGCCCTGGCTGCGGAACACCCCCCGCTGCGCGGGCAGTTCGCCCGCGAGTATGCGCAGCAGCGTGGTCTTGCCGGCACCGTTGTCACCGATGAGCGCGACCGTCTCACCCGCCGGCACCCGGAAGGAGACGTCGCGGAAGAGCTCACGACCGTCGGCAAGCACATGACCGAGCCCGGTGGCTTCGAGGTAGCCCATGGACGCGGATTCTAGCGGCCGGATGATCGGTGGGCGATCGAGTTTCGACGGCGCATCCGGAGGAAATCCCGGCCGGCCGGTAGGGCATCAACTCTCGTTCATCAGATGATAGTTAGTCGCTCGATCGCGCTATTCACTCGCAAGTCGGAATGCCGGAGAAAAGCCTTGTGCCGCCCCGACATCTGCGGAACGGTTGTACCCGAAGGAAGCGTGGCCACAGGGGCAGCGGCGTGATCTCCGCTGCCGGAGGTCCCGCGTCCGTCCGCACGGCTGTGCCCGTCCGATCCCGACCCTGCCGGCCCGCCAGGAAGGCGAGAGATATCCGATGTCGTCCGATCTCACTGCGCACTCCGACCAGCGCACCTCGCGGTCCGGTCCCACCACTGTCGCCCTCGTCGGAGCGGAATTCGGCTGGGGCAGCTCGGGCAAGCTCAGTGCCGTGCTCTCCGCCCTGCGGGACCGGCCGGTCCCTCCCCTGCGGTTCGTCGGGCTGGCCTCGGGGCTGGGCCGGCCGTTGCTCGCCGAGCACGCGGTGGACGCCTGGCACGACCTGCCCGCCGATCCCGACCGGCTCGCCCCGGCCGTCCGGGAGCTCGTGCGCTCCCAGGGGGTGCGGGCCGCCGTGGTCGTCCTGGACGGCGCGGTCGCGACGGCCCTGCTGGCGGCCGGTGTACCCACGGTCTTCGTCGACAGCCTGCCCTTCCTCTGGTCCGAGGGGGACCGCGCCGCGCTGCCGCTGGACGCGACGGTGTACTGCGCCCAGCAGAGCGTCGAGCTGCCACCCGAGTGCCTGGCCCTCCTGGCCGACGCCCGGGCGCTGCGCTGGGTCGAGGCCGTCATCGCGAGGCCCCGCACCCCGGAGCCGACGCCCGACGGGGCCGGGCGGAGCACCCGACGCCCGTACCGTAGGGCGCTCATCAGCCTGGGTGGCCTGCGCGCGCCGAGGCTGGGCGATCCGGGGCACTACCCGCGCCTGGTCGTCCCGGCCGCCCTGGAGGCCCTCGTCGCCCACGGGGTCGACGAGGTGCACATCGCCGGCAATCTGCCCGCCGATCTGGCGGGCCGGCTGGTCGACGCGTCGATCGCCCCGCCCCGGACGACCACCGGCCCGCTCGGTCACGGGGCGTTCCTGGAACGCCTGGCCGACAGCGACGTCCTGCTCACCTCACCCGGTCTGACCACCCTGCTGGAGGCGGGCGGCCTGGGCGTCCCCACCGTCTGCCTGCCACCGCAGAACCTCAGCCAGATCTTCAACGGCCGCTATCACAGCCAGGCGCTCGGGGCCCCCGTCCGGGTGCGCTGGCCCAAGGACGTGCTCGTCGAGGACGACGCGCTGGCGCTCCGCGCCGAGGGCGAGGACCACGCACTCGCCCACATCTACGACTCGATCGGGCGGGCGGCGGTCGACGACGACCACCGAGGCGTCCGCCACGCCCTGCGCGACGAGGTCCTGGAGGCGCTGCGCCGGGCCACCGCGGTCGACGACTGGGGCGCGCTCACCACCGCGATCGGCACCGGCGGAGCGGCCCAGGTGGCCGACGCCCTGCTCGACGTCCTGAGCACACCGGGCCGGCCCGCCTGACCCGCCCGACCCGGCGCACCACCCCTCCCCCGCCCCTCCGCCCCCACCCGTCCCGTGAGTCGTCTGGAAGGTCTCCCCTCCGTGCGTGCACGTGATCGCTACCTCTTCATCCGCATCCTGGAAGCCTGCAACGCCGACTGCTTCATGTGCGAGTTCGCCCTCTCCCGCGACACCTTCCGCTTCTCCCGGGAGGACTTCGACGACCTGCTGCCCAAGGCCCGGGAGGCCGGCGTGGGCTATGTCCGGTTCACCGGCGGCGAGCCGCTGATGCACCCGGACGTGGTGGAGCTGGTGCGCTCGGGCACCGCCGGCGGGATGAAGATGTCCCTCATCACCAACGGCTCACTGCTGCCCCGGATGGCGGCCCCGTTGGCCGCGGCCGGCCTGGCCCAGGTGATCGTCAGCCTGGACGGCTCCTCGGGCGCCACCCACGACGTCTACCGGCGGTCCCCCGGCATGTTCGACAGCGGGCTGGCCGGCCTGCGCTCCGCCGCCGAACTCGGCGTCCTGCCCAGGGTGAACACCGTGGTCGGGCCGCACAACTACACCGAGATGCCGGAGCTGCAGGAGGTGCTGACCGCGGCGGGGGTACGCCAGTGGGAGCTGTCCGCCCTCAAGCTCGACCGCACGATCACCTACCCCGACGCCGACCACGTCCGCAGCGTCTGCGAGCCGATCTACGCCGCCGACCCGGCCGCGCTGCTGGTCCCGATGGGCAAGCGCTTCTACGGCGACACCCCGCAGGAGCAGGAGCGCTACTTCGCCGAGTCCGTCACCCCGCGCGCCGCCGAACCGCTCTGCCACGTCGCGGACGACGTCATCTACGTCGACGGCAAGTACGGGCGGATGTTCGCGTGCAGCTGCATCCCCCACCGCGAGGGGGACGACGGGCCCGGTGGGGCGCCGCTGCGGGAGCAGGGGGTGATCCAGCTGGACACCCCGGTCTTCCGGGCCCACGCCGACTGGTTCCGCGAGCGCGGCCCCGCGGTGTGCAACGGGTGTTCCACCACCGCCGCCGGATACAGCGACGACGTGGCCCGGCTCGGGGCGGTGGGTCCATGGCACTACTGAGCTCCGGTCGGCCGGCCTCGGCACCCGCACACACGGCGGCCCCCGAGTCTGTGACGGCCCCCGCATACGTGACGGCCCCCGGCCGGCCGGGGGCCGCGGGCGGCGCCGCGCACGGCCCGCGGGTCCTGCTGACCGCCCGGGCGGACCAGTTGGACTCGACACTCGCCCTGCGCCGAGTGGCCGCCCACCTCGATGACCTCCGTCCGGTCGGCCCCGCCGAGCTCGACCCGCCGCCGGTCGCCGCGCTCGTCTGCGACGACGTGGCGGCCACCGAGCGGCTGCTGGGCCTGGGCGTGCCGGTGGTACACCTTGGTTCGGGCCACCCGGGGCCCCCGCCCGGAGCCGACACCCCGCCGGAGCGGGCGCTCGGACGGGCCCACCGGCCCGGGTGGCTGCCGCGGTCCGGGCCCGCCGCCCGGGGCTCCCGTCCCACCGGGGTCCTCGCACCACAGCGCACCGGCCGGAGCCGGCGGCACTCCGGCACCCTCCTGCTGCTCTCCCTCTGGCGGGTGCCCGACGCCGAGGCGGAGGCCTTCGCCACCGGCGCGCTGCCGGCGCTGGCCGACGCCGCCCTGCACCGCACCGGGAGCTGCGCCGTGGTCGCCGATACCGGGCTCGAACTCCTGCGGTCCGCCCTGGGCGGCCTCGCCGCGCACCCGGGCCTGCGGGTGCTCCGGGCCGCCGAGGCCGATCCGGACGCGCTCCATGCCGATGCCGCCGTGTTCCTCGCCTCGCCGGTGCTCGGGGCGCTCGCCCTCGCCCAGGCGCGGCGGGCACCGCTGGCCCTGCTGCCACCGCTCGGGCCCGCCCAGCGGGACTTGGCCGTCCGGGTCGCCGAGGTCCTGCCGCTGCCCTCGGCGGAGGACCCGGGTGATCCGGCCCTGTGGGCGCCGCCCGGAGCCGACGGGACGGCCGCGGCCGGTCCCTGGCACCTGCTCGACCCGGCCCTGGACGACCTGCGCGGCGCGCAGCGGGTCGCCCGCACCCTTCGCCAACTCGCGCTCGCCCCGCTGTGAGCCGGGTACCCCGGTCCCTTCCCCCACCCCGTCAGCCCGCCGGTCCGGCCCTGCCCGTTCCGGCCCACCCCACCCCTGTCGACCGCGTCGTGCTGGAGCCGCCATGTCCGACACCCTCCGCGAACCCACGGCTGTCACCCGCCCCGAACTGATCCGTCCCAGGGTCCCGGAGACCGACTGGGACGACTGGCGCTGGCACATGCGTCGGCGCATCACCACCGTCGACAAGGCCCGGCAGTGGCTCAACCTCAGTACCGACGAGGAGCAGGCCATCGCCGGGGTGGCGGGCAAGTACCGCTGGAGCGTCACCCCGTACTACGCCTCGCTGATGGACCCGGACGACCCCGGCTGTCCGGTCCGGCAGCAGGCGGTGCCGGCCCTCGGCGAACTGATGGAGTTCCCCGGGGCCGAGGTCGACCCGGTCGGGGACACCTACTACCGCAAGACCAACCGGGTGGTGCACAAGTACCCGGACCGGGTGATCATGCTGGTCACCGAGGCCTGCCCGGTCTACTGCCGCCACTGCACGCGCAAGTTCCACACCACCGACGTCGACGGCACCTACTTCCGCGACGACGAGGGCGGCTCCTACGACGAGGACCTGCGCTACATCGCCGACCACCCCGAGATCCGGGACGTCCTGCTGACCGGCGGCGACCCGCTGTCCTACCAGGACGGCAAGCTGGAGGAGATCATCGCCGGGCTCCGGGCGATCCCCAGTGTGGAGATCATCCGGATCGGCAGCCGGTTCCCCGTGCTGCTGCCGCAGCGCATCACCGACGACCTCTGCTCGATGCTCTCCCGCTACCACCCGGTCTGGCTGAACACCCACTTCAACCACCCGAAGGAGATCACCCCGGAGGCCGCGGCGGCCGTCGACCGCCTGCTGCGGCACGGGATCCCGGTCGGGAACCAGACGGTGCTGCTGCGCGGGATCAACGACGACGTCGCCACCATGCGCACCCTGATGACCGAGCTGCTGCGGATCCGGGTCCGGCCGTACTACCTCTACCACTGCGACAACGTCACCGGGGTCTCGCACTTCATGACGTCCGTGGAGAAGGGCTGGGAGATCATGGCCGGCCTGCAGGGCCACATCACCGGGTTCGGCGTCCCCCAGTACGTCCTGACCACGAAGATCGGCAAGATCCCCATCGCGCAGCCCTCCTACACCCAGATCCCCGAAGGCCTGCTGCTCCGCAACCACCGAGGCCAGGAGATGGTCGTCAACGGTTCCGCGCAGCCGATCACGGAGCCGGACACCACCGCATGAGCTCACTCGACAAGCGGCTCGGGCAGCGCTTCCTGCCCTACGGAGCGAACTACCTCGACTGGTCCGACATGTCGGAGCTGCGCAAGGTGATCGAGCACCAGGTCCTCTTCCGCTACCAGACCGAGACCGAGAGCATGGCCTCCCGGCTGGAGCGGACGGTGGCCGAACGGCTGGGCGCGCACCACGCGCTGGCCGTCCACAACTGCACCGAGGCGCTGCGGCTCGCGCTGATCTCCACCCGCCCGTCGATCGGCGATCTGGTGTACATCCCGGCGGTCACGTTCGTCGCGGTGGCCGGCGCGGTGCTGTCCAGCGGCCTGATCCCGGTGCTGGTCGACGCCGACGACTCACTCTCGATGGACCCGACGCTGGTGCCGCCCGACGCGCAGCGGGTGATCGTGGCCCACATGGAGGGCACCGTGGCCCCGCTGCCGACCGGCGTGCCGTACCTGATCGAGGACTGCGCGCAGTCCCTCGGCGCCCGGTTCCCCGACGGCCGGCGGGTCGGGACGGCCGGGTACGCCGGGACGTTCAGCTTCCACCACAACAAGGTGCTCACCTCGGGCGAGGGCGGGCTGCTCGTCACCAACGACGAGAGCGCCTGGTCCACCATGCGCTGCTACCACGACCACGGCTCGGCGCGCGTGCCGGGCCACTACCCGACGTGGAACCAGGACGCCCACTTCGGGGAGAACTTCGTCACCAGCGAGCAGGTCGCGGCCGTCCAGTGCCAGCAGTTCCGGCACCTCGACGAGCTGCTCGCCGGCCTGGAGCGGATGTACGCCATCGCGATGGGCGAGCTGCCGGACCGGCCCGATCTGGAGGTCCGGCCCCGGGCCGCCGGCGATGTGAAGGTCAGCCTGCGGTTCCGCTGCGAGAGCAGGCAGCTGCGGGACGCGGCGGTGGCCGCGCTCACCGCGGCCGGCATCGCCAACTGGACGCTCGGGAAGTACCTGCTGCCCGACCACCCGGTGCTCACCGGCCGCCGTTCGCTCTACCGCGACGGCTTCCCGTGGAACCACGCCCCCGACGCCCCGTCGGCCCTCAGCCACGACGGCTTCGCCCGGACCAGGGACCTCCTGGACCGCACCCTGTGCGTGCCGCTCTCCCCGGAACTGCCCGAGGAGGAGCAGGTCGTCGCGGCCAAGGCCGTCCGCCAGGTGCTGGAGGCGGTGTGAGCGACGCCGAGGTGCTGTTGATGGTGGACGACCGGCCGTCGTCCTTCAGCCGCTACGCGGCCCGGGAGCTGCCCGACCGGCTGGTCCTGCTGCGGTTCGCGGAGGCGCGCGCGGACCTGCCGGAGGACTATCTCCTCGCCACCGCGCACCTGCCCGCCTTCTGGGTGCGCGAGGGCGCGCCGACCGCCCAGGAGGCGCGGCGGTACCGCGCCTGGGCGGCCGGGCTGCCGGTCCCGCCGACCCGGTTCTGCAACCCGTCGGAGCCCCGGCAGGCCGTCGCCCAGCGGTTCGCGGCGCTCGCCGGCCTGCCGCACCTGACCGAGCAGCAGGTCACCCTGGTGCGGGACAAGGCCGCCATGAAGGCCCGGTTCCGCGAACTGGGCCTGCGGACGGCGGAGTTCGCCCGGGTGCGGTCGGCCTCCGAGATCGAGCGGTTCGCCGGCCGGCACGGCTGGCCGGTGGTGCTCAAACCGGTGGACTCGTTCGCCTGCGTGGACACCTACCGGCTCGCCGGGCCGGGCGACCTCGCCGGGATCGACCTCGCCGCGCGGCGCTGGATGGTGGAGGAGCACCTCGGCGGCACCGAGTGGGAGGTGTGCGCGGTCATCCTCGGCGGCGAGGTCCTGGACGCGTGGCCGAGCGCGATGCCCTGCCGTCCGCTGGACATCGTCGACGGCGCGATGAACGCCAACATCAGTGTCGGCACCGGCGACGGGCCGCCGGTCGACGTGCGGGCCCTGGTCCAGCTCATCGTCACCGGGATGGGCATCGACCACGGGTACGCCCACATGGAGTTCTTCCTGATCGACGGCGAGGTGTACGCGGGCGAGATCGGCGTCCGGCTGGCGGGCTGCGAGATCCCCGCCAACCACGGCCACGCGTACGGCTTCGACGTGTTCGGCGCCACCCTGGCGGTCTACCTCGGCCGCCGCCCGGAGCTGGACTACCGCGAGCGCCGCTGCGCGGGCGACCTGCTGCTGCCGCTGCCCGGCTCCGGGACGATCCGGCGGATCACCTCCCGGGAGGAGCTGCTGGGGATGCCCGGGGTCGTCGACGCCGTCCTCAAGGTCGGCACCGGTGACCGGGTGACGGCCCGCCGGGCCTCGCACAACGCCTCGGGGTACGCCCATGTCGTGGGAGGTTCGGTGGAGGAGGTGGAGATCCGTATGCGCGAGGTGCTCGACCGGTTCACGATCGAGGTGGTACCGGCGCGGGAGGCCGACGCCGTGCCCAGCTGATCCCGCCGTGCCGGCCGCGCGCACAGCGGCCGGCACCCGACCGTGCCGCCCCGTGCGGCCCCGTGCCGCCCGGCGCGGCCACCGAACGGAGACCGACCACGTGACCAGCGGCCTGCCCCGTCGCTTCCTCGATCTGCTCACACGCCCCCGGGTGGCCGGGGCGGCCTGGTGGAGCGTCGTCTCCAGGCTGCCGGTCTATCTGATGTCGCTGGCACTCGTTCTGACGGTCCGTGAGCAGGGCGGCAGCTACGCCCAGGCCGGTCTGGTCGCCGCGCTGTACACCCTGGGGATGGCCCTCGGCAGCCCGCTGATCGCCCGTCGGCTCGACCGGCGGGGCCGGGCGGCGGTCCTGACGGCGACCGCCGTCGCCTACCCGGCGGCGCTCGCCGTCCTCGTGTGGTTCACCCGCCCCGGCGGCTGGGCGCAGCCCGGGGCGGCGGTCCTGGCCGGGGCGGTGCTGCCGCCCGCGAACGCCTGCATGCGCTCGCTCTGGGCGCGGCTGCCGCTCCGGGAGGAGGAGCGCGAGACGGCCTACCTCTGGGAGGCCCTGCTCACGGAGGTCCTGGTGATCGGTGCGCCGCTGATGCTGGCGGCGCTGATGCTGGTCGGCTCGGCCGGCCTGGCGCTCACCACGATCGCGGTGGTGGGCGGCCTGGGCACGCTGGGGCTCGCGCACACCCGGCTGCCGGCCGGTACCGCCGGCACCGACCGCTCCGACGACACTGGCAACACCGGCCAACCCGACGGTCCCGGCCACACCGACCACAGCGCCGACCACAGCGCCGACTCCAGCGGTGCGGACGGCGTCGGGCTCCCGGCCCGGCCGGAATCCCGTCATCCGCTGGGCCCCCTGCGGGAGCCGGCCCTGCTGGCGCTGACCGGCATCATGGCCCTCTCCGCGGTCCCCATCGGCCTGCTGACCCTGGCCATCCCGGCGTTCGTCGACCGGCACGGCGCTCCGGGTGGCGCCGGCCCGGTCTACGCCTGCTGGGGCGTCGGCAGCGCCCTGGGCGCGCTCTGGCTCGGCCGCTCGCAGTCCCGGGTGGCCCCCCAGGTGCGCTTCCCCCGGCTGCTGCTGGCCTACGCCCTCGGGACGGCGCTGACGCTGCTCGCCGGCTCCCCGCTGGGCCTCGCGCTGGCCCTCGCGGTGGGCAGCGCGCCGATCGCCCTGGTCTCCGCCAGCGAGATGACCCTGGTGAGCGGCATCGCCGACGGCCGGTCGCTGGCCGAGGCGTTCACCTGGGCCTCCCTGGCCACCGTCCTGGGTGACGCGCTCGGCCAGCAGGCCGGCGGGCTGCTGATGGACCCGCTCGGGCCGCGCGCGGTGTTCGCCGTGGCGACCGGCACCGCCCTGGCGGCCGCCGGACTCGCCTTCGCCTGCCGGGGGCTGCTGACCCGGCGGGCGGCGCCGCTGGTGGAGTACGCGGTATGACGGCCCGGCCCGCCACCCGGGACCCTCCGGCCCCGCCGACCCGCCGACCCGCCGACCGTCATCGGCGCGCACCGACCCGCCCGCTGCCCTGTTCCCCCCTTCCGCCGCCCTCCCGGCCCGGACACCCCGAGGTGGTCCCCCGTGAACGCTGCCCCCACCGATCAGCGGCCCGACCTGCCGTCCGATCGGGCCCCACTGTTCCGCCCGGTCACCCGCCACCAGTTACCGCAGGCCGTGGCGGAGTTCCTGGCCTCCCCCCATCTCCTGCCGGTACCGGTCCCGACCGAGGACCGCGCCGACCTGGCGCAGAGCGTCGAACTCGCGGGCCGGCTCTACGGCGGCCTGCGGCCCCCGCACCCGCTGGACGTCGGGATCGTCCTCGGCGCCGCCCAGCTGCCCGAGGGGCTCGCGGAGCTGGCCCGGCCGCTCGCCCGGACGTGGGTGCCCGAGGAGGAGCTGGCGGACCTCCCGGCGTTCCAGAACCGGCACAGCGGCTCGCTGCTGCTCGTCGGCCGCTACGACCGGCTCACCCTGGACCCCGTCCGGGCCCTGCTGCTGGCCACCTACCGCGGCCGGCGGCACGGGCTGACGCTGCTGAGCGGCCGGGACGACGCCTCGGTCGGCTGGAACGTGGCCAAGCAGTACGCGGAGCCGGCCCTCGACATCGACGCGCTGGGCCTGTTCACCGACACCGACCGCCCGCCCCGGCTGCCCGGCGTCCAGGTCTTCGACGACCGCGACTTCGAGCGCGAGGACATCCAGGCCCGGATCCTGGGCACCCGCTGGCGGCGGGTGGCCTTCCAGGGGCACGGCAAGGACGACAGCGTCAACCTCGGCGAGTTCACCATCTGCGGCCTCAACGGCTCGGCGCCGGCCGTGCCCGGGCTGCTCGGCCCGCGCTGCGCCTACGGGCTGCCCTGCTACAAGCCCGAGGACAAGCTGGTCCCGCTCAACCGGGTGGAGGCCGTGGAGCTGGTGCTCAGCGCGTGCAACAGCGGACCGCTCGCGGACCTCGCCCTGTACGACCCGAAGTACCAACTGCTGCTCAACGCGCTCGACGGCCCGGCCCGCACGGTGGTCTCGGCCGTGTCGGTGCACGACTCCGACCGGCCGGAGAACGTCGCCTGGATGCACGGCGCCCTGGTCGGCGCGGACTCCGTCGACACGCTCAACAGCAGTCTGGCCGGCTCGCACCCCTACCCGGCGTTCATGCGCTTCGGGCTGCCGGGCGCACCGGAGGACACCCCCCCGCCCCCGGCCCCGGCGGACCACCGGCCCGACCCGTTGCTGCTCACCGTGGGCGCCCGGCTCACCGCCTACCTCGCCTCGGAGCTGCTGCCGCACAACCACCCGCTGCGGCCCCGGCTGACCAAGCTGGCCCGGAAGGTCGACCTCTGGGTCGCCAGGCCGACCCATCTCGCCGACCAGTCGCCCGACCAGATCCGGGCCTCGCTGACGGCGGACCTGCAGTCCCTCGACCACGTGATCACCGAACAGGTCGCGGCCAACCCCGAGCACGAGCTGATGAACTACCCGGCGCACTTCGGCGACCGCAGCAGCCTGGACCCGCGGGTCCGCGAGGTGACCTGCCACTGCGGCCGCCCCGCGCAGGAGTTCACCCGGCGGGGCCTGCTCCCGCACATCCTGGACACCACCTGCGCCGTCTGCATGCGCTGCGGCGACGTCACCTTCCAGCTCCCGGACGCCCCCGCACTGCTCGCCCACGCCGCGGACGAGGTCGGCCAGGGCGGGGTGCTGGAGGTCCGGGCCCTGGTCACCGCGGTCCGGACCGGTCCGGTCCGGCTGGGTCTCTTCGTCCCGAGCTACCTGCGCGAGGACACCGCGGTGGAGCCGGCCACCACGAGGCTCCGACTCACCGGCGGGCAGCAGGAGGAGGTCGCGTTCCGCGTGCGGTTCGACCCCGAGACCGCCCCGCAGGCCTACTACTTCACGGTGTTCGCCGTGCAGGACCTCGCCGTCTCGACGGCCCGGCGCCACTTCGGGGTCGTCCCCCGGAGCGCCTGACCCACCCGCAACCCTAGGGAGAACCATGGAGAGCCAGACCAAACCGGCGATCGAACTGATCGAGCAGAACGGCGAGGTGACCCTCAGCATCGGCGGCGAGCAGGCCATGCAGGCCTGGGAGCGGGACTTGATGTGGGCCAGCGCCGACATGCTCTGCGAGTACGGCCAGGACTTCTACGAGGTGGGGCTCGGCCTCGGCCTGTCCGCGCTGCGGATCGCCGGCAACCCGGCGACCCGCCGGCACACCGTGCTGGAGCTCTTCGACGAGGTCGAGGAGCTCTTCCGGGCCCGGCACCCGCAGCTGCCCGACAACCTCGCCATCGAGCGCGGCGACTTCTTCCAGCGGATCTTCGAGCTGCCGTCCGAGAGCATCGACGGGATGTTCTTCGACCCGGCCCTCGACATGGAGGTCTGGACGGACGCCGAGCTGTGGGCCCGGACCATGCCCGAGGTGGTCCGGGTGCTGCGCCCCGGCGGGGTGTTCCTCCCGTTCTTCAGCACCAAGCCGGAGCTGCGCTGGCAGTACCTGCCGCACTTCCGCTCGATCCGGGTCGAGCGGCACCCGTTCGTCGCCTACGACACCACCGAGTACACCCACGGCGGGACCACCGGCGACGCCTTCATCCAGTGCTTCCGCAAGGACTGACCCGGCGCACCGCTCCACCGGCCGGCCCGGCCCACGACCGTGCCGGCCCACCCCCACCCGACACCGCGCACCGGCGCCGTTTCCGGAGGTATCCCGATGACCGTCACCCTGACCAACGGCTCCCGCCCCGACCTGGGGATCCGCTCGGTCTTCCTCGCCGGCCCGTTCATCCAGCTCCTGGACCCGGAGACCGGCGAGATGCCGGCCGAGGCCCGGGCCCCGTTCGACGTCCTGATCAAGCACTTCGAGTCGCAGGGGCTCTCCGTGCACAACGCCCACCGCCGCGAGGCGTGGGGGGCGGAGCTGATGCGGCCGGAGCAGTGCACCAAGCTCGACCAGGACGAGATCCGCAAGGCCGACGTCTTCGTCGCCCTGCCGGGCCACCCGGCCTCCCCGGGCACCCACATCGAGATCGGGTGGGCGAGCGCCTTCGACAAGCCGATCGTGCTGCTGCTGGAGCGCGACCGGGAGTACACCTTCCTCGTCCAGGGTCTGCACACGGTGGCCTCGGTGGAGTACGTGGTCCACACGGACCTCGCCGCCTGCCTGCCGGCCGTCGACCGCGCGGTGGACGCGGCGGTGCAGCGGCAGCGGGAGGGCCACGGCACCCGGTGACCGACGAGCACCCCGTCACCGACCGGCGCCCGGTCACCGACGAGCGCGGGGCCGCCCGCCCCGGCCCCGCGCACCACCGGGCCGGGGCCCGGCCCGCCCGGCCGTCCCGGTCCGCGGCCCGACCGCCGACCACTCCCGGGGAACGCCCATGAGCAGCCCACCACCCGCCCGGCTCGTGGCGGCCCTCCTCGCCTGCCTGGCGCTGATCGCCACCGCGACGGGCTTCACACCGCCGGGCAGCGGGCGGCGCGCCGGGCCGGCCGCCACGCCGGCGGCGGCCTCCTACACGGTCGAGCTGACCGGTGACTCCTCGGGAGGGCGGTGGACCGGGCACGAGCGGGTCAGCTTCACCAACGTCTCGGCGCAGCCGCTCCCCGAGATCCACCTGCGGCTGTGGGGCAACGCCCGCGGGGGCTGTACGGCGCCGCCCGTCACCGTGACGCACCTGGTCGGGGCGGCCGCGGCCACCCTGTCGGCCGGGTGCACCGTGCTGCGGATCGCTCTGCCGGCCCCGCTGCGCCCCGGCGGGCGCCACACGATCGGCTTCGACCTCGACCTGAGGGCACCCGAACTCCCCGACCGTGCCGGGCGGTTCGGCCGGCACGGGACAGCCGCCCACTTCGGCAACGCGCTGCCGGTACTCGCGGTACGGGACGCCGCCGGCTGGCACCTCGACCCGTTCACCGACACCGGGGAGTCCTTCTACACCCTGGCCGCCGACTTCACCGTGCGGCTCGACCATCCGGCGGGCCTGGAGGTGCCGGCCACCGGTGACCCGGTCGACACCCCGGGCGCCGCCGGGCGGACCGTGACCACGACGACGGCCCGGCAGGTCCGCGACTTCGCCTGGTCCGCGGGCCCGTTCGAGCGTCTCTCCGGAGTCTCCGCCGGCGGGGTCACGGTCACCGTGCACACCGTCGCCGGTGTCCGTGCCGCCGATGCCGCGGCCATACTGGCCACCGCCGAGTCCGCGCTGGACGCGCAGGCGCGCGCCTTCGGCGCCTACCCGTACACCGAGCTGGACGTCGTGCTGGACAACGAGCTCTGGTTCAGCGGCATGGAGTACCCGGGGTTCGTGCTGGACCGGGTCAGCACGAGCGCGCTCGTCCACGAGATCGCGCACCAGTGGTGGTACGGCATCGTCGGCGACGACCAGTACCACCAGCCCTGGCTGGACGAGTCCTTCGCCGAGTACGCCACCGACCTCGCCCTCGGCCGGGACGGCGCCGGCTGCTGGTCCGCCGTCACCTGGTCGGCTCCGCAGGAGATGATCACCAACGGCATGGCGTACTGGGACGACCATCCCGGCCGCTACGGGGTCGTCGTGTACGACTACGGCGCCTGCGCGCTGCACGACCTGCGGCGGTTGATCGGCCCGGACGCGATGGCCCGGCTGCTCCGCGGCTACGCCCGCACGCACTGGTACGGCGTGAGCAGCACCGCCGCGTTCCTGGCCGCGGCCCGGGCCGCCACCACCGAGGACCTGAGCCCGTTCTGGGCCGACCACCGGATCAGCGCCTGACCGGTCCGGGCCGGCCCCGCCCGGCGGCCCGCTCCGGTCAGGAGACCAGACCCTGCTCCGCCAGCTCGGTCAGCGTCACCGTGCACAGCCCGCCGCGCTCGGTCTTCACGTCCGTCACCTTCAGCTGGGTGCCCGGCAGCAGGATGAACTCCTCCTCGCCGGTGAACGCGGAGTAGCGCTGGATGCCCGCGGCCCGGACCGGGATCACCTCGAAGAGAGTGCGCTTGCCGCGGCTGCCGAGGAACCCCCGGGCGACGCCCAGCTCGGAGGTGCAGGAGGACACGCCCCACCAGGTCACCGTCCGCCCGAGCGGGTACTGCGCGCGCAGGTCCAGCGACACCCCGCGCCAGAGCGGCTCCGTGCGGGCGGGCAGCTGCGACACCGCCGAGAACAGCAGCCGCAGATACGGGAGGTACGGCACGATCCGGCTGCGGTCGGGCGAGCGCAGGATGGCGTTGATCTCCCGGTAGAACGCGGACTCGCAGGTGTAGAGGTAGAGGGCGGCGATCGCCTCGGCGGACAGCCCGCCGGCCGCTTCGTCCGCCCGCTGCCGGCCGAACGCGTGCGACCGCTCGACATGCCGCTCCAGGCCGGCCAGCAGCCCGGCCACCGGGGCGACGGCGTCGCGGAACTCCATCAGCGGGGTGTCGAACACCCCGGTGATCGCGGGGAGGACGAGCCCCTCGTCCTTGACGCTCGCGAGCCGTTCGAGGTACAGCTGGTGCAGCTCCATGGTGGAGGCGATGAACGCGCCCATGCGTTCGGCGGTGTCGCCGCCCGCCCCACCGCTCGCCGCGGCACGCTCGTTCCACCCCTTGGCCGGGAGCCAGTCGATCGTGTCGGCGCCCAGCGACGCGAGGGCCGCGTTCACCAGGGCGAAGTGGTCGCCGTCGCAGAAGATGTCGCCCTGCGCCGCGGGGTTGGCGTGGTCGATGTGCCGGACCTCGACCTCGGGGTACTTCTCCTGGAGCTGGAGGACGACCTTCTTCAGGCTGCGCGCGTGCGCTCCCCACCACGCGAAGACGACGCCGCGGTCCTCCTCGTCGGCGTTCTGCTTGGCCCGGAGGATCTCCTCGACGATCCGCTCGGCGACCGGCCGCCAGAACGCCGTGTGCCGGTCGGTCGCCGTCGACCCGTCGCTGCTCGCGGTGAGCGCGGCGTTCAGCAGCAGCACACCCTGGGTGAGCATCGCCTGGAACCACTCCGGCGGCTGGACGGTGTCCCGCTCCTTCAGCAGCGCGCGTATGTCGGCGATCGGGGTCTTCTTCGGGATGCCGTGCTTCCACATCGCCGCCGCCTTGATGATGCAGCGGATGCTGACCACCCGGCCGAACTGGCTGTCCTTCCAGTCGTGGAAGGTGTTGTCGAACATGGCGATGCCGGTGGCGCTCTCCGGCCTCGGGTAGGGGTTCTGGCCGAAGACGACGACCTTCCACTTGTGCGGCGCGTTGGGCTTGAGCGCCTGGAAGGTCAGCTCGCGGACGGGGACGACCTCGGGGCCGCGGCCTGGTCCGATGAACGCGGCGGCGCCCGGCTGGGCCTCGATGACCGGCTTCAGCAGCGGGAGCCACGGTTCTCCGCCGCCCTGGAAGAGTTCGGCGAGCGCCAGCGGGTCGTTCGGGTCGGACGGGGCCGGGGTGGTGGCGGGGGTGGTGGCATCGCTCATGGTGGTGCGGCTCCGATTCACCGGTGTTTCGACGGACATGACGGGACGGCGGCGCACGGGCCCGCGACGCGCGGGGCCTGCCGTGCGCGGGGCCGTGCGCGGACCCCGGCTCCCTCCGGGAGTTCCTGAGGGCCCGTCACCTCCGCGGCGGACTCCACTGTTGTACCGGCCGGGTGTGACAGCCGACGGCCCGGCCGGCACCGGTCCGGACACCGGCCGCCGGCGTCGTGACCGGCCTGTCAGTGGCGAGCGCTAGCGTCGTGACCAGTAGAGGAACCGTGTCCCGAAGGGGAGTGGACCATGACCACAGACCGCGTGCAGTCGCCGCTCAAGGTGGTGCTGACCGACACCAACGCGCCGGTGGTGGCGGCCTGGCGGGCGGCGTTCGCCGACCTGCCGGAGATCGAGATCCGGCAGGGATCGATCCTCGACCAGACGGTCGACGCCTGGGTCAGCCCCACCAACTCCCGCGGCCGGATGGACGGCGGGGTCGACGCGGTCGTCAAGCGGCACCTGGGCGCGGGCATCCAGCTGCGCGTGCAGCGCGCGATACGCGACCGCTTCGCGGGGACGCTCCCGGTGGGGAGCGCGGTCTGCGTGCCGTCCGGGGCAACCAACCCGAGGTTCCTGATCTCGGCTCCGACGATGCAGGAGTCCGCACAGAACGTGAGCGCGACCTTGAACGTGGCGCTGGCGTGCGCCGCCGCGTTCCAGGCGGTCCACCGGCAGAACAGGGAGGCCCCGGGCAGCATCGGCTCGGTGGCCCTGGTCGGTATGGGCGCCCGGACCGGCCGGGTCCCGGCCCGGGTCTGCGCCAACCTGATGTGGACGGGCTACACGCTGTTCAACGACCACGTCTTCGAGGACGACGACGACCTGCGCGGCACCATCCTCGCGCAGCTCGACGACCTGGAGAGCGCCCCCGTCACCGAGCGGGTCCGCATCGCCCCGCCCGCCCGCCGCACGCGCCGCTGACCGGGGGCCACTCCCACGCGTCCGCCCGGCCGGTCTCCCGACACCCCCGCCGCGGGCCGGGCTCCGCGAGCCCGGCCCGCCCGGTCAGTGACCGACGGTCGCGATCCTCGCGCTCACCCGGATCTTGCGGTCCGGCTTCAGGTCGTCGAGGAACCGCACCTTCCCCGGCTCGAACACCAGGCACATGCTGGACCCCCCGTAGCTGAACCAGCCCAGCTCGTCGCCCTTCTTGACCGGCTGGCCGGGCTTCACCCCGATGGTCACCGAGGAGATCTCGGTGATCCCGATGGGAATGACGCAGACCATGCCGATCCTCGCGTCCGGGCTCTCGATGAACAGCAGTCCCCGGGTGTTGACCGAGGCCTGGTACCCCTGCGAGTAGGTCCCGGCCGTCGGGTCCTCGCCGGCGGACTCGGCGTTGCTGAACATCAGGCCGTCGACGACCTCGGCACTGCGTACGACACCGTCGATCGGCGAGCGCCAGCGATGGTAGTCCGAGCCCGCGAGGAACGACTGGAAGACGTCCCCGTTGAGGAACCTGCTGGTGTACGGGCTGCCGTTCAGCATGTCGACCAGCGAGTAGGGCTGCCCCTTGAGCCAGAAGTCGTCCGTCTCCCGGACGTCGCGCGCGATCCTGAACACGGCACCGTCGTTGGCCGAGACGACGGCCGCCGGATCCGTGTCGACCGGCCGCTTCCCCGGGAGGAGTTCCCGGTGGAAGAACGCGTTGAACGACGTGTAGCCCCAGTGCGGCTTCTTCTTGTCCGCTTCGGTGACGTACTCGTCGAGGTCGAACTCGTTGACGGCGGGGGCGGACAGCCAGCCGTCCTCCCCCTCCGTGAGGACGCCGGCGCTCCGGTCGCTGTCCAGGTAGTCGCACCACTCCTTCAGGATCTTCTGGATCGCCCGGTTGAACTTCTCGTTGCGGAACAGCGCTTCCCCCGCCGGTGTCATCATCATGTAGACGAAGAGCGCCGACATCGGGAAGAACACCCGCTTCTCGCGGTCCGGGTTGTACTGCGGCGCGGTCGTCCTGATGAGGTCGAGGGCCGCGAGCAACTCGTCGACGCCCTTGATGTGCTGGTGCGGCGGCGGGACCTCCTGGATCATCTGGGACACATACATCCGGACGATCCCGTCCCGCTTGATCAGCGCTTCCAGCTCCCGCACTCCGGGGCTGAACTCGCCTCCCCCGTCGCCCAGTCGCAGCACGAAGTCCGCCTGCCACTCGTCGATGGCCGCCCGGCTGTCCGGCAGATAGCCGGCCGCGCGCGCGAACAGGTTGTCGTACTGCCCATCGAGAACAGCCTCTTGGTCACCCATGGATCTCTCCATCCCGAAGTGTCCGAATCACACGTCCTCGACCAGTGGTACCACCGGAAATGTCAATCGTGTACGAAGACATGCGAAGGGGCCGGAAAGCTCGCCCGTCGCAATGCGCGACCACACCCGGAGCCGGCCGCGCGCCGACGCGCGGCTACCGGCCACGGAGGCCGGCGCCGATACCGATACCGATACCGGCATCGAGGCCGACAACGCCGAGGCCTTTGCAATTCTCCATACACACCAGTGAATTGACGGGGCGACAGTCATGCTCATGCCCGCCGGAACTGTCCGGCGCAGGGCCTACTATCAGTTGCGACACACGACTGACGCCGCATCGGCGGGTCGTCTACCGTGGCGCCTGCCCAACCAGTCACCCCTGCAAGGGAGCACCGTATGGCCCGGAGCCGGAAGCTCCATCGCCTCAGCAACCCCGACACCAGCGAGCGCCACGCGCAGCGCATGCTGTTCCGCCACCTCCGCGACGACACCAACGCGAATCGCGGCCGGATGGCGAAGCGGGTGCGTGAACTCCAGCTCCTGTTGGCGATGGACCCGGTCGAGTTCGAGCAGCTCATAGCCCGGTTGATGGAGGCCATGGGCATGAAGGTCGAGCTCACGGCCCGCTCGCGGGACGGCGGGGTGGACGTGCGCGGAATCGACACCGACCCCTTCCGCGGCGGGAACGTGATCGTGCAGGTGAAACGGTATCGGGACACGGTGACACCGTCCGCCGTGCGGGACCTCTTCGGCACCCTGCAGCACGATCGGGCCGCGACCAAGGCCGTCCTCGTCACGACCAGCCGGTTCGGCCCGAGCTCGCACCAGTTCGTGGCGGGTAAGCCCATCACCCTGATCAACGGCTCCGAACTGGTCGGCCTGCTCAAGCACCACGGCTTCCACGAGGTGTTCGCCGCCGCGCACCACGTCGCCGCCGAGGCCGGCGACCAGGGCGGCGACGGCCTGCCCGGAATCGAGCTGGCCGCCGAGCCCGCCCGGCTCCTCCTCCACTGGACCGGCGAGGAGGAGTACGACATCGCCGCCCTGGTGTGCCAAGCGAACAAGGCGCTGTCGGACGAGCACCTGGTGTTCTACAACAACGCTTCCACGCCCGACGGTTCGGTCCGGCTGGTGACCGGCTACGGCGACGCGAACGCCTGCCTGATGGTGGACTTCGACGCGCTCCCCGCCGACGCGGACCGGCTCGTCATCGTCGCCGCGGCCGACACCGAGAACCGGCCGGCGGCCACCATGGCCGGGTTCGCCGGACCGGCACTGATCCTCGAAGCCGGCGCCGACCAGGCCCCGGCCGTGGTGCACCTGGCCGACGGCGCCGCCACCAACACCGCGATGCGTCTCGGCCGCTTCGATCGCGACGCCGCCGGGGACTGGGACTTCACCCCCGCCCTGGCCGGCTACCCGGGGGGACTGCACCAGGCCGTCATCGCCTACGGCCTGGAGGTCGAGGACACGTAGGCCGGTCGTCGCGCTCACTGACGGCACTTCACTCCCCTCCGTGGGTGCCACGGAGGGGAGTGGCACTCTGCGGGCGCCGGAGGTGGACGACCGGTTCCACCGGCCCGGTGACGTCGAAGCCGAAGTCCGCGACTTCGTCCCACGCTCGACGACTGACACCGACTCCCACAGCTCCGTGCTCGGGAGTCCGGCCGGGCGGGATCATGGACGGATCTCCCGGGAGGGGGCAGACGGGGGCGGGCATCATTTCCCTGCGCTCAACGGTCATGCGGATACCCGCCCCCGCACCGAGGCGCGTTCGCATCCTCGGCGTCATCGCCCGGTTCGTCAGTCTGATGAGCTTCGGCCGGCAGGCCTCGACCGCCGAACCCCCGCCGCCCGCCCTCACGTCGGGGTCGGCACCACAGGAGGCGGGCGGGCGGGGGTCAGGGCCGGATCGCGGACCAGGTCGCGGGCAGCGGGTCGAACCAGCCGATGACGCGGCCCTCGCCGTCATGGGCCGAGCCGGCGACGGCGGCGGGCGCGACGTGCAGGTCGTCGACCCGGCGGGCCAGCGCGGCGATGGCCACGTGGAGCTGCATCCGGGCCAGGGCCGCGCCCGGGCAGTGGTGGGCGCCCATACCGAAGCCGAGGTGGGCGTTGTCGCCGCGCCCGATGTCGAAGGTGTCCGGCCGGGCGAACGCGCGCTCGTCCCGGTTGGCCGCGCAGAGCGCTCCCACCGTGACCTCGCCGCGCCGGATCAGCGTGCCGCCGATCTCGACGTCCTCCGAGGCGTAGCGGGGGAAGGTCGAGGTGCTGTGGAACGGGGTGAAGCGGATCAGCTCCTCGACGGCGGAGGGCACGAAGTCCGGGTTCCGGCGCAGCCGTTCCAGCTCCGACCGGTGATGCATCAGGGCCCGCACGAAGTTGGCCAGCATCAGTACGGTGTTCTGGAGCCCGGGCAGGAGCAGCCGGAGCGCGGCGGTCACGAGTTGACGATCCGTCAGGGACGCCAGGGTCAGGTCGTCACCGGCTTCGGCGCGGGCCCGGATCATGGTGCTCAGCAGGTCGTCGGCGGGGGCGCCGGCGGCGGTGCGTGCCGCGATGAGCCCGCCCAGGTGGTGGGCGAGGGCGCGCCGGTCCTGCTTCTCGGCCTCGGACGGGGGTGACGCGGTGGAGGCTCCCCCGAGCAGACGGGCCCGCACCTCGGGCCGGTCGTCGGCGGGCACGTCGAGCAGCTCGCAGAGGACTTCGGCGGCGAGCGGTTTGACGAATCCGGCCATCAGATCGGTCTCCGTCCGGTCACCCGACGGACGCCCGCCGAGGTCCAGCCGGCCGAGCCGGTCCAGCAGGTCGTCGGCGATCGTCGCCGTGACCCCGCGCAGCCGCTCGATCCGCCGGGGCTTGAGCCCGCCCCTGGTGAGCCGGTTGACCTGGTCGGAGGTCAACGCCGGTGCGCCGCCCGGCTTTTCGGGCGCGGACTCCTCCGACGACGCGCACGCGGCCGGGGCCGGGGCCGGCGGGGTCAGCCCGAACCGGCTGTCGGTCAGGAGCCGGCGGACGTCCGCGTACCGGGAGCACAGCCACGCCTCGCCGAGTCCCCCGACCTCGACCCGGCGCAGGCCCGCGGTGTCGCGCAGGCCGGCGTAGCGGTGGTCGAGGTCGAGGAGGTGGGGCTCCCCGAAGGGGTAGCGCAGCACATCCGGTGCGGGCTCGGGGTGAGTCACCGTGCGTTCCTCTCTGCGACTGCGACTGCGACGACGGCTGCGACGACGACGGCTGCGGCTACAGCTACGGCTACGGCTACGGCGTGCGACGCGGGTGGGACCGGAGACGCTCAGGAGCGCGGCGCGAGCTGCCAGCCGAAGCCGTCGTCGTCGCCCGAGGCGCGTACCGTCACGGCCACGGCGGCGCGGCGGACGAGCGAGCGGCGCGGGTCCGAACCAACCGTGGTACCGGGGAAGTTGCTCATGGTCCTGCCTCCGGGGGGCTGCGGGGTGGTTGTCAGGAAACCTGTATACAGCGGGGATCCGGGCAGGTCAGCAGATTGCACCGGCCTCGGGCCGACATGGCAGGGACAGTCCGTTCCGGTGCCGGGAGGCCGGTTCAGGCCACGCCCGCCGGGGTGCAGGAAGTGACCACTACCGCCCGCTCCGCCCCGGGCCACAGCATGGGACCAGTCAGCAGCCCGCTGACGACCACCAGCCGAAGGAGACTGCGATGTCTGCGTTCGAGGAGCTCGAGGAACTGGTCAACACGATGGCTGCCGCCGAGCCGGCCGAGGTCGACGAGGACGGCATCGGCGACGTGGCGTGGAAGGTCTCGTACTCGACCTTCTACAACAACTAGTCGTTGCCGGCAGGGGCACCCGCCGTACCGCGCCGCAGGGGCCTCCCCTCCGGCCGGGCGACGGGTGCCCCTGCCGCGTCCGCCGCGCCGTTCCCCTACCGTCCGGGCGCGTTGCGCGCCTGCGGATCCGCCCGGCGGGTCCCCGTCGATCCGAGGAGCTCGACCATGAACTTCGTCATTCCGGACAAGAAGGTCCAGCAGGGCATCAAGGTCCTGCTGGACGACTACGTCCTCATCGAGAGCACCGACACCTTCGTCATCACCTACACCCCGGACAGCCGCGACCCGGCGGCCTGGCTGGCGCTCGCGCTGCGGCACCGGGGCTTCGCGACGCCGATCGTCCCGATGCGCAAGCTGGAGGACCCGGAGTTCGCCGGGCGCCTGGAGGCGGTGCTCCCCGATCCGGAGACCCTGCCCGGCCGCCTGGTCGTCCTCACCCTCGAACGCGACACCATGTCGCACTTCAACGTGTTCGAGAACGCGCTGAAGAGGTTCGGCGGTGACCGCACGATGATCCTGCGGATCATCAGCGCCTCCACCGCGTTCTTCACCAAGTCCCTCAACCTGGCCCCCGCGCAGCTGACCCGCTTCAACGCGACGCTGCTGGAGCGGGTGAAGCCGGCCCGCAAGGTGCGGGTCACCAGCCGCGGCGGCACCGACCTGACGATCGAGCTCGACGCGGACAAGTACCACTGGATCAGCAACCGGGGCGTCTGGCGGCCCGGCGGTTTCACCATCCTGCCGGCCGGCGAGGTCGCGACCTACCCGGTCTCGGTCGACGGCGTGCTGGTGGCGGACGGGGCGTTCAACGCCAACATCATCACGCCGCTGAACGCCAGCCTGGCCGCCAACCCGGTCCGGGTGGAGATCGAGAACGGCAAGGCGGTCTCCCTCAGCTGTGCCGACCCGCAGCTCGACGCGATGTTCCAGCTCTGCCTGAACAGCCCGTTCGGCCGCAACGTCGGGGAGTTCGGCCTGGGCACCAACCGCGGCATCGACGAGTTCATCACCGCCAACTCGCACATCAACGAGCGGCGTTGCGGTGTCCACCTCGGGTTCGGCCAGCACAACCAGCGGGTGAGCAAGGTCCCGTACATCGCCGACGTCCACCTCGACCTGATCACCGCCGGCGCGCTGGTCTGGGTCGACGACGACCCGGAGCCGATCGATCTGGAGACCTTCGCCGCCACCGACGCGGAGCACCCGGCGGACGCCCTGGACGAGGACATCACCGGCGACTGCTGCGGCCTGGGATACGGCCAACTCGAAGGCCTGGCCGCCTGCGTCGTCCCCGGCAGCCCGGTGCAGGTCCAGCGATGACGGCGGCGGCGAACGGCACCGTGACGGCCGCTCCCGCGGCCCAGGTCTCGGCCGAGGAGTTCGCCCGGCGCGGCTATGTGATCCTGCGCGGGATCCTGGACGCCGAGGAGGTGGAGCGGGCCCGGGCCCTGTGCTCCGGCTACCTCACCGGCACCGGCTCGCAGGAGATGCTCACCAGCGACTTCCTGGCCGACGACTTCCTGGCCGGCATCGTGCTGCGCGAGCGCGTGGTGCGCGCCGTCAAGGAGTTGCTGGGCGAGGACCACCCCGTGCTGTACCCGAACTCCACCGCGCGCAAGAACGTGTACGTCCCCTGGCACGTCGACGCCACGTTCGTCGGACCGACCGCCGCGTACGTCTGGGAGCCCGGGTTCGCACACGTCCAATGCGGGCTGTACCTCCAGGACAACGACCCGGTCGGCGGGGGCGGCATCGACGTGGTGCGCGCCTCGCACCTGATGTCCTTCGACGGATACGGCACGATGGAACCGGAGTTCGACATCCCGGCGCGGACGGTGGGCGAATCCGACCTCCGCGAACGGGTCGATACCCGGGCGGGCGACGTCGTGGTGTGGAACGCTCGTCTGATGCACACCAGCACGACGGTCCTGGAGGATCCGGGCCGGGAGAAGTTCGGCGTCTTCTTCAGCTACGCCCGCCCGCACGTGCGCGACAACCACCGGTTCCTGAGCCAGATCGCCGTGGACTCGATGCGCACGATGAACGGCGTCTCCCGGCTGATCCCCCGGCTGGCCGAGATCGCCCGGATGCGGTACCCGGAGAGCTTCCCGGCCTGGTTCGCCCAGGAGGCCGCCGACTCGGGCATCCGCATCGTCACCCTGTGAAAGGACGAGCGACGTGACAACGACGGCACTGACCGGCGGGGGTGAGCAGACCTCGGAGTCGCCGGTGTTCCCCGACCACCGGTTCCGGGCCCTGTGGGCCGCGACCGGCCTCTCCCAGGTCGGTTCGGCGGTCAGCAACGTCACGATCCCGATGTGCGCGGCGGTCACACTGGGCGCCTCGGCCCTGGAGATGACCGCGCTGGCGGTGGTCGAGGTGGTGCCGTCCCTGCTGATCCGGCTCCCGGCGGCCGCGTGGTCCGACGGGCTGCGTCGCCCGCGCGCACCGATGATGGCGGCCTGCAACCTGGTGCAGGCCGCCATCATGGGGGCCGTCCCGTTGCTCTGGTGGTTCGGGGCGCTGCACATCGTGCTGCTGATGGTGCTGGCCGCGGTCGCCTCGGCGGCGCTCGGGGTGTACTCCGCGCTGTCCAGCCCGCTGCTGGTGCAGATCGTCCCGAAGGCGCACCTGGTGGAGGCCAACGGGAAGATCTCGGCGACCCGCAGCATCGCGGACATCAGCGGGCCGGCGCTCGGCGGGGCACTGCTCGCCCGGATCGCGGCGCCCTACGTGGTCCTGGTCGACGCGCTGTCGTTCCTGGCGTCCGCCGCGCTGCTCACCCGGGTCCGGACCGGGACGACCGAGGCGGCGGCCGACCGGGAGACGGCCGGGCAGGAGACGGCCGGGCGGGACGCCGAGGGCACCGCCGGCGCCGCCTCGAAGCCCGCGAAGCAGCGGCTCGGTGCCGCCGCCAACCTCCGGCTGGCCCGCGCGATGGCGCGGCAGTCCGGCGTCCGGGCCGTGGTCACGGTGGCCTTCGTCAACGGCGTCACCCAGCCCGTCCTGGTGCTCTTCCTCGTGCACGCGGTGGACATGCGGCCCTCGCTGATCGGCACGCTGCTCGCGCTCGGCGCGGTCGGCGGCGTGACCGGGGGCATGCTGGTCGGCCGGGCGCAGAAGCGGCTCGGGTCGGGCCGCACGCTCGCCCTGGGCACCGGTGTCAGCCTGCTGTCGCTGGCACTGCTGCCGTTCGCGTCGGCCGGGCCGAGCGCGATGGCCGGGCTGGTGCTGCTGGAACTCGCGGGCAGCTTCGGGGGAACCCTGCTGGTCGCCACCGTCTTCGGGAGCCTGCAGGCCGCGGCGCCGAAGGACCGGATCGCGCAGGTGATGGCGATGGCCTTCGTGCTGTTGCAGGCCGCCAGCCTGATCGGGGTACCGGTCGGCGGAGCGCTGGCCGTCGCGTTCGGGACGCGGTGGGCGCTGGTCGCCGCGTTCGCGGTGATGGCCGCCGCGCTGGGCCCGCAACTCGTCCGCTGGGCCCTGACCCGGTGGGCCCCGGACCCGCCGATCACCGTCTGACCGGCCTCCCGGGCGCCGGGCCCTGATCACCGGCACCCGGACACACCGGCACCCGGACACCGGCTTCGGACACCGGTGCCCGGACATCAGCTCCCGACAGCTCCCGGCACCGGCCCCTGCGTGCCGGTCGGGCCGTCCGCGCACCGCGGCTCCCGCACCCGTCGGAGCCGCGGCGGCCGGGCGGCGGCCCCGGCCCGGGACCGGCTCGGAACGATGCGAGCGAAAGGTTCAGCGTGAATGCGCCACCGGTGAAGCCGGACCAGCCGGCCGGGCCGGGAGGCGGGCGCGACGGCGCCCGCGCCCGCCGGACCGGACCGCACGCCCCGGCCGGGAGCGGGTCGACCCATGTACCTGACCAAGACCACGGTTGACACCCCCGGCGGCGCGCCGCAGTCCGCGCGGGAGCTGCACCGCCACCTGCTGTGCAGCCGGGCGGGCACCGACAGCCTCCAGCACGCGCGGATCGAGGTCCACGAAGGGTTCGTGGTGTTCAACCTCTACGTGCAGGCCCGCGACCTGCTGGACGCCGCGCGGGTGGCCGTCCAGCTCTGCCGCCGCACCATGGCGGGTGCCGGCACCTGCCCCGGCTGGGCCGTCCGCTCCACCGAGGTGGGGCCCTGAGGCGGCGGCCCGAACGCGGGGGCCCTGAGGCGGCGGGCCCGGCAGGGCCCCGGGGGGCGGCGGCCCGAACGTCCTACTCCAGGTCGTCCGGGGTGATCCAGGCCCGCGAGACGGCCTGGGCCCCGGCCTGGAACCTGCTACGCGCGCCGAGCCTGGTGTGCAGGTCGGAGGCGACCCGGCGGGCGGTGCGGACCGAGACACCCAGCTGACGGGCGATGGCCTCGTCGGTCAGACCCGCCGCCAGCAGCCTGAGCACCTGCCGTTCCTGGCCCGACAGTCCGTCGTCGTCGCGCCGGCGGGCGGCGCCGAGCACCGTCGCGGACCGCCAGACCGAGTTGAACAGCGCGGTCAGGGCCGTGATGATGCCGACGCTGGAGATCACCACCGCCGCGGTGCCCTGCTCGTCGGCCGTGTCCAGCGGCACCACGGCCACCCGCCGGTCGACGATCAGCATCCGCAGCGGCAGCGACGCGGTGGTGCGCACCTCGCTGCCGAGCCCGCTGAGCCACTGCGCGTACTCCAGGGTCGGCCGGTGGTTGCGGACACTGTCCTGGTAGACCGTGCGCAGCCGCACCCCGCGGTCGATGGCCTCGGCGTCCAGCTCCCGGCTCGCGTTGATGTTCTCCTCCGACTGGGCACCGCCCGGCATGAAGGAGCTGGCCTCCCACTCGCAGCCGCGCGCGAGTTCGCTCAACCGGTCGCGGATCGCTTCGATGCCGGAGAGCCGCTCGATGCCCTGCTCGGTCTCGGCCGGCCGGCTCTCGGCACGCTCGGCCAACAGGGTGGACAGCGCGGCGGTGCCCTCCTCGATCTGCTGGTGCCGGCGGGCCATCTCGGCCTGCTGACGGGCCACCAGCGCCGACAGTCCGACCTCCGGCCGGACGGCTCTCGGCGCGGGGCGGCCCGGGAACACCTGGAGCAGCGAGATACCGGTGAGCTCGTCGAGCGCGACCCGGATCTGGGCGTGGTCCACGTCGAGCCGGCGGGCGAGGACGTCGAGGCTCTCGTCCGGGTGCTGGAGCATCGCGAGATAGACGGACTCGGCGAGGCTGCTCAGCCCAAGCCCTTCGAACATTGACCACTCCCCCTGACTCTGTCCGGCGACCGGCGTCGGCGCACATCTCCTGCCCGTTTTCGCCATGCCCTCAGTGGATCCGGCAACTGAGTTTCACAGATTGGCACTTGACGTGCCCACCCACAAGCGGGCCTACCGGGGCAGGGTGACGGCAATGGGGGTGCCGGGATTCGGGCGGCGGCGGTCCCTTCCCCGGCCCCGGCGGCCCCGGAACGGCCCGGCCACCGTGGTCACACGGCATCCCCGCGGACCCCGGCGGCGTCCGGGCCCGCCCCCGGCACGCACGCGGACGGGCTCGCGGGGGCCGCCGGACGCCCGGTGGCAGGTTCCGGCCGGACGGCGGCGCACCGGGACGGTCACGGCGCGTTCGCCCGGGCTGGGGCGCACAACAGTGCTACCGGCGCACATCCGCGCGCCGCCCGGCGCGGCCTCCGGTACCCGTCGGCGGGCGGCGGCACCGACGCCGGGCGGGCGTCAACGGCAGCCGGTCCTACCGGGGCTCGTCCCCGCGCCGGGCGAGGAGGTGGAAGAGCCGGGCGAGCCCTCGGTAGGGGTCGCGCAGTCCGGCCTGCCACTCCAGCTCGCACAGGTCCGCGAACTCCTCCGGCGACGGCTCGCCGGAGCGGTGGTCGGAGAAGACCCGCACCCCGAACCAGTCCACGGTCGCCGCCCCGAGCCCGGCCAGCCGCCGGCCCAGGTCCTGCGGGGTGTCCGGCCGGGTCGGCAGGTACTGGTCGCCCTGCTCCGCGGCCTCCAGCAGGGTCGCCAGCGCGCCGCGCCAGTCGCCCTGCAACCCGTCACGCATGGCCTGGGAGTCACGGTTGACGGTGAGCAGCGAGAGCAGCCCGCCGGGCGCGGCCAGCCGCACCAGCGCGTCCAGCATGGGGCCGGGGTCGGCGAGGTACAGCAGGACGCTGTGGCAGCACACCAGGTCGAACCCCGTCCCGACCAGTTCGGGGGCGTCCTCGCCGAGCCCCCGGACCAGGCGTACCCGGCGGCCGACCTCGGGGGGCTCGGCGGCGACGAGGTCGGCGGCGGCCCGCAGCAGCGTGGCGTCGCCGTCCACCACGGTCACCTCGTGCCCGGCCCGCGCCAGGAGGACCGCCTGGCGGCCGAAGCCGCCGCCGATGTCGACGACCCGGCAGGGGCGCGGCGGCAGGTGCCGGGCCAGCGCGCGGGTGACGAGTTCGAACCGGACCTCGCCGCGGATGCCCCGGGCGTGGTCGAGGTAGGCCTGGGCCCGCGCCGGCGCGGAGTCCGTCCACAGGTTCCGCTCCGGCCATGCGGCGGGTTTCGTCATCTGCGTCGGTCCCTTCCTGAAGGCCGTCGTGGTGCGGGCGCCGCGGGACCTCGGCGGGCGGGCCCCGGTGGGCGGGTCCCGGTGGGCGGGTCCCGGTGGGAGTCGCCCCGCGGCCAGTGTCCCGCTCCGGAGGGGCCGCTGTCCCGGGCGGCCGGTGGCCGAAAGCTGCACCGGCATGAACCGGCCCCCGCCGGCCGGTCCGGCCGCTTCCGCCCCGGCGGGAGCCGCCGGGACCCGCCGAATCCGGTGGCAGCAACCGACCGCTTGCGGCCCGCGGCCCCGTCGGGGTAGCCGGGACGTACGGGCGCGCGGCCGACCGGTGGCGCGGGGCACCCGCACCCGCCCGTCCCGTCCCCCGTCGCCGTCCCCCGTCGCCGGACCGTCAGGACTGCTGCGCCGCCAGCGCGCAGAGCTGCGCCCGGTTCGGCAGGCCCGTCTTGGCGATCAGACTGGCCACGTGCTTCTCGACGGTGCGCGGCGAGATGTAGAGCCGGGCGGCGATGTCCTTGTTGCTGAGCCGGTCGGCCAGGAGCTGGAATATCTCGTACTCGCGGACCGTCATGCCCTTGAGCCGCAGCTGCGCCGGGATCCGGTTGGTACCGGTCCGGTGCTGGCGGACGGGTGCGCCGATCGCGCGGAGCAGGGTGCGGCAGGCGCCGACGACGGCGGTGGCGGAGGTCGCGCGGAAGTGGTGCTCGGCCTCCCGCAGCCACCCCTCCGGGTCGCCCCAGCCCAGGGCGTGGGCCTCGTCGGCGATCAGCCGCTGCCCGAGGTGCCGGGCGGTGGGGTAGGGCGCGCCGACCTCCTGGGCGAGCAGCGCCGCCCGGCCGGCCGCCTCGGGCTCCCCCTCCCGGCCGAGCAGCACGGCCTCGGCGAGCAGCACGAAGTGGCGGTTCCAGCGCATCCGGCCGGCCGAGCTGGCGGCCACCCGGTCGAGGCGCTCGCGGTCGGCCCGGCCGTCCAGCAGGTCGAGCAGCAGGCCGAGGCCGTGCCGGCCGCCGAGGTGGAAGGTGCTCGGGTTCTCGGCCTCCAGGGCCTGGAGGCCGGCCATGTCCCGGGCGGCCCGGTCCCGGTCCTCCTCCAGGAGGGCGCAGAACACCCGGGCCAGGCCGAGCGCCAGCGGCTCCTCGGGCGAGCCGCTGCCGCCCCAGCGGCCGAACTCGGTCAGCGCCTCCTCCATGGCGGCCCGGTCGCCCTGATGGGCCGCCAGCACCGAGCGGGTCATCAGCAGGTAGCGGGCCACCGGTGTCAGCCGCAGCCGGGCCGCCATGGTCAGGGCCTCGTCGCCCAGTACGCGGGCCTCGGCGAAGCGGCCGCACAGGACGTCGTGCAGGGCGAGGATCCCGTCGAGGGTGTAGACGACGGTGACGGCGCCCAGGCGGCGGGCCTCGGTGCGGGCCTCCTCCAGGGTGGCGGTGCCGCCGTCGGCCAGCCAGCGGCTGCCGCCGAGGCGGGTGAGCGCGTACATCCGCTGGAGCGGCAGGCTGTGCCGCTCGGCGGTGCTCATCGCCCGCTCCAGGTAGGTGATCGCCTCCGCCAGGTCGCGTTCGCGGGCGACGATGCCCAGCAACTCCCAGGCCTGGCAGGCGGCCAGGGGCTGGTCGTGCCGTTCGGCGGTGTCGATCGCGGCGCGGGCCAGCCGCTCGGCCCGCTGGGTGCGGTCCTGGCCGGGGGTGTCGAGGCACAGGTAGGCCTCGACCACGTCGGTGAGGGCGGTGTGGGCCTCGTCCGGGTCCGGTCCGAGCAGGGCGCGGGCCCGCTCGATCTGGTTGTTGCCGTCGGCCCAGCGCCCCGCCATGTAGGCCACCTGGGCGAGACGGGTGTGCAGGGCCGCCAGCCGGGGCGCGCCCAGGCCCGCGCCGACGAGCTCGCGCAGGCTGCCGGCCAGGCTGAGCGCGCGGGTCAGCTCGCCGGTCTCGGCGAGGGCGGACAGCAGGGCCTCCAGCGCCTCGGCGCGGGCGGCGGAGTCGGTGCCCGCCGCCAGCAGGCGCTCGGCCCGGTCGAGCAGGGCGACCGCGGAGCCGACCGTGCCGTTGGCGAGGGCGCGGCGGCCGGCCTCGGTGAACAGCCGGCCGGCCCGGACCTGGTCGCCCGCGTCGGCGCGCAGGGTCGCGGCCAACGGGCACCAGTCGCCCTGGAGGTCGGGGTGGAGCGCCTCGATCGCGTCGGCGGCCTGGTGGGAGAGGGCGGCCCGGGCCGTCGGGGTGAGCTGGGCGAGCAGGGCCTCGGCGGTCAGCGGGTGCTGGAAGGCGTACCAGTCGGGGGCGGGCTCGTCGGCCGCGACCAGGCGGGCCGTCACGCTCGCGTGCAGGTGGCTCAGCAGGCTCCGGTCGTCGGCACCGGTCATCAGCTGGAGCACCGACAGGGGGAAGCGCCGGCCGAGCACGGCGGCGGCGGAGAGCAGCGTCTGCCCCTGCGGGCCGAGTTCGTCGATGCGGTGGATGGCGCCTTCGAGGAGCGCCCTCGGCACATTGCGGCGGAGGTTGCCGGCCACCCGCCAGACGTTGTTCTCGCGGACCAGCGCGCCGCCGGTGACCGCGCCCTGGAGGAGTTCCTCGACCAGGAACGGGATGCCCGCGCTGTCCTCCCGGATCTGCGTCAGCACCTCGGCGGGCACCAGGCCGGGTTCGGTGTCCAGGCAGGAGGCGATCAGGCGGTCCACCTCGCCGCCGTCCAGCGGGGCCAGCCGGAAGACCGTGCCGCTGCGGCGGCGCCCGGCGGACTCGGCGAGCAGGAGGGCCTCGCCCGGCTCCGACCGGACGGTCGCCACCAGCATGGCCGGCTGCTGTTCGAGGTTGTCGACCAGGTACTCCACGACGGCCAGCGTCTCGGTGTCGGCGTCGTGCAGGTCCTCCAGCACCAGCAGGCAGCCCTGTTCGCGGCCGGCGGAGGCGAGCAGCCGCAGCACGGCCTCGGCGAGCACCACCGTCGATCCCTGCTCCGGGGTGCCGGTGCCCCAGTCCGGGATGAGCCGGCCGAGCACCGGGCGGTACGGGCCGAGGCTCGCCTCGTCCGGTGTCTCCCCGCCGCGCGAGAGCGGCATCAGCGCCTCGGTGAGCGGCCGGAGCGGCACCATCGGTCCGATGGTGCTGCTCCGGCCGCGCAGGACGCGGACCCCGGCGTCGACGGCCGCGCCGATCACCTCGGCGACCAGCCGCGACTTGCCGATGCCGCCCTCGCCGACCAGGAACGTGGTACAGCCGTAGGAGCTGCGGAGATCCCGCAGTGAGTCGCCCAGTTTGGCGACTTCGGCATCACGGCCGATGAGATGGGCTGCCCGCACACGCATAGCCCCGGATAGTAGTCGCTCGGGCCACGGAGCGTCGCGCTCCTGTTCGGGCGGGCTCTATGTGAGCGCAGGTCAGAAGGGCACCGAGACACTGGTGGTGATGGAGCCGAGGCCCACCACCACGCCACTGCCGAGGTTCATTCCGGCCAGTGCGCGGGTCCGGGCGCAGGCGCCGTTCCAGCGCACCAGCCGGATCTCGCCGGCCGGATCCGGGACGGTCGCGGCCTGGTTCGTGGCCTCGCTGCGGACAGCACCGTTGTACAGGGAGTGGGACATGGGGCTTTCCTTTCCATTCGGGAAGCGATGCGTGGTGATAAGTCGCGCTGTTCTCTGCTGTTCTCTGGTGTTCTGGTGCTTTTCAGGTGGTTCTGTTCTCGGCGGTTCTGTATCTCTTCGGTGCTGTATCTCTTCGGTGCTGTTCGGGGGGGTCTGAGGGGGGTGGACGTCCAGGGGCCCAGTGGCGCTGGGCCCCGCGGGTCCGGGCGGCCGGGGGGCCGTCAGGACCGGCCCGCACTGCGGGCATCGGGCCGGACGGCCGCCGCGCGGTTCGCGGGCTCCGCCCGCCCGCCGCCCGGGGCCGGGTCCAGCAGCAGGACGGAGGGCACGGTGTCGGCGAAGCCCAGCCGGAGCAGGGCGTAGCCGATCCCGGAGAGCCCGGTGAGCAGGCCGGGCGTCGGCACCTGGCCGGGTGTCCCGCAGCGCGGACCCCAGTCGTGGAGCTGCCCGAGGACCATCCCGGCCCGGCCGGTCAGGCTGTTCCGCGCGCCGCCGTGGCCGCGCTCGGCGAGCGCCGCCAGGGCCTCCACGGTGCCCAACTCGCCGTGGCAGAGGCTGAGGTCCGCCAGCGGCGGCTGCCCGGTGAGCCGGCGGACGGCGTCCCGCAGCGGGCTGTCGGCCGGCTCGGCGGGCAGGCCCGCGTCAGCCGCCGCCAGCACGGTGCCGGCCATTCCCGAGCACCAGCCGGCGGTGGGCCGGTCCGCCGCCGCGGCGGTCAGCCGGGCCCGGCCGGCGGCGGCGAACCGCGCGCCCTCCGGGCCGCCGGTGAACCGGGCGTGCCGGGCGAGCGCCCAGCCGATGCCGGCCTCCCCGAAGGCGAAGCCGGCCCGCTCCGGGGCCGCGCCGCCGAGCGGACCGGGCGGCGGCAGCCGGAGCAGCCGTTCGGCGATCCGGTCCGCGAGTTCGGCGGCCTGCGGCAGGCCGCGCTCGCGGTGCACCGCGTGCAGGGCCGCGAGCGCACCGGCCAGGCCGGCCGACACGCCGGCCGGGACGTCGTCGTCGAGCGCCGCCAGGGCCAGCGCGTCCAACGCGGCCGGCAGGCAGTCGGCGAGGCCGTCGTCGACCAGGCCGGCCAGCCGGGCGAGGGCGTAACAGAGGCCGCCGAGGCCGTCGAAGCCGCCCGGGCCCACGGCCCGGCTCAGCGCCGGGTCGGCGGCCATCGCGGCGACGAGTTCGGGCAGCGGGGCGATCGCCGACCGGGCCAGCCCGGTGTGCCGGGCGGAGCCGGTGAGGGCCCCGAGCTGGGCCAGGAACAGGGCCACTCCGCAGTAGCCCTGAGCCAGCCCGGCGCCCATCGGGAGCACCGTCCAGTGCTCGTCGACCGCCTCCAGGCCGATCCAGTTGGCCCGGCCGTGCCCCCGGACGGAGCGGCCGGCGATCTCGTCGGCGATCCCGGAGGCGGCGGCGAGCAGCGCGGACGGCTCCGGGACGGCGGCGGGCGAGGGGCGGGTGCGGCCGCCGGACCGGTGCCGGGGGCCCGCGGCGTCCGGTCCGACGGAGGCCAGCGTGGCCGAGATGACCCACTCCTGGTCGAGGCGGTCGACGGTGTTCATCCCGTCGAGCTTCGCCCGGGCGGAGGCCAGGCCGGAGGTCTCCAGGACACCGGGCACCGGGCTCCCGTCCGAGGCGAACACCTCGGGGGTTCCCGGCCGGTGGAAGAAGACGGGGATGTCGCCGTCCCACAGGTCGGCGATCTCGAACTCGATCAGGGCCTGCCGGGCCGGGTCGCTCTGGGATTCGGCCCAGAGCACCGCGAACATGGCGTCCCGGTCGAGCCCGTCGCCGAGCAGCTGCGGGTGGGTCGCCTCCTCCAGCAGGGTGGCGTAGAGCATCGTCGGGCGGATCACCAGCCGGCCGACGGCCTGCGCCCCGGCGGCCAGCAGCCCGGCCGGGCCGGACAGTTCCGCCCGGTGCCGGACGACGGCGTCGTACCCGGCGCGGAACCCGGCCAGGGTCGCGGACAGCCGGTCCGCGCTCGCGGCCCCCGGCACGGTGCCGTACGGCCGGTTCCGGGCGCCGGTGAACGGCACCGGGCGGCGCACCAGGCGCATCTCGTCCGTCCCGGCGTCCTCCCAGACCATCCGGGTGTTGGGGAAGTCCCCGCCCGGCGCGGCGCCGAGGGCGGAGACGTCGACCGCGCCGAGCTCGCCGACCAGCAGCTGCGGCAGCAGGCAGGTGCGGTGCACCGAGGCGGCGTGCGCGGCGGCCGCCGGGTCCGGCAGGGTGGTGGCGCCCTCGCCCAGGACGGGGTGCAGCAGCGTCTCGACGTCGACCAGCACCGGCTGGTCGCCGTGCGCGAGGAGGTTCTCGCAGTGCAGGTCGACCCCTTCGAGGGTGTACGCCAGGGCGAGCAGCGCGCCCTGGCGCCGGTGGAACCGGTCGATCTCGGTCAGCGAGCGGCAGGCCCGGTGGTCGATGTACTCCAGCCAGCCGTAGCCGTCCCCGGCCACCCAGCGCGGGGTGCGCAGCCCCAGGCCCGGCGCCTTGGCGTCCAGCCAGCCGGCCATGTCGTCCAGGAGCGCGTGCTGGCCGATCGGCCTCGGCTTGTAGACCACGCCGACGCCGCCCGCGAACCGCAGCACCGCCACCGCCCGGCCCTGCTGGTGAAGGTCGCCGTGGCCCAGTTCGACGGCGGCCAGCGGGCCCTGGTCCCGCCCGTCGAACAGCCCGGCGGTCAGCGCGGACCGGTCGGCGGCGAGCCGGGTCAGCAGCTCCGCGCCGGACCGGGCGGTGTGCCGGCACATCCGGGCCAGCAGCCGGGCGAGCACCGGGTACCGGGTGAACAGCCGGGCCAGCCCGGCCCGGGTGCCCGTCCGGGCGGCGAAGTCGGCGAACCGGGCCACGCCGGTGGCGCCGGCCAGACCGCCCGCGGCCCGGGCGGCGGCGAGTTCCACGACCAGGGTCCGGGCCGCCTCGCCGGCGAGGCGCTCCGCCAGCCAGCGGGCGTAGGCCGGGGCGAACACCGCCAGGTCGTCCGGTGCGGCGCCGCCCGACCGGGCCAGCTCCGTCAGCTCGCCGACGGCGGCCGCCACCAGCGGGCGCAGCAGCGGCGCGAACACCGCCGCCCCCTCGGCCCCCTCAGCCGCTTCGACCCCGACCTCGCCGGTCCGCTCCGGCGCCGCCTCGACGGCCCGCTCCGCGAACTCCGCCCAGGACGGCTTGGCCAGCCGGCCGGCCAGCCGCTCCGGCGGCTCGGCGGCGAGCGCCGCGGCCTGCCCGGCGGCGACGCCCAGCCGGGTCAGCCGGACGGACTCGCAGGCCCGCTCGACCGCCGAACGGGTGCGCGCCCCGGTGGTCGGGCCCGCCGCCGGCGCCGGCGGCGGGTGCGGGGCCGACAGCCGTTCGCGCAGCGTCGCGGCGGGCGCCCACCAGGAGGGCGACGGCCCTGAGGCGTGGGGGGCGGTGTCGGTTGTGGTCACGTCCGCCACCCTTCCAGCGGCACGACCCGTCCGTACAGGGGAGCACCACCCGTAGATTTCCTCGCGGACTACCCAGACGCCGTACCCGCCGTGCCCCACCTTTGCCCGACCGGGCGGTCCGACGGGCGGCGGGGGTCGGCGCCCGGTCGGCTCCGGGGGCCCGCGCAGCGGCGCGGAGCTGCGGCGGAGCCGGTCCAGGGCCCCCGGGACCGGTGTCCGGATCCGGTCACGCCGCAAACGGGGACGGGCGCAGGACCCGGTACCCCCCGCCGCGGCGGGGAAAGCGGGTGATCGCGCCCCATGCGGCGCGGCGCACCGGAAGCGAAGACTCCTCACCGAGAGGTTCACCCCCACGTTGACCGAGGAGTGCACATGGGCAACCCCCTGCCGCTTTGCGTCGTGGCCCTGGACCCGGTGCTCGAAGCCGGCGCCGTCAGCGCGCTGTCCGGCAACCCGGACATCGCCCTGGTCCAGCCCGAGGAGAAGGCCGACGTCGCCGTCGTGCTGGTCGACCGGGTGGACCGCCAGGAGCTCGACCTGGTGAACGCGACGCGGACCGGCCCGCACCGGCCCGCCATCGTCGTGATCGCCGCCGACCTGTCCCCGGCCGAGGCCGCGGACGCCATCAACGCCGGGGCCCGCGGCCTGCTGCGGCGGCGCGAGGTGAACGCCGACCGGCTGGCCCGCACCGTGCTCACCGTGGCCGGCGGCGACTGCACGGTGCCGCCCGACCTGATCGACGGTCTCCTCGACCACGGCACGGACCTCGACCCGCACCCCGGCGCCCGGGGCCACGGGCCCGGCTGGGGCCTGGACGAACGGGAGCGCGCCGTGCTGCGGCTGGTGGCCGACGGCCACGAGACGGACGAGATCGCCCGGGAGCTGTGCTACTCCGCACGGACCGTCACCACCGTGGTCCGCGACATCACCCAGCGGTTCCGGCTGCGCAACCGCGCCCACGCGGTGGCCTACGCCCTGCGGGCGGGTCTGCTGTGAGCGCCCTCGCCCTCGACACCAGGCCCGGCACCACCGCCCCCGACACCTGGGCCGGGACCACGGCCCCCGACAGCTGGCCCGGGACGGCGCGACGGCCGGCCGGACTGCGCGTGCACCTGGGCCCGGCGGGCGGGCCGGCCCGCGAGGCGGTGGCCGCCAACCTGCGCCGGGCCGGCATCGAACTGGCCACCGCGCGCTCCGGGGCCACCGTGCGGGTCGCCGCCGGGCCGACGCCCGGCGCCGCGCTCGACGGCTGGCCGGACCCCGACGGCGCCCCGCTGCTGCTGGTCGCCGACACCTTCACGGCCGCCGGGGTCCGACGGGCCGTCCGGGCCGGGGCGGTGGCCATGCTGCAGTCCACCGAGGCCACCCCGGAACGCCTGCTCACCGCCGTCCGCGGGGCCCGGCACGGGGAGGGCCGGATGCCCTACGGCGTCCTGGTCGGCCTGCTCGGGCCGGTGCGGGACGGCGCCGCGGCGCCGCGCCGGCCCGCCCCCGACTCGCCGTTGACGGCCCGGCAGACGGCGGTGCTCGGTCTGGTCGCCGAGGGGCACGGCAACGCGGCCATCGCCCGCGAGCTGTCCTGCTCCGAGCACACCGTGAAGAACGTCATCTACGACCTGATGGCCCGGCTCCAGGTCCGCAACCGGGCGCACGCGGTGGCCCACGCCGTCCGCACCGGACTGATCTGACCCGGCGCGGCGGCCGGCCCCCACCGGCCCCCACCGGCCACGGCCGAGGCCCTCGCCGACCGCTGCCGGCCCGCCGCCGACCTGTCGCCGGCCCGCTGCCGTCCCGGCCGCCGACCAGAGACATTGACGCAGCAAAAGCGGCGTCCCGCGCTGCCGCTCCTTCCCTACTGCCCCGCCGCACCCGACCGGCAAGCTCCGGTTGTGCCCCGACCACCCGGGGCGCGCGACGGATCGACTACCCCTTGGAGGTGAGCCGGTGGACCGCGGTGACGTCCGGACGACATCCTTCTCGCAGCAGCGGCTGTGGTTCCTCGACCAGCTGCGGCCCGGCACGGCGGATCATCTGCTGCCGCTGGCCCTGCGCCTGCGCGGCGGCGTCGACGCCGCCGCCCTCGGCGCCGCGCTGACCGCCGTGGTCGCGCGGCACGAGGTGCTGCGCACCCGGTACACGGCCGCCGACGGCGAGCCGGTGGCCCGGGCGGCGCGGGCCGTCGAGGTCCCGCTGGAGACCGTCGAGGCGCCCGCCCCCGGCGAGGCCGGCATCACCGCGGTCCTCGACCGGGTGCTGGGCCGGCCGATCGAGCTGGCGAGCGCGCCGCCGCTGCACGCCACCCTGGCGCGGCTGGCGGCCGACGACCACCTGCTGGTCGTCGTGGTGCACCACATCGCCTTCGACTTCTCCTCGTGGAACATCTTCACCCGCGACCTGGCGGCGGCCTACCGGGCGGCGGCCGCCGGCGACCCCGTGGAGCTGGCGGAACTCCCCGAGCAGTACGCCGACTTCGCGGCCCGCCAGCAGGAGCGGACCGCCGGCCCCCGGCTGGCCCGCCAGCTCGGCTACTGGGGCTCCCGGCTGACCGGCCTGCCGCCCCTGGAGCTGCCCACCGACCGCGCCCGGCCCGCCGAGTGGGACGGCGCCGCCGCGGTGGCCCGGTTCACCCTCCCGGCGGACGTGGTGGCGCGGGCCGACCGGCTGGCCCGGTCCCGGCGCGCCACCCGGTTCATGGTGCTGCTGGCGGCCTTCCAGGCCCAGCTGGGCCGGTACAGCGGGCAGCGCGACTTCGCCGTCGGCACCCCGGTCGCCGGCCGCGGCCAGGCGGTGACCCGGGAGCTCATCGGCCCGTTCGTCAACACCGTGGTGCTGCGCGCCGACCTGTCGGGCCGGCCGAGCTTCACCGAGCTGGTGGACCGGGTCCGGGGCACCTCCCTCGCCGACCTCTCGCACGCCGAGACGCCGTTCGAACGGGTGGTCACCGAGCTGGCCCCGGCCCGCGACCTCAGCCGCAACCCGCTCTTCCAGGTCTCCTTCCTGACCCTCGACGCGCAGGCCGAACCGCCCGCGCTGGCCGGGCTGGAGGTGGAGCTGGTGCCCACCCCCGTCGCCGGGACGCCGTTCGACCTGGCGCTGGACCTGCTCGGACGCCCCGACGGCAGCCTGGGCCTGCGCCTGCAGTACGCCACCGCGCTGTTCGCCCCGGAGACGGCGGCCCGCCTCACCGAGGACTACGTCCGGCTGCTGCGCGCCGTCCTCGCGGCGCCCGACGAGCCGCTGGCGCTCGCCACCGCGCGGCTGGCGCCGCTGCCCGCCGGAGAGCGCCGCCGCCGGCTGGCACTGGGCCTCGGCGCCGCCCGCTCCGTGCCCTCCCCCACCGTCACCGACCTGTTCGAGCGGCAGGCGCGCGCCACCCCGGACGCCCCCGCCGTCCGCTCCACGGACGGCGAGCTGAGCTACGCCGAACTCGACGCCCGGGCCGACCGGCTGGCGCACCGGCTGCGCGGCCTCGGCGTGGCGCGCGGCGTCCGGGTCGGCGTGCTGCTGGAGCGCGGCACCGGCCTGCTCACCGCCCTGCTCGCCGTGCTCAAGGCGGACGGCGTCTACGTCCCGCTCGACCCGATGCACCCGGTGAAGCGGGTCGGCTACCTGGTCGAGGACACCGGCGCCGCGGTGGTGGTCACCACCGGCCCACTGGCCGACCGGGTCACCGGGACGGCCGCGACGACCCTGCTGCTCGACGGCGGCGAACCGGCCGGCGCCCCGGCCGGCCCGGCGGACCGGCTCGACCGGACCACCGGGCAGGACGACCTCGCCTACGTCTTCCACACCTCCGGCTCGACCGGCATGCCCAAGGGCGTGCAGATCCCGCACCGGGCGCTGACCAACTTCCTCCACGCGATGGCCGCCCGGCTGGAGCTGCCGCCGGCCGCCACCGTCCTCGGGCTGACCACCGCCTCCTTCGACCCCTCGATGCTGGAGCTGTGCCTGCCGCTGCTGACCGGCGCCCGCCTGGTGCTGGCCGACACCGAGCAGGCCCGCGACCCGGAGCGGCTGATCCGGCTGATGGACGAGGCCCGCCCGCACGTCGTCCAGGCCACCCCCTCGATGCTGCGGATGCTGACCGACACCGGCTGGACGCCCGGCCCCGGCCTCACCGTGCTCTCCGGCGGCGAGAAGCTGCACACCGAGCTGGCCGCGACGCTCGCCGCCGGCGGCGCCCCGGTGTGGGACCTCTACGGGCCCACCGAGGCCACCATCTGGACCAGCGGCGCCCGCCACGGCGCCGACGGGCAGGTACTGGCCTGGGCCGCGGTGGACAACACCACCGTGCGGGTGCTCGACGACCGGCTGGAGCCGGTGGCCGAGGGCGGCACCGGGCAGGTCTGCATCGGCGGCGACGGCCTCGCCTGGGGCTACCGCGGCCGGCCCGGCCAGACCGCCGGCGCCTTCCTCCCCGACCCGCACGCCACCGTCCCGGGCGGCCGGCTCTACACCACCGGCGACCTCGGCCGGCTCCGCCCGGACGGCTCGCTGGAGATCCTCGGCCGCGGCGACCACCAGGTGAAGATCCGCGGCCACCGGATCGAACCCGGCGAGATCGAGGCCGCGCTGCTCGCCCTGGACGGCGTGCGCTCCGCCGTCGTCCACCCGACCCCGGACGGCTCCGGCGGCCGGCAGCTCACCGCGTACCTGGTCGCGGAGGACGCCGAAGCGCCGCCCACGGCCGAGGGCCTGCGCGCCGCGCTGCTCGACTCGCTGCCGCAGCACCTCGTCCCGGCCGCGTTCGTCCTGCTGGACGCGATCCCGACCGCGGTCAGCGGGAAGGTCGACCGGCACGCGCTGCCGGTGCCGGAACCCCGGACGGCCGCCCCCGCCTCCGCCGCCCCGCGCACCCCGCGGGAGCGGGCGGTGGCCGCGGTCTGGGAGGAGGTCCTCGGCACCGCCGGGATCGGCGCCCACGACGACTTCTTCCGGCTCGGCGGGCACTCGCTGCTCGCCACCCGGGTGTCGGTACGGCTGCGGGCCGCCCTCGGGGTGGACGTGCCGGTGCGGGCGCTCTTCGACCACCCCACCGTCGCCGCCCTCGCCGCGGCCCTGGACGACTACCCCCGGCAGGCCGCCGCCGGCCCGCTGCCCCGGCTGACCGCCCGCCCGCGCGGCGACCGCGCGACCGCCGGCCGCTGACCGGCCCGAACCCGACCTCCTTGCCCTCCTCGCCCCAAGGAAGCGCCATGACCACCGCCATCACCACCGACACCTCCGTCTTCGAGAAGCTCGAATCCGAGGTGCGGATGTACTGCCGCACCTTCCCCGTGGTGTTCGAGCGTGCCAAGGGCGCGCTGCTGCACACCGACGACGGCCGCGCCTTCATCGACTTCTTCTGCGGCGCCGGCAGCCTCAACTACGGGCACAACAACGACGCGGTCAAGCAGCGCGTGCTGGACTACCTCGCCGCCGACGGCGTCATGCACGGCCTGGACATGCACACCGTCGCGAAGCGGGAGTTCCTCACCCGGTTCAACGAGGTCGTCCTGCAGCCGCGCGGGCTCGACTTCAAGGTGCAGTTCACCGGCCCGACCGGCACCGACGCGGTGGAGGCCGCCCTCAAGCTGGCCCGCCGGGCCACCGGCCGCACCGGGCTGACCGCCTTCACCGGCGGCTACCACGGCATGTCGCGGGGCTCGCTGGAGATCACCGGCAGCCGTCGCGCCCGCCGGGCCGGCGGGGTCGCCGGCGGCGACGTGACCTTCGTGCCCTTCGAGGACGGCCCGCTCGGCCCGTTCGACTCGATCGACCTGATCGAGCGGCTCTGGGCCGACCCGTCCTCGGGCACCGAGCCGCCGGCCGCCGTCGTCGTCGAGCCGGTCCAGATGGAGGGCGGCGTCTACCCGGCCGGCCCGGAGTGGCTGCGCCGCCTGCGCGCGGTCACCGAGCGGTACGGCGTGCTGCTGGTCCTGGACGAGATCCAGTCCGGCTGCGGCCGCACCGGCACCTTCTTCGGCTTCGAGGAGGCCGGGATCGTGCCGGACATCGTCACCGTCTCCAAGTCGCTGAGCGGCTACGGGCTGCCGCTCTCGCTCACGCTGTTCCGCCGCGAGCTCGACCTGTGGCAGCCCGGCGAGCACACCGGCACCTTCCGCGGCAACCAGCTGGCCTTCGTCGCGGCCACCGCCGCGTGCGAACTCTGGCAGCAGGAGGCGTTCCTGACCGGCCTGCGGCGGAACTCGGCCCGGCTCGACCGGTTCCGGGCGGAGCTCACCACGCTCGACCCGGAGCTGGCGCTGCGCGGCCGGGGCATGGTGCTCGGCATCGACACCGCCCGGGCCGGCGGCCCCGACCGGGCCGAGCGCGTCCAGCGGCACGCCTTCGACCACGGCCTGATCGTCGAGCGCTGCGGGCGGCACGACGAGGTCCTCAAGGTGATGCCCCCGCTGACCATCGTGCCGGAACTGCTCGACGAGGGCCTCGGCGTCCTGCACGACGCCCTGCGCGCCGGCTGACGGCCCGCCGCCCACCGCCCGTCACCCGCCCCCGCCTGCCGCCCCGCCACCCCATCGCCCGAGGAGGACCCCTGATGCCCCGCCCGCCCCGCCGCCACCTGGTCTCGATCGACGACCTCACCGACCGCGACCTGCGCTGGATCGCGCACCGCGGCGCCCAGTACGCCGCCGGGGAGTGCGAGAGCGCCCGCCCGCTCAACGACGCCGTGGTCGGCGTCCTGTTCCGCAAGACGTCCACCCGCACCCGGACGGCGTTCTCCGCGGGTGCGCTGCGGCTCGGCGCGCGGCTGATCACCTACGGTCCCGACGACCTCCAGGAGAACACCGGCGAGACCGCCGAGGACACCGGCGACGTGCTGTCCCGGATGCTCGACGTCCTGGTGGCGCGCACCGCCGGCAGCACCGAGGAGCTGCGCGCCTACGCCGCCCAGCAGCGGATGTCCGTCGTCAACGCGATGAGCGCCGCCGAGCACCCCACCCAGGCGCTCACCGACCTCACCACCATGCTGGGCCACTTCGGGCGGATCGAGGGCCTGCAGGTGCTCTACACCGGCGAGGGCAACAACACCGCCTCGGCACTCGCCCTGGCCCTCGCCCGGTTCCCCGGCACCGAGCTGCACCTGCGCACCCCGGCCGGCTACGGGCTCGACCCGGTCTACCTCGACCGCGCCCGCACCCTCGCCAAGGAGTCCGGCGCCCTGGTCGAGGAGCGGCACGACATGGCCGACCTGCCGGAGGCCGACATCGTCTACACCACGCGCTGGCAGACCACCGGCACGGCCAAGGCCGACCCCGGCTGGCGCCGCGACTTCGAACCGTTCCGGGTGGACGCCTCGGTGCTCGCGGCCTGCCCCGGCGCCGTCTTCATGCACGACCTGCCGGCCCACCGCGGCGACGAGGTGACCGCCGAGGTGCTGGACGGCCCGACGAGCATCGCGTTCCAGCAGGCCGAGAACAAGTACCACAGCGCCCGCGCGGTCCTGGAGTGGTGCCTCGGCGGCATCCCGGCCGTACAGGCCTGACGACCGCAGGCCCGACGGCCGAACGGGCCCGACGGCCGGCCGGCCGTCGGCGGACGACCCGGCGCACATTTCCCAGGGAGGTAGTTCAGCAATGACCGACACCATACGAATGCCCGGCGGTGGGTGGCGCCTGTGGCCGCACTTCGCGCTCCGCGGGCCGGGCTTCCCCGCCGCCGGGGTGCTCCGGCTGGCGCCGGAGGGCCTGGCCGCGGCCGCCGACAAGTTCACCGCCGGGGAGGTACCGGCGGGGCCCGACTGGGAGGCCTTCGAGGAGGCCTTCACCGCCGCCGCCGTGCAGACCGCGCGGGACCTCCAGGAGATCGCCGCCTCGGCACCGTTCCGGGCCGCGGTGGCCTGGCAGAACCGCGCGGTGCTCGGCACCGGCATCAAGTCCTTCCTCGACTGGACCCCGTCCGCCGAGGGCCGCACCAGCATGCCGCGCCAGCGCGAGGAGCTGGTCGCCCACTACTGGCAGCGGTTCTGCGTCAAGAACGACACCATCGGCTTCTTCGGCCCGGTCGGCTGGGGCACCTTCGACACCGCCCGGCGCGGCGTCGAGGTCCACCCCGGCACCGGCCTGGTCGCCGACTCCCGGGTGTACTTCTCCAGTTGGTCCATGGACGCGCTGGCCAAGGCCCTCGACCGGGACCCCCGGGTCCGCGACTGGACGCCGCCGCGCCCGGTGCCGTTCGTCCGGGCCGGCGAGGGGACGGTGCACCTGCCCGGCCGCCCGCCGCAGCCGGCCCCCGAGCCCGCGCTCACCGTCTTCCGGTTCTGCGACGGCCGCCGGACCCCGGCCGAGGTCGCCGAGCTGGCCGGCCGGGAGCTCGGCCGGGAGCTGCCCGCCGCGGAGGTCACCGCCGCCCTGGAGTGGCTGGTCGCCCGCCGGCTGGTGCTGTGGCGGCTCGACGTGCCCGCCGGCACCTACCCCGAGCGGGAACTGCGGGCCATGCTCGACCGGATCGGCGACGCCGAGGTGCGCGAACCGGCGCTGGCCCGGCTGGCGGTGCTCGACCAGGGCCGCGACCGGGTGCAGCGGGCCGGCACCGACCCCGAGGAGCTGACCGCCGCGCTCGCCGCGCTGGAGGCCGACTTCGCCGCGATCACCGAGGTCGCGGCGGTCCGGGAGAAGGGCGCGCGGACGGCGCCCAACCGGGCCCTGGTCTACTCCGACACCCGCCGGTCCGCCACCGCGACCGTGGGCACCGCCGTCCTGGAGCAGCTCGCCCCGCTGGAGCTGTGCATGACCGCCGCCCGCTGGCTGACCAACCGGTACGCGGAAGCGGTCGGCGCGCGCATCCGCACCGCCTACCTGGCCCTGCGCGAGAAGAGCGGCGGCCCGGTCGACCTCGGCTCGCTCTGGTTCGCCTGCCTGCCCGCCCCGCACCCGGAGTCGATCGCCGACGCCGACCGGATCCAGGCCGAGCTGCGCGCACGCTGGCGGCGGATCATCGACGCGCCGGCCGGCGCCCGGCGGGTCCACCTCGCCTCCGCCGACATCGCCGAGCAGGTCCACGAGGCCTTCCCGGAGGAGGGCCGGGGCTGGTCGCTCAGCCGGTACATCAGCCCCGACCTGATGATCATCGCCGAGGACCTCGGCGCCGTCGAACGCGGCGAGTTCGAGCTCGTCATCGGCGAACTGCACATCGCGATGAACACCCTCGGCCAGTCCCTCTTCGTCCACCAGCACCCCGACCGCGCCCAGCTGATCGACGAGACCACCCGCGACTTCCCCGGTCCGCGCCTGCTCCCGATGCTGCCCAAGGAGCTGCCGCTCAAGTGGTCCGCCCGCAGCCGGCAGGCGCTCGAACGGCCGCAGGACCACTACGTCGCGCTGACCGACCACACCGCCGACCCGCACCGCCCGCGCACCGTCCGCTCCGGCGACGTCCTGGTCGAGGAGCGCGACGGCGTCCTGTCCGCCGTACTGCCCGACGGCTCGGTCTTCGACCTGCTCGACGTGTTCTGCCACGCGCTCACCAACCGCGTGATGGACCGCTTCAGCCTACGCTCGGACGGCGAGCACTCGCCGCGGATCACCATCGACTCCACCGTGGTGGCCCGGGAGACCTGGCGGTTCGCCGGCGCCGCCCTGGACTTCGCGGACGAGAAGACCGAGGCCCGGCGGTTCGTCCGGGCCCGGCAGTGGCGGGACGAGCACGAGCTGCCCCGCTTCGTCTTCGTGGTCTCCCCCACCGAGCCCCGGCCGTTCTTCGTCGACTTCGACAGCCCCGTCTACGTCACCATCCTCGCCAAGGCCGCCCGCCGGCTGGCCCGCAAGGACCCGGACGCCCGCCTGACCGTCAGCGAGATGCTCCCCACGCCCGAGCAGGCCTGGCTCACCGACGACCAGGGCCGGCGCTACACCTCGGAACTGCGCCTCGTCGCCGTCGACCGGACGACCGTGACGGAGGAGCCGGCATGAGCGTCCCCGCCGGGGTCACCTTCGTCGACGCCATCCGCGTCCACGCCGACCGCGCGCCGCACGCCCCCGCCCTGCTGACCGCCGACGGCCCGGTCGGCTACGGCGAACTCGCCACCCGGATCGACCGGTTGGCCGCTCACCTCGCCGCCCGCGGCCTCGGACCGGAGCGGGTCTGCGCGCTGGCGCTGCCCCCCGGCCCCGACGCCGTGGTCGCGACCGCCGCGGTCGTCCGCACCGGCGCGGCGTTCCTCGCCCTGGACACCGACCTGCCCGACGGCCGGCTCGCCGCGCTGGCCGCCGGCGGCCGGGCCGCGCACCTGCTCACCACCGCCGCCCTGGCCGACCGCCTCGGCCCGCTCGTCGACGCGCCCGCCGTCCTGCTCGGCCGGCTGCCGGAGGCGACACCGCCCGCCCCCGCGTTCCCCGCCCCGCACCCGCGCTCGCTCGCCTACGTCAGCCACACCTCCGGCTCGACCGGCGCGCCCAACCCCGTCCTGATCGAACACGGCGGCCTGGACACCTACCTGCGCGCCGTCGCCCGCGACAACGGTCTCGGCCCCGGCACCGTGACCCTCCAGCTCGCCCCGCCCGGCTACGACGCGTCCATCCGGGACACCTTCGCACCGCTCGCCGCCGGCGGGGCCGTCGTCCTCGTCGAGCGCTCGCGACTGATGCGCGCCGACGCCTTCGCCGACACCGTCGCCGCGTACGGCGTCGACACCGTCCTCAGCACCACCCCCTCCTTCCTCACCTTCCTCTCCCAGCACCCGCGCGCGGCCGAACGGCTGCGCACCCTGCGCCTGCTCTGCTCCAGCGGCGAGTCGCTGCGCCCCTTCCTCGCCGCCGGCGGCCGCGCCCTGATCGGCGGCCGGCTGGTCAACCAGTACGGCCCCACCGAGTGCACCATGACCTCCACCCGGTACGAGGTGCCGGCCGATCCTGACACCGCCACCGACACCGTCGGCACCCCGATCGACGGCACCGCCGTACGGCTGCTCGACCCGCGGGGGCGCCCCGTCCCGGACGGGCAGGTCGGCGAGGTGCACATCGGCGGCGCCGGCCTGGCCCGCGGCTACGGCGGCCTGCCCGCGCTGACCGCCGACCGCTTCCCGCCCGACCCCTACGGTCCGCCCGGCAGCCGGCTCTACCGGACCGGCGACCTCGCGCGGCGCGGCCCCGACGGGACCCTCGACTACCTCGGCCGGGCGGACCGGCAGATCAAGATCCGCGGTCACCGGGTGGACCCGGCCGAGATCGAGGGCGCCCTGCTCACCCACCCCGGCATCACCGGCGCCGTCGTCACCGCCGAGACCGACGACCGGGGCCGCACCTGGCTCGACGCCCACGTCACCGGCCCGCTCGACGGCACCACCGACGCCGGGCTGCGCGGGCACCTCGCGCGCACCCTGCCGCCGCACATGATGCCCCGGCGCTTCACCCGGCTGGAGCGGCTGCCCGTGACGCACAGCGGCAAGACCGACCGCCGCGCCCTGCGCGCGCCCGTACCGGAGGCCGTCGCGTGACGGCCGCCGACACCCGCCTCGCGACGACCACGGACACCCCGGTCGGACCGGCCGACGTCCTGGCCGCCGCCGAGCGGATCGCCCCGCACGTGCGGCACACCCCGCTGCTGCGCCCCGAGTCCCTGTCCGGGCTGCCCGGCCTGCCGGGCCTGCTCGTCAAGGCCGAACACCTCCAGCACAGCGGTTCGTTCAAGCTGCGCGGCGCCGCCAACGCGATGCTCGCGCTCGGCGCCGACGAGGTCGTCGCCGGCTCCTCCGGCAACCACGGCATCGCGGTGGCCACCCTCGGCCGCGCCCTCGGCGTCCGGGTCACCGTGGTGATGGCCGCCGGTGCCGCCGAGGCCAAGGAACTGGCGATCCGGGCGCTCGGCGGCACGGTCCTGCGGGTGCCCGGCGGAGTGGCCGAACGCGACCGGTACGCCAAGAAGTTCGCCGCCGGCACCGGGGCCGCGCTGGTGCCCTCCTCCGACCACGAGCTCGTGATCGCCGGACAGGGCACCGTCGGCCTGGAGGTGTTCGCGGACGCCCCCGACCTCGACGCGATCTTCGTCCCGGTCGGCGGCGGCGGCCTGCTGGCCGGCGTCTGCCTCGCGGCCGCCCGTCTCCCCCGGCCGGTCCGCGTCATCGGGGTGGAGCCCGAACAGGCCCGCCGCTACGCCCGCTCGGTCGCCGCCGGCCGACCGGTCGAGCTGCCGCCCAGCGACACGGTCGCGGACGGCCTGCGCGGTCAACGGCCCGGCGAGCTGATCTTCCCCGTCGTCCGGGACCGGGTCGACGAGCTGATCGGCGTCGACGACGCGGCGGTGCTGCGCGCGATGGACCTGCTGCACCGCGCCGGCATCGCGGCCGAACCCAGCGGCGCCGCCGCCCTCGCCGGCGCGCTGCGCTCCGGCGCCCTGCGGCCCGGCGGCCACGGCCGCACCGCGGTCGTCGTCTCCGGCGGCAACTCCGCCGCCGCGCTGGCCGCCGCCGCGAAGCGCTGAGCGCCCCTCGACTCCCTCCCCTTTCTCTGCCGCCCATCCACCCCTTCGGAAGGACCGACCATGACCACCATCGACACCGCCGAACTCACCGCGCGGATCACCGGGTTCTACCGCGAGACGCTCGGCGACGACGGCCTCGACACCGACAGCGACTTCTTCGAGGCCGGCGGCGACTCGCTCGCCGCCTTCCAGATCGTCGACCGGCTCCAGGAGCTGCTCGGCGCCGAGATCGCCGTCGCCCTGGTCTTCACCTACCCGTCCCCCGCGGAGCTCGCGGAGGTCGTCGTCGACGACCTGTCCCTCGCCTCCGCGTCGGCCTAGGGGGCACCGGAATGCACGAGGAATCCGTCTCCCTGAGCGGCCGGTGGCGGCTGTGGGACCAGGTCGCGGTGCGCGGCCCGGGGTTCCCGGCCGATGGGGTGCTCCGGCTGGCGCCGGAGGGCCTGGGCGCGGCCGCGGACAAGTTCGGGGCCCGGGACAAGCTCTCCGGAGCCGCCTGGCAGGCCTTCGAGGAGGAGTTCGCGCAGGCCGCCGCGCAGGCGGCCGGGAACGCGCAGGAGATCGCCGCCTCCGGGCCGTTCCGGGCCGCCGTCGCCTGGCAGAACCGCGGGGTGCTCGACTCGGCGATCCGGCCGTTCCTCAACTGGTCGCCCGCGACCGAGGGCCGGACCTTCAAGCAGCGCCAGCGCGAGGAGTTCGTCGCCCACTACTGGCAACGGTTCTGCGTCAAGAACGACACCATCGGCTTCTTCGGCCCGGTCGGCTGGGGCACCTTCGACACCACCCGGTCCGGCATCACCGTGGACCCGGGCACCGGGCTGACCTCCTCCTCGGAGGTCTTCTGGTCCAGTTGGTCGATGGACGCGCTGGCCCGCGAGATCGGCGCCGATCCGGCGGTGCGCGCCTGGACGGCCCCCCGCCGGGTGCCGTTCGTCCGACTGGAGGAGGACGCCGTCCGCCTCCCCGGCCGCCCGGCGCGCCCGGTACCGGCGCACACCCTGCGGGTGCTGCGGCTCTGCGACGGCACCCGCTCGGCGCACGCGATCCAGCAGGAGACCGGCCCGGACACCGACGTTCCCGCGCTGCTCGACGAACTCGTCCGGCTGCGCTGGATCACCTGGCAGTTCGACGTCCCCGCCGACATCCGGCCCCACCACCGGCTCCGGGCCGGCCTAGAGCGGATCGGCGAGCCGGCCGTGCGCGCCGCCGCCCTGGCCCGGCTCGACGAGCTGGAGCAAGCCCGCGACGCCGTCCGGGCCGCGGCCGACGACCCCGAACGCCTGGTGGCCGCCCTCACCGAGGTCGAGCAGACCTTCCAGCGGGTGACCGACGCGGCCGCCAAGCGGGAGAAGAGCGGCAGCACGGCCCCCGGCCGCGCCGTGGTCTACCAGGACTGCCGCCGCTCGGCCCGGGTGACGCTCGGCAGCGACGTCCTGGCGGCCCTCGCCCCGCTCGACCTGCTGATGGACGGCGCCGCCTGGCTCGCCTCCGCGCTGGCCGCCCGGGTGGCCGACCGCGTCGCCGCGGTGTACACCAAGCTGCGCGCCGAGACCGACCCCGGCCGCCCGGTGGACCTCGCCACCTTCTGGTTCGCCTGCATGCCCGTCCTGCACGGCGCCGCGGGCGCCGACGCCGCCGAGCTCCAGGCCGAGTTCGAGGGCCACTGGCAGCGGATCCTGCCCTCCGCGGACGGGGTGCGCCGGGTCAACGTCGCGGCCGCGGACCTCGCCGACCGGGTCGCCGAGGCCTTCGGTCCCGCCGCCGCCGCGGGCTGGACGGCGGCGCGGTACATCAGCCCGGACATGATGATCGCGGCGGAGGACACCGCGGCGATCGACCGCGGCGAGTTCGAACTCGCGCTGGGCGAGCTGCACCTGGCCTCGAACACGCTCGGCAACGAACTCTTCGTCAACCAGCACCCCGCCCCCGGCGAGCTGTTCGACCGGACCGACCGCGACCACCCGGAGCCGCGGCTGATGCCGCTGCTGCCGAAGGAGCACAAGGCCCGGCTCTCGGCCCGGATCCGGCACGCCCTGGTCCGCCCGCAGGACTACCAGGTCGCCCTGCTCGACAACACGGCCGACCCGCACCGCGACCGGACGACGCCGAGCGCCGACACCGTGGTGGAGCAGCGGGACGGCCGGCTGGTCGTGGTGCTGCCCGACGGCGCCGTGTTCCCGGCCATCGAGGTCTTCTCGCACGTGCTGACCACCCTGGTGATGGACCGCTTCCGGCTGCTGCCGGAGGCCGACCACTCCCCCCGGATCACCATCGACCGCATGGTGGTGGCCCGGGAGACCTGGCGGTTCACCGGCCCCGCGCTGGCCTTCGCGGACGAGAAGACCGAGCCCCGGCGCTTCGTCCGGGCCCGCCACTGGCGGGACGAGCACGAGCTGCCCCGCTTCGTCTTCGTGGTCTCGCCGACCGAACCGCGGCCGTTCTTCGTCGACTTCGACAGCCCGGTCTACGTCAACATCCTCGCCAAGGCCGCCCGCCGGCTGGCCCGCAAGGACCCGGACGCCCGCCTGACCGTCACCGAGATGTTCCCCACCCCCGAACAGGCCTGGCTCACCGACGACCAGGGCCGGCGCTACACCTCGGAACTGCGCCTGGTCGCGGTGACCGACTGACCCCACCCGCACCACCCCGACGCACCACCGACCCCGGGCCGGGCTCCCCCAGGAGCCCGGCCCGGTCGCGTGCGTGTCCCGCCCGGCGTGGCCCGACCACACCGGGCGGGGCGATTCAGCTGGCGGTCAAGGAGCGCCCTGGGGGCCGCGTTCGCTTTGGCAGGCTGGAAGCGCACCTGGTCGTCGCTGCTCGGGGGGGCGTGATCACGCCCCCCGAGTGATCAGTCCGGCAGCAGGGGCGTGATCACCGAGGGGCCGGTGAACTCAGAGGCCAGTGCGTCCATGATCAGTTCGTCACAGATCCTGCCGAGCCAGTAGCCGGCCTCGCGCAGGGCGCCAACGGCGCGGAATCCGGCCTTTTCGTAGGCGCGGATGCCGGCTTTGTTGGGGACCAGCACCTTGAGCCAGACCATCCGCAGGTTGGTGATGTGGAAGGCGTAGTCGAGGGTGAGGCGGGTGGCTGCGGTCCCGAGGCCCTTGCCGCGGGCTTCGGGGGCGAGCATCACGACGTACTCGGCGGTGCGGACGGACGGATCGGGCAGCAGGGTGGTGACTCCGGCCGGGACCGGCTGAGCGCCGGTGAGGTCGTAGACGGTGAAACGGATGTTGTCGCCGCGGAGCTGGTGGGCGATGCCCTCGGTGCGGGCCTCCAGCGACTCGGGCTGCTGGCGGCCGTAGCCGACGAGCAAGGCGGGGTCCTGTTCCCAGTGCCAGTAGGTCTCCACCAGGTCGGCACGGTAGGGGCCGAGGCCACAGGTGTCGTCGCGGACCCAGATGGTCGGCTCAGGGCTGGCGGTGATGGCGGGCTCCGAGGGTGAGGACGGGCGTATAGGCCCCGGTGGACGCCGGCTCGGCGACCGGGGCGCCGTCCTCAGTCTGCACCCAGGCGTGCAGCCGTACGGGGTCGGCGGCGATTCCGTGACACCAGGTGACGGCGAGGCGGCGGGAGGCCAGCAGCAATACGGTGGCGGCGGACTCCTCCAGGCAGGCAGTTCGGGCCGGGGAGTGCCATCCAGCCGCTCGGACGGCGAGGACGGCGGCCGCTGCCTGTTCGGGGGTGGCCGGGCGGCGGCAGCTTGACGCGGCCCGGTGGACGGCATTGATCACCCGGAACATCGCGGTGCGACGGTCGCCGGCGGCCTCGACGGCGGTGATCGCGGTGAGGGCTGCCGCGGCGCCGAGCAGGGCCCGGGCCGGGACGGGGGCGGGGCGGGTGATGCCGGCGGGGTGTTCGGTGCTGCCCCAGCTCGCGGTGGCGGTGGTGGCACGGATCACCGGCCACTGGGTGGCGGTTGGTGCGGGGGTGAGGAGCCCGGCGGTCAGGAGCTGGGTGGCAAGCCGTTCGTTCAGGTAGCCGGTGTGGCCGGTGCGGGCAGCGTCGCGGAAGCGCTCGGCGGTAGCGGGAAGCAGGCCCTGGACGTGGCCGCTGCGGTAGTCGATGAGGACCAGGACGTGGCCGAAGTCGGCGGCGCGGACGTGCGGCGGCGGGGCGGCGAAGTCGGGCAGGTCAGCCACGGGGGTCACTCCCTGTGGGGACGGTCCACGTGGGGGCGGGGTCACGGTGGTGGGCGGCCAGCCACGCTTCGACGGTGAGGGCCTGTTCGAGGGTGGCGAGCGGCATCGGCAGCCCGGCGGCCGCCTGGGCCAGGTGCCGACGGAACGGACCGGGTCGGAGCAGGCCGAGTGCGGCGAGGTAGCTGTCGGCCAAGGCGGACAGGTCTCTCTGGTTGGCCCGCAGCCCGGTGTAGTGGTCGGCGTCGAAGCTGCCCTTGGTGGCGCGGGCGGCGGTCTCCGGCGGCAGAAGACCGGACATCGCGCGGGCCAGGACGGGCTTGTAGACGTGCGGCGGCGGGCGGCGCCCCAGCGGGGTGGTCAGCACCGCGTCCACCACCAGCGGGTCGAGGAAGGGGCTGTGCAGGTCGACACCCGAGGCGGCGGCGAGTTGGACGTCGGCGGCGGCGGTGCGGGCGACCTCGCGGATCTCGTCCACCAGCACCCGCACCGCGAAGTCCAGGCCCGGGAGCTGATCAGGCACGGCGGCGGCCTGCCGGGCTGCCTCGGCCAGCAGCCCGGCGGCTGGGTCGCCGGCCCAGGCGGGGTGCGGCAGCAGTGGAAACCAGGCGACCTTGCCGTGGTCGTTGCGCCCGGGTGTCCCAACCGCGTGGGCGAGGGCGACCAGGGCCTGGTCGCGGGTGGTGCGGGCGGTGCGGGCGGCGTCCCGCAGGAGCGGGCCGACCTGGATGTGGCGGAGCCTCGCCCAGCCGAACGCCTCGCCCGTCGCGCGGCCAAGGCGGTGGTGGCGGATCAGGTCGGCGAGGTGGATCGGGGGCTGGAACAGGATGCTGTCGCCGCCGTCGCCGGTCAGGTGGGTGCGGGTGCCCAGCTCGTCGCGCATCCACTCCAGCTGGCCCGTCAGCCGGGCCCGGGTGAGCGTGGAGGGCGCCGGTTCGTCGGTCACCGGAACGTCGGTGATGGCGGTGTACGGCAGGTGCTTGTCGGTGAGCGGCAGCAGATGGTGGGCGATCCGGTAAGGGTGGCTGGCTGCGGCCAGGCGGGCGTGGTGCAGGTCAGCCCCGCCGATATCGCCATCAGGGTGGACGGTGACGGCGTTCAGCCGGTGCCCGGCAGGCAGGGCGGTGGCGGCGAGCACCGTGACGCTGGTGGAATCCAGCCCACCGGAGAGGTCGCTCGACACAGCCGGGTCGGCGACCGTCCGCAGGGTGACCGCGGCGGCCAGGGCGTCGCGAAGCCGAACGTCGGCCGGCCGGCCGCGTACCGGCTCGGGCCGCCAGCTCGTGGTGACGCGCCAGGCGGTGCCGTCGGAGGGCAGTTCGGTCCGGGCGCCGGGCGCAAGCTGGTCCACGTCGGCGAAGAACGAGCGGCCGGCCGCCAGGGCGGGCACCGAGGGCAGGAACACCGCGCACGCCAGACGCTGGGTATCGATGACGGCCCCGATCAGGGAGGCCAGCAGCCGGGAGGAGGTCGACCAGGCCCAGCCGCCCCTCCAGCGGGTGGCGTAGACGGGCTGGGCAGAAGCCGGATCGGTGTGCACCACCGCCCCGGCCGGGGTCTCCTCGACCACGGTGTAGGTGCCGGGCCAGCGCCACGTCACGTCCGGGGGCGGGGCAGCCTCGGCCAGCAAAGACAGCTCGAAGTCTCCGGCCCCACAGTGGCCGAGCACCAGGACCCGGCGATACCCGCCAGCGGTCGCCAGCGCGGTGGCCGGGCCGTCGCCGAGCCGCCAGGCCGCCGATCCGGGCGCCAGCAGAACCGCACCGACGGGCAGGGGTTGCTCGGTGGAGGTGGTGCTGAATCCTCCGAAGATCACGGCGTACTCCCGGGTGGGTGAGGACGGGGGCCGCAGGTGGTACGGCCCCAGCGATCTGGGGCCGCGCCACCGCGAAGGGTCAGCTGTTGTAGGCGCGGCGCTTGTCCTCGCTGCTGCCCTGGCCCTGGCCCTCGGTCAGGGCGGCCACGTCGCCGACCTCGACCATCAGCTCGTCGTCGCCGACCGCCTCGGAGGTGTGCTGCTCGACCATCGTGTTCTTCCTCTCGGTGGGAACGAAATTGTGCCGCCCGGCCCGCCGCAGCGGGCCGGGGCACGGCCACCGCAGGGAGCGGAGGCCCCTCAGTGACCTGACTACAAGTCAACAGGTGTGCGCGGGGCGTGAACACGGTAGAAACATCAGTGATCTCTGAAACCCTTGAAACCTGGCACTCGGGGGGCTGATGGCACGCGAACGGACACCGAACCGCAGGCTCGCCGCACTGATCGCCGAATGCCGATGGGCAAGCAACGGCGAGTTCGCCCGCGCGGTCAACCGGGCCGGCACCGAGGCCGGGTTCAAGCTGAAGTACGACGAGTCGGCCGTCTCCCACTGGCTCTCGGGCACCCGTCCGATGGCGAAGTATCAGCGGGTGGTACTTGAGACGCTGACCCGCCGCCTGGCGCGTCCGGTCACCGTGTTCGAGGCCGGTTTCGCCGATCAGCCCGACGTGCGGCCCACCTCCATGGATACGGTGGCGGGACTGATCGACCTGGGGAGCATGGACATGGACCCATCGCGCAGGGGTGTGCTCGGGGCGGGCCTGTACTCGGTTGCCCTCACCATCCCCGGCTGGCCGGACCACATCGGGCGGTTCGAGAGGCTGAAGGCCGACCCGCACACCCGGATCGGCATGGCAGAGGTCGAAGGCGTGACCGCCATGACCGAGCGGATCAGCGAGATCGACGACCAGTTCGGTGGCCGGACGGCCCGTCCGATGGCCGCGGCCTTCATGGTCAACAACATCGCCCCCTACCTCCGTGCCACCGCCACCACCGAGGTCCGAAAGGCGATGCTGTCCGCTGCTGCGGACCACCTCTACCTGACCGGCTACATGGCGGTGGACGAACGCCTGGACAGGCTCGGCCAGAACTACTACACCAAGGCGCTCGAACTGGCGCTGGCTGCCGGCGACCACCTCACCTACTGCACGACCCTGCGCGGCATGAGCGTCCAGGCCGTCGAACTCGGCCACAGCGCCGCCGCCCTGCGGTACGCCGCCGCCGCGGCGGCCGCTTCGCCCGAGGCCGGTCCCAGGATGCGGGCGTTCCTCGCCGGCCAGCAGGCCCACGCCCTCGCACAGACCGGCGACCGCTCCGGAGCGCTGGCCATGCTCCACGCCGCCGAGATCGCCATGGAGCAGGCCGAGTCCAAGGCCAAGGCCCATGGCTCCTACGACCCCGCCTCGCTCTCGTACCACGTCGGCCAGGTCACCTACGAGCTCGGCGACCGCGAAGGCGCGATCCGCGCACTCCAGCACTCCGAGAAAGTCCGGCCGCCGGTCTACCGCCGGGCCCGCGTCCGTCATCGCGCGATGATCGCCGAGTGGCAGCTCGAAGCCGGACGGCTGGAGGAGGCCGTCCAGAGCTGGGGCCTCGCCCTGGACGACTTCCCGCACGTCCAGTCCGGCCGGGCCGACGACCGCTTCCGCGCGATGCTCTCGGCTACCCTGCCGCACCGGCGAAACCCCCACGTCCGTGAGCTGCTGGACCGAGCCCGGCTCATCAGAGCAGGCCGCCCGATCTGAGAGAGGGCATTGTGAGGCATGATGGCGGTTTCACTCCGCACCGACAGCGCGCCAAGGTGATGGTCTGGTGGTCGATGTCCGTGGTCATGAGTCGTCGCCTTGCCCGGCGGCGACGCTGAGCGTCCCCGGCCCTCCTCGGTCAGCCCTCGGTCTTCGCACCGGGAGCTCTTCGTCGATTCGAGGCCGCTCGTTCGACCCACGACCTAAGCTGACGGTATGTCGGAGTTGGAGACCCAGCACCCAATAGCTGGCGGTGCATCGCTGAACGCTCGCATGGAGAAGTGGCGAGCCTGGCAAACGAGGCAGCGAATCCGACCGCGCTCGGCGCCTCCGGCCACTCTGGGCCTGCCTCGGCGCGCGCCCAGGAGCAACGTGGCCCCGTGCACCGCTGATGCCTCGGCGATGGCAGGCCCGCAGGCCCTTCGGCGGCCCGAGGAGGTCCGCGGACGGTTGAGCAGCATGCGTCGCGGCATCTTGCAGGGGCGCGTCGCGGATAGCGGACCTCTGGCTCACGAGCAACCAGCCTTTCAATCCCCCTCTGCATCCTTGAAGAGGCAGGCTGAGCCCGAGGTTTGGAGCGAACTCCTCGCTACCGGAGCCATCGGGACGGCGGCAACGACGTTCGGCGTCGTAGCAAAGGCGCACATGGACAACAAGACCGAGCGAGAGCGCATCGCCTCAGACGAGCGCAAGGCGGCAGTGCACGAGAAGCACGAGACGATGCGCGCGCGGATCTCGGCCAAGCGGCCCGCCTCATCCAACCCCGGACCGGAAGCCAGAGAGGATGATATATGAGCCTTCGCCTGATTCTTCTCCGGATGCCGTGGGACGGTGGCTACGTCGTCTCTTCGGGCGGGGCAGGGTGAACGGGCCAGGCTCGGGTTCGGTCAGGATGCTTCGGGCGACGAGGCGCTTAAGCTTGGCGCGCATGCCTTCGATCTGCTTCGGTTCCAGCGCGGCATCAAGGGCCTGGCAGAGGTCCTTGGCGCGAACTCCGTGCGCGGTGCGCTCGAAGGCGGCCAGGATCCGGCGGTAGGCCGGTGAGGTCAGGACCGCGTCGGCGGCGGGTTCCGCTTCGTCCTCTGCCGCCAGCGCGAGCACGGTCTCACGGGTGATCTCCAGGCGTGACAGCTCGTTCCGGCCTCGGCCAACGGCTGACCACCACTGCGCGGCCAGCCCTTCCGGTGGGCCCGACGATCGGACGGCCGCTTCCCGGGATCCGGGGATCCCCCGCCGTCGGCGGCCTGCCGACGGCGGGGTTTCGTCAGCCGGAACTGCCGAGCGGGTTGTCGATCTCGGCGGAATTCGCTGCCCGCTCGCCGACCCGACATCGGAAGGGCGGGGCGCACACTGCGCCCCGCCCTTCCGATGAGCTGTCGTCAGCCGGTGGCCTCCCCGTTCCCGGCGAGGATGGTGGTGATGGTCTCGGCCAGGCGGCCGAGGTGGGGTGGCTTCATGACGCCGAAGTGGTCACCGGGGATCCGGTGCAGGGCGACGTCGCCGGTGAGCTCCTGCCAGCGGGCCAGGTACTCCTCGAAGTCCTGGCCGGAGGCCACCTCGTGCTCGCCGTCGGCGAGTTCGTCGCTGGCGATCAGGTGCAGGCGCCCTCCGTACGTGCGGTGACGGTACGTCAGGCACATCTCCATGACCTCGCGCCACATCTTCGCGGACGGCAGCCACACCTCGCCGGCGCCGTGTTCCGGCAGCACGATCCCGACCTCCGGGTCGACGTCGTCCACCAGGTGTTCGAGCAGCGCCAGGGTCTCCTTCCGGAGCACGGAGGTGTCCTGCCCGGGCGGCGCGGCGGCCAGCTCGGTCAGCTTCGCCACGCAGCTCTCGATCAGCCGGTACTCCTTCCACAGCTCGGGCCGCTCGTGGTTGTCCAGCCCCGGGTCGAGCAGGAGGAAGGTGACCTCCTCGCCCTCGGCGGTCAGCCGGTGGGCCAGTTCGCTGGTGATGCCGCTGCCGCCGCACCAGCCGAACAGCCGGTACGGGCCGTGCGGCGCCGCGGCCCGCAGTTCGGCCAGGTAGCGCTCCGCCATCTGCTCGGTGGAGGGGACGGGGCCGCCGTGCTCGGCCTGGAGGCCGGGCCAGGCGAAGGCCGCGACCGGCTGGTCCGGGTCGAGGTGGGGCACCAGCGGGCGGTACCAGTGGGCGCTGCCGCCGCCGGGGTGGACGAGGAACAGCGGCGGCCTGCCGCCCTCCCGGCGGAGCCAGAGCAGCGACTCCACCGGTTCGCCGGCCTCCGCCGCGTCGACGGCCGCCGCCAGTCCGGCGACGGTGGGGTCCGCGACGAAGGAGCGTACGGTCAGCTCGATGCCGTGCCGTTCGCGCAGCAGGGCGGTGATCCGCAGGATGGCCAGCGAGTGCCCGCCGAGCAGGTAGAAGTCGTCGTCGACCCCGACCTGTTCGATGCCGAGCACCTCGGCCCAGACCTCGGCGACGGCCCGCTCGGCGGGGGTGCGCGGGGCGGTGGAGGCCGTGGCCGGGGCTGCCCCGGTGGGCGCGGGCAGCGCGGCCCGGTCGATCTTCCCGTGGGCGGTGAGCGGGAGGGCGGGCAGTTCCACCCAGGCCCCGGGCACCAGGTAGTCGGGCACCCGCCGGCGGAGCTGCTCGCGCAGCACGGCGACGTCCAGCGGGCCGGTCCCGGGTTCGAGGACGACGTAGCCGACCAGGCGCTTGTGGCCGTCCGGTCCGGGGTGGACGGCGGCCGCGGCGGACCGGACCGGCGCGAGTCCGCCGATCATGGCCTCCACCTCGGCGAGCTCCACCCGGTGGCCCCGGATCTTCACCTGGTTGTCGCGCCGGCCGACGAAGGACAGCGTCCCGTCGGGGTCGCGGCGGACGATGTCCCCGGTGCGGTAGAACCGTGCCCCGGGGTCGGTGCCGGACGGGTCCGGCACGAAGCGGTCCGCGGTGAGGTCGGGGCGGCCGAGGTAGCCGCGGGCGAGCCCGGCGCCGCCGACCAGCAGTTCGCCGGCCACGCCGAACGGCACCGGGTCGAGGTCGTCGTCGACGACCAGGACGCGGGTGTCGGTGATCGGCACGCCGATCGGCACCCCGCGGTCGGCGTCGGCCGCGGTGACCCCGCGCAGCGCCGTGCTGAAGGTGGTGCACTCGGTGGGGCCGTACCCGTTGGTCAGCGCCACGCCGTGCCCGACGGCGGTCCGCACGTGCGCGGGTGAGAGCGCGTCGCCGCCGGCGAGCACCTGCCGCACCTCGGCCAGCACCTCCGGTTCGGTCTCCACCATGTGCTGGAAGAGGCCGGCGGTGAGCCAGAGCAGCGTCACCCGGTGCCGGCGGATCACCTCGGCCAGTTCGGCGGCGGTGGTCGCCCCGGGCGGGCAGACGGCGAGCCGGGCGCCGTTGCCCAGCGCCCCCCACACCTCCAGGGTGGAGGCGTCGAAGGCGAGCGGCGCGTGCAGCAGGAGCACCTGGCCGGGGTCGAGGTCGGCGTAGTTGGGGTCGTGCACCAGCCGGACCACGGCCCGGTGGGTGACCTGGACGCCCTTGGGCCGGCCGGTGGAGCCGGAGGTGTAGGTGACGTAGGCCAGGTTGTCGGGGTGGGTGCCCGCCTCGACCGGGGTCTCGGGGAGGACGGCGAGACCGGACCACCGCGCGTCCAGGGGGACGCAACGCAGGTCGGCGATCCGCGCGAAGCGCTCGGTGTCCCGCGGGTGGCAGATCACCACCTCGGCGCGGACGTCGTCCAGGACGTAGCCGATCCGCGCGTCCGGGTAGGCGGGGTCGAGCGGGACGTAGTAGCCGCCCGCCTTGAGGACGCCGAGCATGGCCAGCACCGCTTCGATGCCGCGGTCCAGGCAGATCGCGACCGGGGTCTCGGGGCCGACGCCGAGGCCGCGCAGCAGGTGGGCCAGCTGGTTGCTGCCGGTGTCCACCTCCCGGTAGGTCAGCCGCCGTTCGGCGTCCTCCAGGGCGATCGCCCCGGGGTCGGCCCGGGCCGCGAGCAGCTCGGGCACGCAGACCTCGGGCAGCGGGCGGGTGGCGGGGGCCTCGGCGGTCAGCCGGTCCAGGGCGGGCGCCCGGAACGCCCGCGGGTCCGCGTCGGCGTCCTCGGCCATCGCGGTGAGCACGGCCAGGAAGGTCTCGCCGATCGCCGCCAGCCGCTCGCGGCCGACCCAGCCGGGGCGGCAGGTCATCCGCAGCTCGCCGGGGAAGGTCCAGACGTCGAAGGTGAACTCGTTCGGGCTGTGGTCGGTGACGGTGCCGATGTCCGCCCGGTGCTCGTCGAGGACGTGGAAGTCCAGGTAGGCGAAGACCACCTCGACCAGCGGCTCGCCGCCGCCCCACTCGCGCTGCATCGCGGGCAGCGGGTAGCGGCGGTGCGGCCACAGGGCGAGTTCCTCGGCGAACACCGAGCGCACCAGCTCGCGCCAGCTCGGTGCCCGCAGGTCGACGGCGAACGGCACGGTGTTGAGGTACATGCCGCGCACCCGGTCGCCGCCCGGCAGCTCGGGCCGGCCGTTGGTCACCGCGCCGGCGAAGAACCGGCGCTGGCCGCTGAGCAGACCGAGCACCGTGAGGTGGGCGGTGTAGAGGACGGTCTTGAGCGAGCTCTGGGTGTCGGCGGCGAGCCGGCGCAGCCTCGGCTCCAGCGCGGCCCAGGGCAGCCGTACCTCGGTGGCGGGCAGGTGCGCCTCGGCCGGGGCGCTGTCGGCGGGCAGCCGGAGCCGGTCGCGGCCGGTGATCCGCCCGCGCCAGAACTCGCGGTCGGCCGCGGAGGCCAGGGCCTGCTTCTCCAGCTGGATGAAGTCGGCGTAGCGGACCTCCGGCGGCGCGGCGGCGGGGGCGCCGGTGCCGGCGGCCAGCTCCCGGTAGCCGGCCCGCAGCTCGCCGATGACGGAGTGGTGGCTCCAGCCGTCCAGGATGGCGTGGCACTCGACGTGGGTGAGCAGCCACTCCCGGTCGCCGACCAGGTGGGCGTGGTAGCGCAGCAGCGGGGCGCGCCCGATGTCGAACGGGGTGCGCTGGGCCTCGGCGCGGAAGCGCCGGACGACCGCCTGCTGCTCCTCGGCCGGCAGGCCGCGCAGGTCGTCCACGCCGATCTCCAGGTGGAGGCCGTCGGCGGCGTGCACGAGTTGGAGCGGTTCGGAGTACCCGGAGAGGTCGAAGGAGGTGCGCAGGATCTCGTGCCGCTCCAGCAGCAGGCGTACCGCGCCGTTGAGCGCCTCGGCGGAGAACGGGCCGTCGTCGACGATCTGGAAGGTGCTGACGTTCTGGTAGGTGTTGCGCTCGGGATCGGCCAGAAGCTCGTAGACCATGCCGACCTGGACCTGGCCCATCGGGTAGGCGTCGACCAGGCCCTCGGGGAGGCGTGCGCGGTCGCCCGGGGCGAGCAGCTCGAACCGGCCGACCAGGGCGGTCTCCACCGGTGCGGCGGCCGGCCGGCCGGCCGCCAGCGGGGCCAGTTCGGCGACGGTCTGCCGGGCGAAGACGTCCTGGACGGAGAGGGCCAGCCCCTGGTCGCGCAGCGCGCCGACGGCCCGGATGGCCCGCATCGAGTCGCCGCCGAGCTGGAAGAAGCCGTCGTGCACGCCGACCTGGTCGACGCCGAGGGCGGCGGCGAAGGCGTCCGCGAGGGTCTGTTCGATCGCGTCGCGCGGGGCGACGAACGCGCCGACCAGCTCGGAGCGGGTCCGGTCGGGTGCGGGCAGCGCCTTGCGGTCGGTCTTGCCGCTGGGGGTCAGCGGCAGGGTCTCCAGCGTCGTCCAGTGCACCGGCCGCATGTGCTCCGGCAGCCGCCCGCGCAGGTGCTCGCGGGCCGCCTCGACGTCGGCCGCGGCCGGCACCAGGTAGCCGACGAGCTGCTCGTCGTGGACGGCGACGGCCGCGGCCGTGACGCCGGGGGCCTGTGCCAGCACCGCCTCGATCTCGCCGAGTTCGACCCGCTGGCCGCGGATCTTCACCTGGTGGTCGAGCCGGCCGAGGTACTCGATCTCGCCGTCCGCCCGGTACCGGGCGAGGTCGCCGGTGCGGTAGAGCCGCCCGCCGGGGGCGGTGGCGAAGGGGTCGGGCACGAAGCGGTCGGCGGTGAGGCCGGGCCGGTCGAGGTAGCCGCGGGCCAGTTGGACGCCGCCGAGCAGGAGTTCGCCGGGCACCCCGATCGGCAGCGGGCGCAGCGCGGCGTCCAGGATGTAGGCGCGGGTGTTGGAGATCGGACGGCCGATGGTGACGGGCCGGCCGGGCTCGCAGCGGACCGCGGTGACGTCGACCGCGGCCTCGGTGGGTCCGTACAGGTTGTGCAGCTCGCAGCCGATCCGCTCGTGGACGGCGGTGACCAGGTCGCCGGGCAGGGCCTCGCCGCTGCACACCATGCGGCGCACCGAGGGCAGCGGCCGCAGCGGCTCGGCGAGGAAGGCCCGCAGCATCGACGGGACGAAGTGCAGGGTGGTGATCGCCTCGTCGTCGATCAGGTCGGCGAGGTAGGCGGGGTCGCGGTGGCCGCCGGGGCGGGCCATCACCAGGGTGGCGCCGGTGATCAGCGGCCAGAAGAACTCCCACACCGAGACGTCGAAGCTGTACGGGGTCTTCTGCAGCACCCGGTCGGTGGCGTCGAGTCCGTAGGCCTCCTGCATCCAGTGCAGCCGGTTGACGATGGCCCGGTGCTCGACCAGGACGCCCTTGGGGCGGCCGGTCGAGCCCGAGGTGTAGATCAGGTAGGCCGGGTGTTCGGGGGCCGCCGCGAAGACCGGGTCGTGGCTCCAGCCGCCGGGCAGTTCGGCGGTGATGTCCACCAGGTGCGGGGTGCGGCCGGCGACCAGCGGTGTGAGCCCCGGGTCGGTGACCACGGCGCGGGCGCCGGAGTCGGCGAGCATGAAGGCGAGCCGGTCCGCCGGGTAGTCCGGGTCGAGCGGCAGGTACGCGCCGCCGGCCTTGAGCACCGCGAGCAGCGCCACCACGAGGTCGGCGCCGCGGTGCAGGCAGACGCCGACCACGGACTCCGGGCCGACGCCGAGGGTGCGCAGGTGGTGGGCGAGCAGGTTGGCCCGGACGTCGAGTTCGCGGTAGGTGAGGTCGACGCCCTCGAACCGCACCGCGGCCGCGTTCGGGGTCCGGGCGGCCTGGGCCTCGAACAGCAGCGGCAGGGTGCCGGTGGGGTAGCCGCGGCCGGTGGCGTTCCAGGTGAGGAGCTGGCGCTCGCGCTCCTCCCGGGGGAGGATCTCCAGCTCGTCGAGCGGGGCGTCGGGCGTGGTGACGGCGCTCTCCAGCAGGCGGGCGAACTGGGCGGCGAACCGCTCGGCGGTCGCCCGGTCGAACAGCGCGGTGGCGTAGTTGACGCTGCCCGCGAGCGAGCCGTCCGGCTGTTCGGCCAGGCCCACGGTGAGGTCGAACTTGGCGGTGCTCTCGCCGACCGGCAGCCGCTCCGGCGTCAGGCCGCCCATGGCCGCGGGCGCCGGGGCGCCGGCCGCGTCCTGCCACAGCAGCATCGAGGAGAAGAGCGGGGTGCGGGCCGGGTCGCGCTCGGGCGCCAGCTCCTCGACCAGCCGCTCGAAGGGCACCTCCTGGTGCCCGTAGGCGTCCAGGGCGCTCTCCCGGACCTGCCGCAGCAGCTCGGCGAAGGTGGGCCGGCCGGTGAGGTCGACCCGGAGCACCAGGGTGTTGAGGAACAGGCCGACGAGGTCCTGCACCTCGGCGCGGTCGCGCCCGGCCACCGGGGAGCCCACGGCGACGTCGCGCTGCCCGCTCCAGCGGCCGAGCAGGACGGCGTGGGCGGCCAGCAGGGCCATGAACGGGGTGGCGCCGTGTTCCCGGGCGAGTGCCGTCAGCCGCCCGGCGGTGTCGGCCGGGACGGCCAGCGGCACCAGGGCGCCGGCCGCGTCGCGCACCGGCGGGCGGGGCCGGTCGGTGGGCAGTTCCAGCGGCGCCAGTCCGGCCAGCCGCTCGGTCCAGTGGTCGAGCCGGCGCCGCAGCGCCCCGTCGGAGAGCCGCTCGCGCTGCCAGACGGCGTAGTCGGCGTACTGCACCGGGAGTTCCGGGGTGCGGGCCGGGCGCCCGGCGACGGCGTCGTCGTAGCGCTCGGCGAGTTCGCGCACCAGCAGGTCCTCGGACCAGCCGTCGCACGCGATGTGGTGCACGGTCAGCAGGAGGACGTGCTCCCGCGGGGCGAGCCGGGCGAGCACCGCGGCGAACACGGGGCCCTCGGCGAGGTCCACCGGGCGGCGCGCGCCGGTGGCCAGGTCGGCCAGCCGGGCGTTCGCGGCCGCCCGGTCGACGGCGGTGAGGTCCTCCTCGGCGAGCGGGACGGCGCCCGGCGCGTCGATGACCTGGACGGGTTCGCCGTCCACCACCGGGTACCTGGTCCGCAGGACTTCGTGCCGGTGCTGGATCCCGTCGAGCGCGGTGTGCAGCGCGGCCCGGTCGAGCGGGCCGCGCAGCCGCAGCGAGGCCGTCACCAGGTACTCGGTGCTGCCGGGCTGGAGCCGGTCGAGGATCCAGAGCCGGCGCTGGGCGGAGGAGAGCGGAAGCGGTCCGCCGCGCGGTGCCCGGCCGATGCCCTCGGCCGGGGCGACGGCCCGGCCGGCGAGTCGCCGGCGGAGCAGCTCCTGCCGCAGCCGGGCGCGGTCCTTGGTGTCGGTCATCGGTGCCCCTCCTCGGCGAGCAGGCCCGCCACTTCCTCGTCGGTGAGCGCGGTGATCTCGGCCTCGACGGCGTCGGTCACCGCCTCGGTGAGCCGGGCCACCGTGGTGGCTTCGAACAGCAGGCGCAGCGGCAGCTCGACGGCGAACGCCTCGCGGAGCCGGGCCAGGACCCGGGTGGCGAGCAGCGAGTGCCCGCCCAGGGCGAAGAAGTCGTCCTGGACGCCGATCCGCTCCACGCCCAGCACCTCGCTCCAGATCGCGGCGACCGCCTCCTCGGCGGGGTCGCGCGGGGCCAGGTGCTCGCGGGCGCCGCCGGCCAGGGCGGCGGAGGCGTCGGGCAGCGCCTTGCGGTCGACCTTCTTGCTGGCGGTCAGCGGGAGCGCGTCGAGCGGCACCCAGACCGCGGGGATCATGTACTCGGGGAGCAGCGCCCGCAGGTGGCCGCGCAGTTCGGCGACGTCGGGCATCGGGCTGCCGGGCCGGGCCACCAGGTAGGCGGCCAGCCGGCGTTCGCCCGGGGCGGTCTCCGGCGCGGTCACCACCGCCTCCTGGAGGGCGGGGTGGCGGGCCAGGGCCGCCTCGATCTCGCCGAGTTCGATGCGCAGGCCGCGGACCTTGACCTGCTGGTCGATCCGGCCGAGGAACTCGATGGTGCCGTCCGGCCGGTGGCGGGCGAGGTCGCCGGTCCGGTACAGGCGCCGGCCGGGCTCCTCGGCGAAGGGGTCGGGCACGAACCGCTCCGCGGTCAGCTCCGGGCGCCGGTGGTAGCCGCGCGCCAGCCGGACGCCGCCCAGGTACAGCTCGCCGGGCACGCCCACCGGCACGGGCCGCTGGTCGGCGTCCAGGATGTGGGCGCGGGTGCCGGGGACGGGCCGTCCGAGCGGCAGGGCCGAGGCCTCGTCCCCCTCGGCCGGCACCTCGGAGACCGGGTGCAGCAGGCAGGTGACGGTGGCCTCGGTCGGACCGTAGTTGCACAGGAAGCGGGCCGGCAGGCCGGTCTGCGCCCAGCGCCGCGCGTCGAGGCCGGTGACCACGTCGCTGCCGACGTTCATCAGCTTCAGCCCGCTCAGCAGGGGCAGGTCGGGGGACTCCAGGACGGCCCGGTAGTAGGAGGGGGTGATCTCGACGATGGTGACGCCGTGCTCGGCGAGCTTGGCGGGCAGCTCGGCGGGGGTCCAGAACACCGGGTCGGCCACCACGACGGTGGCGCCCGCGACCAGGGTCGCGGCGATCTGGTCCATCGCCACGTCGAAGGTGAGCGCGGAGAGCAGCACCACCCGCTCGCCGGGCGCGATGCCGTACTGGTCGGCGATCACCCGGCAGTGGTGGGCGTACGAGCGGTGCTCGATCATCACGCCCTTGGGGCGGCCGGTCGAGCCGGAGGTGTAGATGACGTAGGCGAGGTTCTCCGGGTGGATCCGGACGGGCTCCGGCCCGGCCGTGACGTCGGCCGGGGCGTCGGTCCCGTCCGCGAGCACCACGCGGTGGGGCCCGGTCAGCCGCTCGGCGAACGCGCCGGTGGTGACCACCAGCTCCGGGCCGGCGTCGGCGAGCATGAAGTCCAGCCGATCCGCCGGGTGCTGCGGGTCGAACGGCACGTACAGGCCGCCGGCCTTGAGCACCGCGAGCAGCACCACCACCGCTTCGACCCCGCGCTCCAGCAGCGAGCCGACGACGGTCTCCGCGGTGACCCCGAGGGAGCGCAGACGGGCGGCGAACCGGTCGGCCCGCGCGTCGAGTTCGGCGTAGCTCAGCCGCTGCTCGCCGAAGACCACGGCGATCGCGTCCGGGGTCCGCCGGGCCTGCCGGGCGAAGAGCTCCGGCACGGTGAGCCCGTGCTCCGCCACCGGGTCGAGCGCGGCGGTCCGGTCGCCCGCCGGATCGGCCCAGCGGGTGAGGGCGGTGTGCCGCTCGGCGTCGGTGAGCATGCCGAGGTCGCCGATCCGCGCGCCGGGGGTGGCGGCGACGCTGCCGATCAGGGTCAGGTAGTGGCCCGCCATCCGTTCAACGGTGGACCGGTCGAAGAGCGCGGTCGCGTACTCGAACCAGCAGTACATCCGGCCGCCGCGCTCCTTGACGGTCACGGTGAGGTCGAACTTGGCGATCTCCAGGCCGGCCCGGACGGGCTCCACGGCGGCCGCGCCGAGCCGGGCGGGGACGCCTGCCAGGTGCTGGTGCTCGAACATGACCTGGAACAGCGGATTGCGGGAGAGGTCCCGGTCCGGCCGCAGCGCGTCGACCAGGTGCTCGAACGGCACGTCCTGGTGGGCGAAGGCGTCGAGCACCGAGCCGCGGACGTGGTCCAGCAGGTCGGTGAAGGCCGGGTTGCCGCCCAGGTCGTTGCGGATCACCAGGTTGTTGGTGAAGAACCCGACCAGCTCCTCGGTCTCCTGGCGGGTCCGCCCGGCGACCGGGGTGCCCACCGCGAGGTCGTCGAGACCGGTGTAGCGCCGCAGCATCACCTGGAACACCGCGAGCAGCACCATGAACGGGGTGGCGCCGTGCCGGCCGGCCAGTTCGGTGACCGCCCGGCCGACCTCCGGCGCGACCTCGACGACCACATTGCCGCCGCGGGAGTCGCGGACCGCGGCGCGGACCCGGTCGGTGGGCAGCTCGACGGGTGTCAGACCGCCCAGGCGGTCGCGCCAGTAGGCGAGTTGGTGGTCCAGCCGGCCGGCGTCCCGCTGCTCGCGCTGCCAGTGGGCGAAGTCCGCGTACTGGACCGGCTCAGGGGCCGGCAGGGCCGGCGCGCCCTCGGTGAAGGACCGGTAGGCGAGGTCCAGTTCGCGCAGGTAGACGTTGGTCGACCAGGCGTCGAAAGCGATGTGGTGCAGGGTCAGGACGAGCAGGTGGTCCTCGGGGGCGGTGCGGATCAGGGTGGCCCGCAGCGGGTGGTCCAGGGCCAGGTCGAACGGCGAGCGGGCCAGCTCGTCGACCAGGGCGCGGGCCCGCGCCTCGGCGTCGGTGCCGCCCGCCGAGCCGGTCAGGTCCGCCGAGCCGGTCAGGTCGGTCAGGTCGGTCAGGTCGGTCAGGTCGGTCAGGTCGGTCAGGGTGAAGTCGACCGGACCGGCGGGGTCGATGATCTGGACCGGATCGCCGCCCTCGTCCCGGTACCGGGTGCGCAGCACCTCGTGCCGGGCGGAGAGCGCGTCCAGCGCGCCGCGCAGCGCCCCGGTGTCGAGCGGACCGGTCAGCCGCAGCGCCAGCGGGACGACGTACTCGTGGCTCCCGGGCTCCAGTTGGTCGAGGAACCACATCCGCTGCTGGCCGAAGGAGAGCGGCAGCGGGCGGTCGCGGCCCACCGGGCGGACGGCGTCCTCGGTGCTCGGCGCCCCGGTGCCGGCGACGCCGGCGATCCGGGCGGCCAGCCCGGCGACGGTCGGCGCGTGGAACAGCTCGCCGACGGTCAGCTCGATGCCGAAGGCGCGCCGCAGCCGCAGCACCAGCTTGATCGCGAGCAGCGAGTACCCGCCGAGCAGGAAGAAGTCGTCCTGCGCGCCGACCCGTTCGACGTCCAGCACCTCGGCCATCAGCGCGGCGACGGTCCGCTCGGCGTCGGTGCGCGGGGCCTCCCAGGCCGTCTCGGCCGGCCGCTCCGCCTCGGTGGCGGCGGGCAGCCGGCGGCGGTCCACCTTGCCGTTGGGCGTGAGCGGCAGTTCGTCGAGCGTGACGACGGCGGACGGCACCATGGCCTCCGGCAGCCCGGCCGCCAGGTGGGCGCGGAGCACCTCCGGTTCGGTCCGGGCGCCGGCGGCGGCCACCACGTAGGCGGTCAGCCGGGTGTCGCCGGTGCCGGAGCGCTGGGCGACGACCACGGCGGCGGCCACCGAGGGGTGGGTCCCCAGCAGGGCCTCGATCTCGCCGGGCTCGATCCGCACGCCGCCGATCTTGACCTGGTCGTCGACGCGTCCGACGTACTCCAGGGCGCCGTCCGCGCGGCGGCGCACCAGGTCTCCGGTGCGGTAGCGGCGGGCGCCGGGGACGGTGGCGAAGGGATCGGGGACGAACCGGTCGGCCGTGAGGTCGCCGCGGCCGGCGTAGCCGCGGGCGAGCCCGATGCCGCCGACGCACAGCTCGCCGACCACGCCGACGGGCACCAGCCGGTCCTCGGCGTCCACCACATAGGTGCGCACATTGGGCAGCGGCAGGCCGATCGGCACCTGCTCCCCGGACTCGGCCGGGTCGTAGGGCCAGGCGGTGGAGTCGATGGCGCACTCGGTGGGGCCGTAGGTGTTGACCACCTCGACGTCGACGATCCGGCGCAGCCGGGCGCAGAGCTCGGCGGGCAGCGGCTCGCCCGCCGAGCAGACCACGCGCAGCGCGTCGCAGTCGGCCAGCGCCGGCTCGTCCAGCAGCAGGCGCAGCATCGAGGGCACGCCCTGGAGCACGGTGACCCGGTGCTCGGCGACGGCGCGGGCCATCACCGCCGGGTCGCGGTGGGCGTCCCGCGGGCCGGTCACCACGGTGGCCCCGCAGACCAGCGGGGAGAGGAACTCCCAGACGGCGGCGTCGAAGCCGATGGTGGTCTTCTGCAGCACCCGGTCACCGGGGCCCAGACCGTAGCGCTCCACCGACCAGAGCACGCGGTTGCGGATCGCGGCCTCCGGGACGACCACGCCCTTGGGCAGGCCGGTGGAGCCGGAGGTGTACATCACGTAGGCGGCCTCGGTGCCGACCGCGCCGACGGGGTCGAGGCCCGGGGCGTCCGCCGCCTCGAAGGAGCGGGCGGGGTCGAGCACGAGCGTGTTCGGGTGCTCGGGCAGCTGTCCGAGCAGGGCGGCCTCGGTGACCAGCAGGCTCACCCCGGCGTCGGCGACCAGGTGGGCCAGCCGGTCGGCCGGCTGTTCCGGGGCCAGCGGCACGTAGACCCCGCCCGCGGTCAGCACCGCGAGGAGGGTGGTGACCAGGTCGGTGCCGCGGTGCAGCGCGACGCCGACGGCGCTCTCCAGGCCGACGCCGCGCGAGCGCAGCAGGCCGGCGAGCCGGCGGACCCGGTCGGCGAGGCCGGCGTAGTCGGTCTCCCGCGCGCCGGACACCACGGCGACCGCGTCCGGGGTGGCCAGGGCCTGCGCGAAGAACAGTTCGGCCAGCGACCGCCCCGGGCGTTCGGTCTCGGTGCGGTTCCAGCGGGCCAGGGCCGCCAGCTCCGCGTCGGGCACGGTCTCCAGCGCGTACGCGGGGGCGGCCGGACGGTCGGCGATGCCCGCGAGCAGCCGCAGCAGGCTCGCCGCCATCCGCTCGACGCGGGCCCGGTCGAACAGCGCGGTGGGGTAGATGAGCCGGGCCGCGAACGAGCCGTCGGGGAGTTCGGACAGGTGCAGCGAGAGGTCGAAGGCGGAGTGCTCGGTGGCCGTCCCGACCTTCGTGACGTCCAGCCCGGGCAGCCGCAGCGGGCGGCGCTCGGCGTTGTGCAGCGCGAACCCGACCTGGAACACCGGGTTGCGGGAGAGGTCCCGCTCGGGGGCGAGGTCGGCCACCACCCAGCCGAACGGCACGTCCTGGTGCTCGTAGGCGTCCAGGGTGGTCTCGCGGACCCGCGCCAGCAGGTCCAGGAAGGACCCGCGGCCGGACAGGTCGGTCCGCAGCACCACGGTGTTGAGGAACATGCCGACCAGCGGCTCCAGGGCGACTTCGTTGCGGTCGGAGACCGACACGCCGACCGCCACGTCGGGCCGGCCGGACCAGCGCGCGAGCAGCAGCTGGAACGCGGCCAGGTGCACCATGAACGGGGTCGCGCCGCCCTCCTGGCCGAGCGCGGCCAGCCGCCGCGCCAGCTCCGCCGGCACGGTGAACGGGACGCTGTCCCCGGCCGGGTCCCAACGGGCCGGGCGCCGGCGGTCGGTGGGCAGCTCCAGCGGCTCCAGCCCCGCCAGCCGCTCCCGCCAGTAGCCGCGCCGCCGCTCCTCCCGCTCGGGGTCGGCGGCCCAGGTGTCGCGCTGCCACTGCGCGAAGTCGGCGTACTGCACCGGGACCGGCTCCAGCGGCGAGGGCCGGCCGGCCGCGAAGGCGGTGCAGAGCTCGTGCAGCTCGCGCGCCAGCAGGCCCCAGGACCAGCCGTCGAAGGCGATGTGATGGACCGTCACCAGCAGGACGGCCTCCTCCTCGGCGAGCCGGGCCAGGGTCAGCCGCCAGGGCGCCCGGGTGCGCAGGTCGATCGGGGTGCGCAGCTCGGCGGCGTGCAGCTCGGCCAGCCGCGCCTCGCGGTCGGCCGCCGCCGGTGCGGTCAGGTCGACCTGGGCGAGCGGCACGGGGCCGGGCTCGTCGACGTACTGCACCCCGGTGCCGCCCTCGGTGCCGTAGCGCGTGCGCAGCACCTCGTGCCGCGCGGCGATCTCGCCGAACGCCGCCTCCAGCACCGGCAGGTCGAGCGGGCCGCGGATCCGGAACGCCTCGCACATCAGGTACTCGGTGGAGGCGCCGGAGCGGAGCTGGTCCAGGAACCAGAGCTGTTCCTGGGCGAACGAGAGCGGCAGGCCGCTGTCACCGGTGGGCATCGGAGGTCTCCAGGCGCGAGTCGGGGTTCACGACGGCCGAGTACGGCTCGGCCATGGCCACGGCGATCCGGCGCGGGCCGGTGAACGGCTCGCGGGCGTGCGCCGACAGCATGTTGTCCACGAGCAGGACGTCGTCCCGCTGCCAGTCGAAGCGCCGCCACTCGGCGCGGTAGCAGGCACGCAGGTGCGCCACGACGTCGTCCGGGACCGGCCGGCCGTCGCCGTAGTAGGTGTTGGTCGGCAGCTGCTCCTCGTCGTACATCTCCCGCAGCGCGGCGCTCACCTCCTCGCCGAGCGTGGTCACGTGGAAGAAGGCGAGGTGGTTGAACCACACCGTCTCCCCGGTCACCGGGTGGCGGTGGACCGCCTCGCGGCGGGCGCGGGTGCGCAGGCCGTCCGCGGTCCACTCGGTGGCGACGCCGTTGCGGGCGCAGTACGCGTCCACCTCGGCGCGGTCGGAGGTGTTGAAGGCCTGCTGCCACGGCACGCCGAAGCCGTCCGAGAAGTTGCGCACCACCATCCAGCCGCGGGCGGCGAACTCCTCCCGGACGGCGGGGTCGATCGCCCGGTAGACCCGGCGGGTGTCGGCGAGCGGGGTGGCGCCGAGCGTCTCCGGCGGCTCGACGCAGTGGAAGAAGAGGGTCAGCGGCCAGTCCGCCTGGTAGGAGTTCTCGTTGTGGAGGAAGATCTCCTCGTTCGGCGGGTAGTCGGTCGAGGTGTACACCTGCCCCTTGATGGTGCTGCGCGGCGAGGACCGCTCGGCGTAGGCGAGGGGGGAGCCGGACACCGCCCGCACCGCCGCCTCGAACCCGTCCACGCCGCCGACGTCGAACCCGCGCAGCAGGACCGCGCCGTGTTCGAGCAGCCGGCCGCGGACGAACGGTCGGGCGGCCGAGAGGTACGCGGCCAGGGGCGTGCCGGGAGTGTCGGCCGGCACCGTCAGGGGGAGGACGGAGCCCGCGCCGTTCTCCCGGGCTCGGTCCGCCGGCACGGGCCGGATGGAGGGGTTCGCAGTCATGCGCCTCAGCGTCGTCGCCCGGGCCACGACCCTTCGAGAGAACAACCGGCAGTCACACCGGCAGCCTTGGCGTCACGGTGACTGCGCCTCCTTCTCTGCAGCCGGGCCCGGCGGGTGCGGCAGGCTCGCTGGCGCCGCCACCGGTCACGTGAGGTTCGTGACGCGGCAGTTCACCCGAGGGAGGCCCGCCGTGGCCGAGGAAGACACCGACGACCGCACCTACCGCGTCGTCCTCAACGACGAGGAGCAGTACTCCGTCTGGGCCGCCGACCGGGACCTCCCGCTCGGCTGGTACGCGGAGGGCACCGAGGGCACCAGGGCCGACTGCCTGGCCCACATCGGCACGGTCTGGACCGACATGCGGCCGCTCAGTCTGCGCCGCCAGATGGAGCGGGCGGCCGGCTGACGGCCGGTCCGGCCCCGCGAGGTGTGCGAGAGATGACCAGCCCCGACACGCGGGCACCGGCGGGCCCCGAGGAGCGTCCGCCGGACCCGCCCGACCCGCCGAACCCGCCCGAGGCGGCCGCCGCCGAGCCGGTGGTCCCGCTGCACCGCAACCGCGACTTCCTGCTGCTGTGGGGCGGCTCGGCCGTCTCGCTGCTCGGCTCGACGGCGACCACCATCGCCTACCCCCTGCTGGTCCTGGCCCTCACCGGCTCGCCCTTCGACGCCGGCCTGGCCGGCTTCGTCGCCCTGCTGCCCGCCCTGCTCCTGCAACTGCCGGCCGGCGCGCTGGTGGACCGCTGGCCGCGGCGGCGGCTGATGATCTGGTGCGACGCGCTGCGCGCGCTCGGCGCGGCGGTCATCGCCGTCTCGTCGGCGCTCGACCTGCTCAGCCTGCCGCTGGTGCTGGCGGTGGGCTTCGCGGAGGGCGCGCTCACCGTCTTCCACGGGCTCGCCGCGCACGCGGCCGTCCCGAACGTGGTGGCGCCGGGCCAGCTCTCACTGGCCCTGTCCCGCAACGAGGCCCGCGGGCGGGGCGCCGTGATGCTCGGCACGCCGCTCGGCGGCATCCTGTTCGGACTCGGCCGGGCCGTGCCCTTCGTGGCCGACGCGCTGACCTACCTGGTCTCGCTGACGGGCCTGCTGTTCATCCGCAAGGAGTTCGAGAGCGACCGCCCGGCCCGCACCGGCACCCTGGGCGAGCAGGTCCGCGAGGGGCTGCGGTGGCTCTGGCAGCACCCGTTCCTGCGCACCACCACCCTGCTGGTGGCCGGCAGCAACCTGATGTTCCGGGCCCTGTTCCTGGTCGCCATCGTGCTGGCCACCGACGTCGGCGCCTCCTCGGCCGGGGTCGGCCTGATGGTCGGGGTCGCGGGCGCCGGCGGCCTCCTCGGCTCACTGGCCGCACCGTGGTTCGCCCGACGCCTGGGCCTGCCCGCCCTGGTGATCGCGGCGAACTGGGCCTGGGCCGTCCTGATGGTCGTGATCGCCCTCAGCCGCGACCCGTTCACGCTCACCGCCGCCTACGCGGCGATGTGGTTCGTCGGACCGCTGTGGAACGTGGCGCTCGGCAGCTACCAGCTGGGCATCACCCCCGACCGGCTGCGCGGCCGGGTGCTCGCGGCGATGAGCACGCTGTCCAACGGGGCCCTGCCGATCGGCTCGCTGCTCGGCGGCCTGCTGCTCGACTCGGCCGGCGCGCGGACCGCCGCGGTGGTCCTGGCGGTCTGGATGGTGCTGCTCGCCGTCGCCGCCTCGGCCGCCCGTACGGTGCGCAGCGTGCCCGGCCCGGCGGCGCCGTGAGGCCGGGCGGCTCCACCCCGTCACCCTGCCGACCGGCCACCGCTCCCCCGGTGGCCCCTCCCCCGGCCGCCACCGCCACCAGGCGGCGGCTGCCGACCGACGACCGCTCCCCCGACCGGGGCGACGGGCCGCCGGACAACCCCTCGATCCAGAGCTGACAGGAGGAACTAGCGTGTTCCGCACCATGCTCGGGCCGCGCCCCGATCCGACGGGGCGAGGCCACCATGCCGGAACCTGACGACCGGCCGGCCGGCGTACTCGGCACGATCGGCGGCACCCCGCTGGTCGAACTCGCCAAGCTCGCGCCGGGCCGGCACTTCACCACCTACGCCAAGCTGGAGGCCTTCAACCCCGGCGGCAGCATGAAGGACCGGTCGGCGCTGGAGATGCTCCGCGAGCGGATCCGCACCGGCGCGCTGGTGCCCGGCCGCTCGGTGGTCGTCGAGTCCAGCTCCGGCAACCTCGGGATCGGGCTCGCCCAGGTCTGCTCCTACTACGGCCTCCGGTTCATCTGCGTGGTGGACCCGCGCACCAACCGCCAGAACATCGCCATCATGCGGGCGCTCGGCGCCGAGGTCGAGGTGGTCCGCGACACCGACCCGGTGACCGGCGAGTACCTGCCCGTCCGGATCCGCCGGATCAGCGAGCTCACCGCCCGCATCCCCGGGGCGTACTGGCCCAACCAGTACGCCAACCCGCTGAACCCCCAGGCGCACCGGCGGACGATGCGCGAGATCCTGGCGGCCGTCCCCGGCGGGATCGACTACCTGTTCTGCGCGACGAGTTCGTGCGGCACCCTGCGCGGGTGCGCGGAACACGTCCGCGACCTCGGGCTGCCGGTGACGGTCGTCGCGGTGGACGCCCGGGGCAGCGCCATCTTCGGCGGCGTCCCGGCCTCCCGGCTGATCCCCGGCCACGGCGCGGCCGTGCGGCCCGCGCTCTACCGCGACGGCCTCGCCGACGAGGTCGTCCACGTGACGGACCTCGACTGCGTGGTCGGCTGCCGGCGGCTCGCCGGCCGGGAGGCGATCCTGGCGGGCGGCTCGTCCGGCGCGCTGGTGGCGGCGGTCGACCTGATGGCCGACCGCATCCCCGCGGGCTCGCGCTGCGCGGTCGTCCTGCCCGACCGCGGCGAGCGCTACCTCGACACGATCTACGACGACGAATGGGTCGCCCGCCACTTCGGCGACGTGTCCCACCTGTGGAAGGAGAAGGAGTACGCGATGAAGGTGGCACCATGCTGATCCTGGGAGCCGGGGAGGTCCGGCAGGTCCTCGACGGTGCCGAGAGCGAGGTCGTCGCGGCCGTCCGCCGCGCCTACGTCCTGCACGACCGGGGCCGCACGGCCCTGCCGCACTCGGTGTTCCTCCGCTTTCCCGACGAGCCACGCAACCGGATCATCGGACTTCCCGCCTACCTCGGCGAGGACGTCCCGGTGGCGGGCATCAAGTGGATCTCCTCCTTCCCCGGCAACACCGCCGCCGGGCTGGAACGCGCCTCCGCCGCGGTGATCCTCAACTCGATGGCCACCGGGCACCCGGAGGCCCTGCTGGAGGGCTCGCTGATCTCGGCGCGGCGCACGGCGGCCAGTGCCGCGCTCGCCGCGTCCGTCCTCACCTCGGAGACCCCCGAGACCGGCGTCAGCCTGATCGGCTGCGGCGTGATCGGCTTCGAGATCCTGAACTACCTGCGGGCCGTCCTGCCGGACCTCGGCACCGTCACCGTGTTCGACCTCGACCGGTCCCGCGCGGAGGCGTTCGCCGCCCGCTGCGCGGCCCGCTGGCCGGAGTTGAAGACCGCCGTGGCCGAGACCGCCGAGGACGCGCTGGCCGCCCACCGGCTGGTCTGCCTCGCCACCACCGCCGCCACCCCGCACCTGACCACCGAGGCCTGCCGGCCCGGCACCCTGGTGCTGCACGTGTCGCTGCGCGACCTGACCCCCGGCAGCATCCTGGGCGCCGTCAACGTCGTCGACGACGCCGACCACGTGTGCCGTGAGGGGACGTCCCTGCACCTCGCCGAACAGCAGGTCGGCAACCGGGACTTCATCAGCACCTCGATCGGCTCCGTACTCCGCGCCGACCAGCCGTTCCGGCGCCCCGAGGACGGCGTCACCGTCTTCTCGCCGTTCGGCCTCGGCGCGCTCGACCTCGCGCTCGCCGGCCTCGTCCACCGGCAGGCGCTGGAGCGGCGGCTGGGCACCCGCGTGCCGGGCTTCCTGCCGGAGACCGCCGGAGCCGCCATCGGCTGACCGCACCGGCACCACCGGGGCCCCGGGCCCGCCGTCCACCGGCGGCGCCCGGGGCCCGGCGGCATGGGGCCCGGCGCATGGGGCCCGGCGGCCGGAGGGAACAGGTCGTCGCAGGTCAAGGCCACTGCCAGTATGATGATCCCTCACCAATCGGGGGGTCAGATGAGCCAGCCGGAGCCGCCGGCCCTGGGACCACTGCTACGCGCGCACCGCCACGACGCCGGGTTGACCCTGGAGGAGCTGGCGGAGGGGTCGGGGGTCAGCGGCCGCGCCATCGGCGACATGGAGCGCGGCCACAGTCTCGGCCCGCAGGCCCGTACCGTCCAGGCCCTCGCCACCGCCCTCGGGCTCGGCCCGGCCGACACCGAGGCGCTGCTGGCCGCCGCCCGCGCGGGCCGGCGACGACAGCCGGCCACCGCGCGGCCCGGCCTCTGCGACCTGCCGCCCGCGGTGCCCGACTTCACCGGCCGCGAGACCGAGGCCGCCTGGCTCGCCCGAACCCTGGACTCCCCCGCCGGCCCACCGGTGTCGGTCGTCTCCGGCGCGCCCGGCCTCGGCAAGACCGCGCTCGTGCTGCACGCCGGGACGCGGCTGGCCGACCGGTTCGCGGACGGCTGCTTCTTCGTCGACCTGCGCGGCCTGGACACCGAACCCGTCACCCCGCACGACGCCCTGAGCCGCCTGCTCCGGGCCCTGGGTGTCCGCGAGCGCGACGTGCCGGGCGAGACCGACGAGCGCCGCGGGCTCTACCGCCGGCTGATGCGCGAGCGGCAGGCGCTCGTCGTCCTCGACAACGCCGCGCACGAGGCCCAGGTGCGCGCCCTGCTGCCCGGACCGGGCGCGGGCCGGCTCTGGGTGACCAGCCGCCGTACGCTCGCCGGGATCGAGCACGCGCGACGGCTCGTCCTGACCCCGCTGCCCGTCGCCGACGCCACCGCACTGCTCGGCGCGATCCTCGCGCAGCGCGAGGACGAGGGGGCGAACGGCGGCCCGGTCGGGTCGGACTCGTCCTCCTTCACGCGGATCTCCGAGCTCTGCGGGCACCTGCCGCTGGCGCTGCGGATCGCGGGGAACCGCCTGCTGAGCCGGCCCTCCTGGAGCGCGCGAGCCCTCGCCGAGCGGCTCGGTGACGAGGACCTCCGCCTCCAGCGCCTGACCGCCGGAGACCTGCGCATCCGCTCCGCGTTCCGGCTCTCCTACGAACAGCTCTCCGAGCCGGTGCGGCGCCTCTTCCGCCGGCTGGCACTCGTCCCGGGCGCGGACTTCGACACGGGGGCGGGCGCCGCCCTCACCGGGCTGCGGCCGGACCTGGTCGAGGAGATGCTCGACGAACTCCTCGACCTGGGCCTGCTCGGCCACACCGCCACCGACCGGCTGCTCTTCCACGACCTGCTGCGGCTCTACGCGCGCGAACGGCTCCAGGAGGAGGAGACCCCGCAGGAGACCGCCGCCGCCGAGGCGGCGCTGCACCGCTGGCTGCTCGACACGGCGGCGGCGGCCGGTCAGTGGTTCCAGCCCGGGGCGACGCCGGCCGACGGGTTCGGCTCGGCGCGCGCCGCGCAGGCCTGGCTGGAGGCCGAGAGCGCCAACTGGCTGGCCGCGCTGCGCGTGGCGGCCGCGGCCGGCCGCCACGACGAGGTGGTGCGGACGGCCGAGTCCATGCACTGGTTCTCCGACCGCTGGACCAACTGGGGCCACTGGCCCACCGTCTTCGGGCTGTCCCGCACGGCGGCCCACGCCCTGGGCGACGACGTCCTCGCGGCCACCCACGCCAACTACCTGGCCTGGGCCGTCCACTACTGCTCGCACCAGCCCCGCGAGTCCTCGGCGATCGCCGAGCAGGCGGCCGAACTCGCCCGCCGGGGCGGCGATGTCACCCAGGAGGCGTGGGCGCACTTCTACGCGGCCGCCGCCGCCATCCGGCTGGGCGAGCCGGACTCGGCGGTGCCCCGGGCCCGCCGGGCGGCCGAGCTGTTCGCACAGGCGGGCGACCGCGAAGGCCGGCCGCAGGCCCTGCTGGCCCTGGCCTCCGCCGAGGCGGCCGGCGCCGACCACGCCGCCGCGGTGGCCACCACCGACACCATCCTCGCCCTGCTCACCGACCCGGCGACCGCACCCGCCGCCCACATCAGCGACTTCACCCGGACCAACGCGCTCAACCAGAAGGGCCGGGCCCTGCTGGCCCTCGGCCGCCCCCGGGAGGCCGAGCACAGCTACGCCGAAGCGCGCACGGTGGGCGCCCGGGTCGCCGTCCCCCTGCTGCAGGCCATCGCCGCCCTCGGCCAGGCGAAGGCCCTGGCGGAACTCGGCGAGCGGGAGCGCGCCCTCGGAGCCGCCCGGGAGGCCAGGACCTTCGCCGAGACCGCCGGCGACCCGGCCCGGCTGAAGGACGCGACGGCCCTGCAGGCCACCTTGGAGGCCTCCGCGGGCTGATCCGCGCCCCGGCGGCCCCGGTTCTCGTCCCCGTCGAGGACCGATCGTTCGCGACACCTTCCCGCACCCGCCGCTCGACCTCCAAACCCCGCCCGGTCTTCGCGCAGTGCCGGGCTTCCCCCGCACGGGCCCCCGCAGCTGAGTGCCGTAGCCGCTTGTAACCGGTCGGGTACGATCCTCGGGGGTCTGCGGTGGGGGACAGCGGGCTCCGGGCCGACACCCGACTTGACCAGTACCGCAGCCGCACAGAGGACCGACCACGGCGCGCCCCGTCCCCGGTCGGGTGCGGGGCGCGCGTACCGGGAGGGCCGGCCTCGGGCGCACGGAACTCGCACGTCCGGTGGGACAGCCTCTCCCGTGTCAGGACGGCCGGGCCGGGAGGCCGGGTCAGCTCGATGGGGTACGCGGGGATCTCCGTGGTCACCCTCGCCGTGATCGGCTCGCTCACCGTGCTGCCCGCACTGCTCAGGATCGCCGGCCCCCGGATCGACTCCTGGCGGGTACCGATGCCCTGGGACCGCCGGCGGAGCGCGCCGCGCCCGGAGACGGCGGGCCGGTGGTACCGGACGGCCCGTCTGGTGATGCGCCGTCCGCTGGCCACCACGCTCGCGGTGGTGGGGCTGCTGGTCGGCCTCGGCCTGCCCTTCCTCAGCGCCAACTGGGCCCGGCCCGCCGAGTGGGTGCTTCCGAGCGGCTCGGACGCCCGGGTGGTCACGCAGCGGCTCGACACCGAGTTCGACCGGGACCCCACCAGGGTGATCACCGCGGTGGTCACCCTGGCCGGACCGGCCGACGCCGCCGGACCGCTCGGCGCCTACGCGGAGCGGCTCGCCTCGGTCCCCGGGACGAACGGCGCCACCGTCACCCGGACCGAGGGCAACCTGGCCCGCATCACCGCGCACTACTCGATGGACCCGATGTCCCGCGACGCCCGCACCATGGTCGACCGGCTGCGCGCGCAGCCCCGGCCGGAGGGGTCGACCACGCGGTTCACCGGGATGCCCTTCTCACGGGTCGACATCGTCGACATGATCGGCTCCCGGGTGCCGTGGATGGCCCTGTTCATCGCGGTGGTCTCCTCGGTGGTCCTGTTCCTGGCCTTCGGCTCGGTGACCGTCCCGCTCAAGTCCGTGCTGCTCAACCTGCTCTCGCTCTCGGCGGCCTTCGGCGCGATCAAGCTGGTCTTCCAGGACGGACACCTGCACGGCCTGCTCGGCTACACCCCGATCGGCGCGATCGACGCCGACTTCCCGGTGCTGATCGTGGCCATCGCCTTCGGTCTGGCGATGGACTACGAGGTCCTGCTGCTCTCGCGGATCAAGGAGGCGTCCGGCTCGCGGGCGCCGGCCTGCCACGCGCGCGGGGTGACCCCGTAGGTGGCCCGGAACACCCGGCTGAAGTGGCTGGTGCTGACGAACCCCCAGCGGCCGGCGACGGCCGCCACGGTGGCCGGGCGGGCCGACGGGCGGGCCAGGTCGCGGCGGCACATCTCCAGGCGGCGGCGCTGGATCCACCGCCCCACGGTCACGCCCTCGTACTGGAAGAGCTTGTGGAGGTAGCGCACCGAGAAGTGATGGGCGGCCGCGATCCCCTCCGGGGTGAGACCGGGATCGCCCAGCCGCCGCAGGATGTACTCCTTCGTCCGGGCGATCGTGGCCCGGACCTCCTCGGGAGCCGGCCGGGCCGCCCGCCGGCGGTGTTCGTGGGCGAGGACGGCGAGCAGGTCCTGGGCCGTGCCGGCGAGCCGGGCGGCCGTCTGCGGGTCCAGCGAGTCCACCGGCCGGGCCAGCCGCCCCAGGTAGGCGGCCACCAGCGCGGCCGTCCCGGTGTCCGTCCGGAAGGCCGTCCCGGACAGCTCCCGCAGATCGTCCTCGGTCAGCCCGGCGGCCTCCCCCGGCCAGTGGAACGCGGTGCCGGAGAAGTCCTCCGAGACCTCCAGGACGACCGGGCGGCCGGCCCTGGCGACGGCGAACGCACCCGGACGCAGCGGCAGCCGGTGGCCGTCCAGGAGCAGCGCGGCCGTGCCGTGGTGCGGCAGGACCAGGGTCACGTGCTCCTCCCGGCCGCAGAGGACCACGCTGCGGCCGTGCGCGGCCGGCCAGGGACCGGCCACGATCGAGGAGATCCGCAGCGGCCCGAGCCGGTGGCCGGCGATGCTCGCGGCGTACGGGACGCCCCGGGACGGTGCCGACGGCGGCACGGCGGCCGGGTTGCCCGCCCGGTGCGGGCGGCGGGCGGCGGGCACCGCGCCGGGCGAGGACGGGGCGGGGACGGGAGAGGGGGCGAGGGTGAGGACGGACATCGGTACTCCTGCGGCGGCCGCCGGGTGGTGTCCGGGTGGGCCGCGTGCTGACGCGGGGTGAGGATGGAGGCGCGGGGCCGCGAGGGCCGGGCACCCGGGCCGTCGCCCGGGCCGGCCGGAGAAGCCGCCGCGCCCGCCCTCCCATTCCAACCCGCCGGCGGGCCCGAGAACAGGAAGAACAGCAGGAGGAACTTCGCCCTGGAAACACCCCGGCCGCCCCTGGAGCGCCGGCCGCCCCGGCCGGTCCCCCGGTCGCGGGTCAGGCGAGGAAGGCGGCCAGTTCGGAATTGACCTCCTCGGCGTGCGTGAAGATCAGGCCGTGCGGCGCGCCCGGGACGATGCGCAGGGTGGCGTCGGCGAGCAGGGCGGCCAGCGGTTCGGCCGTCACGGCCGGCGGCAGGGTCCGGTCGGCACCACCGTGCAGGACCAGCACCGGCACGTCGATCCGGGGCAGGTCGGGCCGCAGATCGGTGCCCCAGGCGTCCGCGCAGGCGGTGGTGGCGCGGGCGGAGGATTCCAGCCCCACGCCCCGGTGGTAGGCGGCCACCCGCTCGCTCACCCCGGCACCGCCCAGCAGGTCCACCGCGTACAGGTCGTGCAGGTAGCCGGTCATGAAGGCGGCCCGGTCGGTCACCACCGTCTCGCGCAGCGCGCTCAGGGCGCCGCCGCCGGGGCAGTCGTCGGCACCGGACGGGTACGGCGGGGCGGCGGCGATGAGGACGGCGGACCGGACCCGTCCGGAGCCGTGGACGGCGAGGTAGCGGGTGACCTCGCCGCCGCCGAGCGAGTAGCCGACCAGGGTCGCGTCACGCAGGTCGAGTGCGGTGACCAGCGTGTGCAGATCGGTCGCCAGGGTGTCGAGGTCGTACCCGTCCCAGGGCCGGTCGGAGCGGCCGAAGCCCCGGCGGTCGTAGCTGACGACCCGGTGGCCGGCCGCGAGGAGGGCCGCCTCCTGGCTCTCCCAGGAGGCGGCGTTGAGCGGCCAGGCGGGCACCAGGACCACCGGGCGGCCCGTCCCGTGGTCCTCGTAGTAGAGGCGCACCGGGGCGGCGTTCTCCTCGGCGACGGTCAGGAAGGGCATGCGGGGCTCCGTGGATCGGTCGGACGGGGCGGACTCGTCGACCGTACGGACGGGCCCGGGCCCGACTGTGCCGCCGGCGCACGCCCTCTGGCCGCCGGGCGACCGTGCCCGGCTGAGGCCCGCGCCCGGCGGAGGGACCCGGCTACCAGGGGTGGCGGTGCAGGGCGATGTGCAGGGTGTCCACGGCCTGGATCAGGGCGGAGCGGGCCGAGTCGGTGCGGCAGTGGGAGTCGAGCAGCACGAAGCCGTGCACGACGCCCTGGTACCGGGTGGCCACCACCGGGACGCCCGCCCGGCGCAGCCGGGCCGCGTAGGCCTCGCCCTCGTCCCGCAGCACGTCGGCCTCCGCGGTGATCACCAACGCCGGTGGCAGGTCAGCGAGTTCCGCCAGCTCCGCGCGCAGCGGGGCGGCGGCGGCCTGCGTGCGGTGGGCCGGGTCGGGCAGGTAGGCGTCCCAGAAGCGGCGCATGTCCGCCCGGTGGAGGAAGTACCCCTCGGCGAAGGCCCGGTAGGACGGGGTGTCGAAGTCCGCGTCGGTGACCGGGCAGAGCAGTACCTGGTGGACCAGCCGGGCACCGCCGCGCCGGCGCAGGAGCAGGGTCAGTGCCGCGACGAGGTTGGCGCCCGCCGAGTCACCGGCGGCGGCCATCCGGCTCCCGTCGAGGCCGATCTCGTGCCCGTGCTCGGCGATCCAGCGGGCCACGGCGTAGCACTGCTCGACGGCGACCGGGAACCGCGCGGCGGGCGGGCGCCCGTAGTCGACGAAGACCACCGCGGCGTCGGCGCCCACGGCGAACTCGCGCAGCAGGTGACGGTAGCTGTCGGCGTCGCCCAGCGCCCAGCCGAGGCCGTGCAGGTAGAGGACGACCGGGGTCGGCCGGGCCGCGTCGACCGGTCTGATCACCTGGATCCGGACGTGACCGGCCGGGGTCGGCAGCGCCAGCCGGCTGGTGACCGTGTCCCGGTGACCGTCCGACGGGTGCGGTCCGGCCAGGAAGGAGAGGTCGAGGGGCTCCGGCGCGGCCTCCCCGGACGCCGCCGCGGCGGAGCGGCGGGTGTGCGAACGGGCGGTCAGGAACTCCTGGAGGCCGTCGTCCAGGATCGGGCCCCGGGCTTCGGGGGTGGCGCTGTCGGACACGGGTCTGCTCCTGGCCTGGTGGCCGGTCGGACCGGCTGCCGCGGGTGGTCGGCGTCTCCCCCGGTCGGTCGGCGCCTCGCTCGGGTGCCCGGCACCGCGGTGTGCGGTGGCCGGGCCGCGGTGCCGGGCACGGCGGCGAGCCGGGGGGACTGCCACCGTGCCCGGAGCGCGTGCCCGGCCGGGGCCCGGGGCGCCCGGACGGCACGCCTCCACGCTAGGCACCGGCCGGGCCCGGAACCTTGCCGAGAGCGAACCGGAATCCGCCCCTCCGCGCACGGCGGCCCCGTCAGGCCTCCTCGGCCCGGCGCGCCCGCCACTCGCGCGGGGACGTCCCGTACGCGGCCCGGAACGCCCGGCTGAAGTGCGCGGGGTTGACGAACCCCCAGCGCTGGGCGACCGCCGAGACGGTCGGTGCGCTGCGGCTGCGCCGGCCGAGCTCCCGGGCGCACTCCTCCAGCCGGCGCCGCTGGATCAGCCGGCTCACCGTCACCCCTTCACCCTCGAAGAGCCGGTGCAGGTAGCGGACCGAGATGCGGTGGGCGTCGGCGATGCTCTGCGGGGTCAGCCCGGGATCGCCGAGCCGCCCGTCGATATGGGTCCGGACCAGCCGGACGAGGTGGGCGTTCGCGTCGTCGGGGTCGGCGGCCGGCCGGCCGGCGAGCTCGGTGACGAGCGTCAGGAAGAGGTCGGCGACGCTGTCGGCCAGCAGGTCGCCGGCGGCCACCGGGTAGCTGGGCGCGGCGTCGGCGAGGGTGTCGAGGAAGGGGAGCAGCACGGCCCCGAGGCTCTCCCGCGAGGTGACGGCCCGGCCCGTCACCCGACGGATCTCGGCCTCCGGCACACCGAGCAGTCGGTGCGGCAGGTGGAACACGTGGGAGCGGAAGCGCTCCGGGTAGTCCACGGAGTAGGGCCGCGCGGTGTCGTACAGCACGAGGTCCCCCGCCGTGACCTCGGCCCGGCGGCCGTCCTGGGTCAGCACGGCCCGGCCCGACACCTGGACACCCACCGCCACCTGCGGCTCGGCTCCGGGCGAACGCGCGATCAGGCCCGGCGTGCGGGACAGCCGGGTCGCGTCCGCCTCCAGGGTGGACACCCGCAGGCTGCCCAGCCGGTGCGACTCCAGCCGGCCGTCGAACGGACCGTCGGCGAGCGGCACCACCTCCACCGGCGCCAGGGCGGACGACACCGCCCGGCCCCAGTGCACCGCCTGCTCCCCGTCCGGCACCGCGGCGGTCGTGACCCGCTGGTTCACCAGCCTGCCCCTTTCTCTCGGCTCGCGCGGCCGAGGCCCCGCCCGACCAGCCTGCGCCGGGGCGTACCCGGTCGCCTAGGTCATCTGACTGTCGCTCCGCCCGGCGCGGCGGGCCGTGCGCCGTGAGGCACGAGGGAGTGCGCGGCCGGGACAGTCCGCGACGGGGCACGGTGCTCGACCGGCACAGCGGACACTGGGCACAGCGGGCAACGGGCACAGCGGGCAACGGGCCCAGCGGACACCGGGCACAACGGGCACCGCGGGCGGGCCCGGGGAGGACCCGGCGACCGCGGGGCAGGGCCGGCCCGTGGCCTCAGTGCCCCTCCAGGGCCTGGGTGAGCGCCGCCCGCGAGGCGATGCCGAGCTTCGGAAAGATCTTGTACAGGTGCGCCGCGACGGTGCGGTGCGAGAGCCCGAGCCGGTGCCCGATGTCCTTGTTGCTCAGGCCGGTCGCGGCGAGCCGGGCGATCCGCAGCTCCTGCCCGGTCAGCGCGTCGGGCACCCGGTGCGGCTCCGCCGCGAGCGGGCCGCCGGCGGCCCGCAGCTCCTCCTCGCAGCGCCGGGCCCACGGCTCCGCCTGGAGCCGCTGGAACGCCCGGTGCGCCGCGCGGAGCACCTCCCGGGCCTCGGCCCGGTGCCGGCGGCGCAGCCAGGAACCGTGGGCCAGCCGGAGCCGGGCCAGCTCGAAGACCCACTGCTCGGCGCCCGGTACGTCGTACGCGGCGCGGTAGGCGTCGTCGGCCGCGTCGTCCTCGGCCGCCAGGGCGGCCGCCGCCGCGAACAGGAAGGTGTGGTGGCCGGAGATCTCGCCGGGTCGCCCGGCCGCTCCGGCGGCGACGTGGGCGCGCGCCTCGGCGCGCCGGCCGGTGTGCACGGCGGCGTCGACCAGGTCGAAGGCGAGCTGGTGGAACCAGGGCACTCCCCCGGGCGGCCGACCGGCCGGGAGCAGCCCGGTGAAGTGCGTGTACGCCTCCTCGTACCGCCCGTGCGCCAGCGCGGCCAGGCCCTGCAGATGGGTCAGCCGGTCCAGCACGAACCGCATCCCGGCACGGGCGGCCACCGGCCCGATCAGCCGCACCGTCTCCCCCAGCCCGGCCTCGTCGCCGCGCCCGGCCAGGAAGTGCGCGTGGTAGTGGCGGAACATCAGCGCGTTGCAGTGGTAGCCGAGCTCCTCGGCCGCCTCGGCCTCGCGCAGGCAGACGGCCGCGAGCTCCCAGCGGCCGCGCAGGAAGTCCTGGTAGCACTTGGCCTTCGCGACGGAGCCCTGGGTGGCGTAACCGTGCAGGCCGGTGAAGCGCCGCCACAGGTCACCGTGGGCCACGTCGACCGACGAGGCGGTCCAGAGCAGCAGCCAGGCCGCCCCCGCCTCCTGCTCCTCGCTCATCCGGTCGACGAGCGCGGTCAGCTCACCGGCCACCCCGCGGGCGGTCCGGGCCGGGTCCAGCCAGGCCCGGTGGCAGAGCCGGGCGGGCTCGGAGGCGTGCTCGCGGTGGCGGTCCAGCGCCTGCCAGGCCCTCGGGTCGTCGGTGTAGGTCGCGGTGAGCAGCAGTTTGAAGAAGACCTGCTCGGCCAGCCCGTCGAAGGTCTCGGCGCCGGGGGCGGTCAGCGCGTCGAGGGCCGCGGGCAGCAGGGCGGCGGCCGACTCGAAGTCGATCCGGTGGCTCTGGTCGACGTACACCACCGCGTAGGCGAACAGCGGCGCGATGTCCGGCGGCACCGGCCGGGTCCGCAGCTCCGCCACCAGGGCCGCGGTGTGCCGCAGCTGGCCGCCGCGGGCCGCCATCACCGCCGCCCAGGTGAGCCGCCGGGCCCGCTCGTCGGGGTCGGCGCTGAGCGCGGCGGCGCGGTCCAGCAGCAGCGCCCCTTCCGCGTCGCCGCCCCGGCGGGCCAGCCGGCTGCCGGCCACCTGGAGACGGCGGGCCAGGTCCTCGTCCGGGAACAGCGCCGCCGACGCCTCGTGCACCAGCCGCTGCGGGTCCTCCGGTGCCAGGCGGGCGGCGAGCGCGCGGTGCGCTTCGCGCTGCGCGGCCGGCGGGGCCGCCGAGATCACGGCCGTGCGCACCAACGGGTGGCGGAAGACCAGCCGCCCGGCGTGGTCCAGCCGGGCCAGCCCGCCGGCCTCGATCTGCGCCAGGGCCTCCTGGGTGTCCTCGCCGGCGACGGCCCGCAGCCAGACCCCGCCCGAGGAGTCCGGCCCGGCGGCCAGCGCCGCCAGCAGGAGCAGGTGGCCGGCGGCCGGGGTCAGCACGGCGAGCCGCCCGGCGAACATCCGCTCCAGGTGGCGCCCCAGCGGCAGGCGGTCGGGCAGCGGGACGACGCCCCGCCGCTGGTCCGCGGCCAGCTGACGCGGCAGCTCGACCAGCGCGAGCGGGTTGCCGGCCGCCTCCCGCAGGACCCGCCGGGCGGCGGTGGCCGCCAGCCGCGGGTAGCTCCGGTGCAGCAGCAGGGCGGCGTCCGGCTCGGAGAGTGCCCGCACCTCGATGGGCTCGGCCGACCACGACTGGGCCACCGGACCGCCCGGGCGGCTCGCGCCGACGATCACCAGCGGCAGCTCGGCGCAGCGCCTGCGGACGAACGCGAACACCGTGGCGCTGGAGGAGTCGATCCAGTGCAGGTCGTCCAGCAGCAGCAGGAGCGGCCCGCCCAGCGAGGCCTCGGCCAGCAGCGCCAGCGTGGCGGCGCCGACGGCGAACCCGCTCGGCGCGGTGCCGGCCTGGACGCCCAGGGCACTTTCGAGGGCCTCGCGCTGATGGGCCGACAGCGCGCGGGAGTCGCCCAGCAGGGCCCAGAGGGCCTGGTGGAGCGCCCCGAACGCGAAGTCGGTCTCCGCCTCGGCGCCGACCGCGGTCAGCACGGTGAACCCGCGCGCGCGTGCCTCGCGGGCCGTCCGCTCCAGCAGCGTGCTCTTGCCGACGCCCGGCTCGCCCCGCACCAGCACGGCCGAGCCGCCCGCGCCGCCGGCCGCCCGGGCCAGTGCCGCGTCCAGCAGGTCCGTCTCCCGCCGGCGACCGATCAGGAGCGGACCGCACACCTCCCGCACCGTCGCTCCCCGGGCCGGCGACCTCCCGGAGGAGGTCGGCAGATCGTTCTCCCCGCGCGGACGCGCGGGACCCGGCGGGCCGGGGTCGCACGACGGCGACCCGTCGCCGGGCAGGGGTCAAGGCTAACCGCCCGTCAGTGGTCCGCGTCCCGGTCCGGGGACGCCCGAGGGCCCCTCAGCCACGCGTCGGCGCAGGTGAGGGGCCCTCAGGGCGTGCGGTGGTGCGGTGGTGCGTGGCCGATGGAACCGCCCGGCCCGGCCCGGGCCGGACCAGGCGGGATCGGGCCGGAGGAGCCCGGGTCGGACCGGATCAGGCGGCGACGAACTCCAGCAGGTCCTTGGTGAACGCGGCCTCGTACGCGCCGACCAGGCCGTGCGGGGCCCCCGGGTAGACCTTGAGGACGCCCTGGGACAGCAGCTTCACGGCCTTCTCGGCGGAGGCGGCGATCGGGACGATCTGGTCGTCGCCGCCGTGGGCGACCAGGACCGAGATGTCGATCTTCTTGAGGTCCTCGGTGAAGTCGGTCTCCGAGAACGCCTCGATGCAGTCGAGGGCGCCCTTGAGGCCGGCCTGCATGCCCTGCAGCCAGAACTCGCGGCGCTTGCCCTCGGACACCTCGGCGCCGGGCCGGTTGAAGCCGAAGAAGGCCTCGCTGAGGTCGTAGTAGAACTGCGACCGGTCGGCGGCCACGCCGGCCCGGATGCCGTCGAAGAACTCGATCGGGGTGCCCTCGGGGTTGGCCTCGGTCCGCAGCATCAGCGGCGGCACGGCGCCGAGCAGGACGGCCTTGCGCACCCGGTCGCTGCCGTGGCGGCCGAGGTAGCGGGCGACCTCGCCGCCGCCGGTCGAGTGGCCGACCAGGACGGCGTCGGTGAGGTCGAGCTGCTCCAGCAGCTCGGCCAGGTCGTCCGCGTACTGGTCCATGTGGTTGCCGTCCCAGGTCTGGCCGGAGCGGCCGTGGCCGCGCCGGTCGTGGGCGACGACCCGGTAACCGGCCTCGGCGACCGCGACGGCGAGGCTGTCCCAGGCGTCGGCGTTCAGCGGCCAGCCGTGCGAGAGGACCACCGGACGGCCGGTGCCCCAGTCCTTGAAGAACTTCTGCGAGCCGTCGGAGAGCGTGATGAAGGGCATGATGCGCCTTTCGGAGTCGGTGTCGGTGTCGGTGCTACGGCCGGGCCGGGGAGCCGGGCCGGGGAGCGTCGAACGGAATCGGGGGGTGTTGGGGCATCGGGGGGACGGGCGAAGGGGGCCGTCCTCAGGGGCGGGCGGTCGCCGCGGCCGGACGGTGCAGCAGGACGCGGACGGCGAGCCCGCTGCCGACGCCGCCCAGCAGGGTGACCGCCACCCACCAGGCGGCCCAGGGCGCCAGCCCCAGGGCCTGGTCGACGGAGTAGCGGCCGGGCCCGGTGAGCGCCAGCACCGTGGCGACGACGATCAGCACCAGCGGGTACTCGTAGCCGTCCTTCTGCACCCACAGGCCGTGCGGCCACTTCACGGTCAGGGCGACCGTCATCACCCCGCTCGCGCCGGCCGCCGCGAGCGGGGTCAGCGCGCCGGCGGCGAGCAGCAGGCCCGAGCCGATCTGGCCGGCCCCGGCGGCGAGGGCGGTGAGCGTCCCGCCGCGGAAGCCGTCGTGCCGGAACTCCTCCGTCCCGCCCGCCAGGCCGCTGCCGTCGAGCCGGAAGCTGACCTTCTGGATGCCGTGGCCGGCGATCAGCAGCCCGGTCACCAGGCGGAGAATGAGCAGACCGGTGTCCATGGTCTCGTTCCGTTCCCGGTCAGCCCGCGGCGTGCGGGTCGATCATGGACTGCGCGTAGACCACGCCCAGCCCGTACGCGCCGCCGTGCTCCTTGACCACGTCCAGGGTGTCCGCGTAGGTCTCGGTGCGGGCCCAGTCGCGCTGGAGCTCCAGCAGCACCTGGAGCCAGGTGACCGGCACCGCGCCGGCGGCGATCATCCGCTGCATGGCGTGCTCGTGCGCGGCCGGCGTGACACCGGCGGAGGCGTCGGCGACCACGTAGACCTCATAGCCCTGGTCGAGCGCGGACAGCGCCGGCAGGACCAGGCAGACCTCGGTCCAGAGGCCGGAGAGCACGATCTTGCGGCGGCCGGTGGCCTTGACCGCCTCGACCAGCGCCTCGTCCTCCCAGGCGTTCATCGAGGTGCGGTCGACGACCTCGTGCTTCGGGAAGACCGCGCGCAGCTGCGGCAGTATCGGCCCGGAGAAGGACTCGGCGGCGACGGTGGAGAGCACCACCGGCACGTCGAAGACCCGGGCGGCCTTGGCCAGGCCGACGGTGGCGTTGATGACCCCGGCGCGGTCGGCGCTGGCCGCGCCGAAGAACATCTGCGGCTGGTGGTCGACGAACAGCATCATCGCGTTGTCGGGCGAGATGAGGTCCGGGCTGGGCTGGGCCGAGACGCCGGCGAGGTCGAAGGCGGGTGCTGAGGAGAGGTCGGTCATGGTCGCTCCTTGAGTCGGGAGGGTCGGGATGGTCGGTACAGGGAGGGTCGGTCGGTACAGGGAGGGTCGACCGGTCGTTGCGGCCCGGGGTTCCCGGGACGCCCGGAACACCCGGCGGGCCCCGCCGGTCAGCCCCCGAAGCAGGGGTCGACGAAGCCGGCCGGGCCGGCGGGTTCGAGGCCTCGGGCGAGCCGCCACCGGTACTGCTCCTCGGCGCCGGCCGCCACCTCGGCCAGGCGGTCGGCCTGCCGGGCGCCGGAGGCCGAGGGCCGCGGGGAGGCCTGGTAGCCGCCGAAGTGGGCGACCGGGCTCCACGCCGGGCTGATCGGCGGCACCGCCTCGTCCAGGCCCTCGTACTCGGCCGCCGCGTGGACGAGACGGCCGCCCACCACGGTCAGCACGGCCTCGATGTGCGGGATGGATTCGGCGGGCACCGTGAAGTAGTCGTCGGAGAGCACCGCGAAGTCCGCGAGGAAACCTTCCTTCAGGAGCCCCTTCGTCTCCTCCTCGCCGGTGATCCGGGCGCCGCCGCGGGTGTACAGCTCCAGCGCGCTCTCCCGGGAGAGCAGCCGCTCCGGCGGGTAGAGTCCGCGACCGCCGACGGTCCGTCCGGTCACCAGCCAGTGCAGGGCCACCCACGGGTTGTAGGAGGAGACCCGGGTGGCGTCGGTGCCGGCCGCGACCGGCAGGCCGAGCGCCAGCATCTCCGTCACCGGAGGGGTCCGGGCGGCGGCCTCGGCGCCGTAGCGGTCGACGAACGCCGAGCCCTGGAAGGACATCCGGTTCTGCACGCTGATCGCGCCGCCGAGCGCGGCGATCCGCTCCAGGCTGTGCGGGGAGACGGTCTCGGCGTGGTCGAAGAGCCAGCGGTTGCCGGCCGGGAAGAGCCCGTCCGCGGCGAGCCTCTCGAAGACCGCCAGGTCGCGCCGGATGGTCTCGTCGTACGTCGCGTGCAGCCGGAAGCCCCAGCCGTGCTCCATCAGCAGCCGCACCGCCTGCTCGAACCGGCCCTCGTAGCCGGCCTCCAGTTCGGGCCGGGGCTCGCTGAAGTTCTCGAAGTCGGCGGCGGCCCAGGTGAGGTTCTCCCCCGCGCCGTTCAGCCGCAGCCACTCGTCGCCCTCGTCCGGGCGGACCGTCTCGACCCAGCGGCGCAGGTCGTCGAGCTCCTGCCCGGCGGTCTGCGGGAACAGGTGGTACGCGATGCGCAGCGTGAGCTGCCCCTCGCGGGCCAGCTCGATGACGGTGGCGTAGTTGTCGGGGAAGTTCTGGAAGCCGCCGGCGGCGTCCACCGCCGAGGTGAGGCCGAAGCGGTTGAGTTCGCGCAGGAAGTGCCGGGTGGAGGTCTTGCGGTCGGCCTCGTCCAGCGCGGGCGCCTTGGCCAGGGTCGAGTACAGCACGAGAGCGCCGGGGGCGGCCAGCAGGACGCCGTTGGGCTCGCCGTCGCGGCCCCGGACGATCTGCCCGCCGCGCGGATCGGGCGTGTCGCGGGTGAAGCCGGCCGCGCGCACGGCGGCCCGGTTCAGGATCGCGGACTGGTAGAGGTGCAGGACGAAGACCGGGGTGTCCGGTGCCGCGGCGTTGAGTTCGGCCGGGGTGGGCAGCCGCCGCTCGGCGAACTGCTCGGCCGTCCACCCGCCGACCACCCGGATCCACTGGCCCTTCGGGGTGCGCGCCGCCTGCTCGCGCAGCATCGCCAGGGCCTGGCGCAGCGAGCGCACGCCGTCCCAGCGCAGTTCCAGCACGTAGTTCAGTCCGCCGCGGATCACGTGCAGGTGGGAGTCGTTGAGCCCGGGGACGACCCGTCGGCCCAGGCCGTCGACCACCCTGGTGTCCGGGCCGATGTGGGCCGCGATGTCGTGCTCGTCCCCCAGCGCGAGGACGCGGCCGTCGCGGACGGCGAGCGCGGAGGCCTGGGGCCGGGACCGGTCGCCAGTGTGGATCTTCGCGTTGCGCAGCACGAGGTCGGCGGGGTGCTGGGGCGGGCCGGCAGCGGGCACAGTGCCGCCGACGGGCATGGAGTCGGCCATGGTCGTCGCTTTCGGGAGGAGGCCAGGAGGAAGCCAGGAGGAGGTCAGAGGGTGCGGCGCACGCCGGCCTGGCGTTCGAGGTCGCGGAGTTGGACCGTCAGATCGCCCTCCACCGCGTGGTGGGCGGGGCCGCTGCGGCCGATCGGCAGGACTTCCCCGCCCCGCATGTCCTCCAGCATCAGCGCGAACGCCGTGTAGAGGGCGACGGCGGCGAGCAGCAGCCCGAGGGCGCCGGAGAGGGTGCCCAGCCGGGCGGCGCCGGTCAGGTTGGCCAGCGCGGCCACCGTGAACCGGGGCACCGCGGCGCAGAGCACCAGCCAGAGCGCCCGCTTGCGGCCCGCGACCGCCGCCATCATCAGCGCGAACAGCGCGAAGGTCGCGTTCAGCACACCCAGGACGCGGGTGCCGCCGACCGGCTCGGCCACCAGGACGAGCGAACTCGCCAGCCAGAGACCGGAGAAGCAGGCCATCAGGGTCGCCGCCAGGACGTCCCGGGCACCGAGGGCGAACACCGCCACCACCAGTTGCAGGACGAACGCCGGCAGGATCGCCAGGCCCACCGCACGCCGTGCGCCGTCCTCGAACACACCGAGCTGGAAACAGCCGACCAGCACCGAGGCGATCCCGACCGCGTAGAACCCGAGCGGCATCGGCGAGGCGATCGGCCGCAGGTTGATCCGCGTCATCCGGCGCAGGTCCGGCTCGAAGCGGCGGCCGCCGGGCGGTTCGGCCGGGGAACTCTCGCTGGTCGTCATGGCGCCTACTCCGATGCGGTGGAAGAGCTGCGCGGACCGCCGCGACGCGGGCCGCACACGGTCCGGTTCGGCGGGGCCGGAACCCGGCTGCCGTGCGGAACACCACGGACGTTAGGGCGACTTCGGGGCGCCCGGTGCTCTCTCCCTGCACAGGCCTTGCTCACGGGCGCACCGGCGCCGCGACCGGGAGAGGGCCGCCGCCGGGGCGGCCGTTCCCGGCCGGGCCGCCCCGGCCGATGCCACGTCGCATCAGGGGACTTCGGCGTCCTCCGTTGCACCGGAGCCGCCGCGCGACCGACGGGTCGAGTCGGTCGCGGGCGTCCCGGCAGCGATGCGCTGTCGGGACGCCCGACCGGCCACCCCACCCGCCGGGCCTCCCGCGCCCCCGGCCGAGCACGCCAACGGGCCATCCGTCCATGGCTATTGACTAAGAATCCAACAGTGGCGATTCTCGTCACACCGAGTACGCGGGACATGACAGTCGCCGGCCGGGCGGTCAGGCGCCCCGGGCCGGACGGCCGTTCCTCCGCGTCGTCCGCGCACCGATACCTGAGTGGTGACCATGACCCGACACCCCCACCGCCGGAGCAGACTCGTCACGGCCCTGGCCTCCCTCCTCACCCTCCTCGCCCTGGTGTTCGCCGCCCCCGCGCCGGGGGCCTCCGGCGGGACGGGCTGGTGGGACCCGGTCGCGCGGCCCGGGCCCGACTCGCAGATCGGCGTCACCGGCGAGCCCTTCCGGGGCACCGACGCCCAGGGCCGGGTCCGCGGCTTCGTCGACGCGCACGACCACCTGATGTCCAACGAGGCCTTCGGCGGCCGGCTCCTGTGCGGCCAGACCTTCTCCGAGGCGGGGATCGCGGACGCGCTGAAGGACTGTCCCGAGCACTACCCCGACGGCTCGCTCGACGTCTTCGACCTCCTCACCAAGGGCGACGGCAAGCACGACCCGGTCGGCTGGCCCACCTTCAAGGACTGGCCGGCCCACGACTCGCTGACCCACGAGCAGAACTACTACGCCTGGGTCGAGCGGGCCTGGCGCGGCGGCCAGCGGGTGCTGGTCGACGACCTGGTCACCAACGGGGTCATCTGCTCGATCTACCCCTTCAAGGACCGCGGCTGCGACGAGATGGACTCCATCCGCCTCCAGGCGCGGAAGACCTACGAGCTGCAGGACTACATCGACCGGATGTACGGCGGGCCGGGCAAGGGCTGGTTCCGGATCGTCACCGACAGCGCACAGGCCCGCACCGTGGTCGAGCAGGGCAAGCTCGCCGTCGTCCTCGGCGTGGAGACGTCCGAACCCTTCGGCTGCAAGCAGGTCCTGGACGTCGCGCAGTGCAGCCGGGCCGACATCGACCGCGGCCTGGACGAGTTGTACGGCCTGGGCGTGCGCAGCATGTTCCTGTGCCACAAGTTCGACAACGCGCTGTGCGGGGTCCGCTTCGACGAGGGCGCCCTCGGCACGGCCATCAACGCCGGCCAGTTCCTGTCCACCGGCACCTTCTGGAAGACGGAGCAGTGCGCCGGGCCGCAGCACGACAACCCGATCGGCCTCGCCCCGGCACCGGAGGCCGAGAAGCTGCTGCCGCCGGGGGTGGCCGTCCCGTCCTACGCGGCCGGCGCGCAGTGCAACACCCGCGGCCTCACCGAGCTCGGCGAGTACGCCCTGCGCGGCATGATGCAGCGCAGGATGATGCTGGAGGTCGACCACATGAGCGTCAAGGCGGCCGACCGCGCCTTCGACGTCCTCGAATCGGCCTCGTACCCGGGCGTCATCTCCTCGCACAGCTGGATGGACCTGGACTGGACCGAGCGCGTCTACAAGCTCGGCGGCTTCGTCGCCCAGTACATGAACGGCGCCGAGGCGTTCAGCGCGGAGGCCAAGCGCACCGACGCGCTGCGCGACAAGTACGGGGTGGGCTACGGCTACGGCACCGACATGAACGGCCTCGGCGGCTGGCCGGCCCCGCCCGGCGCCAACGCCCCGAACCCGGTCCGGTACCCGTTCCGCACCGCCGACGGCGGCTCCGTCGTCGACCGGCAGACCACCGGCGAGCGGACCTGGGACTACAACACCGACGGCGCCGCGCACTACGGCCTCGTCCCGGACTGGCTGGAGGAGATCCGGCTGGTCGGCGGGCAGGGCGTGGTCGACGACCTCTTCCGGGGCGCCGAGTCCTACCTCGGCACCTGGGGCGCGACCGAGCGCCACCGCGCGGCGGTGAACCTCGCCACCGGCTCGACGGTCACGGCGGGCTCGACGGAGTGGAACCCGTTCACCAGCTACGCGGCGGCCCGGGCGGTCGACGGCGACCGGGGCACCCGCTGGGCCAGCGACTGGAGCGACGACCAGTGGCTGCGGATCGACCTCGGCACGACCACCCTGGTCGGACGCGTCACCCTGGACTGGGAGCGCGCCTACGGAAGGGCGTACCGCGTCGAGGTCTCCACCGACGGCACCGGTTGGCAGTCCGTGTGGTCCACCGCCACCGGTGACGGCGGCCTGGACACCGCGCGGTTCGCGGGCGTCCCGGCCCGGTACGTCCGGGTGCACGGGCTCCAACGCGGCACCGACTGGGGCTACTCGCTCTACGAGGTCGGGGTCTTCAGCACCTGACGGACGTCCCCGACAGGGGTTCGCGGGCCCCGGGCGACCGCCCGGGGCCCGTTGGGGCGTGCCCGCTGCCCGGGCGCGCCCCGCTCACCCCCGGCGGGTGTGCGGCATCAGGTAGACGTCCACCGCGACCTGGCGCTCGGGGTGGGCCGACGGGAAGGAGGAGAACTCCAGGTAGTAGGGCAGCGGCGGGCGCTCGGTGCGCTGCATGCCCTTGGTGGCGGCGCTGACCGCCAGGTGCATGTAGGTGAACGGGATCAGCTCGGGCGGCCCGACGTGACGCATCGCCAGACCGGTGGAGGCGGGCACCACTTGGACACCCATACCGTCGCGGGTCTGCGGATCGAAGCGGTCCGAGACCGGGACGCAGATGTCGTGCCGCGTCCGGGCCCCGATGAAGAAGTCCGGGTCGTCGTAGGAGACGCCCAGCGCCTTGGAGCGGGCCGGGCAGTGGCCGTGGGTGGTGAGCCAGCCGCGCAGCCGCTCCCAGGCGGTGTCGGCGCTGTCGATCGGGCCGAGGTGGGAGTAGAACGCGACCCGGCGCTGCGGGATCGCGGCCGGACGGATGTCCGCGCCGGCCGCGCCGGCGGTGGGCCAGGTCGTGTTCTGCGGGTTGGTGCGCAGGTCGGTGGGACATATCCCGTAGGCGGACCGGAACGCGCGGGTGAACGCCGCGTGCGAGTTGTACCCGGCGCTGACGGCGATGTCGATGATCGTGCGGTCGCCGTAGACCAGCCGGTAGGCCGCCAGGGAGAGTCTCAGCCTGCGCACGTAGCGGTGGATCGGCTCGCCGACCTGGTGCCGGAAGACCCGGCGCAGATAGTCGGGCGAGGTGTTGGTGGCCATCGCCAGCTCCTCCAGGGAGACGGCCGCCTCACCGTCCCTGACCTGGGCCACGATGTGGGGGATGGCCCGGCGCAGTCGCTCGTCGTGGCTGCTCAGTGTGTCGATCTTCATAGCAGACTGAAGCCCTCCGCTTCTCGGGTCCGCCGGGCGGGTCCGACGGGCGACCGGAGCCGATTCCGGGCCTGTGGGGCCGACGCCTGACGACGGACCGACCGATGGCATGTCAATCGATCGCACCTCAAGGACTACCTGCGCGGTCACCCCCCGTGCGCGCCAGGGTCGGACGTCCGGATCCACATCGCCCCGGGGCATGTCCGGCGAACGGACATGCCCTGACAGCAGCTCCCGGGGACGGGCGAAAGACGGGCCCCGACGGGCTCCTGGCCCTGACGGGGATTCTCACGATGCTAGGGGGGGCGTCCATGGCTGTCCAGCGGGCCGCAAGCGGTGCACGGAGGTGCGCCACGGCGGCCACCGGAGGTCACCGGCCCGTGCCCGGGTGTGCCGACGCCTCAGGACACCGGCTGGCGCAGGATGGTACGGCGGCGCTCGGGGGCCGTCCTGGTCGGGTCCGAGAGGTAGATCTCGTGGTGCCGGCCGGCCTCGCGCAGGCCCTCGGTGTGCAGATAGTCGTGCAGCAGCTTCACCGTCCGCGGCTCGGTCTCGTACGGGCCCTTGTGCAGCACCTGGACGCAGCTGCCCTCGGCGAAGGACTTCCGGCGCAGCCGGCCGGCCGCCTCCGCCCCGGCCTTGGCCGCCGCCTTGGCGAGCGCGGCGGAGAGCTGCGCGTCGGTGTAGGGGACGGGCTGGCGGATCAGCAGGGTCCACTCCCAGCCGGCCCGGGCGCCGGGACCGTAGGAGTCGAGGGAGAGGGCGTCGAACTCCGGGTCACCGCTGCTCCACAGACCTTCCAGCGGCATCACCGCGTAGTCCGTCCCGGTGTCGGCCCGGACGGCGAACTTGAGGGCGTACGAGGCCGCGTACAGCGCGGCGACGGCGGGCCCGAACTCGGGGCTGCGCTGCGGGTCGCCGGCCCCGTCGACGGCCAGGAAGTCGAACGCCGGGACCTCGACGGGCTCCGGGACGGCCTTGGCGCCGTACAGCGCGCCGCCGAGCTTGCGGTGGTCGGTCTTCGCTGCCTTACCGGTGGTACTCATGGTGCGGAACTCCCGTACGGCTGTGGATCGGGGCGCCCGGGGCGCCGGTGGGCAGGGCGGCCGGAGGCCCCCGCGGGGGGAACGAGACGGCGCGGCGACGGTCACCGCGCGCCCGGTCGCGCGGTCCGGTCCGCCGGCCGGGCGCCGGCCCGGGCGTCTGACCCGGGCTTCGCCCAGGAGTGGGCCGGTCCGGGACCGCTTTTCCACCGTTGCGGTCAAGTCCTCCCCCGGCAACCGATCCAAAGCTTGACTGAGCCGGTCAACAACGCTCCAACCGCTTCTCACCCGGTCGTTTCGCTGCGAGAACTGACGTGCGCGGTTCCCCCATCCGGATGACGAGAGGGATGCATCGTGACTCCAGCCGCCCAGTGGACCCCCGTGCCGGTGCCGGCCGCGGCGGACCCCCGCGAGGTCCCCTCGCACTGGTTCAACCTCGTCCCCAGCCTGCCCGGCCCCGTCCCGCCACCCCGCGAGCCCGAGGGCGCGGAGCACGACGCGTGGGGCTCCCGGCTCGCCCTGCAGTCGCGGATCCGGCTCGACGCCGTCCGCGCCCAGGACGGTGCCACCGAACCCTTCCTGCCGATCCCGGCCCAGGTGCGCGAGGAACTGGCGTCGATCGGGCGCCCCACCCCGCTGCTGCGGGCCCGGGCCCTGGAGCGGTACCTGGAGACGCCGGCCCGGATCTACCTCAAGCGCGAGGACGTCCTGCCCACCGGCAGCTTCAAGCTCAACTCCGCCATCGCCCAGGCCCACTTCGCGGCCGAACAGGGCGTCGACACGCTGGTCACCGAGACCGGCGCCGGCCAGTGGGGCCACGCCGTGGCCTGGGCCGCCCGCCGCTTCGGCCTCAAGGCCGTCATCTACTGGGCCGGGGTCTCGGCCCGCCAGAAGCCCGGCCGGCGCGCCCTGATCGAGATGCTCGGCGCCGAGGTGCACGCCTCCCCCAGCGAGCGGACGCCGGTCGGCAAGGCCCTGCTGCGCGACGGGCGGCACCTGCTGGGCTCGCTCGGCACCGCGATCGGCGAGGCGATCAGCCACGCCGCGCTGCACCCGGACACCCGCTACATCTCCGGCAGCAACCTGGCGCACGTGCTGATCCACCAGACCGTCATCGGCCAGGAGACCAAGGCCCAGCTGGCCGCCCTCGGCGAGCAGCCGGACGCGCTGGTCGCCTGTGTCGGCGGCGGCAGCAACCTCGGCGGCTTCATGGGCCCCTACCTGGCGGAGAAGGCGGAGCGCGGCGACGGGCTGCTGCTGCTCGGCGCGGAGTCCGCGAGCGCCCCCCGGCTCACCCGGGGCACCCTGGCCTACGACCACGCCGACCCGGAGGGTGTCACCCCGCTCGGCAAGTCGTACACCCTGGGCCGCGACTACGAGCTCCCGGAGACCCACGTCGGCGGTCTGCGCCAGCACAGCGGCTCGCCCATCATCGGCGTGCTGCGCGGCGAGGGACTGCTGGACGCGGTCGCCTACGAGGAGGCCGACGTGTTCGAGACCGGGCGGCTGGTGCTCTCCACCGAGGGGATGCTGATCGCGCCCGAGTCCTGCCACGCGCTGCGCGCGGCCGTGGACCGGGCCGTGCTGGCCCGGGAGACCGGGCGGGCCGAGGTGATCGTCGCCTGTGTCAGCGGCAACGGGCTGCTCGACCTCGACGGCTACCTCGCGCACCGCTGAACCGCCGCCCCGCCCACCCTCCGCACCGCTGAACCGCCGCCCCGCCCACCCTCCGCACCGCTGAACCGCTGAACCGCCACCCGCCGCACCGCTGAGCCGCGGCGGCGCCCACCGCCACCGATCCGCCGTCCCGCCCGCCGCCCACCCGGCGCACCGCCGCCCCGGACGCTGCCGACCGCGCACGCCGGGAGCACAGCGCCACGTGCACGGGCCCGCCCGCACCACCGGGAGCACCCCCGCGCACGACCGCGGCCGCGGGACCACCCGTCCGGGACCGCCCGTCCGGGACCACGCGCCCCAGGACCACCCGTTCCGACACCACCCGTTCCGACACCCTGCACGAAAGGACCGACGTGTCCGACGGAACCATCATCGAGCTTTCCAGCGGGACCAGCCCGAGCTGCCCGTACTATCTCGGCGAGTCCATCGGCGACCGGCTGCCCGAGTACCTGGGCCGGCACGCGTTCGACGAGTTCTACCTGGTCACCAGCCAGCCGCTGTACGAGCTGTTCGGCCGGGACCTCGCGAACCGGCTCGGCCGGGCCGGCGTCGCCGTCAACCTGATCACCGTGGCCGAGGGCGAGAGCGTCAAGGGCTGGCCCGAACTCACCGCCCTCTGCGAGCGGCTGGTGGCCGCCGGCGCCACCAAGGACTCGATCGTCGGCGCGCTCGGCGGCGGCATGATCAGCAACCTGGCCGGGCTGGCCGCCGCCATGGTCTACCGGGGCCTGCGCTTCGTCGAGATCCCGACCACCATGCTGAACCTCACCGACGGCACCCTCAGCAACAAGCAGGCCGTCAACGGCGCGCTCGGCAAGAACCAGTTCGGCGTCTACCACGCGCCGCTGTTCATCTGGGCCGACGTGGCGATGCTGCGCAGCGAGCCGGAGCGCCAGCACCGCAGCGCCCTGGTGGAGGCGCTGAAGAACGGCCTGGTCAACGACGCCGCCTGGGTAGACCGGATGGAGGGCCTGCTGGCCGGCGGGGTGGCGGGCATCCGGGACGACCTGCTCGGGGTCTGCCACGAGGTGGTGCGCAGCAAGCTGAGCATCCTGGCGCAGGACCCGGGCGAACGCGGCGCCGGCATCATCCTGGAGTACGGCCACACGGTCGGGCACGCGGTGGAGTTCCTCTCCGGGGGCGCGCTGCTGCACGGCGAGGCGGTCGGCATCGGGATGTGCGCGGCGGCCCGGCTGGGCATCCGGCTCGGCATCACCGCCCCGGAGGTACTGGCCCGCCAGGAGCACCTGCTGGGCACCCTGATCGGCAGTCCGACCGCGGTGCCGCGGGAGTTCACCCCGGAGCGGATCGTCGAGGTCATCCTCAGCGACAACAAGCGCCGGGCCGGCAGCGCGGTGCGGTTCGTGCTGGTGCCCGAGGTCGGCCGGGTGCACATCGTCGACGGCGACCACGAGACGCCGGTGCCCGAGCCACTGCTGAAGACCGTCCTCGCCGAAGCCTGAGCACCTGCCCGCACCCCTGCACGTCAACCCCGCCCAGCACCCCCGCCCAGCACCTCGCGCACCCCCGCGCCGCCCGGCGCGCCCGGCACACCTCCGACCGCCGAACCAGCAGGGCCCGACGGCCCGTTCGGCCTCCCGAAGGAGTCATCCATGTACGACGCGCAATCCCCGGAGATCGCCGAGACGGTCTACCGGCTCGACGGCCCGCTGCGCTGGGCGCTCGGCGAGGTGCAGGACCTGCTGCGCGCCGTCGGCGCCGCCCCCGGCCAGCAGGTGGTCGACGTCGGCGCGGGGACGGGCTACGCGACCGTGCCCGCCGCCCGGCTGGTCGGGCCGGAGGGCTCGGTGCACTGCGTCGACGGCAGCCCGGAGCTGCTGGAGGTGCTCGCCACCCGGGCCGCCCGGGAGGGCGTGGCCGACCGGCTGACCCGCACCGTGGGCCCGGTGGTGCCGCTGCCCGTCGCCGACGCCGCCGCCGACCTGGTGATCTCCACCTACGTCCTGCACGAGCTGGCCGACGAGGCCCCGGCCGCGATCGCCGAGATGTACCGGGTGCTGCGCCCCGGCGGGCGGGTGGCCCTGGCGGACTACCGCAAGACCGCCGACAAGGAGCGCAACCGGGAGATCGAGGCCTGGTACGCCCGGCAGCCCGACGGCGCCGGCCCCGAGGAGGTGCACCTGCGCTTCTCGCTCAACGAGCTGGAGGAGATGCTGCGCGCCGCCGGCTTCCAGCGGATCGAGCTGCGCACCTGGCACGACTTCCACGTGCACGCCACCGCGGAGAAGTGAGCGCACCAGCTCCGCGGGGCCGCCCCGGCGGCGGCCCGCACCCCCGTTCCTGACCGGTCAGCACGAACAAGGAGAACTGTCGTGGTCAAGCTTGCCTACAACGCCAACGGCCTGCGGACGATCTCGGTGGAGCGGGCCGTCGAGGCGGTCGCCGACGCCGGCTACGAGGGGATCGAACTCTCGCTGCACCCGGCTCACCTGGACCCGTTCGCGTTCGGCCCCGCCGAGGCCGCGCCGATCCGCAAGGCGCTGGAGCGTTCCGGGCTGACGGCCTGCTGCCTGGCCGCGGGCGCCGACAACCTGCTCGGCGAGGAGCGGTTCGAGCCCTCGCTGATCCACCCCACCGCCGAGGGCCGGGCCCGCCGCGTCGACCTCGTGCTGCGGGCGGTCCGGATCGCCGACGAACTGGGCATCCCCTACGTCAACTTCGCCACCGGCAAGCGCAAGCCCGAGGTGGGCGAGGAGCAGGCCCGGCAGTGGCTGGACGAGGGCGTCCGGCAGGTGCTGGACGGCCCGGGCAGCGCGGTGCTGGCGATGGAGCCCGAGCCGGAGTTCTTCCTGGAGAGCAACGACGGGGTCGCCCGGCTGGCCGACGCGCTGGCCTCCGACCGGTTCGCCCTCGCCCAGGACCTCGGGCACTGCCGGGTGGTGGAGGAGGACTACCTCGGCTCGGTCGAGCGGAACCTGCCCTACACGAAGATCATCCAGGTCGAGGACATCAAGGGCCGGGTGCACCACCACGAGATCCCCGGGGACGGCGACATCGACTTCGCCGGGTTCTTCTCGGTGCTGGGGCGCGGCGGCTACGACGGCTACGTCAGCGTGGAGCTGTACAACCACGCCGACCGCTACGAGCACGCGCTGCGCCGCAGCCGCGAGGTGCTGACCGCGGCGATCGCCGCGGCCGCCGGCCCGCGGGGCTGAGCCGGCCGTGCCCGCCGACCGCCCCGGCCCACCGCCGCCCCCGCCGCCGCTCGCCCCCCGGGCCCTGCACGGGACCGGTCTGACCCCGCTGTTCGACCATCACATCCACACCGACCTGCGCAACGCGGACGACTACGAGCTGATGGCCGTCAGCGGGGTGCTCACCGCGCTCGCGCCGTGCTCCGCCTCACTGGAGGCCCGGGACTCCGGCAGCGCCTTCGCCGCCCGGTTCGAGCGGCTCACCGGGGCCGAGACCGCACGGGCCGCCGCGTACGGGATCGACCTGCACGTGGCGCTCGCGGTGCACGCGGCCGACATGGCGGACCTGCGCGGCGCGCTGGCCGGGATCGAGGTGCTGGAGCAGTACCTCGACCACCCGAGCGTCCGGGCGCTGGGCGAGGTGTCGTTGCGCGCCGGCGGCCCGGACGAGGTCGAGGTGCTGGAGCGGCAGCTGAAGCTGGCGTCGGCGCGCGCGCTGCCGGTGCTGGTGGAGTCGCCGCCCGCGCTGCCGGCCTTCCGGGCGATGCTGGCGCCGCTGGCGGGCGCGGTGGAACGGGCCGGCATCGACCCCGCCACGATCGCCCTGCTCGACCTGGACGAGCGGCGGATCGACCTGCTGGCCGAGCACCCGGCGCTGCGCGGGCTCGGCGGGTACGGGATCGCGGTCGCCCCGCGCCAGGACGCGCTGTTCCAGATCCGCGAGAAGCAGTCGCACCGCGAGGTGCTCGGCCTGCTGGAGCGGTTCGGCCCGGAGCGGCTGATGCTCAACACCGGCCTGCACTTCGGCTCGGCCGACCCGCTGGGTCTGGCCCGGACGGTGCACCGGCTCCGACTCCATGGTGTCCCCGAGCAGATCGTGAGGGCTCTCGCTCATGGCAACGCTGCCCAGTTCTTCGCCGTCCCCCACCGGGTCCCCGCCGCCGGCTGAGCCAGCCGGCGACCGCCCGGCCGGGCTGCCCGACCGGGGGGCGCCCGTCGAGCAGGTGCTGGCCGAGCTGGCCGGGCTCTGCGCCGACGACCACGACTACCGGGACGGCACCGTCTTCAACTCGATCTGCTCGACGCCGCTGCCGGTGGCGCAGCAGGTGTTCGCCGCCCACCAGCAGAGCAACCTGGGCGACAACCGGATCTTCCCCTCGCTGCCCCGTGCCGAGGCCGAGGTGACGGCCATGCTGGCCGACCTGATGGACGGCCCCGGGGCGTCCGGGGTGGCCACCTCGGGCGGCACCGAGGCCAACCTGCTGGCGGTGCTCGCCGCCGTCCGGCGCCACCGGGCCCGTTTCGGGGCCGACGCGCCGGCCCGCGTCCTGCTCGGCGACAGCGCGCACTTCTCCTTCGACAAGATCGCCGCGCTGCTGGCGGTCGAGGTGGTCCGGGTCCCTTCCGACGAACGGCTGCGGGTCGACACCGCCCGGCTGCTGCCGCTGATCACCCCGGACACCGCCCTGGTGGTGGCCACCGCGGGCAGCTCCGAGTCGGGCGCCGTGGACGACGTGCCGGCGATCGCCGCGCACGCCTCGGCCCTCGGCGTGCCGGTGCACGTGGACGCCGCCACCGGCGCCTTCCTGGTGCCGTTCGCCCGGGAGCTGGGCGAGCCGCTGCCACCGGTCGGGTTCGCCGTCCCGGGCGTCTCCTCGATCACGCTGGACCCGCACAAGTACGGCGGCGCGCCGATCCCCGCGGGCCACGTCCTGTTCCGCGACCCGGAGGCGCCGGACGCGCTACGCACCTCCTCGCACTACCGGGGCACCTTCGACCACCACGCCCTGCTCGGCACCCGGCCCGGCGGCGCGCTGCTGGCCACCTGGGCGGCGCTGCGCGCCCAGGGCCGCAGCGGCTACCGGGCGTCGGTGGCCGGGCTCTGGGACCGGCGCGCGCTACTGGTGGAGCTGCTCACCGGGGCCGGCTTCGAGGTGGCCCCGCGGCCCGAGCTCACCGTGGTGACGGTCCGCCACCCGAGCCCGGAGAAGCTGGTGGACGCGCTGGAGGAGCGCGGCCTGATCGCCTCGGTGGCCCGCCGGCTGGGCCTGCTGCGGCTGGTCGTGCACTGGCACCAGAGCGAGCGGCAGCTGCGCCGCCTGGTCGCGGTGCTGGCCGAGGTCGACGGGGGCCGGCCGTGAAGGTGCTCTTCGTGTCGATCAACAAGCTGAAGTCCTTCCGGCCGGTGCTGCCGATCGGCATGGTCACCATCGCCACCCAGGCCCGGGCCGCCGGGCACCAGGTCGAGACGCTGGACCTGATGTGGGAGGAGGAGGACGAGCCGGTGGTGCGGGCGGCGGTCGGCGCCTTCAAGCCCGACGTGGTGGGGATATCGATCCGCAACGTCGACTCGCAGAGCATGCTGGAGCCGGTCGTCTACACCCCGCTCGCCCGCGAGGTGGCCGACTGGTCGCGCGACGAACTGCCCGGCGTCACCGTCCTGCTGGGCGGCCCGGGGTTCTCCACCGTCCCCGAGGACCTGATGGACTTCGTCCGGGCCGACTACGGGATCACCGGCTTCGCCGAGGAGTCGGTCCAGCCGCTGCTGGACCACCTGGCCCGCGGCGAGGAGCCGCTGGAGGTGCCCGGGGTGATCAGCCCGCTCCCGGGCGGCGGCTACCACCGCCGCGACGCCGTCTTCCGGATCGACTACCGCAAGGCGGCCCGCCCCGACCCGGCGCTCTACGACCAGCGGTACTTCAGCTACTCGTACGAGACGCACGACCGCAGCCTCAAGGTGCCGGCGACCATCCAGACCAAGAAGGGCTGCGTGCTGGAGTGCGTCTTCTGCAGCAACTTCCTGGTGGACGGCACCGGGGTGAAGTTCGACGAGGTCTCCCGGGTCGCCGACGAGGTGGAGCGGCTGCGCGACGAGGGCCTGGAGGTCCTGGAGATCGTCGACGGGGTGTTCAACCTGCCGCTCAACTACTCGCTGGAGGTGCTGCGGGAGTTCGTCCGGCGGGGCATCGAGATGCCCTGGTCCTGCATGGTCAACCCGGGCAACGTGACCGCCGAGCTGGTCGACCTGATGGCCCGGACCGGCTGCTACTACGTGGAGTTCGGCACCGACTCGGCCTGTGACCGGATCCTGCGCGGACTGAAGAAGAACTTCCGCCAGCGCCAGATCGTCGAGTCCCACCGCAGGTTCGTCGAGGCCGGCATCCGGGTCGAGCACTGCCTGTTCATCGGCAGCCCCGGCGACGACCGGGACTCCGTCCGCGAGACCTTCGACGTGATGGAGCGGCTCGTCCCGCCCGCCACGCCCGACGTGCACGCCTTCTGGACGCTCGGCCTGCGGGTCTGCCGGGGCACCGCCCTGCACGGCACCGCCGTCGCCGAGGGAATGATCACCGGAACGGAGCGATTCATCGTGCCCAAGTACTACTGCTCCCGTGCGGTCATCGAGGACGACGCCCTCCTCGACGAGATCCAGGCGCGGGTGCTCGCCAACGACAACTGGTACCTGTGGTGGGGGCTCAACTCGATCAGCCTGCGCGAGCGCATCACCATGGCCCGCGCGGAGAGCGAGCGGATCGAGGCCGAACTGGGCGAGCACCTGCCGCCGCTCCAGGCGCCGCCCGCGGGCGGTGCGCGATGAGCGCCGGTGCGGACCTGCGACTGACCGCTCCCGGCCGGCTCACCGTCGGCGAGGCGAAGCCGCCCACCGCGCCGCTCGGCCCCGACGAGGTGCTGGTCCAGGTCGACCGGGTCACCCTGTGCGGCAGCGACCAGGCCCTGTTCGACGGCACCTACGGCGGCCCCAGCGGCTACCCGCTGCGCTTCGGCCACGAGTGGTCCGGCCTGGTCGTCGACACCGGGAGCAACGGCCGGGCGCTGCTGGGCCAGTGGGTCACCGGCGACTGCTCGCGCTGGTGCGGCGACTGCCCCCGGTGCGGCACCGACCGCAACGTCTGCGCCCGGATCGAGAAGTTCGGCCTCACCGTGGACGGCTTCTCGACCCGCCTGCGGACGGTGGACCGCCGCTACCTCTACCCCGACACCCACGGCCTGGGCCCCGGGCTGCTGGCGCTCTCCGAGTTCTTCGCGGTCGCCGCCCAGGGCCTGGAGCGGATCGGGCCGCGGCCCGACGAGCGGGTCCTGGTGATCGGCGCCGGCGCCCTCGGCCTCGCCTCGTACCTGCTGCTCACCGGGGCGTACGGGGCCGGCGAGGTGGAGCTGCTGGAGGCGGACCCGGTGAAGGCCGCCGCCGTCCGGCAGTTGCTGCCGAGCGCCCGGGTGCGCACCGGGGCGCCCGAGCCGGACGCCGCCGCGCGGTCGGCCGGCGGCTACGCCGCCCTCACCGCCGCCGCCCGCTACGACCTGACCGTGGACTGCTCCAGCGGCGCCGACGGACTCGCCACCGCACTGGCCTGCGCCGTACCGCGCGGGCGGGTGCTCTGCTTCGGGCTGCGCCGCAGCGCGGCGCTGCGCACCGACCTGCTGGTCGCCAACGCGCTGACCCTGGTCGGCTCGATCGGCGGCACCGGCGGCTTCGACCGGGCCCAGGAGTTCCTGGCCGGCCACCGCGAGGAGGCCGCGCTGCTGGTCACCCACCGGCTGCCCGCCGAGCGGGCGGCGGAGGCCTTCGCCCTCGACCCCCGCACCCGGATCAAGACCCAGCTGATGTTTGGAGAGGATGCCCGGTGACCACCGCCGACCGCCCGCCGCACCTGCGCTATCCGGAGATCCGGGAAGCCGCGCTCGCCGACCTCGCGGCCTTCGAGAAGCTCAGCCCCGACCAGGTGCCCGACCACCAGTTCACGCTGCTGCGGTGCCAGTTGGACCACGCCTTCGCCAACTCGCCGTTCTACCGCGAGCACTGGGCCGACCAGCACGGATCGCTGCGGCCCGGCAGCGTCGAGGAGCTGCGGACGCTGCCCTTCACCACCAAGGCGGAGCTGCGCGGCGCCTACCCGTTCGGCCTGCTCGCGGTCGGCCGGGAGGAGCTGATCCGCTACGGCGAGTCCACCGGCACCACCGGCAGCCCCACCTCGTCGATGATCACCTACGAGGACTGGATCCGCGGCAACGTCGCGGTCGAGCAGTCCGTCGGCCACGTCCTGGGCCCCGGCGACCTCGCCTTCATCGCCATCCCCTACGAGCTGGCCTTCGCCTCGTACGACCTGGACCGGGCGCTGGAGCAGAACGGCGCGGCCGTGGTGCCGGTCGGCACGCTCAGCCTGGTCTGCCCGTTCGAGCGGATGGTCGAGATGATGTGGACCGTCCGCCCGACCGCGCTGGTCTGCACACCGAGCCGGGCACTGCGCCTCTACGACATGCTCAAGGACACCGGGCGCGACCCGGCCGAGATCGGCCTGCGGACCTTCCTCTACGTCGGCGAGACCTGCTCGCCCGCCAAACTGGAGAAGATCGCCTCGCTCTGGGGCGTCCGGCTCTCCAACGCCTACGGCTCCACCGAGACCAACTCGCTCGGCCTGGTCTGCGAGCGCGGCAGCCTGCACCTCACCGAGGACCGGCACCTGTTCGAGGTGATCGACCCGGAGACCACCACGCCGGTGCCCGACGGCACCGCCGGGGAGCTCGTCATCACCTCGCTCGCCGGCCGGGCCATGCCGCTGCTGCGCTACCGCAGCGGGGACTTCGTCACCGTCTCCGCCGAGCCCTGCGCCTGCGGCAGCCCGCGCCGGGTGCTCGCCCACCACGGGCGGGTCAGCGAGCAGCTGACCGTCGGCGGACGGCGGATCAACAAGCTGGCGCTGGAGCAGACCGTGCTCGCCACCGGGGGCGCGGGCCTCTACTGGGCGGCCGGCGTCACCGGGGACGCCCTGGAGATCCGGGTGGAGGCCGAGGGCGGGGACCCGACGGCGCTCTGCGCGGCCGTCGCCGAGCGGGTCACCGCCGAGTTCGGGGTGCCCGCGGCGGTCGCCCCGATCGACCGGGCCCAGGTGCGCCGGGCGATGGACCGGATGCTCAAGCCCGGCAGCCTGACCATCGAGGACCTGGAGGCGGTCTCATGACGCTCGGCCTGCGCCCGGGCAACCCGGCCGAACCCCGGCACAACGACCCCGGGACGATCGCCGTGGTCGGCCTCGGCCGGCTCGGCGCGGTGCTGGCCGACCGGCTGGCCGAGCGCTTCCCCGTGCTGCTCAACGACAGCGACCCCGCGGTGGCCCGGCGGGTCGCCGCCGAGCTCTCGCTGCCCGACATGGACCAGCGCGAGATCCTCACCGCCGCCGACACCGTGCTGCTCTGCGTCCCGCCGCAGGAGACCGCGGCCGCGCTGCGCCGGCTCGCCGCGCTGACCGACCAGGTCGGCCGCCGGGCGCTGTTCGTCAACATGGCGACCAGCGTGCCCACCGAGGACCTGCCCGACCTCGGCGTGGAGGTGGTCGGCCTCAAGCCGGTCTGCCAGTTCACGGCGGTCGCGCTCGGCCTCAAGACCGTCCTGGTGACCTCCGCGCCGCGCCGGATCGGGCTGCTGCGGACCCTGGCCGCCGACCTCGGCGAAGTGGTGCTCGGGCCCGAGGCCTGCGTCGGCCCGGCCAACCGCGCCGCCACCAAGGCCGCCCTGCGCGCCTGCGCCGACCTGGCCGCCGAACTGACCGGGCGCGGTCTGCCCACCGACATCGTGCGGGCCGCGATCCGCAACGTCTTCGTCGGGACGGCACTGGACTACCCGCCCTCGGACGCCAACCCCTACACCCGCTCGGTGCTGGACGAGATCGCCGCCGAGGCCGCGACCGCGACCCGCCCGCCGGCCGCCCCGGCACCCGTCGCCGCGCCCTTCGCCCCGCCGGACGCCGCGCTCGTCCCGCCGGACGCGCTCGGCTGGACCGCCTGGGCCGAACGCCCCGTCACCCCGGGAGGACCCGCATGACCACCACCCCGCCGGACCTGCCGCACGGCGGCGCGCACTGCGAGACCGCCTCGCTGCGCAAGCAGCTGGCCGCCCACGGCCTGCCGATCAGCGAGGCGATGCTGTTCGGCGTGGCCGGCGGCATCAACTTCATGCACATGCCCGCGCCGCCCGGCGGGCGCGGCTTCACCGGCGGGCGCAACGGCCCGTTCCCGGAGTTCACCCGGCGGATGGCGGCCGGCGTCGGCCTGGACCTGGAGGTCGCCGTCACCGACGACCCCGGCCGGGCCTGGGACGACCTGCTGGCCGAACTCGACGGGGGCCGACCGGCGGTCGTCTACGCCGACCTCTTCCACCTGCCGTACTTCCAGGCCACCCGGCACTTCGGCGGCCACGCGATCGTCGTCCTCGGGCACGACCGCGAGCACGGCACCGTCACCGTCTCCGACCGCCCGGCCCGCCCGCAGACCCTGACGACGGCCGAACTGGCCACCGCCCGGGCCTCCGGCCACCAGCCCTTCCCGCCCCGGCACGCCCTGCTGCGCGCCGACTGGAAGGCCGCCCGGCACCCCACCGAGGACGACATCCGCCAGGGCATCCGGCACTCCTGCCGCGCGATGCTGCACCCGCCGGTGCCCAGCTTCGGGCTGCGCGGCCTCGACTCCTACGCGGCCGGGCTGGGGCACCTGCTGCTCAGCGGCACCGCCGCCGACGCCGTGGTGGAGGAACTCTCCGGCGCCTACGTCGACTTCGAGCTGGCCGGCACCGGCGGGAACGCCTTCCGCAACCTCTTCCGGGCGTTCCTGACCGAGGCGGCCGAGCTCACCGGCGACCACCGGCTGGCCGACGCCGCCCTGCTCTGCGCCGACAGCGCCGGGCGCTGGGAGCGGGTGACCGGCCTGCTGCTGCCCGACTGGACGGCGGACTTCGCCGAACTCGGGGCCGCCTACCGGGCCCGGGAGACGGAGCTGCTGGACGGCGGCGCCGCCGCGCTGGCCCGCGCCGCCCTGCTGGGCGAGCGGCTGCCCGGGCTGCGGGCCGCCGCCGCGGCCGGGCTCGGCCCGGTGCGCGAGCGCCTCGCCGGAGAGCTGCGGGCCGCCCTCAGCTCCGTCGCCGAGACCGAGCGGGAGCTGTTCGCCCTGCTGAGGGAGGTGTGAACACCGTGTCCACCGGCCTGCTGCCGGCCGTCCGGACGCCGACCCGCCACCGGCTCTCCGACGAGGCGGACCGCCTCGCGTACGACCGGTACGTGGCCGCCCGCAACCAGTACAAGGAGGAGTTCCTCGACCTCCTGGAGAGCGCCTGCGCGGACGGCCCGGTGCTGGAGGCCGGCCCCGGCTACGGCGGGTTCGCCGGGCTGCTGCTGGCGCGCCGCCCGGTCGACCTGCGGGTGCTCTGCACCGACCCGGGCGCCGTCGCGCCGCTGCGCGAGCGGCTCGGCGCCGCGGTGCCCGTCGACCACTGGCCGGCCGGGAGCCCGCTGCCGGCCGCCCTCGCCGGGCGCCACCCGCTGGTCTACAGCGTGCACGCGCTCGGCGAGTGCCTCGAACCCGCCGGCCTGCTGCGCGGGTTGGCGCGGGCCCTGGCCCCCGGCGGCCGGCTGCTGGTCAACGACCTGCGCCGGGACCCGGACCCGTTCATCCTCGAATACACCCTGCGTGAGATGGCCGCCGACGACTCGCCCGACGGCCGGTACCGCTTGCGCACCTACCTGGACTCCCTGCGCGGCGCCTGGACCAGCACCGAACTGCGCGAACGGCTCGACGCCGCGGGGATGGCCGACTGGGCGGTAGGCCCGGACGGCCCGATGGCACTCACCGTCGAGCACCAACGCGCCACCTGACGAACCGGAGGGGCACATGACCCAAGAAGCGATCACCCGGAACTTCCTCGACACCCCGAGCTTCTGGCGCGACTACCCGGAGCGGGACATCGAGTTCGTCCGCTGGTACCCGTGCGACGTCAAGCCGCTGACGGCGGACCAGATCTACGCCACCCGCGAGAAGTTCCCCAAGACCACCTCGTTCTACGTGCACATCCCGTTCTGCAACCAGGTCTGCACCAGCTGCCCGTACAACAAGTTCTCCACCCGCAACACCCTCACCCAGCGCTACCTCCAGGCGCTCAAGCGCGAGATCGACCTCTACTCGCAGCTGCCGCACGTCCGGGACACCGTCTTCACCTCCGGCTACTTCGGCGGCGGCACCCCGACCACGCTGCGCGCCGAGGAACTCGACGACCTGCTCGGCTACATGAAGCAGCGGCTGAACTTCAGCCCGGACTGCTCGATCACCATCGAGTCGACCCCGGTCGACGTCGACCAGCAGAAGCTCGACGTGCTGCTCAAGCACGGCGTCAACCGGATGAGCCTGGGCGTCCAGACCTTCCACGACCCGCTGCTGCGCTACCTCGGCCGGGCCCGGGCGCACACCGGCGAGTCCGCCACCCGCACCATCGAGCTGATCGACCGCAGCGGCCTGGAGAACCTCTGCATCGACTACATGATCGGCATCCCCGGCCAGACCCCGGAGCTGTGGGCGCAGGACATCCGCACCCTGATGGACCTGCCGGTGACGTCGTTCTCGGTCTACAACTACGCGGTCATGCCCGGCTCGGAGGTGTTCTTCGCGCTGCAGAGCGGGGCCACCCCGCCCTGCCCGAGCACCCGCGAGGCCGACGAGATGTACCAGTACCTGCACACCACGCTGATGGACGCGGGCTACCTGGCGCTCACCTACAACGACTTCATCGAGCCGATGCGGCCGGAGTGGGAGGCCGCCGGGGTCAAGACGTACCCGGTGGTCAAGGACGGCAGCAAGCCGTACCGCGGCCTGGAGACGGACACCTTCTACCTCACCGACCACCTGTCCCAGATCTGGGGCCGGTGCGGGGACATGGTGGCCATCGGCTCGGGGGCCTACGGGTACCTGAACAACCACATGTACCTCAACGAGCCGGACATCGAGTCGTACATCAGCCGGTGCAACGAGGGCCGGCTGCCGGTGGTGATGGGCGCCTACACCGACGAGCACGAGCAGCGCTGCCGCAGCCTCGTGCTGGGGCTGAAGCTGCTGCGGGTCAAGCGCTCGGTCTACCGCGACCGCCACGGCGTCGACCCGTACGAGTACTTCAAGGACAAGGTCGACGACCTGGTGGCCAAGGGGCTGCTGGAGGTCGACGACGACGCGATCCAGGTCACCTACCCGAAGGGCTGGTACTACATCGACAACATCTCCAAGAGCTTCTACTCGGACGCCAACTACCGGCTCCCGCAGCCGACCTCGGCGAGCACCGAGATCCTCAAGTGGCAGATCGACCGCACCGACGGCCGGAAGGGGCTCCCCCTTGTCCAGTTCTGAGAGCACCGCGCGCCGCGCCCGCCGGGGCCGGATCTTCGACCTCGCCGAACGGACCCCGCAGGGCGACCCGTTCGAGACCGCCGAGGAGTGCCGCGCGTACGACCGCAGCGTGCGCACCTCGATGATCATCCCGATGCAGCACATGATGAAGCTGATCGGGCCGGACTGCGGGCCGGACAAGAACGTCCTGGAGATCGGCTGCGCCAGCGGGCTGCTGTCGCTGCGCCTGGCCGCCCAGCATCGCGACTCCACCTTCACCGGGCTGGACAGCAACGACGCCTTCCTGGAGGTCGCCCGGGAGAACACCATCTTCGCCAACCTGGTCTCCTACGGCGGCGACTTCGCCTGCGACTGGGCCCGGTACAGCCGGCTGCCGTACCCGGACGACAGCTTCGACGTGGTGTTCAGCTTCTGCGCGATCAACCGCTGGGACAAGCCGGCCCGGATCCTGCCCGAGCTGGCGCGGGTCTGCCGCCCCGGCGGCGCCGTCCTGCTGTACGACCTGGCCCGCGACGCCGACGAGGGCATGGTCTCCTTCGTGCTGCAGTACGCCGGCGGTGACGCGAACGCGTTCATGCGGTCGCTGCGGGCCTCGTACTCGACCGAGGAGATGCGCGAGCTGCTCGACCAGGTCGGCCTGGGCGACTGGAGCGTCAGCCGGGAGGGCATCAACCTGGTGGTCTCCTCCCGGACCCGGGACACCGGGTACACCGTCGGCGAGCCCGGCATCTACGACCGGATCTTCGACTGACGGTCCCCCCGCGGTTCCGCCGGCGCCCCCGCGGCCCGGCGGAGCACCGGCGGGGGGGGGGGGGGGGGGGGCGCCGCGGGGGCCCCCCCCCCCCCCCCCCCCCCCCCCGGCCCGCGCGCCCGGGGGGGGGTGGCACCAGCAGACCCCGGCCGCGCGGACCCGGTCCAACAACCGTCCGGCGGGCCCGACAACCGA
>NZ_JBIVVS010000024.1:0-95056 GCF_044768625.1 Kitasatospora sp. NPDC091207
GACGCGGCGGTGATGATCCAGTTGCGGTCCAGCAGCGCACCGGTGCAGGAGCGGACGTTGTCGCCGATGGTGAGCTTGGCGGTGTAGGCGTAGGCGCCGTCCGCGGCCGGGTCGCCGGCGACGGCGTTGGCGGGGCTGCCGGCGAAGGTGCTGAGTGCGCAGGCGGCGGCAACGGCTGTGCCGAGTGGCCGCGACGAAAAGGGGGCCTTGCGAGACATGGTTCGTTCGCCTCAGGTTGAGAGGGGAGGAGGTTCTCAGGGGGCAGGTGGTCGAGGCGGGAATCGAGGTGACTGCCACGAACGGTCGGAGTGATTCCGGCCTGGACGAGTGCGGCAGGAGAGAATCCAGAATTGACGATCCATCAATTCATTTTCACTGTCGAGATGCCTTTATGGAGCCGCCCCACTATCTGGGTGCAGGGCCGGGTCAGCCCGTGATGCGAAGTTCCACCAGGGTGGAGCGAGATCCACCGATCGTGCCCTCGCCGACGCTCTTGTAGCCACCCTGGGCCACCGTCACATTCTGGGTGGCGCCGGCGGCGGTGAGGTTGGCGCTGATGGGGTGGTCGGCGGCCTCCAGGGCGAATACCCGGGGGATCTCCATCGTCAGAAAGCCGCCGGGGCCGGTGGCCTGGAAGCAGGCATCGCCATTTGTTGTGTAGACCTTGATCTGCTGAGCGGCAGGATTGCAGTCGGCGAGCAGGAGGAAGCCGTTCCCCCGGATGATCTTGATGTTCCGTTCCTGCAGGATCTCTGCGGCGCCGGGGTAGGCGAAGTCCTCGACTGCGGGCGGCTGCAGGTCCGGGTCGGCGGAGGCGGCGGCGGCCGAGGCCGGGGCGGAGGTGGGGGAGGCGCCCGAGGCCAGGGCCGGTGCGGCGACGGCGGCCAGGAGAATGCCGGAGGCCGAAGCCATGAGGATTCGGCGGAGACGGACGGACACAGTGCTTCCCTTCGCGCCGCCCTGTGGCGGCAGTGGATTGTGGTCGCGCATGGCTGACGCCCTGTCGGGAACATGCGCCAAGCTCGCAAAATAGTGGATCCGGCGGATGCTTCGTCAAGTCGCTGTGGTGCTTGTTCGCTGACGGCTGGAGAGTCTCCTCAGATGCACCCTGGTTCGTGTCGATAGGCAGCCAATGGTGGTAATTGCCCTGGTTGTCGCACACTTCGCCCCGGGTGTCGACCAGTGGACACAAACTGATTGGCAAACAGACATGAAGGCGTGTTAGAGATCCTCTTCGGCATCGAGATTCGGTGCTCGCGGCGAGTGTCGCGAATCGACAAGACGGGTGCTACCTTGACGCGAGGAATGCGTGCGAAGGGTGGTGCGGGTCGCGGGTCCGGAGCGATACGCGCGCTGGCCCTTTCTCTGCTCCCAACTACCCTCCTGGCGGGGATGATCGCCTCGCCGCCACAGGCTTTCGCGGACGGCGTGACGCCGCCCGCGGCGGATGCGGGCTCGTTCCCGCAGACCGACCGGGGACGGGTGGTCCAGCTGTGGATGAACGGTGGTCCGGGTGTCCGGGCCGCCGCCGAGGTCGCCCTGACTGGTAGCGATGCCGATGTGCAGAAGTTCCTGTCGCAGGCGTCGGCCGAGCAGTTCCAGGACAACCGGGTCTCCGTCGCCCAGTTCGCCGGTATCGGGGGAACTGGGCTTCAGGACGCTGCCAGGCAGGCCCTCAGAGGGACGCCGGATCAGGTGACCTCCTTTCTGAAGGACGGCTGGAAGGCCCCGCTGTACCAGGACCAGCGCGTCCGGGTCGCACAGATCATCAGCACTGGCGGTCCCCAGGTCCAGGAGGCCGGTCGTGCGGCGCTGAACGGTACTCCCGAGTCGATCAAGTTGTTCCTGGAGGCAGGTCAGTACGACCAGCGTGACCAGGACGAGCGTGTCCAGCTGGCCCAGATCCTCAGCATCGGCGGGCCCTCGGTCATCGCAGCCGGTCGGATCGCGCTCAACGGCACGGCGGACGACATCCACGAGTTCCTCGAAGTCGGCCAGCACGTCGCGCGCAACCGCGATCAGGAGACCCTGACGGTCGCCCAGCTGGCGGAGCAGGCCAAGGCCGCCGGCCTTCAGGCCGCTGCCCAGACCCAAGCAGCCAAGGAGGCTTCGGCCCGAGCGGTCAAGGCCGCCGAATCGGCGAAGGACGCGGCCGCTGAGGCCGCTGCCCAGACCCAGGCCGCCAAGAACGACTCCCAGCGCGCGGCCTCGTGGGCCGAGCGTGCCGCCTCGGCCGCCGAGCAGGCCTCCAACGCGGCGCAGCAGGCCATCGGCGCGGCTCGTGCGGCGAACAACTCGGCCAGGGTAGCGGCGAGTGCGGCCTCCCAGGCCGCGTCCGCGGCGGCGGGAGCCGCCCGAGCGGCGACACGAGCACAGGCGGCGGCGACCGGTGCGGCCACCGACGCCGGCAAGACGGCGGCAGCTCGCCAGGCGGCGACGGACGCGCGCACCGCCGCCGACGGCGCCGACGAGGCGGCCGACGCAGCGGAGCAGGCTGGCGTCGCCGCCGTGGCCGCGGGCTCGGCGGCCAAGGACGCGCTGAGTGCCGGCCAGAACGCCGGTGCCGCGGCGGATGCCGCCGACCAGGCAGGCGGCTACGCCTCTCAGGCCGGTGTCCAGTCCTCGACGGCTTCCCAGGCGGCGGCCGCTACCAAGCGCCACGCGCAGGAGGCCACGCGGGCCGCCAATGCGGCTCAGGTACTCGCGGCCAAGTCGGTCACCGCCGCCAACGAGGCGCGCGATGCGGCCCGGTCCGCTGCGACGCACGCGCGCGCGGCCGCTCAGGCGGCGGACAACGCCGCCGCCCACGCCGGCGAGGCCGCCAATGCCGCGGAGCAGGCGACCAACTACGCCGCCGCGGCGGACCAGTCCGCAGCCGAGGCAACCTCCGCCGTGGCCAAGGCGAAGGCCACGCACGACCTCACCCTGCAGATCGAGGCCGAGGGGCTGACCGCCCGGACCAACGCCGGCGTGGAGAAGGCGAAGGACCAGAAGTGGCAGGAGGACCAGCAGAAGGCCGCGCTGGCCGCCGCGACCCAGAAGTCCAAGGACGTCGAGACCCAGGCCCGGAGCCTTGCTGTCGAGGCCGCCAAGCCGGCCGCCGACCCGGCGGCGATCGCCGTCAAGGGCCGGCAGGTCGCGGTCCTGACCCTCAAGTCCGGTGCGTCATGGGCCCGTACCGCAGCGGGAATCGCCCTGGCCGGCGACGACACCAAGGTCGTCGAGTACGCCCGCACCGGATGGACGACGGCCGGTCAGAGTGACGAGCGCCAGGCCGTCGTGCGGCTGGCCGCCACGACCCGCTCCGATTCGATCGCCGCTGCGGCGCGTACCGCACTGGACGGGAACGATCCTGCCAAGGTGACGGAGTTCCTGGCGAGTGGCCAGTACCAGGCCGCCGTCCAGGAGCTGCGCGTGTTCATCGCGAAGATCATTTCTGTGGGCGGCACGGGCGTTCAGGAGGCCGGTAGGGCCGCACTGGCCTCGGGAGCCACCGACAAGTACCGGGAGTTCATCGCCACCGGGCAGTACGAGGCGCGCTACCAGGACGAGCGCGTACGTGCCGCCCAGCTCATCGACAGCGGCACTCCGGAGGTCGTCAACGCCGCCCGGATCGCACTCGTGGGTCCGGCCGCTTCGCTGCACTCCTTCATCCAGTTCGGTCAGTTCCAGGCCCAGCGCGAGGACCAGTTGGCGGCCGCCCACGCCGCGCAGATCGAGCAGGTGATCGCGGAGGCTTCGGCGGTGGCCGCCACGGCTCGCCAGAACGCCTCGGAGGCGGGACAGGCGGCGGCCACGGCGCGCGGCGCGTCCGAGCAGGCGGCCGAGTACAACCGTCAGGCCCAGGCCTCGGCCGCCGAAGGCCAGACGTACTCCAACCAGGCAGCCCAGTCCGTCAAGGCCGCCGACGCGTCCGCGGCGAGCGCCGCCCAGTCCGCGAAGACCGCGCGCAAGGCCCAGTCCGACGCCGCCGCGGCGGTCAGCCGGGCGATCAACTCCGCCGCGAGTGCGCAGTACTCGGCGAACTGGGCCGGCCAGTCGGCCGGTGCCGCCCGCACCGCCGCCAAGAACGCCTTCGACTCCGCGATCGCCGCTCAGCAGGACCGGGACGCTGCCGATAGGGCCTACCAGGACACCTTCGCCCGGACGGTCGAGCTGCAGCGTAAGGACATGGCCGACTGGCTTCGCCTGCAGGACAACCTTCGCCAGGCGCAGGCCCAGAACCAGCAGGGGCAGCCGCAGGGCGAGAAGGACGACAGCTGGATCCCGTCCTGGCTCTCCGGAGGCGTCGACAAGGCCTGGGACATGGCCAAGCCGTTCTTCAACAAGGACATCTGGATCGGCGCGGGCGAGACCGTTCTCGGCGGGGCCATGGTCGGTACCGGTGCGACGGAGGACTTCGCCGGCGGCGTCGTCTGCCTGACCGGGGTCGGCTGCGTGGCCGGCGCTCCGGCTATTGTGATGGGCACCACGATCATCGCTGGCGGAGCCTACGTCACGGCCGACGGGCTCGATCGGTTCAACAACGGGATCAAGACCGCGCTGCGGGAGGCTCAGGAGAGCGGGAGCGCCAGCCGTGGGGCTTCCCACCCCATCGACGAGTCGCTGAAGACCTTCAGCGAGCCCGAGCGCAAGATCGCTGATCTCCTCGCAGGGGAAGGCCGCCATGTCAAGGCGATCCCGGAGTCGACCGTAGAGGGGCAGAAGATGTACGACGCTCTTGTCGACGGAGTCCCCACGGAGATCAAGAGCCTTAAACCAGGGGCTACCGCCAAAACCGTCAAGAACCGGCTCAACGATGCGAAGGAACAAGCTTTGGATGCTGTCCTTGACGTCCGTGGTACTGGGCTTGACGAGGCTGGCGCCCGTGAGGGTGTCGAGGAATTCCTCACGCGGAACCGCCCGGGACGGATGAACTTCATCCGTGTCGTCGGCGACAACTTCAACATCACGTGGCCGTAGGGGTCGTTCGGTGAGTAGCAGTCATTACCTCTTCCTCCAGCCCGTCGATTCGGGCGTTGACCTCCTCGTCGATCTCGGTACCGCCTGCGGAAGCGAGCTGCGTCGAGTCGACAATGAGTACATGGACCACGTCACGACGGTCGACGGTGGTACACGTGCCGAACTGAGGCTCTCGCACCCCTTCGAGGAGGACCAGGGCATTCCCTTCGAGCGGTTCCAGGCAGTGTTGGAGGTCCGGGACATCGACAGGGACATGGACCGCCAGCTGGCCGTCGCACGAAGGATCGTCCGACACCTCGCGGACACCAAGCGGTACTGGGTCGTCCTCGTGTACGAGCTCCAGTCGTACATCGAGTCGGCGGCACCGGGTGAGACCGGATCGCAGATCTGGCCTCCGGCGGTGAGCCGCCCGTAGGACGGGTCAGGAAGGGGCGGTGGACATCCACGTGGATGTCCACCGCCCCTTCCGCATGCCCGGGGGCAGCGGGCATGGGCCGCCGCCCCCGGACATCCTGGTTTCAGCATGTGGATGGGGTCGGACATCGGGTGTTAACACTGGAAGACTCACCCCCGTAACAGCGGTCCGGTAAGCCGCTTCGGCGTGCCTGACAGTGCGATGCCCTCAATGGCGAGGGGGACCGCCGGCGTTCCCGTGGGGGGCGCCTCGCGCGTGATTTTCGACGACCACGGAAGGTCCAGATCTGATGCCGGTCACCCCGTACTCCTCGGCGTCCTCCGACGCCGGGACCAGTGTCATCGAGTCGCTCTACGCCGAGATCCTGCGCCGCAACCAGGGCGAGCGGGAGTTCCACCAGGCCGTTCGGGAGGTGCTGGAGACCCTCGGGCCGGTGCTGGCCCGGCGGCCCGAGCTGGTCGACGCGCGGATCGTCGAGCGGATCGCCGAGCCCGAGCGTCAGCTGATCTTCCGGGTGCCGTGGTCGGACGACCGCGGCGGGATCCACGTGAACCGGGGCTTCCGGGTGGAGTTCAGCAGTGTCCTCGGGCCCTACAAGGGCGGGCTGCGCTTCCACCCGTCGGTGAACCTCGGCATCGTGAAGTTCCTCGGCTTCGAGCAGATCTTCAAGAACGCCCTGACCGGCATGCCGATCGGCGGCGGCAAGGGCGGCGCGGACTTCGACCCGAAGGGCCGCTCGGACGCCGAGATCATGCGGTTCTGCCAGTCCTTCATGACCGAGCTCCACCGGCACCTGGGCGAGTACACCGACGTCCCGGCCGGGGACATCGGCGTCGGCGGCCGGGAGATCGGCTACCTGTTCGGCCAGTACAAGCGGATCACCAACCGCTACGAGTCCGGTGTCCTCACAGGTAAGGGCCTCGGCTGGGGCGGCGCGCAGGCCCGGACCGAGGCGACGGGGTACGGCTGCGTGCTGTTCACCGCCGAGATGCTGCGCACCCGGGGCGAGAGCCTGGAGGGCCGGCGGGTGGTGGTGTCCGGTTCGGGCAACGTCGCCGTCTACGCGATCGAGAAGGCGCAGCAGCTCGGCGCCACCGTGGTCACCTGCTCCGACTCCTCGGGCTACGTGGTGGACGAGAAGGGCATCGACCTCGCGCTGCTCAAGGAGGTCAAGGAGGTCCAGCGCGGGCGGGTCTCCGACTACGCGCGGCTGCGCGGCAGCCATGTGCGGTTCGTCGAGGGGCCGGGGGTGTGGAGCGTGCCGGGCGAGGTCGCGCTGCCCTGCGCGACCCAGAACGAGCTGGACGAGGCGGACGCGATCGCGCTGGTCCGCAACGGGGTGAAGGCGGTCGCCGAGGGCGCCAACATGCCCACCACCCCCGAGGCGGTGCGGGTCCTCCAGGAGGCCGGGGTGGCCTTCGCGCCGGGCAAGGCGGCGAACGCGGGCGGTGTCGCCACCAGTGCGCTGGAGATGCAGCAGAACGCCTCGCGCGACTCCTGGACCTTCGCCCACACCGAGGCGCGGCTGGCCGAGATCATGCGGCACATCCACGACTCCTGCTACACCACGGCCGAGCGGTACGGCCACCCGGGCAACTACGTGGTGGGGGCCAACATCGCCGGCTTCGAGCTGGTCGCGGACGCGATGCTGGCGCAGGGCCTGATCTGATCCTGAGCGGCCGCGCCCCCGGCCCGTGACCCCTCCTGTGCCCGCTCCGTTCCGCTACCCGACCGGAGCGGGCACAGAACCGGCGCGACCGTCACGCCTACCCGTCGAGCGCCGCCACCAGGCGGTCCAGCACCGGCGGCGGCAGAGCCGGGTTGGCGGCGGCCTCGTGGGCGAGTTCCTCGTCGTCGAGGAGTTCGACGAGCCGCCGCGGCGACAGGCGCGGGTGCCGGGCGGCGTCGGCCCGTACGTCCGGATCGGGGTCCGCGGACAGCTGGGCCACCGTGCCCGGAGGGGTCTGTGGGCTGAGGAGGGCGAGCCGTCGGACCATGGGGTCCGCGGCCCCGGCGTAGCCGGCCAGGTCCTCGGTGGGGAAGTTCGGACGGGTCGTCAGCGACCACCGCTCGCGGCCGGTGTATGCCAGGAAGCTGTCCAGTAGCAGCTCGGCCGGGGCTTGCGGGTGGTTCTGGGCGAGCAGGACCCGCACGCCCGGATCCGCGTCGCACGAGAGGCGTGCCACGAGGTCCGGCGGCAGGCCGGGGTCATGTGCGGCCCGGCGACGCAGCAGAGGGTGACCGCTGAGGGCGTAGTGGCGGGACCGCGCCGGATCGTACATCCGGGCAGGGATGTCGAAGCGGCCGAAGGTCTCGTCCGAGCTCACCCGGTAGTCGATCGCGGCGCGTTCCTCCTCCGTGAGCGCCGGATGCACCGAGATCCGGGTGCGGACCGCCGAGTCGGTGTCGGTGGCGAGGGCCCGCCGCTGTTCAGCCGTCAGTTCCGGTCGGCCCGCGACCGTCTCGCGTACCTGGGGGTCCGGATCCCGGGCGAGCAGCGCCAGGACGTCGAGCGGGAGGCTCGGGTTGCCGGCGATCATCGCCAGATCCTCGCGCCCCACCGGGGCTGCCAGCACCTGTTCCACCACGCGGCGGGAGAGTGCGCCGTGCATCAGCAGGTGGGTCCGCGCATGGCAGGCCCGGTCCGGGAGCACGCGCTCGACGTACTCGGGGTCGAGGTCCCTGCCGTTGCGCAGGGCGTGCTCGCGCACCTCTTCGTCCGGGTCGGCGAGCAGGGCCGACCGTTCCCGCGGGGTCAGTTCCGACCACCAGTCGCAGGCGAAGGCCCTGACCTTCGGCTCGGGATGCGACGGAAACGTCCACCGCGCCGACCTCGGGACCTGTCGGTAGAGCGTGTCGAGGTGTTCGCGGTCGTAGGTCGTGAGAATCCGGACCACCGTGTGCTCCGGGAGTTCGCTGCGCCCGTGCGAGAAACCCGGTCCCTGAGCGAGCCGGGCGCGGACCAGCCAGTGGGCGTCGTCCACCAGTCGCGCGCGCTGGGCGGGGTCGATGTGCGGGTTGGCGGCGAAGAAGCTCCGGGTGCGGTGGTCGGGGTGGGTGAGCACCGCGTTCACCACCTCCTCCGGCAGGTCCCGGTCCCGGCAGAGGGTCATCCGCACGGCGGCCGAGTCGCAGGCGAGCAGTCCGAGCAGCACGTCCGTACCGGCGGTCGGGTTGAGTGCCACCCCGGCGAGCCGACGGGCCGGCAGATCGGCGGCCTGCCAGATCGCCTCGGCCGTGCGTGGACGATGACTCATGACCGACAACTCCCCCTGGACGAGCGAAGCGCCGATTCTAGCCCCGGGAGACAGGTGGGGAGGGCGACGGCGACTGCTCCGACGCGCTGTGCCGTTCAGCTCGTTCTTCACCCTTGGCGTGCTGCGACGGGAGCGGCGCGTGCTGAGCCGGAGGCCGGCCAGACGGTCGATCGTCGGTGCACGGCCGTGGTTCCGGACCGGTCGTGCGCTGTGGCCGGGAGAGCAGGGGGAGAGCAGGTGTCGATCCGTCCGCTCCGCGGGGTCGGTACGACGAGTTGCGATGAGATTGAGCCGGACGCAGCGCTGGTCCGATGGGTGAGGCCCGTCGGCGGACGTGCTCCGACCAGCGTGGATGGTCCGGAGGGCAGTCGTGTTTGTTGCACCGAGGTCCGGACGATCACGCAACAACCCGGGGGTGGCGCGATCTGCGAGCCGAAAACCGGACAGGTGCCGCCCCTTGTGGCCGGCCGGTGCGATGCCAGGGCTCTGATCTGCGGAGATTCCGCGCGGTCGGCGCGGGTTGTTTCAAGGTCTGGCGGAGGCGGCGGACCGGCCGTTCGTCCCGGGCCCGGGAGTGTTCAAGACTTGTCCGCACGGTTCGGTGGGGAGCTGCGACTCCGGCCCGATCCGACATGGTGTGAGGGCTGTCGTACCCGTGGAGGGGATTCTGATGGGAGTACCGCGTAGGCGCGGCCAGGCCCGCGATGGTGACGGGCCGGTCTCCGCCGCCGTCGTTGTCCTGGCCGTCGCGGTGCTGGCCGTGTTCGTCGTGCTGGCGGCGATGGGCTTCTCGATCGAGACGATCATCGCGCTGTCGAGCGCCGCCGTCGTGACGGCCGCGGAGTTGGTGAGGCGGCTGGTCAAGGCCGTCGCCGCAGGACGCCGGCGCGGGTGAGCGTCGGCGATGGGGAGGCCGAGGACAGCGGTCGCCGAAGGGGCGGTCGCCGGGCATCTGGCCGCGTACCTGCAAGCCCTGTGCGCGCGTAGCGGGAAGACGTACGCGCAGATGTCCGCTGAGACGTCGCCGCGTGTTTCGGTGTCGACGCTCTCCCGGGCGGCGTCCGGGAGGCGGCGTCCACGGCTGGATGTCGTGAAGGCCTTCGTCCGTGCGTGCGGAGGTACCGCGTCGGAGCTGCGGAAGGCGGAGCGGCTGTGGCGCAAGACACCGACCGGTGCGGAGGCGGGGCACGGGCGGTCCGGTGTCCGCTGGCGGGAGCCCGAGTCGCTGGGGGAGGCGCACCACCTCGGGGAGGTGATGCGCGCGGCGCTGGCGCTGAGTGGCGGCCCGTCGCTGCGCAGGGTTCAGGAGCGGGCCGAGGCGATGGGTCTGAGTCTGTCGCGGAGCACGTTGGGGGATGCGCTGCGGCCCGGGGAGGTGCCCACGTTGCAGGTGTTCTGCGTGTTCATGCGGGTGATCTCGGGCTTCGACGGTTCGCCCGCCGTGGGGTACGAGGCCGACGTGTGGGAGGAGTTGTGGAGGCGTGTCGAGGCCGGGCGGCGGCCGCGGGCCCGTGGTGTGCCGCCGGCCGGCGCCCCGGTGCGGGCCGGTGCGCCGGCGAAGGGGGCGGGCGAGAGCCGCCGGGGATTGCGTCGACCCCGGCTGGCGCCGCCTCAGGAGTGGGTTCGGCCGGGTCCGGTGAGGGACTTCAAGGACTGGTTGCACACGTTGTACGTGGAGGCCGGGGTGCCGTCGTTGGCGGACATCACGGCCGCTGTCCGGCTGGACGACTCGCTGGATTCGGCTCCCAAGCGGGACAGCGTGCGCAGGTTGCTGCGGTCGCCCCATCCCGGGGGGCAGGCGGACGCCGTGGCGGTGGCGGTGGCTCTCGCCGGTCTCGCGGGGGTGGACCCGGCGGTGGTCGGTGGGCAGGCGAGGGAGCTGTGGATTCGTGCGGCTGCGGTCCGGCCGTACGGGCACGCGGTGAGCGAGGTGAATCCGCTGCTGCTGGGCGTGCGGGAGACGTTTGCGCTGCCGGATTCGGAGCGGGAGTTGCCGGCCCTGGTGCCGTACGTGCGACGTCAGCACGACCAGGTGATCGGCGGGGTCGTGCAGAGGGCCGTCGAGGGCCGCAGCGCAATGATCGTCGCCCGTGGGGGACGGGCCGCCGGCAAGACCCGCAGCTGCTGGGAGGCCCTGCAGGGGTTGCCCCGGAACTGGCGTCTGTGGTTTCCCGCGGATCCGTCGAAGGGCGAGCTGGTGGTCGAGGCGTTGTCCCAGGCCGGACCTCGCACAGTGCTGTGGCTCGATGGCATCGACCGGTACTTGGACCGGGCCCTGTGCCACGTCGCCGGGACGGTCCATGCCGAGATTCTGGAGGCGCTGCACGACCCGCGCCGGGCGCCGGTCCTGGTGATCGGCACCGTCTCGGCCACAGCCAGTGTGCTGACCCGGTCGGGCGGGGCCACCCCACAGGCCGACGCCGCGGCCCGGACCCTGATCAGGGACTCGGCCGTCGACATCCGTGAACGGTTCACCGGGGCCGAGCAGGCCGCGCTGGCCGAGGCGGCCGGACAGGATCCGCGGCTGGCCCTGGCGGAGGCCAACGCCCGTGGTCTGGTGGCCCGGTTCCTGTCCACGAGCCGCAATACCGACCCGCTGCTGAAGGTCCAGACGTTTCACACGGCCGTTGAGCGGGGCGACACGGACACGCTGGTCATGGGTGGGGCGCTGCTGCAGCAGTCGGGGCGGTTGGAGGAGGCGGCGACCTGGTACCAGCGGGCGGCCGAGGCCGGTGATGCGCAAGCTCTCGAACCGGCGGCCGCTCTGCTGAGCGAGAGCGGCGCGCCGTACGAGGCTGTCGAGTGGCTGCGGACCCTGGCGGAGGCCGGGGACGATGTCGCCGCGGTCGCGGCCGCGCGACGGCTGCTGCGGGACGGCCGGGACAACGAGGCGATCGCGGTGTACCAGCAGGCCGCCGCGGCCAACGGGACGGGTGACGCGCTACGGGCGGTGGCCTCGCTCATGCGGCGCAACGGCAGGGCCGAGGAGGCGGTGGGGTGGCTGAGGGCCCGGGCCGCCGAGGGCAACGCGATCGCGCTGCGGGAGGCGGCTCACCTGCTGTGGGAGATGGGGGACACGACCAGGGCCCTGAGGTTCTACTCGGACGCGGGATCGGCCGGCGACCTGGAGGCCTGGCGGGAGGCCGCGGAGCGCTTGCAGGAACTGGGGCGGGACGACGAGGCGGTCTTCATGTACCGGGCGGCGGTACTGAAGGGGGACGACCTGAGCGCGCTGCCGCTGGCCGACCTGCTGGCAACGGAGGGGCGACAGGAGGAAGCGCTGGCGATCTACCTGGAGGCCGCGGCGAAGCCGGACCTGGCGGCGATCCGCCGGGCGGCGGCTCTGTACCGGATGACCGAGCGGGGCGATGACGCGCTCCCGTGGTACCGGCGGGCAGCGGAGCTCGGGGACAGGACGGCGTTCATGCAGATCGGGCTGATCCTGAGGGGCAAATGTGACGCGAACGCGCAACGCGTCGACATGGAGCTGGTGGACGGTGCCGTCGCCGCGTTCACCAAGGCCGCGGGTGTGGGGGAACGACATGCCCACCGGGAGGCGGCGTGGTTGTTGTGGAAGTACCGGGGCCTGGAGGCCGCCATCGCCTGGCTGCAACAGCGCGTGCGTGCGAACGACCAGCTGGCTGTACGGGAGATGGCCGATCTCCTTCGGGAGGCCGGGAGGCCGGAGCAGGCCCTGCCGTGGTACCTGGAAGCGGCCGACGGGGGCAGCCAGTCCTCGGCCGGGTATGCGCTGCGTCTCCAGTCGCAGCTGCCTCCCGGTGAGGCGGACGCCTGAGGACACGCAGGCCGGTGATCGGCGGGCGAACGACCCTGAGCGGCCGTGTCCCCGGGCCGTGAGCCGTCCTGTGCCCGCTGCTGTGCCCGTTCCTGTGCCCGTTCCGGTACCCGACCGGAGCGGGCACAGGATGTCGGGTGCGGCAGGGTGGGTCCTTCCTAGGGTGGTGGCAGTGAAGGGAAGGACGGGGTCGGGATGCTGGAGCAGGTCAACCGGGCCATGGAGTACGTCGAGGAGCACCTGGACGGGGCGATCGACGCGGCCGAGCTGGCGCGGATCGCGCGGACGTCGGAGTACCACTTCCGGCGGATGTTCTCCGCGCTGGCCGGGATGCCGTTGTCGGAGTACGTGCGGCGCCGGCGGCTGACCGTGGCCGGGGCCGAGGTGCTCGCCGGCGAGCGGACGCTGCTCGACGTGGCGGTCCGGTACGGCTACACCTCGGGGGAGGCGTTCGCCCGGGCGTTCCGGGCGATGCACGGCGTCGGCCCGGGGGAGGCCCGGCGCGGCGGTGCGGTGCTGCGGTCCCAGCCCCGGATGTCCTTCCGACTCGTCGTCGAAGGGAGTAGCAGCATGGAGTACCGCATCGTGGAGAAGCCCGCGTTCCGGGTGGTCGGCCGACGGGCCCGGGTCCCGTTGGTCCACGAGGGGGTGAACCCGGCCATCGCCGCGTTCATCCGGGGGATCGCGCCGGAGGTCGTCGACCGGATCGCCGCCCTCTCGGACCAGGACCCGGACGGCGTCGTCTCGGTCACCGAGTTCTTCTCGGACAGTCGCGAGGAGGGCGTCGAACTCGACTACTACCACGCGGTGGTGGCGGGTGCGGACACCGTCGTCCCGGACGGTCTGGACGTGCGGGAGGTGCCGGCCGGCACCTGGGCGGTGTTCTCCACCACGGGGGCGTTCCCGCGGGCGCTCCAGGAGATGTGGCGGGACGTCTACACCCAGTGGTTCCCGTCCAATCCCTACGAGACCCGGCCGGGGCCGGAGATCCTGCGCACACGGTTCCCGTCCGACGGTGTGGCCGAGGCGCAGCTGTGGGTCGGGGTGGAGCGCGCCACCCGGTAGAGCGGGGCGCGCGCGGTGAACTGGGCCGGGCCGATGGGGCGTTGACCGTCCCCATCGGCCCGGCCGCCTGTTAGGGTCCGCGCATGACGAAGCGCGTGCCCTTCCAAGGGGCGGAGAAGGAGAGCCTGTTCGTGGCTCTCGACCGGCACCGCGACGCGGTGCTGTGGAAGCTGGAGGGCCTGGACGACGAGCAGCTGCGCCGGCCGATAACGGCGTCCGGGACGACGCTGCTGGGGCTGGTCAAGCACCTCGGTGGCGCCGAACTCGGCTGGTTCTGCCAGGCGTTCGGCCGTGAGACCGGTCCGCTGCCGTTCGACCTCGACGAGGACGACCAGTCCGACATGCGGGTGCGGCCGGACGAGTCCACGGCCGACATCCTGACCTTCTACGCCCGCGCCCGGGCCAGTGCCAACCAGGTGATCGAGGAGTTCGAGCTCGACGATCTCGGCCGGGCCTGGTTCGGCGACGAGGTGTCGCTGCGCTGGGTGCTGATCCACATGGCGACCGAGACCGCCCGGCACGCGGGCCACCTGGACATCCTGCGCGAGCTGATCGACGGACGGACGGGGGACCACGACCGGGGCTGACGCACCGGGGGCGGCCCGGTGCCGCGGTCAGCCCAGGAACCGGCCGTTGCGGGCCACCACCCGCCCGGCCCGGACGACCAGTTCGCGCTCCGGCAGGTCGACCACCACCTGGGGCAGGCACTCGCCCGTCACCAGCATGAAGTCGGCGGGTGAACCCGGGGTGAGGTCGGCGGCGGGCAGGCCCAGCAGTTCGGCGCCCCCGGCGGACGCGAGGGCGAAGCACTCGGCCAGCTGGGTGTCGGTCCGCGCGTCGGTGGTCCAGCCGAGCAGGTGGGCCCGGTGCAGCATGTCGGCGTTGCCGAACGGGCTCCAGGAGTCCCGTACGCCGTCCGAGCCGAGCCCGACCTGGACCCCGTGTGCCGCCAACTCACGGAACGGCAGCACCTGGTGGGCCGAGGGCGCGACCGTGGTCAGCCCGATGCCGGCGTCGGCCAGCCGCTCGGCCCGCTCGGCGAGCGGGGTGCGCTGCCGCTCGTACAGTTCCACGTCGCCCCGGACGTACTCCGGCAGGCCGCTCGCCGGGCGCCGGCTGTACCAGGGCTCGCCCCAGGCGGTCTTGTCCGGGTGGATGTGCGCGTCCACCAGGGTCGGCAGCGCGATCCGCCCGCCGCCCTCCACGACCTCCACCCGCGCGCCCTCGGGCACCCGCTCGACCAGCAGCCCGCCGGCGGCGATCAGCTCGACGGGTGCGGCGCGGCTGTGGGGCCGGATGTCGCGGAAGACGGTGGCGGTGCTGGCTGTGGTCATGGTTCCTCATGGTTGAGGGGGTTTTGTCGGCGACACCAACCAAACGGATCGGGGCGCGGTTCGTCAACGCCCGCCGGCGGGCGAGGCGCCGGACACCCGGCGCCCCCGCCCACCCCCCGGCGGCTCGCACGCCCGTTCGGCCCAGCAGCGGCGGACCGGCGCCGGTCCGGCCCGCATGCTGGGGCGGGGGAACGGGGGCACCGGCGGAGGAGTGGATCGAGGATGGTCAAGGCGTTCGGGTTCGTCGACTACGGCGGGCCGCAGACCCAGGAGTTCCTGGACCGGCCGGTGCTGGAGCCCGGCCCGGGACAGTTGGCGATCGCCGTCCGGGCGGCCGGCGTGAACCCGGTGGACTGGAAGATCCGGCGCGGGCTCCTGGGGCAGGACCGCGTGCTGCCCGCCGTGCTGGGCCAGGAGGCGGCGGGGGTGGTGGAGCGGATCGGCCCGGACGTCACGGGGTTCACCCCCGGCGACGAGGTGTTCGGGATCGCGGCCGCCGGCGCCTACGCGGAGCAGACCCTGCTGCTCGCGGCGATGAGCGCGGTCAAACCCGCGGGCCTCGGCTTCGCGGAGGCGGCGACCCTCCCGGTGGCGGCGGCGACCGCCGACGACGGGGTCCGGGACGTCGGCGTGGGGGCCGGGCAGACACTGCTGATCCTCGGGGTCGCCGGCGGTGTCGGCAGCGCGGCCGCGCAGATCGCCCGCAGCCGGGGCATCCGGGTCGTCGGCACGGCGAGCGACGCCAACCGCGGCTACGTGGAGTCGCTGGGCGCGGTCCAGGTCCGGTACGGCGACGGTGTGGCGGAGCGGATCGGGGCGGTCGCGCCGGACGGCGTGGACGGCATCCTCGACCTGGTCGGCGGGGCCGATCTGCGGGCCGCGGCCGAGACCCTGGCCGACCGTTCGAAGCTGGTCTCCACCGTCGACCCGCCGACCGTGGCGGAGCTCGGCGGCCGGCTCGTCACCCGGGCCACCACACCCGAGTCCCTGGCCGCCCTGGCCGACCTGGTGGCGGCCGGCGACCTGGACGTGCACCTCACCGGCCGGCATCCGCTGGCCCGGGCCGCCGAGGCACTCGCGCAGGTCGAGTCCGGGCACGCACGCGGCAAACTGATCCTCGAAATCGGCTGAGAGCAGGGCGAGATGAAGCAGCGGACGGTGACGGTCGGCGGTCCCTGCTGGGTGGAGCACGGCAGCTCCGACCCGGCGGGCGCCAAGCGGTTCTACGGCGAGCTGTTCGGCTGGCAGGCCGTCGAACTCGACGCTCCGCCGGAGGCCGGCGACTACACCTTCATGAAGCTGGACGGCGCGATCGCGGCCGCCGTCGCCCCGCTCTACGGGGAGGACCAGCCGACGGCCTGGAGCGTCTCCTTCGCGGTCGAGGACGCGGACGCGTCCGCCGCCCGGATCACCGGCGCGGGCGGCAGCATCGTCGTCGAGCCGATGGCGGCGCTGGGCCTGGGCCGGTTCGCGATCGCCGCCGACCCGTCCGGCGCGGTGTTCGGGCTCTGGCAGGGGCAGACGCTGGCGGGCGTCGAGGTGCTCAACAGCCCGGGCGCGCTCGGCTGGGTGGAACTGCTCACCCGGGACCCCGACCGGGCCCGCGCGTTCTACCCGGCGGTGTTCGGCTGGACGGTCCGCCCCTCCGAGGTCTACCCGCAGTGGGGCCTGGCCGACGCCGACTTCGGCGGGATGCTGACGATGGACGACCGCTTCCCGCCACAGGTGCCGCCGCACTGGCTGCCCTACTTCGCGGTCGCGGACGTGGACGTGACCGCCTCCCGGGCCGCCGCCCTGGGCGCCGAGGTCCTGATGCCGCCCACCTCGATGCCGGACGGGCCCCGGGTCGCCGTGCTGCGCGACCCGCAGGGCGCGGCCTTCGCGGTGCACCTGGCGGGGGCGGAGGGCTGAACCACCCCCGGAGCGGGCCGGCTCGGCCGGCCCGCTACTCGGCCTCCGCCTCCGCGGCGGCCCCGGCCCCGGCCCCCGCATCGGCGCCGTCGCCCCGGCGCGCGCCGCGGCCGCCGAGCCGGGCGGTCAGCACCGCACCGGCCGTCACCAGCAGGGCGGCGGCCGGGACCACGTCGCCGACCCGGTCGTACCAGGTCACCGTGGACGGCGCGGTGAGCGGCAGCCGGACCGTCAGGGCGCCGGTGCGGTCCGTCCCGAACCGGGCCAGTTCGCGGCCCTGCGCGTCGAAGGCGGCCGAGACCCCGGTGAGCGAGGCCTGGACGGCCGGGCGGCCGGTCTCGGCGGCCCGGATCGCGGCCAGCGAGACGTGCTGCTCGGGCGCCCAGGTGCGCTGGAAGGTCGAGGTCGAGGACTGGTAGACCAGCAGCCGGGCGCCGTCCCGGGCGGCGGTCCGGGACATGTCGGGGAAGGCCGACTCGAAGCAGATCAGCGCGCCGACCGGCAGCGGCGCCCCGGTGCGGTCGGTGGCCGGGAGGACGTGGAACGCGCTCCCGGGGGCCCGGTTCTCGCCCGCCGCCCGGCTGACGCCGGCGATCCAGCCCAGCAGCGGGCGCAGCGGGATGTACTCGCCGAACGGCACCAGCCGGATCTTGCGGTAGCGGTCGACCGTCCCGGCGGGGGAGATCAGCACCGCGTCCTTGGAGATCCGTCCGTCGGCCTTGCGGGCGTCCTCGCCCGCCAGGATCTCGGCGCCGGTGACGGCGGAGAGGCGGCGCAGCCGGTCCGTCGCGGCCGGGTCGCGGTCCAGGTCGGCGGTGGTGCTGCTCTCGCCCCAGACGATCAGGTCGGCCGGCCGCCCGCCCAGGGCCGCGGTCGCGGTGGCACTGGCCTCGAACCGGGCCTGCGGATCCTCGACGATGCCGGGCTGGACCAGCGCCACGGTGACCGCCCCGGCGCCGGCGGGCGCGGGGCGCAGCGCGAACAGCAGCGGCCCGGCCGCCAGGACGAGCACCGCGGCCAGGGCCGCCAGGGCGCGGGGCCGCCACCCGGTGGCGGTCAGCACGATCAGCACGCCGGTGTTCACGGCCACCACGGCGGCGCTGACCAGCCAGATCCCGCCGACCGAGGCCAGCGCGAGGACGGCCGGGTGCTGCCACTGGGTGGCGCCGAGCAGCGCCCACGGTCCGCCGAGGGCGTGCCAGGAGCGGGCGTACTCGGTGGTCAGCCAGACCGCGGGGACGACCACCAGGGCGGACAGCGCCCGACGTGTGGTCAGCGGCGGGCGCAGCAGCCGCCACACGGCGTACCCCACCCCCGCCTGCAGGGCCCCGAACAGGACCGCGAGCACCGGCAGCGCCGGCCCGATGGACGGGATCAGCCAGTACATCCCGGTGAGGATGAACCCCGCGCCGAACCACCAGCCGCGCACCGCCGCCTCCCGCGCGCCGGGCGCCCGCTGCATCAGCAGCAGGCCGGGCACCAGCGCGACCCAGGCGAGCGCGGCGACGCCGGGGGCCGGGAAGGCGAGCACCGGCACCGCCCCGGCGGCCAGGGCGGCCAGCCGGGCACGGTAGCGGCGGCCCCGGACGGCACGGTCCGGAGCGATGGACGCCCCGAGGGCAGGCCGGGGCAGCGTGAGGCGGCGGGACATGCCCCGTATTGTCCGCTTCGGCGGCGATCACTGCCAGGGTCCTGTCACCCGAACGGGTGATAGGACCCCGGCAGCGACCGGCCGCGGCCGCGTCAGCCCTCGTCGCCCTCCAGATCGCCCTCGGTCTCCAGGAACGCGGCCTGGAGCTGCTCGATCAGCGCCGGGTCGGGCTGTTCCCAGAGCCCGCGCTCGGCCGCCTCCAGCAGGCGCTCGCTGATGCCGTGCAGCGCCCAGGGGTTGGCCTCGGCCAGGAACTCGCGGTTGACCGGGTCGAGGACGTACTCCTGGGTCAGCTTCTCGTACATCCAGTCGGCGACGACCCCGGTGGTGGCGTCGTAGCCGAAGAGGTAGTCGACCGTCGCCGCCATCTCGAAGGCGCCCTTGTAGCCGTGCCGGCGCATCGCCTCCATCCAGCGCGGGTTGACCACCCGGGCGCGGAAGACCCGGGCCGCCTCCTCGGTCAGCGTGCGGGTGCGGACGGTCTCCGGGCGGGTCGAGTCGCCGATGTAGGCGGTCGGGGCCTTGCCGGTGAGCGCCCGCACGGTGGCGACCATGCCGCCGTGGTACTGGAAGTAGTCGTCCGAGTCGGCGATGTCGTGCTCGCGGGTGTCGGTGTTCTTCGCGGCGACGGTGATCCGCTTGTACGCCGTCTCCATCTCCTCGCGGGCCGGCCGCCCGTCCAGTCCGCGCCCGTACGCGTAGCCGCCCCAGACCGTGTACACCTCGGCCAGGTCGGCGTCGGTGCGCCAGTCGCGGCTGTCGATCAGCTGGAGCAGGCCGGCGCCGTAGGTGCCCGGGCGGGAGCCGAAGACCCGGACGGTGGCCTTGCGCTCGTCGCCGTGGACGGCCAGGTCGGCCTGGACGTGGGCCCGCACGTAGTTGTCGGCGTCGGCCTCCTCCTGGGCGGCGGCCAGGCGCACGGCGTCGTCCAGCAGGGCGACCACGTGCGGGAAGGCGTCCCGGAAGAAGCCCGAGATGCGCAGCGTGACGTCGATCCGCGGGCGGCCCAGCTCGGCCAGGGAGATCGGCTCCAGACCGGTGACCCGGCGCGAGGCGTCGTCCCAGACCGGGCGCACACCCAGCAGGGCGAAGGCCTCGGCGATGTCGTCGCCGGCGGTGCGCATGGCGCTGGTGCCCCAGAGCGAGAGCCCGACCGAGGGCGGGAAGGCGCCGTCGTTGTCGGCGGTGTAGCGCTCGACGAGCGAGGCGGCGAGCGCCTGGCCGGTCTCCCAGGCGAGCTTGCTGGGCACGGCCTTCGGGTCGACGGAGTAGAAGTTGCGGCCGGTCGGCAGCACGTTGACCAGGCCGCGCAGCGGCGAGCCGGAGGGCCCGGCCGGGACGAAGCCGCCGCCGAGCGCGTGCAGCACGGCGTCCAGCTCGTCGGTGGTGGCCGCCAGGCGCGGCACCACCTGGGCGGCGGCGAACGCGAGCACCTCGGCGACGGCGTCCGGCAGCCCGGCGGCGACCTTCTCGACGGCCTCCGGCGCCCAGTCCTCGGCCTCCATCGCCTCGACCAGGGCGCGCGCCTGCGCCTCGGCCGCGTCGGTGGCGCCCAGCGTCAGCGCGGCCTCGTCCAGGCCGAGTGCCTCGCGCAGGCCGGGCAGCGCGCTGACGCCGCCCCAGATCTGCCGGGCGCGCAGGATGGCGAGCACGATGTTGACCCGGTCGGTGCCGGCCGGCGCCTGGCCCAGGACGTGCAGGCCGTCGCGGATCTGGGCGTCCTTGATCTCGCAGAGCCAGCCGTCGACGTGCAGCAGGAAGTCGTCGAAGCCGTCGTCCTCGGGGCGCTCGTCCAGGCCGAGGTCGTGGTCGAGCTTGGCGGCCTGGATCAGCGTCCAGATCTGGGCGCGGATCGCGGGCAGCTTGGCCGGGTCCATCGCGGCGATGTTGGAGTGCTCGTCCAGCAGCTGCTCCAGCCGCGCGATGTCGCCGTAGGAGTCGGCGCGGGCCATCGGCGGGACGAGGTGGTCGACCAGGGTGGCGTGCGCGCGGCGCTTGGCCTGGGTGCCCTCGCCCGGGTCGTTGACCAGGAAGGGGTAGATCAGCGGGAGGTCGCCGAGGACGGCGTCCGGGCCGCACTCGGCGGAGAGCGCGGCGGTCTTGCCCGGCAGCCACTCCAGGTTGCCGTGCTTGCCGAGGTGGATGACGGCGTCGGCGCCGAAGCCGCCGTCCTCCTGGGCGGCCGCGATCCAGCGGTAGGCGGCCAGGTAGTGGTGCGAGGGCGGGAGGTCGGGGTCGTGGTAGATCGCGACCGGGTTCTCGCCGAAGCCGCGCGGCGGCTGGATCAGCACCAGCAGGTTGCCGGAGCGGATCGCGGCCAGCACGATGTCGCCGTCCGGGTTCTGCGAGCGGTCGACGTACAGCTCGCCGGGGGCCGGGCCCCAGTGCTCCTCGACGTTCGCGCGCAGGGCCCCGGGGAGGGTGGCGTACCAGCGGCGGTAGTCGGCGGCCGGGATGCGGACCGGGTTGCGGGCCAGCTGGTCCTCGGTGAGCCAGTCCTGGTCGTAGCCGCCGGCCGCGATCAGCGCGTGGATGAGGGCGTCGCCCTCGTGGGAGCCCTCGTCGACGGTGTCCAGCCCCGGCAGGTCCGTGCCGAGGTCCATGCCCTCCGCGCGCAGGCGCGCCAGCAGGCGCATCGCGCTGGCCGGGGTGTCCAGGCCGACGGCGTTGCCGACCCGGGCGTGCTTGGTCGGGTACGCGGACAGCACGAGCGCCAGCCGCCGCTCGGCGGCCGGGATGTGCCGCAGCCGGGCGTGCCGGACGGCGGTGCCGGCGACCCGGGCGGCGCGCTCGGGGTCGGCGGCGTAGACGGTGAGGCCGTCCTCGTCCAGCTCCTTGAAGGAGAACGGGACGCTGATCAGCCGGCCGTCGAACTCCGGGACGGCGATCTGGGTGGCGGTGTCCAGCGGGGAGAGCCCGTCGTCGCTGGCCTCCCACTGGGCGCGCGACCAGGTGAGGCAGAGCGCCTGGAGGATCGGGCGGTCCAGGGCGGCGAGCGCGCCGGCGTCCCAGGCCTCCTCGTCGCCGCCGGCCTGCGCGTCGGCCGGGCGGGTGCCGCCGGCGGCCAGCACGGTGGTGACCAGTGTGTCGGCCTCGCCGAGCGCGGCCAGCAGTTCGGGCTCGGCGCCGCGCAGCGAGGCGCAGTAGTACGCCCGGGCCTGCGCGCCCTGGTCCTCGATCGCCCGGCAGAGGGTGTCGACGAAGGCGGTGTTCCCGCTCATGTGGTGGGCGCGGTAGTAGAGCACCGCGACGATCGGGCCCTCGGTCGTCCGGGCCTCGCGCTCCAGCGGGCCCCAGGCGGGCGCGGAGGCGGGCGGGGCGAAGCCGTGGCCGGTGAGCAGCACGGTGTCGGAGAGGAAGGAGCCCAGCTCGGCCAGGTTGGCGGCGCCGCCGTGGGCGAGGTAGGCGTGCGCCTCGGCGGCGATGCCGGCCGGCACGGTCGACAGCTCCATCAGCTGGGCGTCGGGCGCCTGCTCACCGGTCAGCACGATCACCGGGCGGGGGCCGGCCAGCAGCGCGTCCAGGCCCTCCTGCCAGGCGCGGCGGCCGCCGAGCAGGCGCACCACGACCAGCTCGACGCCCTCCAGCAGGGCGGGCAGCTCCTCGGGCGAGAGCCGGGCCGGGTTGCCGAGGCGGTAGCCGACGGGGCCCTCGGCGGCACGGGCACTGAGCAGGTCGGTGTCGGATGTCGACAGCAGCAGGATCATGCGAAGGCCCTCCCGGCCTCGATGGCGGGCATGGGCACGGGCGACGACGGGGTCGCCCGTGGAGGCACGGGCGACGGCGGGGTCGCGGGCATGCGGCGGCGCATGGCGTCAAGCCTTCCTCGGGGTCCGCGCCCCGGGCCGGTGGAGGACGGCAGGAGTTCCTGGCTTCCACGGCGTTTGAACCGTGGTCACAGTGGCGGGACCGCACCGGGCTTGCACCGGCTTCCTCCCCTGCGCCGTCGCTGGCGTGCGGGCGGCCCGCGGGGCCGCCCGGCAGCATCGTACGGGGTACGGCTGACCTGGGGGAGAGCGGCCGGGAGTGTGACCGGAAGGACAGGGGCAACCGATCGGATCATCTGTATGCTCGCGGCCATGCCACCGACACCCGACGCGACCGCGCCGGGCGCCGCCGTGCCCGACCGGGGCCGCGCGGACGCCTGCCCGGGGGCGCTTCGTCTGCATACCGCCGCCGACGGCGCCCTGGCCAGGGTCCGCCTGCCCGGCGGACTGCTGACGGTCGATCAGGCGCGGGCGCTGGCCGGGGCCGCGGCGGCGCTGGGCGACGGCGCCCTGGAGATCACCTCACGCGGCAACATCCAGCTGCGCGGCCTCGCTCCGGACTGCGGGGCCGAACTCGGCGAGCGGCTGCGGTCGGCCGGGCTGCTGCCCTCCGACACCCACGAGCGGGTCCGCAACATCGTCGCCTCGCCCGGCCCCGGCGGCGGCTACACCGATGTCCGGGCCTGGGTGCGCGAGCTGGACACCAAGCTGTGCGCGAGCCCGTGGGCGGCGGGGCTCTCCGGCAAGTTCCTGTTCGCCCTGGACGACGGCCGCGGTGACGTGGCCGCGCTCAACGCCGATGTGACATTGATCGCAGGACCGGACGGCAGCGCGCTGCTGCGCCTGGGTCGGTCGGCCGCCGCGCGGCCCGTCCCGGCCGCGCGGGCCGTGGACGCGGCGCTGGCGGTGGTCCGGGACTTCCTGGCCGTGCTGCGCGCCACCGGCCGCGAGGCCTGGCACCTGCGGGAGGTCCCCGACCTGCTGCCGGCCGGGACGGTCAGGCTGCCGGCGTTCGCCGGTACGCCGCCGCCGCTCGGCGCGGTGCCCGGCGGCCTGTCGGTCGCCCAGCGCTTCGGCTCGGCCTCGGCCGCGCAGTGGCGGGTGCTGGCCGACGCGGCCGAGGGGGAGCTGCGGCTCACCCCCTGGCGCGGGGTGGTGCTGCCCGGCGCGCCCGCCGCGCGGCTCGCCGACCTGGCGGCGGCCGGCTTCCGGACCGTGCCCGGAGCCGCCTGGGAGCGGGCCACCGCCTGTACCGGGCTGCCCGGCTGCGGGTCGTCCCGGGCCGATGTCCGGGCCGACGCCGCTGGTGCGCTGGAGGCGGCCGGGACCGGCGGCCTGCCGGTGCACTGGTCGGGCTGCGAGCGCCGCTGCGGTCACCCGGCCGGGCGATGGGTCGACGTCCTGGCGACCGGGCAGGGATACCGGGTGGTGGTGCAGGGTGCCCCGCCGGGGCGGGACACCGCCGTGGCTGTGACGAACGAGGAGATGGCCGAGGCGGTCGCCGAGGCCAGGAGGACCACGAAGTGATCGAGTACGAGAAGGACGGCGCGTCCATCTACCGCCAGTCCTTTGCCACCATCCGGGCCGAGGCCGACCTCGCCGCCCTGCCCGCCGACGTGGCCCAGGTCGCGGTGCGGATGATCCACGCCTGCGGCATGACCGACCTGGTCGAGGACCTGGTGTACTCACCGGGCGCGGTCGCCTCCGCCCGCGCGGCCCTGCGCGCCGGGGCGCCGGTCCTCTGCGACGTGAACATGGTGGCCAGCGGCGTCACCCGCAAGCGGCTGCCCGCCGACAACGAGGTGATCTGCACCCTCACCGACCCGTCGGTGCCCGAGCTGGCGCGCCGGATGGGCAACACCCGCAGCGCCGCCGCCATGGAGCTGTGGCTGCCCCGGCTGGAGGGCGCGGTGGTCGCCGTCGGCAACGCGCCGACCTCGCTCTTCCGGCTGCTGGAGCTGATCGAGGCGGGCGCGCCGCGCCCGGCCGCCGTGATCGGCGTCCCGGTCGGTTTCATCGGCGCGGCCGAGTCCAAGGAGGCCCTGGCCGCGCACCCCTCCGGTCTGGAGCACCTGGTGGTGCGGGGCCGGCGAGGCGGCAGCGCGATCGCCGCCGCCGCCATCAACGCGATTGCGAGTGAAGAAGAGTGACGGACGCTCAGCAGACCGGCCGGCTGTACGGGGTCGGGCTCGGCCCGGGTGACCCGTCGCTGGTCACCGTCCGCGCCGCCGAACTCATCGGCAAGGCCGACGTGGTGGCCTACCACAGCGCCCGGCACGGCCGGTCCATCGCCCGGTCCATCGCCGAGCGGTATCTGACGGGCGGTCAGATCGAGGAGAAGCTGGTCTACCCGCTCACGGTCGAGACCACCGACCACCCCGGCGGCTACCGCGGCGCGCTGGACGACTTCTACGAGGAGGCCGCCGGCCGGCTGGCCGCCCACCTCGACGCCGGCCGCGACGTCGTCGTGCTCGCCGAGGGGGACCCGTTCTTCTACGGCTCCTACCAGCACATGCACAAGCGCCTCGCGCACCGCTACCCCACCGAGGTGGTGCCCGGCGTGACCTCGGTCAGCGCCGCCGCCGCCCGGCTCGGGCAGCCGCTCACCGAGGCCGAGGAGACGCTCACCGTCATCCCGGGCACGCTGCCCGAGGAGGAGCTGACCGCGCGGATCGCCTCCGCCGACTCCGCCGTCGTCATGAAGCTGGGCCGCACCTTCCCCACCGTCCGCCGCGCCCTGGAGCGGGCCGGCCGGCTGGCCGACGCCCAGTACGTCGAGCGGGCCTTCATGCCGGGCGAGCGGACCGGTCCGCTGGCCGACATCGACCCCGGGACCGTCCCGTACTTCTCGGTCGCGGTCCTGCCCAGCAAGGTCGCGCCGCTGGAGCACCCGGCCCCGCCGGCCGACGGCCCCGGCAGTGTGACCGTCATCGGCACCGGCCCGGCCGGCCCGCTCTGGCTCACCCCCGAGGCGCGCGGTGCCCTGGCCGCCGCCACCGACCTGGTCGGCTACACCACCTACCTGGACCGGGTGCCCGCGCGCCCCGGCCAGCAGCGCCACGGCTCCGACAACAAGGTGGAGTCCGAGCGCGCCGAGTTCGCCCTCGACCTCGCCCGGCGCGGCCACCACGTCGCGGTCGTCTCCTCCGGCGACCCGGGCGTCTTCGCGATGGCCACCGCCGTCCTGGAGGTCGCCTGCGAGGACGCCTACCGCGACGTCCCGGTCCGGATCGTCCCGGGGATGACCGCCGCGCACGCCGCCGCCTCCCGGGCCGGCGCCCCGCTCGGCCACGACTACGCGGTGGTCTCGCTCTCCGACCGGCTCAAGCCCTGGGAGGTCGTGGCCAAGCGGCTGCGCGCGGCGGCGGAGGCCGACCTCGTGCTCGCCCTCTACAACCCCGGCTCGCGCTCCCGCACCACCCAGGTCGGCCTGGCCCGTGACCTCCTCCTGGAGTACCGGGCCCCGCGGACCCCGGTGGTGATGGCCCGCGACGTCGGCGGCCCGACCGAGCGGGTCCGCACCGTCCGCCTCGGCGACCTCGACCCCGCCGAGGTCGACATGCGGACCATCCTGCTGATCGGCTCCTCGCAGACGCGGGCCGTCGAACGCGGCAACGGCACCCAGGTCGTCTGGACCCCGCGCCGCTACCCGGAGGCGTGAGCGTCCCGCCCCTTCCCGGTGGCGCCGGGAAGGGGCGGGAGAACCGGGGGGAACACGGAGAATCCGGCGGCCCGGACAAGGCGAGGAGCGATCGGCGTGGCTGAGGTCGGTGGACGGGCCGGGCAGCTGAAGAGCAGCGGGCTGCGACCCGGATGGACGACGGGCGCCTGCGCGACGGCGGCGACCAAGGCGGCCTACCAGGCGCTGCTGACGGGCGCGTTCCCCGATCCGGTGGTGATCACCCTGCCGAAGGGGCAGCGGCCCGGCTTCGCGCTGGCCGCCGAGGAGCGGGCGGGCGGCCGGGCGATGGCCGGCGTGGTGAAGGACGCCGGGGACGACCCGGATGTGACGCACGGTGCGCTGATCCGCTCGACGGTGTGGGCGGGGGAACCGGGCAGCGGGGTGGTGTTCCGGGCCGGTCCGGGCGTCGGGACGGTCACCAAGGCCGGGCTGCCGCTGGCCGTCGGCGAGCCGGCCGTCAACCCGGTGCCCCGGCAGATGATCCGGGACGCCGTCGCCGAGGTGGCGGCCGAGTTCGGCGGCGGCGGGGACGTCGTGGTGGAGGTCTCCGTCGACCACGGCGAGGAGATCGCCCGCTCCACCTGGAACCCGCGCCTGGGCATCCTCGGCGGGCTCTCGATCCTCGGCACGACCGGGATCGTCGTCCCCTATTCCTGTTCCGCCTGGATCGACTCCATCCGGCGCGGGGTGGACGTGGCCCGGGCCGCCGGGCGCACCCACGTCGCGGGCTGCACCGGCTCGACCTCGGAGAAGGTGGCCGCCGACGTGCACGGCCTGCCCGAGGACGCGCTGCTGGACATGGGCGACTTCGCGGGGGCGGTGCTCAAGTACCTGAAGCGCCACCCGGTGCCCCGCCTGACCGTCGCGGGCGGCTTCGCCAAGCTCTCCAAGCTGGCCGCCGGCCACCTCGACCTGCACTCGGCGCGCTCCCAGGTCGACCAGGGCCATCTGGCCGCCCTGGCCCGCACCGGGGGCGCCGGACCGGAGCTGGCCGCCGCGGTCGCGGCGGCCAACACCGCCCTGGAGGCGATCCAGCTCTGCCGCGCCGCCGGCGTCCCGCTCGGTGATCTCGTCGCCGAGGCGGCCCGGGCGACCGCGCTCGGGGTCCTGGTCGGCTCACCCGTCACGGTGGACGTCATCTGCATCGACCGGGCCGGCAGCGTCGTGGGCCGGGCGGAGCCGCTCGGGCCCTGAGGGGCTGGGGCGCCGGATCCGTAGCAGGAGTGTGGCGGTGGTGTGCCGATGCCTCGTCAATCCGGAGCAGAAATGGACATAAGTGGCGCAACGCCCACCCTGAGTTCTGTTGCTATCTCAAGCATGAGATATGGTCTGGCGAGTGACAGGCGACTATCTCACCCGTATCGGCACCCTCATCCGCACCGCGCGCCAGCACCGTGGTTGGTCCCAGGCCCAGCTCGGCGAGGCACTCGGCACCAGCCAGAGCGCGGTCAACCGCATCGAACAGGGCAAGCAGAACGTCAGCCTTGAGATGATCGCCCGGATCGGCGAAGCCCTCGACAGCGAGATCGTCTCCCTCGGCTACGCCGGCCCGATGCACCTGCGCGTCGCCGGCGGCACCCAGCTCTCCGGCGCGATCGACGTCCGCAGCAGCAAGAACGCCTGCGTCGCGATCCTCTGCGCCTCGCTGCTGACCACCGGCCGCACCACGATCCGCCAGGTCGCCCGGATCGAGGAGGTCTACCGGATCCTCGAGGTGCTCACCAGCATCGGGGTCAAGAGCCGCTGGACCAACGAGGGCCGCGACCTCGAACTCACCCCGCCCGCCGAGCTCGACCTCGCGGCGATGGACGTCGAGGCCGCCCGTCGCACCCGCAGCGTGCTGATGTTCCTCGGCCCGCTGATGCACCGCGCCGACCGCTTCGCCATCCCGTACGCCGGCGGCTGCGACCTGGGCACCCGTACCGTCCAGCCGCACCTGACGGCGCTGCGCCGCTTCGGCCTGGAGGTCGCCACCACCTCGGGCGCCTACCACGCCTCCGTCCAGCCCGGCGCGCCGATGGACCGGCCGATCGTGCTGACCGAGCGCGGCGACACCGTCACCGAGAACGCCCTGCTCGCCGCCGCCCGGCACGACGGCGTCAGCGTCATCCGCAACGCCTCGCCCAACTACATGGTCCAGGACCTCTGCTTCTTCCTGGAGCGGCTGGGTGTGCGGATCGAGGGCATCGGCACCACCACCCTCACCGTGCACGGCGTGCCGGAGATCACCCGCGACGTCGACTACACCCCCGCCGAGGACCCGGTGGAGGCGATGAGCCTGCTCGCCGCCGCCGTCGTCACCTCCTCCGAGCTGACGATCCGCCGGGTGCCGATCGAGTTCCTGGAGATCGAGCTCGCGGTGCTGGAGGGCATGGGCCTCGACTACGACCGCACCGCCGAGTACCGGGCCCACAACGGCTACACCCGGCTGGTCGACCTCACCGTGCGCCCCTCCAAGCTGACCGCGCCGGTCGACACCATCCACCCGATGCCGTTCCCCGGCATCAACATCGACAACGTGCCGTTCTTCGCCGCGATCGCCGCGTCCGCGCACGGCACCACGATGATCCACGACTGGGTGTACGACAACCGCGCCATCTACCTGACCGAACTCACCCGGCTCGGCGCCGACATCAAGCTGCTCGACCCGCACCGGGTGCTCGTCCAGGGCCCCACCCGCTGGCGCGCCGCCGAGATGGTCTGCCCGCCGGCGCTGCGTCCGGCCGTGGTCATCCTGCTCGCGATGCTCGCCGCCAAGGGCACCTCGGTGCTGCGCAACGTGTACGTCATCAACCGCGGTTACGAGGACCTCGCCGAGCGCCTCAACTCGATCGGCGCCCAGATCGAGACCTTCCGCGACATCTGACGGGCGCCCGGCCGGCCGGCCTCACCCGTCGAGGCCGGCCGGCAGTCCGGCGACGTCCAGCCGCTTTGAAGCGCATGCGCCCGCTACTCCCCGGTCTCGCCGTCCAGGTGCTCGCGCAGCAGGTCGGCGTGGCCGTTGTGGCGGGCGTACTCCTCGATCATGTGGGTGAGGATCCAGCGGAGCGAGAAGGCCTCCTCGCCGTGGTGTCCGAGTACGTCCAACGACTCGGCGGCGGCGACGAGTTCCCGGGCGTGGTCGCACTCGCCGCGCCAGACGGCGAAGGCCTCCTCGGGGTCGGCGGTGTCGACGTCGAACTCGGCGAAGCTGCCGTCGGGGTGCTTCCAGAAGCCGGGCCGGTCCTCGTTGTTGAAGGTGTTGCGGAACCAGCCGCGCTCGACCTCGGCGAGGTGGCGGACGATGCCGAGCAGCGAGAGCGCGGACGGCTGGAGGACGCGCGCGCGGAGCTGGTCGGTGGTCAGCCCGGTGCACTTCATCGCGAGGGTGTCGCGCTGGAAGTCCAGGAAGCTGACCAGGGTGGCGCGTTCGTCGGCGGTCTGCTCGGTCCGGGTGCGTTCATCGTCTCTCATCGGCCCATCCTGGCAGGGCGGGCGACGGACGTCACCCGCCCTACCGAGGAGTGAGACCGCGTGCGGCGAGCCAGCCCAGGGCCGCCGGTACGGACTCGGCGACCGGCACGCCGGCCGGTGGCGCCGGGCGCTCCACGACCACGACCGGCAGGCCGAGTTCGCGGGCCGCGGTGAGCTTGGGGGCGGTCGCGGCGCCGCCGCTGTCCTTGGTGACCACGACGTCGATCAGGTGCTCGCGCAACAGCGCCCGCTCGCCGTCCAGGGTGAACGGCCCGCGGTCGAGCAGCACGTCGAGGGCGGCGGGCACCGGCGGCTCGGGCGGGTCGACCGAGCGGGCCAGGAAGTGCAGGCCGTCCAGGTGGGCGAAGGCGCCGATGCCCTGGCGGCCGGTGGTGAGGAAGACCCGCCGGCCGAGCCCGGGGAGCAGGGCGGCGGCGGCCTCCAGCGACTCCACCGGATGCCAGCGGTCACCCGCCACCCGTGCCCAGCCGGGGCGGCGCAGCGCCAGCAGCGGCACCCCGGTGGTGGCGGCGGCCGCCGCGGCGTTGCGCGACATGACGGCCGCGAACGGGTGGGTGGCGTCGACGACCGCGGCCACCCGCTCGGCGCGCAGCCAGGCGGCGAGCCCGTCCGGTCCGCCGAAGCCGCCGATCCGGACGTCGCCGACGGGCAGCCGGGGGGCGGCGACCCGCCCGGCGAGCGAGCTGGTGACCCGCGCCGGCCCGTCGGCCAGGGCGGCGGCGAGTGCCCGTGCCTCGGTCGTGCCGCCGAGGACGAGCAGGTGGGCCCTCACGCGCCGCAGGGCTCGTGCGGGCGTTCGCGGTCCGCCGAGTAGAGGTGGCTGTCCCGGAACTGTTCGGCGGTCAGGGTCCGGCCGACCAGGATGACGGCGGTGCGGACCACGCCCGCCGCCTTCACCTGCTCGGCGATGGTGGCGACGGTGCCGCGCAGCACGAGCTCGTCCGGGCGGCTGGCCATCGCCACGACGGCGGCCGGGCAGTCGGCGCCGTAGTGCGGCAGCAGCTGCTCGACCACGTCGTCGATGTACCCGGCGGCGAGGTGCAGCACCAGCAGGGCGCCGCTGCGGCCGAGCGTGGCGAGGTCCTCGCCCTCGGGCATCGGGGTGGCCCGCTTGGCGATCCGGGTGAGGATGACGGTCTGGCCGACCGTCGGCACCGTCAGCTCACGCTTGAGCGCGGCCGCCGCGGCGGCGAAGGCGGGCACGCCGGGCACGATCTCGTAGGGCACGCCCGCCGCGTCGAGCCGGCGCATCTGCTCGGCGACGGCGCTGAACACGGAGGGGTCGCCGGAGTGCAGCCGGGCCACGTCCTGTCCGGCCCGGTGGGCGGCGACCAGCTCGGCGACGATGCGGTCCAGGTCGAGCCGCGCGGTGTCGACCAGCCGGGCGCCGGGCGGGCACGCGTCCAGCAGCTCGCGCGGCACCAGGCTGCCGGCGTAGAGGCAGACCTCGGCGCGGGCCAGGATGCGCGCGCCGCGCAGGGTGATCAGGTCGGCGGCGCCCGGGCCGGCCCCGATGAAGTAGACGGTCACGAGCTCGCTCCTGGATCGGTCGAAGGTTTGACGGCGGACCACTGGGTGACCGGCATCGCCTGCCGCCAGCCGGTGAAGCCGCCCACCGGCACGGCGTGCGCCACCGCGAGGCGCAGCAGCTCGCCGCCGTGCCGCCGGTACCACGCGGTGAGCAGGGCCTCGGACTCCAGCGTCACGGTGTTGGCGACCAGCCGGCCGCCCGGCGGCAGTGCCGCCCAGCAGGCGTCCAGCAGGCCGGGCGCGGTGAGTCCGCCGCCGATGAACACGGCGTCGGGGGTGGGCAGTCCGGCGAGCGCCTCGGGGGCGGGGCCGGTGACCACCCGCAGCCGGGGCACGCCGAGCGCGGCGGCGTTGCGCCCGATCCGCTCGGCCCGGACGGCGCTGCGTTCGACGGTCACCGCCCGGTTGTCCCGGTGGGCGCGCAGCCACTCGATCGCGATCGAGCCGGAGCCGCCGCCGACGTCCCAGAGCAGTTCGCCGGGGGCGGGGGCCAGGGTGGCCAGGGTGGCGGCGCGGACGTGCCGCTTGGTCAGCTGGCCGTCGCTCTCGTACGCGTCGTCGGGCAGACCGGGCACCAGCGACGTCCGGGGGCCGTCGCCCAGCGCGACGGCGATGACGTTCAGCGGGTCGCCGCCGGGGTGCGGCCAGCCGTCGGCCGGGCCGTCCAGCTGCCGCTCGTCGGGACCGCCGAGCTGCTCCAGGACCCGCAGCCGGGCGGTGCCGAAGCCGCGGGCGGTGAGCAGCGCGGCGACGGCGGCGGGGGTCTGCGCGTCGGCGCTGAGGACGAGCAGCCGGCGCCCGGGGTGCAGGGCGAGCGTGAGGGTGTGCAGGGGGCGGCCGACCAGGCTGACCACCTCGGTGGCCTCCAGCGGCCAGCCGAGCCGGGCGCAGGCGTAGGAGACGGAGGAGGGGTGCGGCAGGACGCGCAGCCGCTCGGGGCCGACGGTCTCGGCGAGGGTGCGGCCGATGCCGTAGAACATCGGGTCGCCGCTGGCCAGGACCGCCACCCGGCGGGCGGCGTGTGCGGCGAGCAGCCCGGGGACGGCGGGGCGCAGCGGGGACGGCCACGGCACCCGCTCGGCGGCCGCCTCGTCGGCGGGGAGCAGGGCCAGCTGGCGGGGGCCGCCGATCACGACCTCGGCCGCCCGCAGCGCCGCCCGGGAGGCGGTGGCGAGGCCGGGCCAGCCGTCGGCGCCGATCCCGACCACGGTGATCGGTGGTGGCAGCTCGGGCACCGGGGGGCTCCTCGTTCGGTCGTGCGGGTGGTGGCCGGTGAGCGGATGTCGCGCCGGCCGGCCCGCGATGGCGTGGCCGGGGCAGCCTACCTGGCGGTACACGGCCACCCCCTGGTCAGGGGGTGCGCACCCCGGAGGCCGGGGCTAGCGTCGTCCGGGGGTACTGCAGCGCGCAACGGAGGACACCATGTCGGAGTCAGCGGTTCCGTCCACCACGACCAACGCCGGTGTCCCGGTGCCGAGCGACGAGCACTCGCTCACGGTGGGCCGGGACGGCCCGATCCTGCTCCACGACCACTATCTGATCGAGAAGATGGCGCAGTTCAACCGTGAACGGGTGCCCGAGCGGGTGGTGCACGCGAAGGGAGCCGGGGCGTACGGCTTCTTCGAGACCACCGAGGACGTCAGCCGGTACACCGGGGCGACGCTGTTCCAGCCGGGCAAGCGGACCGAGATGCTGGCCCGCTTCTCGACCGTGGCCGGCGAGCAGGGCAGCCCGGACACCTGGCGTGACCCGCGCGGCTTCGCGCTGAAGTTCTACACCGAGGACGGCAACTACGACCTGGTCGGCAACAACACGCCGGTCTTCTTCGTCCGCGACACCATCAAGTTCCAGGACTTCATCCGCTCGCAGAAGCGCCGCCCGGACAACGGCCTGCGCGACCACGACATGCAGTGGGACTTCTGGACGCTCTCGCCGGAGTCCGCGCACATGGTCACCTGGCTGATGGGCGACCGGGGCATTCCGAAGTCCTATCGGCACATGAACGGCTACGGCTCGCACACCTATATGTGGATCAACGCGAGCGGTGAGCGGTTCTGGGTCAAGTACCACTTCAAGACCGACCAGGGGATCGACTTCCTCACCCAGGAGGACGCCGACCGACTGGCCGGATCCGATCCGGACCTGCACCGGCAGGACCTCTGGGAGGCCGTCGAGGGCGGCGACCACCCGTCCTGGACGCTGTACGTCCAGGTCATGCCCTTCGACGGGGCGCCCGGCTACCGGTTCAACCCCTTCGACCTGACCAAGGTGTGGCCGCACGGCGACTTCCCGCTGATCAAGGTCGGCCGGATGACCCTGAACCGCAACCCCGAGGACTACTTCATCCACATCGAGCAGGCCGCCTTCGAACCGTCCGGCCTGGTGCCGGGGATCAGCGTCTCGCCGGACAAGATGCTGCTCGGCCGGATCTTCTCCTACCCCGACACCCACCGGTACCGGATCGGCCCCAACTACGCGCAGCTGCCGCCGAACCGGTCGCACGTGCCGGTCCACTCCTACGCCAAGGACGGGCCGATGCGGTTCGACCCGGCCCGGACCGCCGCGCCGTACGCGCCCAACTCCAAGGGCGGACCGGCGGCGGACGCGCGGCGCTACGACGACCCGGCCGCCGGGTGGCGGACCGCGGGCGAGATGGTGCGCGAGGCGTACTCCTTGCACGCCGAGGACGACGACTGGGGCCAGGCGGGGACGATGGTCCGCCAGGTGCTGGACGACGCGCAGCGGGACCGGCTGGTCTCCAACATCGTGGGCCATCTGAAGGCGGGGGTCAGTGATCCGGTGCTGGAACGCGCGGTGCGGTACTGGCGCAATGTCGACAAAGCGCTTGGTGACCGAGTCGCCTCGGGGGTGGGCAGGCCCTGAGTCCGTCGGGTGCGGGGCCGGGCCGGGCGGGGCGCGCCCCACGGGGTGAGCCCCGCTGTCCCCGTGCCGCCGGGTGTCCGGTCCGGTGCCCAGCCCTCCTGGGGTTCGGCGCTCTCCCGGTGCTCAGCTCTCCCGGCGCTCGTCGCGGCGGGTCCAGTCCCCGGACGCGATGAGCGCCGGGCGGGCGCGCAGGCGGGCGGCGACGGCCGGGCCGGCCAGGTAGACCCAGGCGTCCTCGGTGGCCCCGGCCGCCGTCCGGACGGCCAGCCGCCTGCGGACGTACTCGCCGGTGCCGTCGGCCCGGCAGTCCTCCAGCCGGTCGAGTGCGAGGAGCGCGGCGGCGTACGCGCCGGGGCGCACGGTGATCAGCTCGCCGATCACCCGCCGGCCGGGCGTCCCGTCCGGCGCCGCGTACGGGAAGCCCGGGCCGTCGTGCAGCGCGGCGCCGTCGAGCACGGCGGTCCGGACGTCCGCGCAGCGCCCGGCCAGGTGCACGGCGTGGTTGCGCCCGCCGGTGCGGAGCGTGCCGTAGACGAAGAACGGGAGGGCGGCGCACCGGTCGGCGGACTGGTCGGCGGGCGGTGTGTCGGGCACGTGGCCTCCTGGTACGCGGTCCTCCCGGCTGGGGGAGCGCCCACCGTAGCGCCTGCGCCGCGCGCCCCCGGGGGCGGCCGCGACCGTCTGCTGATACCCACTGGCGCACGGGTGCGCTGATGCGCTGTCATGGCGGGTGACCGCCAGCACCGTCCTAGGGGGACACCCATGACAGCTCCCGTTTCGCGTACGCCCGGCAAGGCCTCGGTCGGCGCCCCGGCCGACGCCCTCCCGGGCCCGGCCGGTCTGGGCGGCGCGGTCTGGCTGGCGCTCGCCGTGGTGTACGTGGTGTGGGGTTCGACCTATCTGGCGATCCGGATCGCCCTGGAGACGATGCCCTCCTTCCTCTCCGCCGGGGCGCGGTTCGTCGTCGCCGGGCTGCTGCTGGCCGGCTTCGTCCTGTTCCGGCAGGGGAGGGCGGGACTCCGGGTGGACCGCCGGCGGCTCGGCTCCTCCGCGCTGGTCGGCCTGCTGCTGCTGACCGGCGGGAACGGGCTGGTGGTGCTCGGCGAGAACTCCGTTCCGTCCGGGCTGGCCGCGCTGCTGGTGGCCGCCGTCCCGCTCTGGATGGTGCTGCTCACCGCGGCGGGCGGTGACCGGCCCAGGCCGGTCGAACTGGCCGGGGTGCTGCTCGGGCTGGTCGGTCTGGCGGTGCTCTCCGCGCCCGCGATCGGCGGGGACATCGCCCCGGGCGGTGTGCTGGTGATCCTCTGCGCCACGCTGACCTGGGCGGCCGGCTCGTTCGCCGCCAAGCGGATACCGATGCCGGGCAACGTCCTCGCGGGGAGCGCGTACCAGATGATCGTCGGCGGGTCGGGCAGTCTGCTGATCGGACTGGCGCGTGGAGAGCAGCACGGGCTGGACCTCGGCGCCGTCTCCACCCGGTCCTGGCTGGCGCTCGGCTATCTGGTGGTGGTCGGCTCGTTGGTCGGCTTCACCGCCTACGCGTGGCTGCTGCAGTCCGCGCCGCTCACGCTGGTCGCCACCTACGCGTACGTGAACCCGGTGGTGGCGGTGCTGCTCGGCTCACTGGTGCTGGCCGAACCGCTGACCGGCCCCACCCTGGCGGGTGGGGCGATCGTGGTCATCGGTGTCTGCCTGGTGGTCAGCGTCAGCCGGCTGTCGGGGCGGGCGCCCCGGACGCCTTCGCGTAGGTGAGGACGACGGCGCCGTTGGGGAAGGCCCGGGTGCCGGCCGGGGCGAAGGTGCGCGGCGAGAAGTCGGCGCGGAAGAGCGGAACGCCGGAGCCGACCGCGACCGGGTACAGCTTGACGATCAGCTCGTCGATCTCGGGCAGGAGTTGGCCGGCGAGGTCGCCGCCACCGCAGAGGTAGATGCCCAGGCCCTCCTCCCGCTTCAGCCGGCGGACCAGGTCGAGCGGGTCCGCCGCGGTGACCTCGACGGCCGGGTCCGGGCTGGTCGTGAGCGAGCGGGAGACGACGATCTGCCGCAGGTGGGCGTAGGGGCTGGTGAGACCGGCGGCCAGGCCCGGCTCGTAGCTGCCGCGGCCCATGAGCACGGTGTCGAAGCGCGTGGTGGACGCGTCCGCCAGGCCGAGTGCCGCGCGGGCGGGGGTCGGTAGGGTGTCGCCGAACTCGCTGACCATGAAGGCCACGAAGTCGTCGGTGAGGAAGGGGTCGAAGAAGCCGTAGGCACCGTCGGGGGCGGCGATGAAGCCGTCGAGGGTGGCGCCGACGTAGTAAGTGAGCTTGCGCATGCACGTCCTTGGAACTCGGCCGAAGGCCCGGTGCCCTCAACCACTCCGGCTATAGTACTCAGTCTGTAGTGGTTGTCCAGGACTTCCTGAAGGAGGATCAGAGCCGTGGTCCAGAACCCCGCTCGTCGTACCGCCCTTGTCGACGCCGCCATCGACGTCCTCGCGCGCGAGGGTGCCCGCGGGCTCACCTTCCGCGCGGTCGACGCCCAGGCGGGCGTTCCCGCCGGCACCGCGTCCAACTACTTCGCCAACCGCGACGCGTTGCTCCACCAGACCGCCCGCCACATCCACCACCGGCTCACCCCGGATCCGGCCGTCATCGCCGGCCTGCTGCGTGCCCCCCGCGACCGCGATCTGGTCGAGGCCCTGATGCACGACCTGCTGGGGCGGATCACCACCGAGCGCTCCGGGTACCTGGCCCTGCTCGAACTGCGCCTGGAGGCCACCCGCCGGCCGGACCTGCGTGGCGAGCTCACCGGCACGATCCGCGAGCAGCTGGAGGCGAACATCGCCTATCACCTGGGGGAGGGGCTCCCCGGCGACCGGGAGACGGTCGTCGTCCTCTACCTCGCGATGACCGGGCTGCTGGTCGAACACCTCACCCTCCCCGAGGTGCTGGGCACGGACGGCCTGGCCGCGCTGGTCGGGACGCTGGTCGAGCGGATCGTGCCCGGCGCGTAGCGGGCCCGGCCGGTGCGCTGCGCCCGGTCGGTGCTCGGTCCGCGGTCGGTGCTCGGTCCGCGGTTGGCGCTCCGTTCGCGATCGCTGTCCGTGTATCCGATCGACGCCGGCCCGGCTGGCGCCGATCGGCAGTCGCGGTAGCGCCCGCTCGGTCTCCTGCCGGTGCTCGGATGCCTGCCAGTGATCGGAGACCTGCCAGCGTTCGGTCTCCTGCCAGTGCTCGGCCGACCGGCGGGTGCCCGCTCAGTCGGCTTCGCCGGTCCAGGTGGCGAGCAGTGCGCTGAGGGCGACACCCGGGCCCAGGCCGAAGACCAGGCCGCGCGCACCGGCGGCCGGGGGCGTCCGGTGGGTCCGGGCCAGGACGGAGAAGACCGTCGCCCCGCCCAGATTGCCCTCCTCGGCCAGCACCGCCCGGGAGTGCCGGAGGAAGGCGTCGTCCACGCCGAGCAGGGTGCCGAGCCGGTCGAGGATCGCCGGTCCGCCCGGGTGCAGCACCCCGAAGTCGAGCTCCCGGCCGTCGTGCCGGTCCAGCCAGGCGAGCAGGGCCGGTCCCAGGTCGGTGACCGAGCGGAGCGAGGACCGGGTGGAGGCGAAGTGGTCGCCGCGCTCGTCGGTCAGTTTGCGGTACCGGTCGACGGTCTGCGGGATGGTGTACTCGAAGCTGTGGTCGAGGCGCAGCCCGGGCGTGCGCCGGTCGCCGGTGACGACGGCCGCGCCGACCATGTCCCCCCAGAGCCCCTTGTAGATCTGGTCCTCGATCGAGGTCTGGGTGTCCTGGTAGAGCGAGGAGAGGGACTCGCCGGCGACCACCAGCACGACACCTCCGGGGTTCGCGGCCAGGTGCTCCTGGGCCGCGATCAGGACATGCGCGCCGCCCGCGCAGGCCAGCTGCGTCATCGGCCGGCGCCTGATGTCCGGGCGGAGTCCGAGTCGCTGCTGGAGGAGGATGTCCAGCCCCGGCATCGCGTCGCCGGTCGCACTGCTGACGACGACGCAGTCGACGTCCTCGGCGTTCACGCCCGCGTTCGCCATCGCCTCGGTGGCGGCGCGCTCCGCGGCGTCCAGCAGGTCGGTCATGGTCGTGGTCTTCCGCTCGGCGGCCGTGCGGTCGGGTGAGGTGACCACCTCGTACGGCTGGAAGTACCGGCGGGTGCCGGGCAGGTTGCTCAGGGCCATCCGCACGGTCTCGGCCTGCCGGGGCGAGTAGCCGGGGTTGCGGGCGAGGATGTCGTCGCGGATCCGCTCGGCCCGGACGACGTGGGGGCCCGCGACCAGGGCCGGTCGGCCGACGTACGCGGTGGTCGGGCTAGGCATGGCGAGGTGTCCTCGGAGCGGTCCGTGCCGCGTCCGGGCGGGCGCGGCAGCCGGCACCCGTGCGGCGGTCGCACGGAGTGCGTCGGCGCGCCGTGACGCACCGTGACACTCGCGGGAGCCCCCACCCGGATACTGACGTACACACGCTACCCGCCCCTTGCGGTAGTTCCACCAATTGGTGGGCCTGATGGGGAGGTGAGGGGCAGCCGGATCCGACGGTCCAGGTCGGCGCAGGGCGCCGCTCTGGTTACGCAGAGTCGCGACCGGATGGGCGAGACGTGGTCACTCCGGTGGGTCGACGACGGCCGCCCTGCGTGTCCCGGCGAGCGTGCCCCCGTTGGCGTCCGGCTGGTCCGGCGGCCCCGCCCGCGGCTGTCCGGCGGCGAATTCTCGGCGCTTTCCTTTGTCGCGGCAGGATTCGGCGTCCGGTACATCCGGGCGGAATCCGGAGTTCCTGAACGTGCGGTCGGTCCAGACCGTTCCCGGCCAGAGCGAAACTATTCGGTCATTGTCCCGGAGTGCTGCATGAGTTCGGCGGCGCCGGGACATCCCTAGTATCTGTTCGGTGGAATTGAGGTGAAGCACCAGGTAACGCGAATCTGCAACCGGTCGTCGCACGAAGTTTCCATGGCCTCCTCGCACGGGCTGTCCCAGCCGTGACCGGACGGGCCGACCGCACCGACAATCCTCTTGGAGTCCGGAGAATGGACAATCAGGGCACCCTCGCAATCGACGCCGATCAGGCCACTCGGTTCTTCGAGCTCGGCTATCTGGTTCTCCCCGCATTCCTGCCGGCCGACCTGGTCGAACGGCTGGAGCCCGAGGTGGACCGCTGGGTGGACAGTGGCCTTCGGGATCGCTCGATCGCGGCCTGCCTCGACCCGGAGTCATTCGGGACCCCCACCGTCCTGGAGATAGAACTGGCCGCCCACGGTGAACTCGTCGGCCACCCTCCGCTGCTCTCGATAATCTCCCGGCTGCTCGGCCCCGAATTCGTCTTCCATCACATGCACAGCAATCGGCAGGCACCCGGGTCGGCCGGCAAGGAATGGCATCACGACTACGAGCAGGGGCCGCAGGCGGACCGTTCGAAAATCATGGTCCACGCCCTGCACTATCTCGGCGGACTGGACCGGACGGTGGGGCCGCTCGTCGTTCTTCCCGGTTCGCACCGGGAACTCCTGGGAAAACGCGCCAGAGTGCATCTCGGCACCGCCGAACTCCCCGGTGAGGTGGTGATCGACGAACTTCCCCCCGGTTCCACCGTGCTGCTCCATTCGGCGCTCTTCCACGCCCGCCGGCCGTCCCCGGTCGGTCGGCGCGGAAAGCGGTACATGGTGGACAGCTCGTACTGCCAGTGCGGCGCCAGCTGGCCGCCGGTCAAGCCGTACTGGCGGCATCTGCTCGCGAGGGGGCGCGCGCTCGGGCTGGACGGCGGGCAGTGGCCCGAGCTGTTCGCCGAACGGCACTTCGCGGAGTGGGTGAAGCCGGACTGACCGACGCGCACCCCCGCTCCCGGCACCCGGTCCCCGCCCCTGCGCGGCACCCCCGGCGCCCCTTGCCCGACACCCCTTGCCCCGACAACGAAGGATCCGCTGCCGATGCGCATTCTCGACCGGCTCGATTTCGACACCGTGCTCCGGCTCTACCGCCGTGACCACCCGGTGGACCGGGAGCACGAGGACAACTCCAACAGCGACGGCGACGCGCATCTGCTCACCGCCGAGGGGATGTTCGGCAGCTGGGGGAGGGTTCTGCTCGATCGCAGGGAGGTGCTGGACACCGTGCTGCCCTGGCACCTCGGCGAGGGCGGCGAGTTGGAGCTCGTGTCCACCGCCGGGATGACCGTCGCCGAGGCGGCGGCCCGGCTGCGCCGGATCGGCGACGGCTACCCCCGGCTGAATCCCTCCTGCGGCCGCAAGCTGAGCCGTCAGGCCGGGGCGCCGTTCACCCCGGTCTTCCTGAGCACCTCGGCCATCGACAGCACCGACTACCAGGGGCTTCGGCGACCGGACGGCCTCACCCACCTCGACGGACTGCACCGCATGATCGCCTGGGAGCTGTACGGCCGGCTCGTCCCGGGCGTCGAGATCGAGGCGTACGTCGCGGGCCTGCCGGCCGGGGCCGATGCCGTCCCGAAGCCCGGCCCGGTCGGGTACGGCGCCCGGGCGGGGGGCTGACGTCCGGACCGAGGGCCCTGTCCGGCCGGTCCTGTCGGGCGGGACCGACCGGACGGGACCTAGCCACGGCCGACGTAGGGCATGGCGCTCGGCATCACCGTGACCGACGCGATGTTCACCCCGAGCGGCAGCCCCGCCATCGTCACCACGGTCTCGGCGACATGGCGGACGTCCATGGTCGGTTCGACCCGGAGGCTGCCGTCGGCCTGGCGGGCGGCGGGCTGCTCCCGGTCGGCGGGCGTCACGTTGCCGATGTCGATCTGCCCGCAGGAGATGTCGTACCGACGGCCGTCCAGGGAGAGGGACTTGGTCAGGCCGGCCACCGCGTGCTTCGCGGCGGTGAACGCGATCGAGTCGGGGCGGGGGACGTGGGCCGAGGGCGCGCCGTTGTTGATGATCCGTCCGCCGCGGGGTGACTGCTCCTTCATCATCCGGTAGGCGGCCTGGGCGCAGAGGAAGCTGCCGGTGGCGATGGATCCGAGTACCCGGCCCCAGTCCTCGGCGGCGACGTCCTCGGTCGGGATGTAGGGCATGGTGTCGGCCGCGTTGTTGAACAGGAGGTCGAGCCGGCCGAAGCGCAGTGCGATCCCGGAGAACAGCTCGCGCACGGCCGCCGGATCGGTGATGTCCGCGGGCATGGGTACCAGACGGTCCGTGAGGGAGGGGCCGGCCAGCCGGGCGGTCTCCTCCAGGGCGTCCTTGCGCCGGCCGACCAGGACGACGGACCAGCCGTCCGCCGCCAGCGCCAGCGCGCAGGCCCGTCCGACGTTGCTGCCCGCTCCCGTCACCACGGAGATCTTCGCGACCACTGATGCAACTCCCTCAAGATTACGAGGACATGACGAGAGATCAGTTTTCGGGTGGACGGTGAGGGCCGTCAAGGGCGCCCATTCGGCCGGACGCCGGCACCGCGCCACCGCGCGGGCGTCACCGCGCACCACCACCGCGCAGGCACCACCACCGCGCACCACCACCGCGCAGGCACCACCGGGCCCGGCCCCGTCGGGCCCGTCCACCCGATCCGATCCACTGGAACAGGAAGAGCGGATGACCACTCGACAGACCTTCCAAGCCGTACCCGACCCCGGCACACCGGTGGGGCCCCGGACCGACACCAGCCGAGCACTGTTCGCCAGGGCCGGTAAGTCCCTGGCCGGCGGAGTCAGTTCGTCCTCCCGGATCACCTCCACCGGCCCGCACCCGTACCCGCTGTACATCGAGCGCGGCGCCGGTGCGCACATCTGGGACGCCGACGGCAACGAGTACGTGGACTTCCTGATCTCCTACGGCAGCGCGGTTCTCGGCCACGCCGACCCCGGCCTCGCCCGCGCGCTGGGCGACGTCCTGCTGACCGGGACGATGTTCGGCACCTGCAACCTGCCGGAGATCGAACTGGCCGAGCAGATCCAGCGGATGGTGCCCTGCGCCGACCTGGTGCGGTACGCCAACTCGGGATCGGAGGCGATCCAGGGGGCGGTCCGGGCGGCCCGCGGCTTCACCGGCCGGTCCAGAATCCTCAAGTTCGAGGGGCACTACCACGGTTGGGTCGACACGCTGGCGATCTCCAACCGGCTCACCGCCGACGAGGTCGGCCCCTACGAGGCGCCGGCGGCGCTGCCGCACTCCCCGGGCATCCCGGCGGGCGTGGTGGACGACGTGCTGGTCTGCCCGTGGAACGACCCGGCGGCGCTGCGCACCGTGCTGGACGCGCACCAGCGCGAGATCGCGGCGGTGATCTGCGAGCCCATCGTCGCCAACAACGCCTGCACCATGCCCGCCCCGGGCTTCCTGGAGGCGCTGCGGGAGGAGTGCACCGAGCGGGGCCTCGTCCTGATCTTCGACGAGGTGTGCACGGGATTCCGTACCGGCCCGGGCGGTGCGCAGGCCCTGTTCGGAGTCGTCCCCGACCTGGCGGTCTACTCCAAGGCGCTCGGCGGCGGGCTGCCCATCGCGGCCTTCGCCGGCCGGGCCGACATCATGGGGGAGGTGGCCGCGAACCGGGTGAAGCACGGCGGCACGTACAACGGCTCCCCGCTCTGCGCCACCGCGGCGCTGGTGACGCTGCAGCGGCTCGCGGACCCGGCGGTCACCGACCGGATCGACGCGGCCGGCCGGCGGATCATGACCGCTGTGCGCCGGGCCGCCCACGACCACCGGGTCCCGTGCGCGGTGCAGGGCGTCGGTGCGATGTTCCAGGTGGTGTTCTCCGCCGACGGCGCGCCGACCAGGCAGTACCGGGACACCCTCACGCTGGACCAGCGGCGCTACGACGCCTTCCGGCACGCCCTGGTGGAGCGCGGCATCCACGTCAACGCGTACGGGCTGGCGTGCTGGTTCGTGTCTGCGGCGGTGACCGAGGACGACATCGACGCGACCTGTGCGGCGATCGACGAGGCGTTCGCGACGATCCGCTGAGGCCGGCGCCGCCGCTCCCCGCGCCGCCGCTCCCCGCGCCGCCGCTCCCCGCACGGCCGCCGGGGAGCGGCGGGCGTCCGGACGGGCCACGAGCCCGCCGTCGCGGCTCAGCCCGCGTTCGCGAGCGCCGCCTGGCCGAGCCGCTCCGCCAGTGCGCCGAAGGCGGCGCCCAGCTCCTCGTCCGCGACCCCGGAGGCATAGGCCTGGAAGGCGAGCGCCGCCTGGGCCTGGACGGCCGGTGTGGCGTAGCCGGGGTCGATCGGGTACGGCTCTCCGGGCGGCCAGGGGAGGGGCCAGTGCCGGGGCCACGGGATGCGCCCGCCCGGCGGGGTCGGGCACCAGTCGTCCCCGACCTCGGTGAGGACGATGCCCGGGTCCCCGCCGGACAGGCGGGCGATGATGGCCGCGTTGGCCACCGCGCCGACCGTCCCGGCGACGGCGAGCCGCAGCTCGGCCGCGCCGGGCGGGAGCGGTTGCGGGTTGAGGCCGGCCGGACCGCTGCCGTGGCCGGCGAGGTGGAGGTGGCGGGTGGCTCCGAGGACGGGCAGGTGCGGGCGGATGCCGTCCAGGGCTTCGGGGTGGAGCCGGCCCAGCAGCTGGAGCAGGGTGGCGGCCTGGCTGACGAGGGTCATCGGGGGCCCCTTCTCTGGGGTGGCGGGAGTCGCTGCCGGTAGCCGATCGTATGCGGATCGGTGCGACGGGCGGCCGCCGACACACCCTCAGTGCGCGGCGGCGAGCAACTCCCTGGTGTAGTCGGTGTGCGGGGCGGTGAACAGCCGGTCGCGGTCCGCGGCCTCGACCAGCCGGCCGCCGTGCATCACCGCGACCCGGTCGCAGAAGTGCCGCACCACGGCGAGGTCGTGCGAGACGAACAGGAAGGCGACGCCCAGGCGTTCGCGCAGCTCCATCAGCAGGTTGAGCACCTGGGCCTGGACCGAGACGTCCAGGGCGGAGACCGGTTCGTCGGCGATGATCAGCCGGGGTTCGGGGGCGAGGGCCCGGGCGATGCCGATCCGCTGGCGCTGACCGCCGGAGAACTCGTGCGGGTAGCGGTCCAGGTGCGCGGCCGGCAGGCCGACCTGCTCCAGCAACTCGGCGGACCGCGCGCGCCGTTCGGCGGGGCCGAGCGAGGTGTGCAGGCGCAGCGGGGTGTCGAGGGTCTGCGCGACGGTGCGGCGCGGGTTGAGCGAGGCGTACGGGTCCTGGAAGACCAGCTGGATCTCGCGGCTGAGCCGGCGGCGCAGGGCCCGGTCGGGGGCGGTGACGTCGACGCCGTCGTAGCGCACCCGGCCGCCGCTCACGGGTTGCAGGCCCGCCAGCACCCGGGAGGTGGTGGACTTGCCGGAGCCGGACTCGCCGACCAGGCCCAGCGTCTCGCCGGGGGCGATCCGCAGGCTCACGCCCTCCACCGCGCGGACGGGCTCGGCGCGTCGGCCGGTGAGGAGCCGCCGCCCGGGGAAGCGGACGGCGAGGTCCTCGACCTCGACGAGCCAGCGGTCGGGGGCGGCGGTCACCCGCTCCGCGAAGGTGAAGGACGGCGACGGGTCCTCGACGGTCGCCAGCGGCGTGCCGGGCACGGTGTCCCGGGTGAGTGCCGCCCCCACCAGGGCCCGGGTGTAGGGCTGTTGCGGCGCGGCCAGCAGCTCGGCGGTCGGCGCGGACTCCACCGGCCGGCCGTCGCGCAGCACCAGGGTCCGGTCGGTCGTCCCCGCGACCACGCCGAGGTCGTGGCTGACCAGCAGCACCGCGGTGCCGTGCTCGCGCTGCAACTCGCCGAGCAGGTCCAGGACCTGCCGCTGGACGCGGGCGTCCAGGGCGGTGGTCGGCTCGTCGGCGATCAGGACGTCGGGGTCGTTCATCAGCGCCATGGCGATCATCACCCGCTGGCGCATGCCGCCCGAGAACAGGTGCGGGTAGTCCCGGATCCGGGCGGCCGGGATGCCGACCCGGTCCAGCATGGCGGCGGCGCGCCGGCGGGCCTCGGCGCGACCGGCGCCGGGGTGGTGCAGCCGGTACATCTCGGCCAACTGCGCACCCACGCCGTGGAACGGGCTGAGCGAGGTGAGCGCGTCCTGGAAGACCAGGGCGATCCGCCCGCCGCGCACCTCGCGCAGCACGGACTCGTCCGCGCCGACCAGCTCCCGGCCGTTGAGCCGGATCGAGCCGGTGACGGTGGTGGTGCGCGGGTCGTGCAGGCCCAGCACGGCCAGCCCGGTCGCGGACTTGCCGGACCCGGACTCGCCGACCAGGCCGAGGACTTCGCCCCGGGCGAGGTCGAAGGAGAGACCGCGGACGGCCTGCACGGGTGCGCCGCCGCGCGGGTCGGCGAAGGCGACGGACAGGTCGCGGACGCTCAGCACCGCTTCGGTGGAGGGGGTCATCGGAACTCCAGGGGGTCAGCTGAGGCGGATGCGCGGATCGAGCCAGGCCACCGCGAGGTCGGCCAGGGCGACGAACAGCACCACGAAGCAGGCGGCGAGCAGCACGGCGCCGACCACGGCCGGCAGGTCCTGTCCGGCGACCGCCTCGGCGGCGAAGGTGCCGACGCCGTTCAGCCCGAACACCGTCTCGGTGATCACCGCGCCGCCGAGCAGCGCGCCGGCCTCCAGGCCGAGCAGCTGCACCAGCGGTCCGGCGGCGCCGCGCGAGGTGTACTTGAGGTGGGTGCGCAGCCGGCCGAGGCCCTTGCCGCGTGCGGTGCGCACGTACTCCTCGTTCATCGTCTCCAGCAGCTGGGAGCGCGAGAGCCGGGCGAACACGGCGGAGTTGACGAAGCCGAGGACGAGCCAGGGCAGCAGCATCCCGCCCGCCCAGGCGGCCGGGTCCTCGGCCGGCGGGGTGTAGGAGGGCAGCGGCAGCAGACCGGTCGAGTAGACCAGCGCCCACTGGGCGACGTATCCGAGGAAGTAGATCTGCACGCTGGCGCCGACCAGGGTGAAGCCGGAGAGCAGCCGGTCCGTCCTGGTCCCGTGGCGCAGGGCGGAGACGAAGCCGGTGCCGAGGCCGAGCAGGAGCAGCACGGCGAGCGCGCCGGCGGTGAGCGAGAAGGTCACCGGCAGGTGGTCGACCAGCGCCTCGGTGACGGGCTGGTGCAGCCGGTAGGAGTAGCCGAGGCAGGGTGCGTCGCAGTGGATGACCGAGCCGTCGACGTCGTTGATGTCCCGCCCGGCCACCACCCCGGCGAGGTAGTCGGTGTACTGGGTGAGCAGCGGCTGGTCCAGGCCCATGCTCTGGCGGACGGACGCGACCTGGCCGGAGTCGCAGCGCGGGCCGCAGGCCGCGCGGGCCGGGTCGGCGGGGGCGGCGTAGAAGAGGGCGAAGGCGGCGGCGGAGACCGCGACCAGGACGGCGAGGGCCTGGAGGGTCCGCCGCAGGGCGAAGGAGAGCATGGCCGGTCCGGGGTCGAGGAGGGGGCGGGCGGAGGGGACGGGAGGGGAGCCGGTGGCCCGGCCCGCGGCACGGGCCGGGCCACCGGGAAGGCCCGGACGTCCGGAGTTCCGGACGTCCGGAGTTCCGGACGTCCGGCGCCGGGGCGTCAGGACTTGAGGTACAGCCAGGCCGGGCTGACCGAGCCGTAGATCGGGTGGACGAACGCCCCGCCGACGTTGCTGCCGCGCAGCTGGTTCATGGTCGGGTAGGCGAAGGGCAGCACCGGCACGTCCTTCATCACGGTCTGCTCCAGCGCGTACAGCTCCTTGGCCTTGGCGCGCGGCTCGCCGATCTGGTTGATCCGGTCGATCTCCTTGTCCACCTCGGCGTTGCGGTAGCGGGCGGAGTTGAGGTCGCTGCCGGCGCGGCCGTCGAAGGAGAACGGGACCAGCGTGGACGGGGTCGGCCAGTCGACCGAGCTGGTCTCCTCGAACAGGTCGTACGGGGAGTCGGCGCGGTGTGCCTCGTCCAGCAGGGCCTTGGGGTCGACCGGCTTCGGCACGATGGTGATCCCGGCCTTGGCGAAGCCCTCGACCAGCACCTGGGCGACCCGCTGCCCGTTCGGCGTGTTGGCGTACGCGTAGGTCAGCGGGGCCGGTGGCTGCTTGGCCTTGGCGAGCGCCTGCTTGGCGGCCTCCGGGTCGCCCTCCGGCCTGGCCGGGTACAGGTCGTACTTCTGCCAGTCGACCAGTGCGGGGGAGCTGAGCGTGGTGGCCAGCTCGCCGACCCGGGTGCCGCCCTGGACCTGGCGCGCCTGCTGGCGCGGGTAGGCGAGGTGCAGCGCCTTGCGGACCTCGACGTCCGGCACCCGCTCGTTGTTGATCACGAGCTGGGTGACGAAGGCGCCCTGCCGGCCCGAGACCACCAGTTCCTTGGCCTTGGGGTCGGTGTCGACGGTCTGGTAGAGCTCGGGGGAGAGCTGGGTGGCCACCGTGGTCGCGTCGGCGCCGCCGTCGCGACCGGAGAGGATCTCCTGGTTGATGTTGAGCGCCTCCTTGCCGAAGGCGAAGACGAACTTCTCCGGGTACTGGTTGCGGATCGGGTCGGTCGCCGCCTTCCAGTGCGGGTTGCGCTCCAGCACCAGCCGGGTGTTCTGGACGTGCTCGACGATCCGGTACGGACCGCTGGAGAACGGCAGGCGGTCGTAGTCCGTGCCGGTGTCCTTGTCCTCGCGCACCGGCGAGGAGGAGGACTGCGCGGCCATGTACGGCACGTCGGCCTGCGGCTGCGGGAAGTGCAGGACGAGGGTGCGGTCGTCCGGGGTCTCGATCGCGGCGAGGTCGCCGTCCTGCGGGCCGCCGTACTTCTTGCGGGCGTCGTCGTAGCTGGCCTCGCCGGTGAGCCACTGCGGCCAGTACGGCGGGCCGACCTCGTAGCCCTTGCCGAAGGAGCGCTCGATGCCGTACTTGACCTGCTGGGAGGTGATCGGCTGGCCGTCCTCCCAGCTCACGCCCTCCTTCAGCTTGTACGTCCAGGTGCGGCCGCCGTCGGCGGAGGTCCCGGTGTCGGTGGCGAGGTCGCCGACCAGCTTGGCCTTGCCGTCCACCACCTGGTACTGGGTCAGCTGGCGGCCCCAGAGCAGCGAGGTGTTGTAGGCGGCTCCCGCGTAGACCTTCTGCGGGTCGAGGTGGCGGAAGTCGGTGGTGTTGTAGATGTTCACGGTGCCGCCCGGGCGGGCGCCGGGGACGGCGGGGGCCGGTCCGGCGCTCTCCTGCTCGGTGCCGAGCGCGGCGGTCAGCGGCGAGGATTCCTTGGCGGCGGCGCCGGCACCGCCGGTGCCGGAGGTGGAGCCCGCGCCGGCCGAGCAGGAGGTCGCCAGCACCGCGGTGGCGATGACGGCGAGGGACGGTTTGATCCAGCGCATGGCGAATCTCTCCTTGCCCCGGGTGACGGGGCGGCTAGGTGAAAGGGAGGAGGGGGAAGCGGTTCTCGAAGGAGGGCCGTCCCTCGGCGGGAGGGTCCTCCCGGCCGGGGGCGCGAACCGGCGGGCGGCCGCGCCCAGGAGTACGGCCGCGCTCAGGTGGCGGCGTCGCCCGGGTGGCGTCTCAGCGGACGGCGCGCGGGTCGAGCGCGTCCCGGACGGCGTCGCCGAGCAGGTTGAAGGCGAGCACGAAGAGCAGCAGCGCCACGCCGGGGAAGAACATGTAGGTCGGGTCGGCCTGGAAGACCTCGGAGCCCCGGGCGATCATCCGCCCCCAGTCCGGGACCGGCTCGTTGATCCCGACGCCGAGGAAGGACAGCACCGCCTCGGAGGCGACGAAGGCCGGCACCGCCATCGTCGTGTGCACCAGGAGCTGCGCCCGGACATTCGGCAGGAGTTCACGGAACACGATATGGAATCCGCTCGCGCCCAGGGCCCGCGCGGACTGCACGAAATCCCTTTCCCGAAGTGACCGGACGGAGGCCCGCAGGGAAAGCGCGAGCGGAATCCAGCCGAACGCGGAGAACACCAGGATCAGGACCAGGAACTGCATCCACTCCGGTTCCGCGGTGCCGGGATCGACCAGCCGGGACTGGATGACGGGGCTGAGCGCGAGCAGCAGGAGCAGCGTCGGAAAGGCCAGCAGGACATGGGAGAGGAAGCCGAAGAGCCGGTCGGTGACCCCGCCCAGGTAGCCGACCGCGACGCCGACCAGCACCCCGAGCGTGGTGGTGACGGCGGCCGCGGCGAAGGCGATCAGCAGCGAGGTGCGGATGCCGTACAGCAGCTGGGTGAGCACGTCGCGGCCGAGTCCGGGCTCCAGGCCGAACCAGAAGTCGCCCGAGATCCCGCCGTTCGGCGCCATCGGCAGCCCGCCGTCGCTGAGCAGGCCGGGCAGGTTCTGGCCGTAGTGCTCGACCGGGTTCCTGCCGTACAGGGCGGCGATCAGCGGAGCGGCGAGCGCGAGCAGCAGGAAGAGCAGGACGACCACGAGGGCGGCGGCGCCGACCCGGTCGCGGCAGATCCGGCGGAGCAGGCCCCGCGGGGCGGGCGCGGGGGCGGGCGTCCCGTCCGCGGGCGCCTCGGCGTCGGCCCCGGGGGGCTCCGTGACTGTCTCGACCGCTGGCATGAGAGGCGTACTCCCCGAATTCTCCGCCGCCCCGTGGGTGAGGGTGCGCTGGTGTGCATTTCCGGACCGGCCTGCGGGGGTTTCCCGGCGGCCTGACGAACGCCATCAGATCGGACATCGGCGGACTTCCGCAAATCATTCCCGGCGGAGTTCGAGTGCAATGTTTCGCGGAATGTGACGGCTTCATTCCGCTGCAATACTGCCGTTGCAGGAGATCGGGCATACCCGGATAAAAGCTCCAGCCCGTCCCGCATTCTGAGATCTCCGCCACACCCGACGGCGCGTTGGTTACGATCCCGGTGAGCCGCGACTGGCGCGCACGGATGGAATCGACCATCGGGAAGCGGCTCCGTGCACCCGCACGCCATGTTGCCGAGCGCCTGGGCCGTCCGTACTCGTCCGTCCGTCACGAGGAGACCGCCTTGGCCACGCCCGCCACCCCCATCACCCCCACCGGCCCCGCCGCCGCCCCGTACGGGGCCGCCCCGCACACCGCCGCGAGCAGCAGCGCCAACACCGCCTTCCGCAGCGCCCTCGACGTCGTCCGCGAGGTGGAACCCCGGATCGCCGTCGCCATCGGCCAGGAGATCGAGGACCAGCGCGCCTCGCTCAAGCTCATCGCCAGCGAGAACTACGCCTCCCCGGCCGTCCTGCTCGCGATGGGCAACTGGCTCAGCGACAAGTACGCCGAGGGCACCGTGGGCCGCCGCTTCTACGCCGGCTGCCGCAACGTCGACACCGTCGAGACGATCGCCGCCGAGCACGCCCGCGCGCTCTTCGGCGCCGACCACGCCTACGTCCAGCCGCACTCCGGCATCGACGCCAACCTGACCGCCTTCTGGGCCGTTCTCTCCCAGCGCGTCGAGAGCCCCGCCCTGCAGCGCGCCGAGGTCCGCAACGTCAACGACCTCACCGAGCAGGACTGGGCCGAGCTGCGCCGCGAGCTCGGGAACCAGCGGATGCTCGGCATGTCCCTCGACACCGGCGGTCACCTCACCCACGGCTTCCGGCCGAACATCTCCGGCAAGATGTTCGAGCAGCGCAGCTACGGCACCGACCCGGTCACCGGACTGATCGACTACGACGCGCTGCGCGCCACCGCCCGCGAGTTCCGCCCGCTGATCCTGGTGGCCGGCTACTCCGCGTACCCGCGGCTGGTCAACTTCCGCCTGATGCGCGAGATCGCGGACGAGGTCGGCGCGACCCTGATGGTCGACATGGCGCACTTCGCCGGCCTGGTCGCGGGCAAGGTCCTCACCGGCGACCACGACCCGGTCCCGCACGCCCACATCGTCACCACCACCACCCACAAGTCGCTGCGCGGCCCGCGCGGTGGCATGGTGCTCTGCACCGCGGAGCTGGCCGAACACGTCGACCGGGGCTGCCCGCTGGTGCTCGGCGGCCCGCTCTCGCACGTGATGGCCGCCAAGGCGGTCGCCTTCGCCGAGGCCCGTCGCCCCGAGTTCCAGACGTACGCCCGGCGCGTGGTGGACAACGCGCAGGCCCTCGCCGAGGGCCTGCTGCGCCGCGGCGGCACGCTGGTCACCGGCGGCACCGACAACCACCTGGTGCTCGCGGACGTCTCCGGCTACGGCCTGACCGGCCGTCAGGCCGAGGCTGCGCTGCTGGACTCCGGCATCGTCACCAACCGCAACTCCGTCCCGCGGGACCCGAACGGCGCCTGGTACACCTCCGGTGTCCGGCTCGGCACCCCCGCGCTGACCACCCGGGGCCTGGGCGCCGGCGAGATGGACGAGATCGCCGCCCTGATCGACACCGTCCTGCGCGGGACGACCCCCGTCGCCACCTCGGCCGGCGCCCCCTCCAAGGCCCAGTACGTCCTGGACGACTCCCTCCGCGAGGGCGTCGCCAAGCGCGCCGCCGACCTGCTCGCGGGCTTCCCCCTCTACCCGGGCGTCGACCTGGTCTGACGCCCGCGCGACCGACCCCCGCGCGACCGACCCCCGCGCGACCGACCCCCGAGGGGCCCGGCACCGCCGGGCCCCTCGGTCACCGCTGGCCGCCTCGCCGCCGCGCGCCGGTCCTGCCCCGTCGCCGGCTCAGTACTGCAGCGACTTGTGCTGCAGGAACTCCTCCAGGCCGTGCCGGCCCAGCTCACGGCCGAGGCCCGAGTTCTTGTAGCCGCCGAACGGCGCGAGCGGGTTGAAGCGGCCGCCGTTGAGGTCGACCTGGCCGGTGTCGAGGCGGCGGGCGAAGGCGGCGGCGGTGGCCGTGTCCGCCGCCCAGACGCCGCCGGCCAGGCCGTACTCGGTGCCGTTGGCCAGTTCGGCGGCGTGCTCCTCGTCGCGGTAGGCCAGGACGGCCAGGACCGGGCCGAAGACCTCCTCCTGGGCCACCGTCATGTCGTTGGTGACGTCGGCGAGTACGGTCGGCAGCACGTAGAAGCCGGTGTCCAGGCCCGCCGGGGCGTCCGCGCCGCCGACGACCAGACGGGCGCCCTCGGCGAGCGCGCCGGTGATGTAGCCGCGCACCCGCTCGCGCTGCCGGGCACTGACCACCGGACCGATCCGGGTCCGCGGATCGGCCGGGTCGCCGGGCACGTACTTGGCGGCCGCCTTCGCGGCCAGCGCCAGCGCCTCCTCGTACTGGTCCTGGTGCACCAGCAGCCTGGTCCAGGCACTGCACGTCTGGCCGGAGTTGGCGAAGACATTGGCGATGTTGACGTTGACCGCGCGGGTCAGGTCGGCGCCGGGCAGCACCACGTTGGCCGACTTGCCGCCCAGCTCCAGTGCCACCCGCTTGATGCCCCGCCCGGCGGTCTCGGCGACGGTCCGGCCGACGGCGGTGGAGCCGGTGAACGAGACCACGTCCACCTCCGGGTGCCCGACCAGCGCCGTACCGGCGGCCGCACCGGTGCCGGTCACCAGGTTGAACACGCCGGCGGGGAAGCCCGACTCGTCGACCAGCCGCGCGAACAGCCGGGCGACCAGCGGGGCGTCCTCGGCGGGCTTGAGGACCACCGGGCAGCCGGCGGCCAGGGCCGGCACCACCTTGGCCACGATCTGGTGCAGCGGGTAGTTCCACGGCGTGATCGCCGCGACCACCCCGGCCGGCTCGGCGAGCACCACCGAGTTGCCGATCCGCTCCTCGAAGGGGTACTCGGCGAGCAGGGCGAGGTACGAACCGGCGACGGCGACCGGCAGGCCCGCGTGCACGGCGGTCGCGAAGCCGATGGGCGCGCCCAACTCGGCGACCACGGTGGCGGCTATCTCCTCCTGGCACCCGGCCAGGCCGTCCCGCAGCCGGGTGAGCGGCGCCAGCCGCTCCTCGCGGGAGGTGGCGGCCCAACCGCGGGCAGCCCGGCGGGCGGCGGCCACGGCGGCGGCCACGTCGGCCGTGCCGCCGGCGGGGACGGTGGCGAGCACCTGCTCGGTCGCCGGGTTCAGCACCGGAATCGACCCGGCGTCCAGGGAGGGCCGCCATTCGCCGTCGATGTACTGGTCGCCGTACTGGGTGCCGTGCTCAGCGTCCTGCTGCACCGGGTGGTCCTCTCGTCTGATCGTCCGTTAAACGAGCGTCGCTAGTCAAAGGGCCAGTCAAGGGCGCCCGGGCGGCCCGGCGCAAGAGCCTGATCACCGCGCCCCGCACACACGCCGGTCCACGCCCCGCGCCGTGCCGGTCCGCGCCCCGCGCCGTGCCCGTCCAGGCCCCGCGCCGTACCCGTTCACGCCGCCCGCCGTACCCGTCCGGGCACGCGCCGCGGCCGGGTCACCGGGCGACCACGCGGCGCGAGCCGCGCGGTCGCCGCCGCCGGCCGACTCGCCCGGACCGCCGGCCGCCCGCCCTGCCGCACCGCGCCGACCGCCGCCGGCGGGGCCGCCGACCGCCGTCGGGGCCGTCGGGAAGATCGTTCCGGCGGACGGTGGCAAACCGGGCGCCCGAACGGCAGTATGGGACGAACCGGTGCTCCCCGTTCCGCTGTCCCCCCGCATGCCCAGATTCACGCATTGGCCGAAAAGGTTCGTGCGACATCTCCTCAACTCCGGACAGTGGGCGGTAGATTGCGGCGCACTCCGGCGCGCGGTACTACCGTGGGCAGCGGGTTCGAGCGGCGTCCGCCCACGCCGGTCCGCAGGCTGCTCCGGAACGCCGGGCGGTGACCTCCGTCGCCGGCTCGCGCGTCCCGTACCACGCGTGTCCGTGCCAGAGATCGTTCCCAGTGGTCGTCCGCATCGTCCGCATCGTGTAAGGAGCAACCTCGTGACCGACGCCGCGTTGAGCGCCGAGCAGAGCCGGCCCGTCGAACCGGCCCTGCTCGATGACGTACCCGGCTGGTTCTGGGACCACGACCGTCATCTCTTCGAGTGGTTCCTCGGCCGCCAGGAGAAGGCCGGCGTCACCGGTGACCTGCTGGAGATGGGCGCCTACCTGGGGCGCAGCGCGATCGTGATCGGCGGCCACCTGCAGCCCTCCGAGACCTTCACGGTCTGCGACCTGTTCGACTCGGACGCCCCGGACGACGAGAACGCCGCCGAGATGTCGATGTCCTACCGGAAGTCGCTGACCCGGACGGCGTTCGAGTCCAACTACCTCTCCTTCCACGACAAGCTGCCGGAGATCATCCAGGCGCCCACCTCGGTGCTCGACGGCGGCCGCATCCCGGCCGGCTCGTTCCGCTTCGTCCACATCGACGCCTCGCACCTGTACGAGCACGTGGTGGGCGACCTCCGGGTGGCCCGGGCGGCGCTGCAGCCGCAGGGCGTGGTGGCCCTGGACGACTACCGCTCCGCCCACACGCCCGGCGTGGCCGCCGCCACCTGGGAGGCGGTGTTCAACCACGGCCTCACCCCGATCGTGCTGACCGAGGGCAAGTTCTACGGCACCTGGGGCGATCCCGAGCCCGCCCAGCGCGACCTGCTGGACCGGGTCGGACTGGCCGAGGGCTGCGAGCTCTCCGCCGAGACCCTCAACGGGCGGCGGGTGCTGCGGATCAACGGCAGCTCCGAGGGCATCGCCCCGTTCCGGCCCTCGCGCCACCGCGACCGGCTGGTCGTCGAGGCCGCCCGGCGGGAGGCCGACCAGGCGAGGGCGGAGGCGCTGCGCGCGCAGCAGGAGGCCGACGTCGACCTCGCCGTCCGCCGCGCCCGGGCCGCCGAGCGCCGCCGCCCCGCCAACGTGGCCAAGCGCGTCGCGGGAGACCTCCTCCCGCCGGTGGTGACCTCCGCCATCCGCCGCGCCCGCCGCGGCTGAGAGGCCGCGGGGGCGAAGGCGTACGCGTGAGCGGAAGGGCGGCCGCGGAAACGCAGCAGGGGGCGCACCGACGGATCGGTGCGCCCCCTGGGTCCGCGTGAGGTGGCCCCGGCTCAGACCCGTGCCTGTTCCCCGCCCTGCCGGGGGACGGCGGCCTGCCCGTCCTGGGCGGTCCCGGCGGCCTCGGCCAGCTCGCGCTTGACGGCGTCCAGTGAGGGGTTGGCCCAGGCGCTGGCCACGCCCCAGCGGTAGAAGGCGAGCCCGATCGCGGCGACGATCAGCAGGTCCCAGCCCTCGGGGAGGTAGCCCCGGCCGCCGAAGTCGGCGCTGCCGGCCCAGGAGACGGCGGCCATCACGAACAGGTAGGCGATCATCCAGGCGCCGGCCTTGAGGTGCGGCTTGAGCTCGGCCCACGGCTTGCGCAGCTCGTACCAGGCCCAGATCGGCAGGCCGGCGGCCATCAGCAGGATGACCTTGCCGGTCAGCGGCCAGCGGGCCCAGTAGAGCACCAGCGAGCCGAAGACCATCGCCACCGGGGCGATCACCGGCATGGCGCGCAGCCGGACCGGTCGCGGCAGCTCGGGCGCGAGGCGGCGCAGCGCCATCACCGCGACCGGGCCGGTGACGTACGAGATCACGGTGGCGACCGAGACGATCTCGGCGAGCGAGCCCCAGCCGCGGAAGACGGCCAGGAAGAGGAAGGCGATCAGCAGGTTGAGCAGCAGGGCCGGCCGCGGGATGCCGGTCTTGGGGTCCACCCGGCCGAAGATCTTGGGCAGGTGGCCGTTGTCCTGCACGCCGTGGATCATGCGCGAGGTGGTGGCGGCGTAGATCATGCCGGTGCCGCTGGGGGAGACGAAGGCGTCCGCGTACAGCAGCAGGGCGAGCCAGTTGAGGCCCCAGGCGATCGACAGGTCGGCCAGCGGGGAGGTGTAGCCGAGCCCGCTCCAGCCGTTGCTCAGGTCCGCCGTCGGGACGGCGCCCAGGAAGGCCACCTGCAGCGCGACGTAGATCACCAGGGCGATCAGGATCGAGCCGATCACGGCCTTGGGCAGCGACTTGCCGGGGTCGCGGGCCTCGCCGGCCAGGTTCAGCGGGGACTGGAACCCGTTGAACGCCCAGACGATGCCGGAGACGGCGACCGCCGTGAACACCGCGCTCCAGCCGTTCGGCGCGAAGCCGCCGTGGTCCGTGAAGTGGGCGGTGTCGAAGTGCGCCAGCAGCAGGGCGCCGGCCGTCAGCGTCGGTACGACCACCTTGAACACGGTGATCGCGGTGTTGGTCTTGGCGAACAGCGTGATCGCGAACCAGTTCAGCGCGAAGTAGCCCACCAGCAGCACGCTCGCCACGGCGACCCCGCTGACCGAGAGCTCCTGCCCGTCGAACAGCCCTCGTGCCCAGCCGAAGTGCCAGGAGCTCATGTACTGGACGGAGGCGGTGGCCTCGCCCGGGATCACCGAGACGATGGCGATCCAGTTGGCCCAGGCCGCCAGGTACCCGGCGAGCGAGCCGTGCGAGTACTGCCCGTACCGCACCATCCCGCCGGCCTTGGGGAACATCGAGCCGAGCTCGCTGTAGGTCAGCGCGATGGTGAGCGCGACCGCGGCCCCGATCACCCAGGCGACGATCGAGGCCGGCCCGGCGAGGCGCGCGGCGCGCTCGGCGCCGAAGAGCCAGCCGGATCCGATGATCGAGCCCAGCCCGACGGCTGTGAGGCTGATGGTGCCGAGCGAACGGCGGTAGTGCTGATGGGAAGCCGTCGTCGACTCGGGCGCGCTCAAGGTATCGGTCCTCTGTCTCCTGGGGTTCCGGACAAACGCACAGCAGACTATGGTGCGAAATAGGACGAAAACCTCAGATAAAGCTCAGATCATCCGATTGTTGCCATCTCGTGTCCGATCATCGGACACGCACGAACCCACCGTCGCCCGGTCGGCCGGCCACTTTCCCCGCCGCGCCCGCCTGCCCGCCTCGCTCCGCGCTCCCGATACGGTTCGGGGCGGAGCTGCGGTTCGGGGCAAAAAGAAATTCCCCGCAGGATCTCTTTCGAGATTCCCACGGGGAATTGTTCTGTGTCCGAGGGGGGACTTGAACCCCCACGCCCGATAAAGGGCACTAGCACCTCAAGCTAGCGCGTCTGCCATTCCGCCACCCGGACGGGGTGTGTGCTTCGGGGGCTTTTTGCTCGCCCCCTTGGCGACAGAGAGAACATTACCAGGGTTCTGGAGTGCTTCTCACCTGCGTTTCCCCGGTCGGGACCACCGGGGTGGCGGGGACGGGTCGCAGGGGTGAGCGAAGCGGTGGTTCCGGGGCGGGAAACGGTCGGACTGGGAGCGGCGTGCGGTCGGAACCGGGCTGGAGTGGTCCGACACGGGCAAGTTGTCGACGGTGCGACCGTGCCACTGGCGGCTCTCCTAGCCTCTGTGGACCGAGGGCGCCATGAGCGGAACGCCTGATTCCCGGGGTCGCGGACGAAGGGCGGCTGGACGTGGAGCAGATCAGCGAGGCGGCGGAGGCCGAGCCGAGACGTGTGGAGAACGTTCCCGGCTGCCCGGGAGTCGCACCGATGGGAGTCACACCGACGGGGGGCGCGCCGGTGCCGGGAACCGTCCCGGTCGCCGGAGTAGCACAGTTGCCGGGAATCGCCCCGGCGGCCGGAGTCGCACAGCTGCCGGCACTCCGGGCCACACGGGCGCCCACCGGCCCGGTCGAAGGGGTGTGGCGCTTCCCGGTGCCGGCGGTGGAGGCCTCGGTGCCGCGGACCAGGCACGCGGTGCGGGACCGGCTGCTGGCGCAGGGGATGGCGGGGGTGCGCTACCAGGAGCTGGTGGACGACCTGCTGCTGATCGTCTCGGAGCTGGTGAGCAACGCCGTGACGCACGCCGCCGAGCTGTCTCCGGAGGTGACCACCGAGCTCACGGTCGGCTCGGGCTGGGTACGGGTGTCGGTCGAGGACGGCGATCCGTACCGGCCGAAGGCCCTGGAGAGCGACGCCGGACGAACCGGCGGGCGGGGGCTGCTGCTGGTGAAGAGCGTCACCCTCCAGGCCGGCGGGGTCTGCGACGTGGAGCGGACGGGGGAGGGCGGCAAGGTGGTCTGGGCCTCGCTGCCCGTCCCCCCCGGGGACGTGCGGTAGCGGGCGGGCTACCAGTCCCGGCCGGCGATCTCGCGGATGCCGGGCAGCGCGGCCTCGAAGACGGTCCGGAACCAGACCGAGAACGGCCGGTCCTCCTGGAGCTCGCGCAGCTCCTGCGCGGACACGAAGGCGAAGTCGTCCACCTCGTCGGGGTTCGGCTCGACCGGGGCGGTGACCAGGCCGACGAACAGGTGGTTCCACTCCCGCTCGATCAGGCCGGAGGCCTCGTCCGGCAGGTCGTACCGGACGGTCCCGGCCTCGCAGAGGAGCGCCGGTGCGACGCCCAGCTCCTCGGCGGTGCGCCGGGCGGCCGCGACGAACGGCGGCTCGTCGGGGTACGGGTGGCCGCAGCAGGTGTTCGACCAGACGCCGGGGGAGTGGTACTTGCCCAGGGCGCGGCGCTGGAGCAGCAGCCGGCCCTGGCGGTCGAAGAGGAACACCGAGAAGGCCCGGTGCAGCCGGCCCGGCTGCTGGTGGGCCCAGAGCTTCTCGGCGGTGCCGGTGGTGACGCCCTCGTCGTCGACGAGCTCCAGCAGGATCTCGGCGCCCGCGGGCGCACCGGCCGCGGCTCCGGGGTCGGCCGACACGTCGGTCTCCACGTCGAGACCGGTGTCGATCTCCGAGGTGAAGTGCGTCGGGTTGGTCGGCGGACTCTGGGGCATGAGGCCTCTTTCGGGGGCAATGGGAGCACCGGTGGCGTCGTGCCCCAGTCTGCCGTACGGGTGGCGGTCCGCAGGCGTCCCACACACAACCGGGCGGATCATGACCGTTCCCGGACCATTCCTGGCATCGGAATGGGCGCCGGATTAGCAGGGGTGTTCGGAATTCGTTCGGCGTGCGTTCGATTCGGCTGGTGTGCGGGGGAGAACCGCCACCTCGGCGGCACCGCTCCTTCACCGGGGCCCGGCCCGGCGCCCGCCCGGGCCCCGGCCGCGTTCGGGCTGGTCGTCGCGGTCGCCTACCATCACATACGACACGGTGCCCGCATCCTCGCCGGCACCGGCGCGCCACCCCGACGGCATTGCGGCGGCGCACGGCCCGGCGGCTTGCGGCAGCGCACAGCCCGACGGTCGGCAGCGGCGCGCGGCCCGACGGATCAGCACAGCACGACGGATCAGGAGACCCCGCATGATCGGCCTCGTTCTGGCAGCCGGCGCCGGCCGCCGGCTGCGCCCGTACACCGACACCCTGCCGAAGGCGCTGGTGCCGGTCGACGGGGAGCGGACCGTCCTGGACCTCACCCTCGGCAACTTCGCCGAGGTGGGCCTGCGCGAGGCGGCGATCGTCGTCGGCTACCGCAAGGAGGCGGTCCAGGACCGCAAGGCGGCCCTGGAGCAGAAGTACGGCGTGAAGCTCACCCTGGTCGAGAACGACAAGGCCGAGGAGTGGAACAACGCCTACTCCCTCTGGTGCGCCCGCGAGCTGTTCGGCGAGGGCCTGCTGCTGGCCAACGGCGACACCGTCCACCCGGCCTCCGTGCAGCGGACCATGCTGGAGGGCAACCTGCGGCTCACCGGGGAGGGCCGCGCCCCCGGCATCCTGCTCGCCCTCGACACGGTGAAGAAGCTCGCCGACGAGGAGATGAAGGTCGTCGTCGACCCGGCCGCGGGCATGCGGCGCATCACCAAGCTGATGGACCCGGCCGAGGCGACCGGCGAGTACATCGGCCTCACCGTGATCAACCCGTCCGCCGCCGCCGACCTCACCGACGCGCTGCTCACCACGTACGAGCGCGACCCGCAGCTGTACTACGAGGACGGCTACCAGGAGATGGTCGACCGCGGCCTGCGGATCGACGTGCAGCCGATCGGCGAGGTCTCCTGGGTCGAGGTCGACAACCACGACGACCTGGCCAAGGCGCGGGAGATCGCGTGCCAGTACTGACGCGGCTGGTGCCGTCGCCGGTCTTCGTCGAGATCCGGCCGGGCGCCCTGGACGCGCTCGGCGGCATCCTCGCGGACCAGCGGCTCTCCACCTCGGGCCGGATCGCGGTGGCGATCAGCAACGGCTCGGGCGCGGTGCTGCGCGAGCGGCTGGAGCCCGCCCTGCCGGGCGCCGACTGGTACAACGTCGACGACGGCAGCCTCGACAGCGCGGTGCGGCTGGCGGACGCGATGCGCGGCGGCCACTACGACGCGATCGTCGGCCTCGGCGGCGGCAAGATCATCGACGCCGCCAAGTACGCGGCGGCCCGGGTCGGGCTGCCGCTGGTCGCGGTCGCCACCAACCTCGCCCACGACGGCATCTGCTCACCGGTCTCGACCCTCGACAACGATGCCGGGCGGGGGTCCTACGGGGTCCCCGGTCCGATCGGCATCGTGGTCGACCTCGACGTGATCCGGCAGGCCCCGCCGCGCTTCGTGGCGGCGGGCATAGGCGACGTCATCTCCAACATCTCGGCCTGCGCGGACTGGGAGCTGTCCCAGGTCGAGACCGGCGAGCCGGTGGACGGACTGGCTGTGGCGATGGCCCGTTCGGCGGGCGAGAACCTGCTGCGGCACCCAGGAAACCTTCAGGATCAGGACCTCCTCACGGCGCTCGCCGAAGCCCTGGTACTGTCCGGCATCGCGATGAACATCGCCGGCAGTACCCGGCCCTCGTCGGGCGCCTGCCACGAGATCTCGCATGCCCTGGACGTGCTGTATCCCAAGCGATCCGCCCAGCACGGCGAACAGGTCGGCCTCGGGGCCGCCTTCGCCAGCTTCCTGCGGGGCGAGCGCGAGCTGACCGGTCTGATCGTGGAGCGCCTGGCGCGCCACGGCCTGCCGGTGACCGCAGCTCAGATCGGCTTCACCGAGGCGGAGTTCACCGAAGCGGTGCACTACGCTCCGAATACCCGCCCGGGCCGCTTCACCATTCTTGAGCACCTCGACCTCTCCCCCTCAGCGATCAGGGACGCGTACGCCGACTATGTCCAAGCCGTCAACAGCTGACCCCGCCACGAAGGGCTCGCCCCCGGCCCCGGTGGATCTGACCCGCCGCCCCTCCGTCGAGGAACTGCGCGCGGTGATCCACCCGGAGGGCATGCTCCAGCGCCGCAGTGCGGAGCACTGGGCCGGCCGCCTCTACATGCGGCGGATCTCGCTGCGGATCACCCGCGTGCTCTCCACCGTGACGGCGATCACACCCAACGGCCTGACCTATCTGATGATGGTCACCGGCATCCTGGCCGGGGTCGCGCTGATCGTCCCCGGCCTCGCCGGCGCGGTCCTCGGCGCCCTGCTCATCCAGGTCTACCTGCTGCTGGACTGCGTGGACGGCGAGGTCGCCCGCTGGCGCCGGCAGACCTCGCTCACCGGCGTCTACCTGGACCGGGTCGGCCACTACATGTCCGAGGCGGCCCTGCTGACCGGCCTCGGCCTGCGCGGCTGCGACCTCTTCCACCGGGCCGGCACCGCCGCCCACTGGGAGTGGGCCTTCCTCGGCACGCTGGCCGCGCTCGGCGCCATCCTGATCAAGTCCGAGACGGACCTGGTGGACGTGGCCCGGGCCCGCAGCGGTCTGACGGCGGTCGAGGACAGCGCCTCGGTGCCGCGTTCGTCCGGTGTGGCCAAGGCCCGCCGGGCGGCCGCCTTCCTCAAGTTCCACCGCCTGGTGGGCGCGGTCGAGGCCTCGCTGCTCATCCTCGCCGCGGGCGTCGCGGACGCCGTGCACGGCGGGCTGTTCTTCACCCGGCTCGCGGTGGTCGTGCTGGCCGCGATCGCCATGCTGCAGACCGTGCTGCACCTGCTGAGCATCGTCCTCTCCAGCAGGCTCCGGTGAGCGCCGTGACCGGCCCGGTGCGGGCCGCCGCCGACACCTTCCGGCTCGGCGCGGTCATCATCACGATGGGCAACCGCCCGGCCGAGCTGAACGCGCTGATCGAATCGGTCCGTGCCCAGGAGGGCCCGGCCGTCGAGCTGGCCGTGGTCGCCAACGGCGCCCCGCTGCCGCCGCTCCCGGCGGACGTGCGCAGCGTCGAGCTGCCGGAGAACCTCGGCATCCCCGGGGGCCGCAACGTCGGCATCGAGCTGTTCGGCAAGGACGGCCGGGAGGTCGACGCCGTCCTGTTCCTGGACGACGACGGCCGGCTGCCGGGCACCGACTCGGCCCGCCTGCTGCGCGAGGCCTTCACCGCCGACCCGGAGCTGGGCATCGTCAGCTTCCGGATCGCCGACCCCGACACCGGCGTCACCCAGCGCCGGCACGTCCCCCGGCTGCGCGCCAGCGACCCGCTGCGCTCCTCCCGGGTGACCACCTTCCTGGGCGGCGCGAGCGCCGTGCGCTGCGCGGTGTTCGAGCAGGCCGGCCAGCTGCCCGCCGAGTTCTTCTACGCGCACGAGGAGACCGACCTCGCCTGGCGCGCGCTGGACGCCGGCTGGGGCATCGACTACCGGGCCGACGTGGTGCTGCACCACCCCACCACCTCGCCGGCCCGGCACGCCTCGTACTTCCACAACGTGGCCCGCAACAGGGTGTGGCTCGCCCGACGGAACCTTCCGGCCCTGTTCGTGCCTCTCTACCTGGGAACCTGGTTCCTGCTGACCCTGGCCCGCCGCCCCTCCCCGGAGGCGCTGAAGGCCTGGTGGGGCGGGTTCCGGGCGGGCTGGCGCGAATCCTGCGGTACGCGTCGGCCCATGCGATGGCGTACCGTTTGGCGACTGACCAGGCTGGGCCGGCCACCGGTCATCTGATCGTATGGTTGGGCGGCCCTACGGTGATTTGAACCGTACGGTTCAGACGTCGTACGGTCGTCCGATCGCAGCGGCCGGTGAGCACGCACCGGCCGGACTCTCCCCCGTGATCCGAGTGGATCCCCCTCGGCGCAAGGCCGGCGGACCCCCGCCGACCGGCCCGCCCCGACCCGATCCCGCGCGAAGGACGAATGTGTCGACAGTGAGTGAATCCGTCAGCCTCTCGGCCCCGAGGGGGGCAGACGCGGGCCTGACCCCCAAGCAGCTTGCGGACAAGTACGGTCTGGCGGTCAGCGGCAGACGGCCCGGCCTGATCACCTACTCCAAGCAGCTGTGGGCCCGGCGGCACTTCATCTGGGCCTTCGCCACCGCCCGCCTGGTGGCCCAGTACACCGACGCCAAGCTCGGCCAGCTCTGGCAGGTCGTGACCCCGCTGCTGAACTGCGCGGTGTTCTACCTGGTCTTCGGTGTGATCCTGAAGAGCAAGGACGGCTTCCCGGACGGCACCTACACGGCGTGGCTGTGCATCGGTGTCTTCGTCTTCCAGTTCACCCAGAACGCGGTGCAGTCCGGCACCCGGGCGATCTCCGACAACCTCGGGCTGATCCGCGCGCTGCACTTCCCCCGTGCCTCGCTGCCGATCGCCTTCACGGTGATCCAGCTCCAGCAGCTGCTGATCTCGATGGTCGTGCTGGTCGGCGTCGTGCTGGCCAGCGGCATCGAGCCCGGCCGCACCTGGCTGGCCGTGGTCCCGGCGCTCCTCCTGCAGTCGCTGTTCAACACCGGGGTGGCCCTGGTGATGGCCCGGATCGGTGCCAAGACCAGTGACATCTCGCAGCTCATCCCGTTCGCGATGCGGGCCTGGATGTTCCTCTCCGGCGTGATGTTCAGCATCCAGGACAAGATCAGCACCTGGCCGGAGTTCTGGCAGAAGGTGATGCAGTTCAACCCGGCCTCGGTCTACATGGACCTGCTCCGGCACGCCTTCGCGCCGGTCATCTACAACAAGCACGTCCCCCAGCACCAGGTGCTCCCGCCGCACCAGTGGACGTACGGCATCCTCTGGGCGGTCGGAATGTTCGTGATCGGATACGTCTTCTTCTGGAAGGCCGAGGAGGAGTACGGCCGTGGCTGACACCGACCTGCGAAAGGGACTGACCGTGCGGGACGCCGACGTCGCCCGCGAGCCCACCGTGGTCGTCGACGACGTCCACATCGTCTACCGGGTGCACGGCGCCGGCTCCGGCAAGGGCAGCGCGACCTCCGCGATCAGCCGCATCGTCAGCCGCAAGCGCTCCTCCGGCGTGCGCGAGGTGCACGCCGTCAAGGGGATCAGCTTCACCGCCTACAAGGGCGAGGCGATCGGCCTGATCGGCTCCAACGGCTCCGGCAAGTCGACCATGCTGGCCGCCATCGCCGGCCTGCTGCCGACCGAGAAGGGCGGCATCTACACCAACGGCCAGCCCTCGCTGCTGGGCGTCAACGCGGCGCTGATGAACGAGCTCACCGGCGAGCGCAACGTCGTCCTCGGCTGCCTGGCGATGGGAATGACCCCGGCCCAGGTGCGCGAGCGCTACAACGACATCGTCGAGTTCTCGGGCATCAACGACAAGGGCGACTTCATCTCCCTGCCGATGCGCACCTACTCCTCCGGCATGGGCGCCCGGCTGCGGTTCTCCATCGCGGCGGCGAAGACCCACGACGTGCTGCTGATCGACGAGGCGCTGGCCACCGGCGACCAGGCCTTCCAGCAGCGCAGCAAGAAGCGGATCGACGAGCTGCGCGGGTCCGCCGGTACGGTCTTCCTGGTCAGCCACGACAACAGCTCGATCCGCGAGGTCTGCGAGCGGACCATCTGGATCGAGGCCGGCGAGCTGGTGATGGACGGCCCGACCGAGGAGGTCGTGAGCCGCTACGAGCGCGGCGACCGGCCGTAGCACCGCGGGCCCCGTACGGAGGGCCGGTGACCGGGGCAGCCCGGTCACCGGCCCTCCGTCGTTCGCCCACCCCCGGCCCGGTCCCCCGCGGCGACCCCGGGGTAGCCCGGGTGGCCCGCCGCTGGGCGGGTGAGCGCCCCCGCGCGCCGGGTGGGGCGCCCTTCTCCGGCGCGGCCGGTGGTGTCAGGCTGTAAGGCGCGGGGGTGGTGTGTCGGAGGTGACCCCCGATATCGGACGCGTGTCCGACTCGGGCCGGTCGTACCGAGCGGTGTAGAACGGGGGAGTGACAGCAGTGTCGGCTTCGGCCCAGCCCAGTAGTGAGTCCCGGCCCGGCGACGGGGCGGTGGACGGTTCAGCGGGAGAGACGCTGGACAAGGCGAGCGCGGAGAACTTCCCGGTCGCCCCCTTCTTCCTGCCCGCCGCCTGGCGCGACGACCTGATGGCGGTCTACGGCTTCGCCCGGCTGGTGGACGACGCCGGCGACGGTGACCTGGCCGACCCGGCCGGCGCCGCCCGGCTGCTCGGGGTGGCCGGGCGGCCCCCCGCCACTCCTTCGGCCCAGTCCGGCCCGCCGGGTCCGGCGGAGGTCGCCTTCCGGCTCGCGCTGCTCGACGGGCTGGAGCGGGACCTCGACCGGGTCTTCGAGACCGCCCTGCGTCCCGGGTCCGCCGAGGCCCCCCGCCACCCGCTGATGCGCGGGCTCGTCCCGCTGGTCGACCGGCACGCGCTCACCCCGGAGCCGTTCCGCCGTCTGATCGAGGCCAACCGGGTGGACCAGACCACCGCCCGCTACGCCACCTACCAGGACCTGATCGGCTACTGCAGGCTCTCCGCCGACCCGGTCGGCCGCCTGGTGCTGGGCATCGCGGGCGTCGCCACCCCCGAGCGGATCGAGCTCTCCGACGCCGTCTGCAGCGGCCTCCAGGTGGTCGAGCACATCCAGGACGTCGCCGAGGACCTCGCCCGCGGCCGGATCTACCTCCCGGCCGAGGACCTGGCCCGCTTCGGCGTCACCGAGACGGACCTCGCCGCCCCGGCCGCCGGCCGCGCGGTGCGCGAGCTGATCGCCCACGAGGTGGACCGGGCCCGCACCCTGCTGGACCGCGGCGCGCCATTGGTAGGTACGGTTCGGGGGAGGCTTCGACTGCTCCTGGCGGGATTCACCGCCGGCGGGTACGCGGCCCTGGCAGCCGTCGAGGACGCCGGGTACGACGTGCTCGCCCAGCAGACGAAGCCGGACAAGCGCCGCCTCGCAGTGCGGGCGGCGGCCATCTTCGCGAAGGGAAGGTGAACGCCCGAGTGGCGGCATCACCACTGGCGTCGGCGCAGGTCATGGCGGCGTACCGCTACTGCGAGGCAGTCACCGGACTGCAGGCCCGCAACTTCAGCTACGGCATCCGCCTGCTGCCGGAGCCGAAGCGGCTGGCCATGTCGGCCCTCTACGCCCTGGCGCGGCGGGTCGACGACATCGGCGACGGCGAGCTCCCGGCCGATCGCAAGGCCGAGGCGCTGCTGCGCACGCGCGAGCTGCTGGACGAGATCCGGGCCGGCTCGGTCGCGGAGGACGACACCGACCCGATCAAGGTCGCGCTGGCGGACACCGCCCGGCGGTTCCCGATCCCGCTCGGCGGCTTCGACGAACTGATCGACGGCGTCGAGATGGACCTCAAGGGCGCCGAGTACCAGACGTACGAGGAGCTCAAGGTCTACTGCCGCTGCGTGGCCGGCGCGATCGGCCGGCTCTCGCTCGGCGTGTACGGCTGCGACGACCCCGAGCGCGGGGCCCGCTACGCCGACACCCTGGGCCTGGCGCTCCAGCTCACCAACATCCTGCGCGACCTGCGCGAGGACGCCCTCAACGGCCGCACCTACCTGCCCGCCGAGGACCTCGCCCGGTTCGGCTGCGAGCAGGGCTTCGCGCTGCCCCGGCCGGCGGTCGGCGCCGACTTCACCGGCCTGGTGGCCTTCGAGGCCGCCCGGGCCCAGGCGGCCTTCGAGGAGGGCCTGCGGCTGCTGCCGATGCTCGACCGCCGCAGCCGGGCCTGCACCGCGGCGATGGCCGGGATCTACCACCGGCTGCTCGGCCGGATCGCGGCCGACCCGGAGTCCGTCCTGCGCGGCCGGGTCTCGCTGCCGGGCTGGGAGAAGGCGTACGTGGCGCTTTCCGGGCTCGCCGGGGGGCGTTCTTGATTCTCGCCGCAGTTCTGTCACGCTGTGTCAGCGGGGAATCACTTATGGGTAGAGCCGTGTTGACCACCGTGTTGGGCTACACCGTGTTGACCACGAGCGCCCCGGCCAGGACCGGGTCGGGCGCCGGATGCGAGGGGGAGGGCCGATGACCGGGCGAGCCGATGCCGCGCGCCCGGCCGCTGTCGTGGTCGGCGGCGGCCTGGCCGGCATCACCGCCGCACTCCGGCTGGCCGAGGCCGACCACCGGGTCACCCTGGTCGAGGGCCGCCCCCGGCTGGGCGGCCTGGCCTTCTCGTTCCAGCGCGGCGAGCTGACCGTCGACAACGGCCAGCACGTCTACCTGCGCTGCTGCACGGCCTACCGGGGCCTGCTCGACCGCCTCGGGGCCGGCCGGCTGGTCCATCTCCAGGACCGGCTGGACATCCCGGTGCTCGGGGTGTCCGGGCCCGCCGACGCACCGGTGCGCACGCTCGGCCGGCTCCGCCGGGCCGGCCTGCCCGTGCCGCTGCACCTGGCCGCCAGCCTGGCCCGCTACCCGCACCTGAGCGCGGCCGACCGCGCGAGGGTGGTCCGCGGCGCGCTCGCCCTCCAGGGCCTCGACCTCGCCGACCCGGCGCTGGACTCGGTCTCCTTCGGCGACTGGCTGCGCCGCAACGGGCAGAACGAGCGCACCCTCGCCGCCCTCTGGGACCTGGTGGGCGTGGCCACCCTGAACGCCCGGGCCGGCCAGGTGTCACTGGCGCTGGCCGCGATGGTCTTCAAGACCGGCCTGCTCTCCGACCCGGGCGCCTCCGACATCGGCATGGCCGCCGTTCCGCTCGGCGTGATCCACCACGACCGGGCGCTCGCCGAGCTGGAGCGGGCCGGCGTCACGGTGCTGCTGCGCGCCCGGGTGACCGAGGTCAAGCCGTCCGCACCGCAGCACGCCGTCCGGCTGGAGGGCGGCGAGCTGCTCGCCGCCGACACGGTGGTGCTGGCCGGCGCCCAGGACACCGCGGCCGCCCTGCTGCCGCCCGACGCCGTCGACGCCCAGCACCGGCTGGCCGACTTCGGCACCGCGCCGATCCTCAACGTGCACGTGGTCTACGACCGCGAGGTGCTGCGCCGCCCGTTCTTCGCCGCGCTCGGCTCGCCGGTGCAGTGGGTCTTCGACCGCACCCCGCACTCCGGGCTGGCCGGGACGGAGCTGGGCCGGGCCCACCCCGGTGCCCAGTACCTGGCGCTCTCCCAGTCCGCCGTCCAGGACGAGATCGACCTGCCGGTGGCCGAGCTGCGCCGCCGCTACCTGCCCGAGCTGGCCCGCCTGCTCCCGGCCGCCGCCGGGGCCGAGGTGCTGGACTTCTTCGTCACCCGCGAGCGCACCGCCACCTTCGACCCGGCCCCCGGCACCGCGGCCGTCCGCCCGCCGGCCCGGACGAACGTCCCGGGCCTGCTGCTGGCCGGCGCGTGGACGGCCACCGGGTGGCCCGCGACCATGGAAGGTGCCGTTCGCAGCGGCCACGCCGCGGCCGACGCGGCACTCGCCGGCGCCGGCACCCGGCTTCCGGTGGACCGGGGCGACGGGAGGTGGCCCAGGTGACGCAGGGCCCCACCGCCGGCCCCGGCGACCCCGCGAGATCCGGCCGCCCCGCCGCCGGCCGCACCGGTCTCATCGACATCGCAAGCGCCCGGCCGTCCCGTGCGGCCCGGCACCACCAGGGAGAGGGAACGCACGTGGAGTCACGCACCGGCACTGCCGTCGGAGGCACGGCGCACGCCGAACCGGTCTCGGTGCCGGAGCTGCTCGCCCGCAGCCGCACGCTCTGCACCCCGCCGCTGCGGGCCGCCGCCGCCCGTCTGGCCGCACCGATGGACACCGTCGCGGCCTACCACTTCGGCTGGATCGACCGGGACGGCACGCCTGTCGCGGGGGACGGCGGCAAGGCCGTGCGCCCCGCGCTGGCCCTGCTCTCGGCCCAGTCCGTCGGTGCCCCGGCGGAGGCCGGTGTGCCGGGTGGGGTCGCCGTTGAACTGGTGCACAACTTCTCCCTGCTCCATGATGATCTGATGGACGGTGACGAGACCAGACGGCACCGGGCCACCGCCTGGACGGTCTTCGGACCGGCCCAGGCGATCCTGGTGGGTGACGCCCTGGCTACGCTCGGTACGGAGGTGCTGCTCGACGCCGCCACCGCCGGTGGCGCGAGCCCCACGGACGCCGCGCGCGCCGTCCGCCTGCTCACCACCGCCACCCGGCGGCTCATCGACGGCCAGGCCATGGACGTCGCCTTCGAACAGCGGGACACCGTCACCGTCGCCGAGTGCCTGGAGATGGAGGGCGGCAAGACCGCCGCCCTGCTCGCCGCCGCCTCCGCGATCGGCGCCGTCCTGGCCGGCGCCGACGACCGGGTCTCGGACTCCCTCCAGCGCTACGGCCACCACCTGGGCCTGGCCTTCCAGGCGGTGGACGACCTGCTGGGCATCTGGGGGGCCACCGAGGTCACCGGCAAGCCGCACTGGGGGGACCTCCGCCAGCGCAAGAAGTCCCTGCCGGTCGCCGCGGCGCTCGCCGAGGGCGGCGCGGCCTCGCGCCGGCTCGCCGAACAGCTGGCCGACCCGTCGGGGCGCGGCGAGGAGAGCGAGCCGGAGCTCGCCGCCCGCGCCGCGCTGATCGAGGAGGCCGGCGGCCGCGCCTGGACCCAGGAGGAGGCCCGCCGCCAGCACACGACTGCCCTCGCCGCCCTGGACGAGGTGCCCATGCCCGATGTGGTGCGCGAGCACTTCGTCGCACTCGCCGAATTCGTGGTGGTACGAGAGAGGTGACGTTACGTTGACAGCAACCGCGGACGGCCGGCTCGACCCTGAGTACGATTCCGAGCCGGTCGCGGTGGGCGACCGCCCCCCGGCGCTGCTGAGCGCCGGGCGGTGGCAGCCCGCGGGGCCCGAGGCCGGTGCGGCCGACCGGCCCGACCAGGAGCAGGACGGTCCGGTCTCGGCCGAGGAGGCACTCGCCCGCGCCACCACCCACCTGCTCTCGCTGCAGAGCTCCGAGGGCTGGTGGAAGGGCGACCTGGAGACCAACGTCACCATGGACGCCGAGGACTTACTGCTCCGACAGTTCCTCGGGATCCGGACGGAGGAGCAGACCAAGGCCACCGCGGAGTGGATCCGCTCCCAGCAGCGGGAGGACGGCACCTGGTCCACCTTCCACGGCGGACCGGCCGAGCTCTCCACCACGGTCGAGGCCTACGTCGCCCTCAAGCTCGCCGGTGACGACCCCGCCGCCCCGCACATGCTCGCCGCCGCCCGCTACGTCCGGTCCGCCGGCGGCATCGCGGCCGCCCGGGTCTTCACCCGGATCTGGCTCGCACTCTTCGGCTGGTGGCCCTGGGCACGGCTGCCCGAGATGCCACCGGAGATCATCTTCCTGCCCAAGTGGCTCCCGCTGAACATCTACGCCTTCGGCTGCTGGGCCCGGCAGACCATCGTGCCGCTCACCATCGTCTCGGCCCACCGCCCGGTGCGGCCCGCGCCCTTCCCGCTGACCGAGTTGCACACCGACCCGGAGCAGCCCTTCCCCGAGCGCCCGCTGGCGCCCGCCACCACCTGGGACGGCGTCTTCGAACGCCTGGACAAGGTGCTGCACGCCTACCACCGCCGGGCGCTGCGCCCGCTGCGCCGGCTCGCCCTCTCGCAGGCCTGCCGCTGGATCGTCGAGCGGCAGGAGGCGGACGGCTGCTGGGGCGGTATCCAGCCGCCCGCCGTCTACTCGCTGATCGCCCTGCACCTGGAGGGCTACGAGCTGGAGCACCCGGTGATGCAGGCGGGGCTCTCCTCCTTCGACCGCTTCACCGTGCACACCGAGGACGGCCGGCGCTGGCTGGAAGCCTGCCAGTCCCCGGTCTGGGACACCTGCCTGGCCACCATCGCGCTGGCCGACGCCGGGCTGCCGGCCGACCACCCGGCGCTGGTCTCCGCCGTCGACTGGATGCTCGCCGAGGAGATCACCCGGCGCGGCGACTGGTCCGTCCAGCGGCCCTCGCTCGCCCCCGGCGGCTGGGCGTTCGAGTTCGAGAACGACACCTACCCCGACATCGACGACACCGCCGAGGTGGTGCTCGCCCTGCGCCGGGTGGCCCACCCCGACCCCGCCAAGGTGGGCGGGGCGGTCGACCGCGGGGTCGGCTGGAACCTCGGCATGCAGTCCAAGAACGGCGCCTGGGGCGCGTTCGACGTCGACAACACCAGCACCCTGCCGAACAAGCTGCCGTTCTGCGACTTCGGTGAGGTGGTCGACCCGCCGTCCGCCGACGTCACCGCCCACGTGGTGGAGATGCTCGCCGAGGTCGGCCGGGGCAAGGACCCGAGCACCCGCCGGGGCGTGGAGTGGCTGTTGCGCAACCAGGAGGCCGACGGCTCCTGGTTCGGCCGCTGGGGCACCAACTACATCTACGGCACCGGCTCGGTGCTGCCCGCCCTGGTGGCGGCCGGCGTCCCGGACGAGCACCCCGCGATCCGGCGCGCCGTCCGCTGGCTGGAGGACCGGCAGAACACCGACGGCGGCTGGGGCGAGGACATGCGCTCCTACGAGGACCCGGCCCGCTGGGCCGGGCGCGGCGACTCCACCGCCTCGCAGACCGCCTGGGCGCTGATGGCGCTGCTCGCGGCCGGGGAGGGGCCGGAGGGCCGGGCCAACCCGGCGGTCGTGCGGGGCGTCGACTGGCTGGTCCGCACCCAGCTGCCCGAGGGCACCTGGGACGAGCCGCAGTTCACCGGCACCGGGTTCCCGTGGGACTTCTCCATCAACTACCACCTCTACCGGCTGGTCTTCCCGGTCACCGCGCTCGGGCGGTACCTGCACGGCAGCCCCGCCACCGGCCGGGACACCGCCCCCGGCGCCAAGGGCACCCCTGCCACCGGCAGCCCGGCGATCGGGGCGGCCCGGTGAAGCCTGCCCCCCTGCTGGTGCTCTGCGCGCTCGGCCCCGAGGTCTGGGCCCTGCGCGGAGGGGACTGGCGCGGCGCGGCCGGCGGACCGCCGGTGCTGGTCCGCACCGGCGTCGGCCGCCGCCGGGCCTCCCACACCGTCAGACGACTGCTCACCGCCGTCCCCGGCGGCTACGGCGCCGTCGTGGTGGCCGGATTCGGCGCCGCCGTCGCCCCGGGAATAACACCCGGTGACGTGATCGTTGCGGACGGGGTGCGCGATGCCGAGGGGAACCTCTTCGCGGTCGACTCCGGGCCCGGGCTCAGCCGGGCGCTGACCTCGCGCGGGCTGACGGCCCACACCGGGGTCCACCACACCGCCGACCACGTGGTTCGCGGCCTGGAGCGCCGCGCCCTGCACCTGCAGGGCGCGCTCGCCGTCGACATGGAGGCCGCCGCGGTCCTCGCCGCCCTCCAGGAGATCCGCCCGGCACTGCCCGCCGCCGTCCTGCGGGTGGTGGTCGACACCCCCGAGCGCGAGTTGCTGCGCCCGGGCACCCTGCCGGCCGGCGTCCGCGCCTGGCGCACCCTGCGGGCCACCGTGCCCGCGCTGGTCGACTGGCACCAGCAGAGCCGGGCCCGGCCGGGCGGCCCGGTGTCCGCGACCCTCAACCACCCCACACCCTCGACGCTCCCCCAGGAGGCGAGCTAGCCATGGCCATGCCGTTGCGCCAGACCGTGCGGGTCGGCACCTATCTCATGCAGCAGAAGCTCAAGCGACGGGACAAGTTCCCGCTGATCGTCGAGCTGGAACCACTCTTCGCCTGCAACCTCGCCTGTGAGGGCTGCGGCAAGATCCAGCACCCGGCGGGTGTGCTGAAGCAGCGCATGCCGGTCGCCCAGGCGGTCGGCGCGGTGCTGGAGTCGGGTGCCCCGATGGTCTCGATCGCCGGCGGCGAGCCGCTGATGCACCCGCAGATCGACGAGATCGTCCGCCAGCTGGTGGCGCGTCGCAAGTACGTCTTCCTCTGCACCAACGCGCTGCTGCTGCGCAAGAAGCTGGACAAGTTCACCCCCTCGCCCTACTTCACCTTCACCGTGCACATCGACGGGCTGCGCGAGCGGCACGACGCCTCGGTGGCCAAGGAGGGGACCTTCGACGAGGCGGTGGAGGCGATCAAGGAGGCCAAGCGGCGCGGCTTCCGGGTCACCACCAACAGCACCTTCTTCAACACCGACACCCCGCAGACCATCATCGACGTGCTGGACTACCTCAACGACGACCTCAAGGTCGACGAGATGATGATCTCCCCGGCGTTCGCCTACGAGAAGGCGCCCGACCAGGAGCACTTCCTCGGCGTCGAGCAGACCAGGGAGCTCTTCCGCAAGACGTTCTCCGGCGGCAACCGGCGGCGCTGGCGGCTCAACCACAGCCCGCTCTTCCTGGACTTCCTGGAGGGCAAGGTCGACTTCGAGTGCACCGCCTGGGGCATCCCCAACTACTCGCTCTTCGGCTGGCAGCGCCCCTGCTACCTGATGGCCGACGGGTACGTGCCCACCTACCGCGAGCTGATCGAGAAGACCGACTGGTCGAAGTACGGCCGCGGCAAGGACGCGCGCTGCGCCAACTGCATGGCGCACTGCGGCTACGAGCCGACCGCCGTCCTCGCCACCATGGGCTCGCTCAAGGAGTCGCTGCGCGCGCTCAGCGAGACCGTCGGCGCCAACCGCGGCCGCTGACCGCGCTCCGCCCGGCACGGGGACGCCCCCGTGCCGGGCGAACCCGCCACAGGGGGGCACCACCGTACTGCTCCGAGTCGTGAGGTGAACACATGTCACTGCTCTCCGGCGTCACGTCCCCGGCCGACCTGCGGAAGATCCCGGCCGCCGACCTCCCGCTCCTCGCCGACGAGATCCGCGCCTTCCTGATCGACGCCGTCACCCGGACCGGCGGCCATCTCGGTCCGAACCTCGGCGTGGTGGAGCTGACCATCGCGCTGCACCGGGTGTTCGACTCGCCGTACGACCGGATCGTCTGGGACACCGGCCACCAGAGCTACGTCCACAAACTGCTCACCGGTCGCCAGGACTTCTCGAAACTGCGTTCCAGAGGCGGCCTGTCCGGTTATCCCTCGCGCGCGGAGTCCGAACACGACCTGGTCGAGAACTCGCACGCCTCCACCGCCCTCTCCTACGCCGACGGCCTCGCCAAGGCGGCCCGGCTGCTCGGCCAGTACGACCGGCAGACCGTCGCGGTGATCGGTGACGGGGCGCTCACCGGCGGGCTCGCCTGGGAGGCGCTCAACAACATCGCCGAGGCCCGGGACCGGCCGCTGGTCATCGTGGTCAACGACAACGAGCGCTCCTACGCCAGGACCATCGGCGGCCTCGCCAACCACCTGGCCACGCTGCGCACCACCCAGGGGTACGAGCGCTTCCTCGCCCTCGGCAAGGGGGCGCTGCAACGCACCCCGCTGGTCGGGCAGCCGATCTTCGACGCGCTGCACGGCGCCAAGAAGGGCTTCAAGGACGCCTTCGCCCCGCAGGGCATGTTCGAGGACCTCGGGCTCAAGTACCTCGGCCCGATCGACGGCCACGACGTGGGCGCGGTGGAGCAGGCGCTGCGTCAGGCACGCGGTTTCGGCGGCCCGGTCATCGTGCACTGCCTGACCGTGAAGGGTCGCGGCTACGGCCCGGCCGAGCAGGACGAGGCGGATCGCTTCCACGCCGTCAACCCGATCGACCCGTACACCTGCCTGCCCATCTCGCCCAGTGACGGGGTCTCCTGGACGTCCGTCTTCGGCGAGGAGATGCTCGGGCTCGGCGCGGAGCGGCCGGACCTGGTCGCGATCACCGCCGCGATGCTCCAGCCGGTCGGGCTGGGCAAGTTCGCCAAGGCCTACCCGGAGCGGATCTTCGACGTCGGGATCGCCGAGCAGCATGCCGTGACCAGCGCGGCCGGGCTGGCCACCGGCGGGCTGCACCCGGTGGTCGCGGTGTACGCGACCTTCCTCAACCGGGCCTTCGACCAGGTGCTGATGGACGTCGCGCTGCACCGGCTGGGCGTGACCTTCGTGCTCGACCGCTCCGGGGTGACCGGGCCGGACGGCGCCTCGCACAACGGCATGTGGGACATGTCGATCCTGCAGGTCGTCCCCGGTCTGCGGCTGGCCGCCCCGCGCGACGCCGACCAGCTGCGGGCCCAGCTGCGTGAGGCGGTGGACGTGGCGGACGCGCCGACGGTGGTGCGGTTCCCGAAGGGGAACATCGGGCCGGCCGTGCCGGCCGTGGAGCGCATCGGCGGCGTCGACGTGCTGCTGCGGACCGGTGAGCTGCCGGAGATCCTGCTGGTCGCCGTGGGCACCACGGCGGCCGCCGGGCTGGACGCGGCGCGGCTGCTGCTGGCCGAGGGGTTCACCGCGACGGTCGTCGACCCGCGCTGGGTCAAGCCGGTCGACCCGGCCCTGCCCGCGCTGGCCGCCGCGCACCGGCTGGTCGTCACGGTCGAGGACAACGGCCGGACCGGCGGTGTCGGTGCGGCGGTCGCCCAGGCCCTGCGGGACGCCGACGTGGACGTCCCGGTGCGGGTGCTCGGCCTGCCGCAGGAGTTCCTCGGCCACGCCGCCCGGGGCGAGATCCTGGAGGAGACCGGCCTGACCGGTACCGGGGTCGCCGCGCAGACCGCTGCCTTCGCCAAGAACCTGCTACCGACCAGAGGAGCGAACCAGCGCCATGCCGGCTGACCCCGACCGCACCGAAGCCCGCTTCGACCTCGCCGCGCTGCTCGCCGAGCGCGGCGGCGAACGGTACGAGCTGCACAGCCGCTACCTCAATCCGCAGCTGCCGCGGATGCTGCACACCATCGGCTTCGACAAGTACTACGAGCGCGCCGAGGGCCAGTACTTCTACGACGCCGAGGGGAACGAGTACCTCGACATGCTGGCCGGCTTCGGCATCTTCGCGCTGGGCCGCCACCACCCGGTGGTGCGCGGGGCGGTCCAGCAGGTGATGGACCTCGGCCTGCCCGACCTGGTCCGGTTCGACTGTTCGCCACTGCCCGGCCTGCTCGCCGAGCGACTGCTCGCCCACGCGCCCGGGCTGGACCGGGTCTTCTTCGGCAACAGCGGCACCGAGGCGGTGGAGACGGCGCTGAAGTTCGCCCGCTACGCCACCGGCCGCCGGCGGGTGCTCTACGCCGACCACGCCTTCCACGGGCTGACCACCGGCTCGCTCTCGGTCAACGGCGAGAGCGGCTTCCGCAAGGGCTTCGACCCGCTGCTGCCGGACACCGCGATCCCGCTCGGTGACCTAGGGGCGCTGGCCAAGGAGCTGAAGAAGGGTGATGTCGCGGCGCTGATCGTGGAGCCGGTCCAGGGCAAGGGCGTGCAGGCCCCGCCGCCGGGCTGGCTGCGTGCGGCGCAGGAACTGCTGCACGAGCACAAGGCGCTGCTGATCTGCGACGAGGTGCAGACCGGCATCGGCCGGACCGGGGAGTTCTTCGCCTACCAGCACGAGGAGGGCGTGCTCCCCGACCTGGTCTGCGCGGCCAAGGCGCTCTCCGGCGGCTACGTGCCGGTCGGGGCGACGCTCGGCAAGGGCTGGATCTTCGAGAAGGTCTACTCCTCGATGGACCGGGTGCTGGTGCACTCGGCCAGCTTCGGCGCCAACGCGCAGGCGATGGCGGCGGGCCTGGCGACCCTGGAGGTGATGCGGGACGAGAAGGTGGTGGAGAACGCCCGCGCCGTCGGGGACCGGTTCCGGGAGCGGTTGACCGCGCTGGTCGACCGGTACGAGTTGCTGGCCGAGGTCCGCGGTCGCGGGCTGATGATCGGGATCGAGTTCGGCCGGCCGAAGTCGCTGAAGCTGCGGACCGGGTGGACGGCGTTGCAGGCGGCGCGCAAGGGCCTGTTCGCGCAGATGGTGGTCGTCCCGCTGTTGCAGCGGCACCGGATCCTCACCCAGGTCTCCGGCGACCACCTGGAGGTGATCAAGCTGATCCCGCCGCTGATCATCACCGATCGTGACGTGGACCGGTTCATCGACGCCTTCACCGATGTGATGGACGACGCGCACCGGGGGAGCGGCCTGATGTGGGACTTCGGGCGGACGCTGGTGAAGCAGGCGGTCGGCAACCGCTGAGCGGGCGTGGGGACGACGGAGTGGGAAGTCGGACGGGCCGACTTCCCACTCCGTGGGAGATACCGCGTCAGAGCTCGGTCCGGCGGCGCCGGATGACCACGACGAGATCGACGACGGCGAACAGGGTGAGGATTCCGCAGGCCACGGCGAATCCGGTGAGGGTGCCCCGGCTGGGAGCGCCGTACGCCGGAGCGTTGGCGGCCCACACCGCGAAGGCCACCGTGGCGATGGCGAACAGCGGCGTGAAAGTCAGCGAGAGCAGATAGCGCAGTTTGAGGTCGCTCCGGGCGGTCCTGGGTTCGGTGCCGCTCTTCCAGCGCCGCGGCGTGGTGGCTCGCATACCCGTGCACCTCCCGTCGGCCGGGTGCGGTCTACGATTCCAGCGTACGTCCGGGTGCGAGCGGGGGAGGGCCGATGTCGGAAGCGGACGCGGAGGGCTACGCGGGGCTGCGGGTGGAGCGGGCGGAGGAGCTGGCCCGTCGGCACGGCTGGGCATCCGTCCGGGTGCTGCCGCCCGGGGCGATGATGACCATGGACCACCGGGAGGGGCGGCTCAACCTCGCGGTGCGCGACGGGGTGGTGGAACGCAGCTGGGAGGGGTGAGCGCGGGCCCGCGCCGCCGGGCGATCCGGTCCTCGACGCCGTGCACCAGGGGTTCCAGCAGGGGCAGCGCGAGCAGCACCAGCAGGCCGGCGGCCCAGCCGGCCAGGACGTCGGTGACCCAGTGGGTGCCGAGGTAGACGGTGGTGAGCCCGACCGAGGCGGCGGTGGCGCCCGCGAGTGCCGCGCCGCAGCGCCGCCAGCGGACCGCCAGGTAGGCCAGCACTCCCCAGGTGACCACGGCGTTGGCGGTGTGCCCGGAGGGGAATATGGTGCCGCCGGAGAAGACTTCGGGCGAGCCGACGTAGTGGGCGTAGTGCGGGCCGAGCCGGCCGGTGACGATCTTCACCGTGCCGACCGTGACGTTGAGCAGCAGCAGCGCCGCGCCCATCACCAGCAGCGGGCGCAGCCGCCGCAGCCGGTGGGCCCGCCAGCCGAGCCAGGCGAAGGCGGCGACGGCGGACGGGCCGCGCTGCCCGGCCACCACCCAGTTGTCGAGCAGCGGCTCCAGGTGGGGCCACCGTTCGTAGGGGCGGGCGAGGCCCACGGCCCAGTCGAGGTCGACCAGCGGGGTGTCGAGGAGGACGCCCACCACCACGACCAGATAGCCGAGCGCGGTGAGGGCCAGCAGGCCGGTCCACCGTCGGCCGGGCGGTGACCGACGGGGTTCTCCGGGGGTGCGGCGTGGGCGCTTGCGGCGGGTGGTCGGGTTCTCTCGCAATTCACTCGGCGCTTGCACGCCGGTGACCCTACCCAGCGGGTCGGCGCGGCTCCCGGCAGGATTCGGAATTCTTCGGGGAGGCGTTTGAATGACCGGATCGCCGTCATTCCCGTCCGATTTTCCGATGTTCTCCTATCGCTTTTCTGAGCGGTTTTCGATCAGGCATTCCCCTGGGCCGGCCGAGCGAACGGAGTGGGAGACCGGCCTCGCCGGTTCCCACTCCGTGGTAACCCTGTGTAGGTTCGTCGGGTCAGTCGAGCGGGCCGCCGGCCACGTAGATGACCTGGCCGGACACGAATCCGGCGCCCTCGCCGGCCAGGAACGAGATGGTGTTGGCGACGTCCTCGGGCACGCCGACCCGCTGGACCGGGATCTGCGAGGCGGCGGCGCGCTTGAACTCCTCGAACTCCATCCCGACCCGGGCGGCGGTGGCCGCCGTCATGTCGGTGGCGATGAATCCGGGGGCGACGGCGTTGGCGGTGATCCCGAATCGGCCCAGTTCGATCGCCAGGGTCTTGGTGAAGCCCTGGAGGCCGGCCTTGGCGGCGGAGTAGTTGGCCTGGCCGCGGTTGCCCTGGGCCGAGGACGAGGACAGGTTGATCACGCGGCCGAAGCCGGCGTCCACCATGTGCTTCTGCACCGCGCGGGTCATCAGGAAGGCACCGCGGAGGTGAACGTTCATGACCGTGTCCCAGTCGGACTCGGACATCTTGAAGATCAGGTTGTCGCGCAGGACGCCCGCGTTGTTGACCAGGACGACCGGGGCGCCCAGTTCGGCGGTGATCCGGTCGACCGCGGCCTGCACCTGTCCGGCGTCCGAGACGTCCGCCCCGACGGCGAGGGCCCGGCCGCCGGCGGCGGTGATCCGGTCGACGACGTCCTTGCCGGCCGTCTCCTCCAGGTCCAGCACGGCGACGGCGTAGCCGTCGGCCGCCAGGCGCTCGGCGGTGGCGGCGCCCAGACCGCGCGCGGCGCCGGTGACGACGGCGACCCTGGGTGCGGTGCTCTGCTCGGTCATGCTCGCTCTCGTCTCTCTCGGATCTCGCCGGGAGGCTCCCGAGGAGTCGCCCGGCGGAGGGTGGACCGCTGAGTGGGCCATACCCTACCGGCGAGTAGGGTGCGCGGCCAGGGCGGAAGACGCAGGTGACCGAGGGTAAGGACCGGCCGGTCGGCTTTCTCCGGCGAACGGGTTACCGACGGGTCGGCACGGCGCGTAAATATGCCAATGTTGCCGAACCTGCGTCTACTATCCGCCCCCGCCTGCCAGCGAGGGCCTGCCGTTTGTATAGTGTCCGCCAGCAGCCACCGGCTGCACGGCTGGAGCGCCCTCCCTCACAGCGGGACGCCCACTCGCCGTTACTGCCCCACCCGGGTGTCCCACACACACCGGGTGTGACATCGGGACGGATACATGGTGCTGGGGGAGATCCCGACGACCCGCGTGTCCGCGCGACTGCAGCAGTCGCCCGGGCACCTGATCCGCGTTGCACAGCAGGTACACACCCGTCTGTGGTCCGAACACGTCGGAGCCGATCTCACGGCTCCGCAGTTCGCCGTTCTGCTGGTCCTCGCCCTCGAACCGGGTGCTGACCAGCGGACGGTCGGCGAGCGCGCCTCGCTGGACAAGGCCACGATGGCCGAGATGGTCGCCCGGCTGGTCCGGCGCGGCCTGGTGCTGCGACGCCGCGATCCGGCCGACGGCCGGCGCAAACTGCTCGCTCTCTCGCAGAGCGGCGCACAGGCGGTGCGCGAGGCCACCGGCGGAGTGGTCCGTGTGCAGCGCACGCTCTTCGAGCCGCTCGTGGCCGAGGAGCAGCTGGAGATTGTCCGGGTGATGGCCAAGATAGCCAGGCTTGAACCCGCCGCGGTCGCCGTCCTCACCGACGCGCGACCGATGCTGGACGCCCAGCGGGCGATCGGCTATCTGATCAGGGTGAGCCAGCAGGTGCACACCAAGCTCTGGTCGGAGCACGTCGGTTCGGAGCTGACGGCGCCGCAGTACGCGGTGCTCGACGCCCTCGAACTGGAACCGGGCGCGGACCAGCGCACGGTCGGTGAGCTGGCCTCGCTGGACAAGGCCACGATGGCCGAGATGGTCAGCCGGCTGGTCCGGCGCGGCCTGGTGCAGCGCCGGCGCGACCCCTCGGACGGGCGGCGCAACCTGCTGTCGCTCTCGCCGGCGGGTCAGGACCTGCTGCACCGCTCGGCGGCGGGCGTCGCCCACGTCCAGCGGCTGCTGCTCGCTCCGCTGGACGAGGACGAGCACGAACCCGCGATGGCTCTGATCGCCAAGGCGGCCAGACTCTAGGCTCCGCCTTCGAGTTCCAGCCAAAACGATTCGCCAACGTACCGAAGGCCGCCGACCCGAATGTGGGAAGGCGGCCTTCGGTATTGACGGACGTTCAGGAGCGCGGCGCCGGAGCCGCGCTCACCGAGCGTGTCAGTTCCAGTCGAACTCCTGCGGGTCCGGGCCGATCCGCACGTTGGAGGCGATGCCGGCGATCGCGACGAGGTCGGCCGCGTCCAGCTCGAAGCCGGCCACGTCCAGGTTCTCCTTGATCCGGGACGGGGTGACCGACTTGGGGATCGCGACGATGCCGCTCTGCAGGTGCCAGCGGAGCACCACCTGGGCCACCGTGCGGCCGTGCTTCGCGGCGATCCGCACCAGCGCGGGCTCGGCGAGCAGCTCCTTGCCCTGGCCCAGCGGGCTCCAGGCCTCGGTGGCGATGCCGTGCCGGGCGTGGAAGGCGCGCAGCTCGTCCTGCGGGAAGTACGGGTGCAGCTCGACCTGGTTCAGCGCCGGGGCGACGGAGGCCTCGCTGAGGAGGTGGGCGAGCTGCTCGGGGCCGAAGTTCGAGACGCCGATCGACGTGACCCGGCCGTCGGCCCGGAGCTCCTCGAACGCCTTCCAGACGTTCAGGTAGCTGCCGTGCATCGGGCGCGGCCAGTGGATCAGGTAGAGGTCGAGGTACTCCAGGCCGAGCTTGGCCAGCGAGGCGTCGAACTCGCGCTTCACCGCGTCGCGGCCCTGCGGGCCGGACCAGTCGCGGGTGCCGGAGTTCCAGAGCTTGGTGGTGATGTAGAGGTCCTCGCGGGCGACGCCGCCCGCGATCGCCCCGGAGATCGCCTGGCCGGTGCCGGCCTCGTTCTCGTAGATCGCGGCGGTGTCGATCGAGCGGTAGCCGGTCTCGATGGCGGTGCGGACGGCGGCCGTGGCCTCCGCGTCCGGGACCTGCCACACGCCGAAGCCCAGCTGCGGGATCTGCGAGCCGTCGTTGAGGGTGACGCTGGGGATGGTGCTCACGGGAAGGGGTGCCTCCGGTTAGTCCCTATGGTTCGAGTGGACCAACCGGCGTGCTGTCCGGATTGTTCCCGTCCGGCCGAAGAAATTTCCGACGCGTTGTACCGGCGTGCGCAGGCTGTTGCGAGGGGGGCGCGCGCCGCGGAAAACCTGTTGCGCAGATCACAGTCGCCTTGGCAGGCTCGCTGCCATGACCTCCTGAGCAGCCCCTCCGGCCGTGACCGCACCGGCCCCCCTTCCCGCGTTCCTCCTTTCCCGTGCTCCTCGCGCCACCGCGCGACGAGCGCGTCCGTGCCAATCGCCCGTACCATCCGTAACGGAGCGTCATGCCGCTCAAGACCCTGCCGCTGGCCGACCCCGGCGACCCGGACCTCTCCTCCCCCCTCGCGTTCCTGCGCTGGCTTCAGCGCAGCCAGCGGCGCGGGCAGGTGCTCGCCACCTGCTGGTCGCTGCTGGAGATGGGCAGCCGGGCGGCCCTACCGCTCCCGGTCGGCCTCGGCGTCCAGGCCGTCGTGGACGGTGACGCGGCCGGCCTCCGGTGGGCCGGCGCCGCCGTGCTCGCCCTGGCCGTCGTCGCCGCCTTCGGCGCCGTCATGCTGCACCGCCAGGCGGTGTGGAACTGGATCCACGCCGCCACCCAGGTCCGCCAGCTGGTCTCCCGTCAGGCCTCCCACCTCGGCGCCGGCCTGTCCCGGCGGATCGCCACCGGTGAGATCGTCGCCGTCGGCAGCGGGGACGTGGAGAAGATCGGCTGGTACGTCGAACTGGTCGCCCGGTTGCGCGGCGCGGTGATCGTCTGGCTGGCGGTCAGCGTCGCGGTGCTGGTCACCGAACCCCTGCTCGGCCTGGCCGTCCTGCTCGGCGTCCCGGTCCTGGCCGCCTCGGTCTGGCCACTGCTGGGCCCGTTCGAGCGGCGCTACTCCGAGCAGCGCGCGCTCGGCGGCAAGGCGACCGAGCTGGCCGCCGACACCGTGGCCGGCCTCCGGGTGCTGCGCGGCATCGGCGGTGAGGAGCTGTTCCTCGACCGCTACCGGGCGGCCTCCCAGAAGGTCCGCACGGCCGCCGTCCGCTCGGCCCGGGTCTGGTCGCTGATGCAGGCCCAGCAGGTCCTGCTGCCGGGCCTGTTCGTGGTCGGCGTCACCTGGTACGGAGCCCGGCTGGCCGCGCGCGGGGAGATCGGGATCGGCACCCTCGTCGCCGTCTACGGCGCCACCGCCTACCTGGCCTCGCCGCTGCGGATCCTCGGCGAGGCCGCGCACGCCTGGAGCGTCGCCCGGGTCTCCGCCGGGCGGGCCGCCCGGGTGCTCTCGCTCAGCCGGACGACCGGCACCGCCGAGGCCGTGCTGACCGGGCCCGACCGGGCCGACCTGTTCGACCCGGCCTCCGGGCTGACCGCCCGGGCCGGTGAGCTGACCGCCGTCGTCTGCGGCGACCCGGACTTCGCCGGGGCGCTCGCCGAGCGGCTCGGCGGGCACGTCCCGTCGGCCGAGGGCGAGCGGCGGGAGGTCTCCGTCCGGCTCGGCGGCACCGAGCTGGACGCCGTCCCGCTGGCCCAGGCCCGGGCGGCGGTGCTGGTCCACGACAAGGAGCCGGTGCTGCTCTCCGGCACCCTGGCCGAACTCTTCGACATCCCCGCCTCGGGCCGGGTCACGCCCGCCGAGGCCCTGGCCGCCGCCCGCGCCGAGGACGTTCTGGACGCCCTCGTGGACGGCTCGCCCGAGTGCGAGGGGGACGCCATGCGGGCCGGGATCACCGAGCGCGGCCGCTCGCTCTCCGGTGGCCAGCGCCAGCGGCTGGCGCTGGCCCGCGCGCTGCTGGCCGACCCGCCGGTGCTCGTCCTGGACGAGCCCACCAGCGCGGTCGACGCCCACACCGAGTCCCGGATCGCGACCGGGCTGCGCAAGAGCCGGGAGGGGCGCACCACGGTGGTGTTCGCCACCAGCCCGCTGCTGCTGGACCAGGCGGACCGGGTGGTGCTGCTCCAGGCCGGCCGGGCCACCGCGGCCGGCCGCCACCGCGAGCTGATGCGCACCGAGCCCGCCTACCGCGCCGTGGTCACCCGGGACGAGGAGCCGGCAGCGGTCGGGGAGGCCGTATGAGCAGCCCGTCCGTCCGCCGCCCCGCCCAGCCGAGGAGCACCGTATGAAGCCCCCCGTCCATCAGGAGCAGGGACCGGCCACCACCCTGCCGGTCGGCTCGCCGACCGCCGTCCGGGCCTACCTGCGGCTGCTCGCCCGGCGCCACCGGGCCGGATTCGCCGCGGTGGTGGGCCTGCACTCGGTGGCCACCGTGGCCGCACTGGTCGGGCCCTGGGTGCTCGGCACCCTGGTCGAGTCGCTGGCCACCGGCACCGCCGAGTCCACCATCGCGGTCGCCGTCGCCTGGTACCTGCTGGCGCTGGTGGTGCAGTCCGCCTTCACCTGGTGGTCGCGGCTGCGCGGCAGCGTCCTCGGCGAGCGTGTGCTGGCCGACCTCCGGGAGGACTTCCTGGTCCGGTCGGTGACGCTGCCGACCGGCGTCCTGGAGCGGGCCGGTACCGGGGACCTCGTCTCCCGGGGCACCACCGACATCGACCGGCTCGACAAGTCCGTCCGCGAGGCGGTGCCCGAGCTGGCCGTCGCCGTGGTCTCGCTGCTGCTGGTGCTCGGCGCCCTGGTGGTGACGTCGCCGCTGCTGGCCCTCACCTCGCTGATCGGCCTGCCGCTGCTGCTGGCGAGCTCCCGCTGGTACTTCCGGCGGGCCCCGCAGTCCTACCGCAACGAGTCGGCCGGCTACGCCGCGGTGAACACCGTGCTGGCCGAGACGGTCGACGCCGGGCGGACGGTCGAGACCCTGCGCCTCGGCGACGAGCGGGTCCGGTTGACCGACCGCAAGCTCGGCGAGTGGCTCGACTGGGAGCGTTACACCCTGTGGCTGCGGTCGGCCTGGTTCCCGACCATCGAGGCGGTCTACACCCTGGCCGTGCTCGGGACCTTGATGCTCGGCGGCCTGTTCACCCTGCGGGGGTGGATCACCGTCGGCCAGTTGACCACCGGGGTGCTCTACGCCCAGGCGCTGACCGGCCCGGTCGACCTGATCCTGCGCTGGTACGACGAGCTGCAGATCGGGCAGGCCTCGCTGGCCCGGCTGGTCGGGGTCCGCGAGGTGCCCGAGCACGAGAGCGACGAGGACGCCCGCCCGGACGGCCGGCAGGTCCGGGCGGAGGGCGTGCGGTTCGGCTACCGCGAGGGCGCCGACGTGCTGCACGGCATCAGCCTGGACGTCGCCCCGGGCAGCCGGGTCGCGCTGGTCGGGCCCTCCGGCGCGGGGAAGTCCACCCTGGGCCGGCTGCTGGCCGGGATCTACGCGCCCGGCCGGGGCCGGGTGACGCTCGGCGGGGCGGCGCTCTCGCGGATGCCGGCCGAGCGGGTCCGGGCCCAGGTGGCACTGGTCAACCAGGAGCACCACGTCTTCGTCGGCACCCTGCGGGACAACCTGCGGCTGGCCGCGCCGGAGGCGGCCGACACCGAGCTGCGCGCCGCGCTGGACGCGGTGGACGCCGGGGGCTGGGTGGACGCGCTCGCGGAGGGGCTGGACACCGAGGTCGGCTCGGGCGGCGCCGCGCTGACCGCGCCGCAGGCGCAGCAGCTGGCGCTGGCCCGGCTGGTGCTGGCCGACCCGCACACCCTGGTCCTGGACGAGGCCACCTCGCTGCTGGACCCGAGGGCCGCCCGGCACCTGGAGCGCTCGCTCTCCCGGGTGCTGGAGGGCCGGACGGTGATCGCCATCGCGCACCGGCTGCACACCGCGCACGACGCGGACGTGATCGCCGTGGTCGAGGGCGGGCGGATCAGCGAGTACGGCAGCCACTCCGAGCTGGTCGCGGCCGGCGGTCCGTACGCGGCGCTCTGGCGCTCCTGGCGGGACGAGCGGTAGCCGGCGGCCGGCCTCGGTGAGGCGGCGCGAACCCGCACGGGGGCGAGTTGCCCCGTGCGGGTTACTCCCGGGCGCGTAACCGGACAAGTCGGCCGATCGGCCCGCAGACTGCGCGTGTGACCAAGATTTCAGACGGTTCGTCCGGCTCCAAGCGCAGCGAGATCGCCGGCATCCCCACCCGGTACATCGGGATCGGCGTCATCGTCGTGCTCGCGCTGTGGTTCCTGTTCGCCAACCTCGACAAGGTGAAGATCCAGTTCTGGGTGTTCACCGTCACCGCGCCGCTCTGGATCGCCCTGCTCGCCACCCTGCTCGCGGGCGGCGCGCTGGGCTGGCTGCTGAAGGGGCGGCGCGACAAGTGACCGCGGCGCCGGGGCCGTCCGCGTTCGAGCCGCTGATCGAGATGCGCGGTGTCAACAAGCACTTCGGTGAGTTGCACGTGCTGCGGGACATCGAGCTGACGGTGGGGCGCGGCGAGGTCGTGGTGGTGATCGGACCCTCCGGCTCGGGCAAGTCCACGCTCTGCCGGGCGATCAACCGGCTGGAGCCGATCGAGTCCGGCACCATCACGATCGACGGCCGGCCGCTGCCCGCGGAGGGCAAGGGTCTCGCCCAGCTGCGCGCCGACGTCGGGATGGTGTTCCAGTCCTTCAACCTGTTCGCCCACAAGACCGTGCTGCAGAACGTCTCGCTGGCGCCGATCAAGGTCCGCGGCCGGCCGCGGGCGGAGGCGGACGCGAAGTCGCGGGCTCTGCTGGAGCGGGTCGGGCTGGTCGCGCAGGCGGACAAGTACCCGGCGCAGCTCTCCGGGGGCCAGCAGCAGCGCGTCGCGATCGCCCGCGCGCTCGCCATGGAGCCGAAGGCGCTGCTCTTCGACGAGCCCACCTCGGCCCTCGACCCCGAGATGATCAACGAGGTGCTGGACGTCATGCGCCTGCTCGCGCACGAGGGCATGACCATGGTGGTGGTCACCCATGAGATGGGGTTCGCCCGCGCGTCGGCCAACCGGGTGGTGTTCATGGCCGACGGGCGGATCGTCGAGGACCGTGCCCCCGAGGACTTCTTCGGCGCTCCGGAGAGCGACCGCGCCCGGGACTTCCTGTCCAAGATCCTGAAGCACTGAGGCGGCGCCGTGACGAGGAAGTGGATGCTCGCCGCCGCGGCCCTGATCGCCCTGCTGGCCGGCTGCGGCAAGGAGGGCACGCCGCCGCCGAAGGGCCCGCAGCCCAGCGCGCTGCCCAGCTACCAGGTGCGGGACGCCGCCGGCCTCACCGGCTCGCCCACCCTGGACGCGGCGCGCGCCCGGGGGCACCTGGTGGTGGGGGCCAAGGAGGACCAGCCCTACCTCGGCCAGAAGAACCCGGCCACCGGGGAGTACTCCGGATTCGACATCGAGATCGCCAAGATGGTCGGCGCCGACCTGGGCTTCGCCCCCGACCGGATCGAGTTCCGGACGATCGCCTCCGCCAACCGGGAGACCGCCCTGCAGAACGGGCAGGTCGACTACTACGTCGGCACCTACACCATCAACGACAACCGCAAGAAGCTGGTCGGCTTCGCGGGGCCGTACTACCTGGCCGGCCAGTCGCTGCTGGTGCGCCGGAACGACGACACCATCCACGGCCCGCAGGACCTGAACGGCAAGAAGGTCTGCTCGGCGGCGGGCTCCACCCCGTACCAGCGGATCCAGAAGCAGTACCCCGACGTCGAGCTGATCGGCTACGACACCTACTCGGCCTGCGTGGACAACCTGATCACCGGCCAGGTGGACGCCGTCACCACGGACAACACGATCCTGATGGGCTACGCGGCCAAGGTGCCGGACGAGCTCAAGGTGGTCGGGCCGCTGTTCTCCGAGGAGCCGTACGGGATCGGTACGCCGAAGGACGACACCGTGCTGCGCGGCGCGCTGAACGACGCCCTGGCGCACCACGAGGAGAACGGCGACTGGAAGCGGGCCTACGACGCCACCCTCGGCCTGTCCGGGGTGCCCGCGCCCAGTCCGCCGCCGATCGACCGGTACTGAGAGGGCCGCGCCGTGAAAACCCTGACCGACAACTGGTCGACCTACTGGGAGGGCTTCCTCGGCACCCTCTCGCTGTTCGCGGTGAGCGCCGTGCTGTCACTGGTGCTGGGCGTGCTGATCGCCGGCTTCCGGGTCTCGCCGGTGCGGCCGTTGCGGGTGTTCGGGACGGTCTGGGTGACGCTGCTGCGCAACACCCCGCTGACCCTGCTCTTCTTCATCGTGGTGCTGGGCCTGCCGCGGTTCGACATCACGCTGCCGTTCTTCACCTTCGCGGTGCTCGCGCTCGGCTGCTACACCTCGGCGTTCGTCTGCGAGGCGATGCGGGCGGGGATCAACACCGTGCCCGGCGGCCAGGGCGAGGCGGCCCGGAGCCTGGGCATGACCTTCGGCCAGACGATGAGCGTGGTGGTGCTGCCCCAGGCGTACCGGTCGGTGGTCGCCCCGATCGGCAGTGTGATGATCGCACTGGCCAAGAACACCGCGATCGCCGGCTCGTTCAGCGTGACCGAACTGCTCGGCAGCTACCGGACCATCAACGAGCTGGGGTACAGCATCGTCTGGACCTTCGTCTGGATCGCCGTCGGCTATCTGATCATCACCCTGGCCGTCAGCGCCGTCTTCAACGTGCTGGAACGACGAGTGGCGGTGTCGCGATGACGGTGGAATCCTCGGCGCTCTACGACATCCCCGGGCCGAAGGCGCTCGCCCGGCACCGGTTGTACGGCGGGATCGCGCTGGTGGCGATCGCCGCGCTGCTCGGGTGGATCGTCTACATGCTGTTCCACACCAACCAGTTCACCTCCCAGAAGTGGATGCCCTTCGAGTACAAGGGCGTCCAGGAGCTGCTGCTGCGCGGGCTGGGGAACACGCTCAAGGCCTTCGGGTGGACGGTGCTGCTCGCGCTGCCGTTCGGCGCGCTGTTCGCCGCCGGGCGGCTCTCCGACCACCGGGTGGTGCGCTGGTTCTCCACCCTGGTGGTGGAGTTCTTCCGGGCCATGCCGGTGCTGGTGATGATCTTCTTCATCTTCGTCGCGCTCAAGGTGGAGCCGCTCTGGGCCCTGGTGGCCGGCCTGGTGCTGTACAACGGCTCGGTGCTGGCCGAGGTGTTCCGGGCCGGTGTGCTGGCGGTGCCCGGAGGACAGCGCGAGGCGGCGTACGCGCTGGGCATGCGCAAGACCCAGGTGATGGCGTACGTCCTGGTGCCGCAGGCCAACCGGGCGATGCTGCCGGCCATCATCAGCCAACTGGTGGTGGCGCTCAAGGACACCTCGCTCGGGTTCCTGATCACCTACGAGGAGTTCCTGCACGCGGGCAAGCTGATCGCCACCAACCTGGACTACGACCTGCCGTTCATCCCGGTGGTGATGGTGATCGCACCGGTCTACATCGGGATGTGCCTGGCCCTCTCCTGGCTGGCCCGCTGGGTCGAGCGCCGCAGCCGGCGCAGCCCGAGCACACAGGGCGGCGCGCCGGTGGCCGAGGCCGGGCTGGTGCTCGGGCTGCCGCCCGAGGAGTAGGAGCGGTGTCGCGGGAACCCTGTAAACCATAGGTACGATCGGGATCAGCTCCGAGAACTCCAAAGTCTGCTTATGATTCCCTCGGACCAGGGGAGCGGGCAGGTGGAGGGGCAGTGGAGCCGGTATTCGACTCGCGGCACATCAGGACCTTCCACGAGGTCGTCCGGGCCGGCTCCTACTCGGCCGCCGCCCGTGAACTCGGCTACACCCAGCCCGCCATCACCCAGCAGATGAAGGCGCTGGAGCGGTCCGTCGGCGTGCCGCTGTTCACCCGGGCCGGGCGCGGGCTGCGCCTCACCGAGGCCGGCGAGGCACTCGCCCGGCACGCCGAGCTGATCCTCGGCAGCCTCGCCGCCGCCCAGCAGCAACTCGGCGCGCTCGCCCGGCTGCGCGCCGGGAGAGTCCGGGTCTGCGCGTTCCCGAGCGCCAACGCGACCCTGATACCCCAGGCGATGGCCCGGCTGCTCGCCGAACACCCCGCGGTCCGGGTCGAACTGCTGGAGGCCGAACCGCCCGACTCCGTGCAGCGGCTGCTGCGCGGCGAGTGCGACATCGCGCTGGCCTTCCGCTACCCGGGCGCCCCCGCCGAGCTGCCGCCCGAGCTGGACGAGATCCCGCTGATGGAGGACCTGCTCACCGTGCTGCTGCCGGTCGGCCACCCGCTCGGCCGCCGGCACGCCGTCCGGCTCGCCGACCTCGACGGTGAGCGCTGGATCGCCGGCTGCCCGCGCTGCCGGGCCAATCTGCTGCACGTCTGCGCGGAGGAGGGCTTCGCGCCCGACATCGTCTTCTCCACCGACGACAACCTCGCGGTGCAGAGCCTGGTCGCCGCCGGGGTCGGGATCGCGCTGATGCCCGCGCTGGTGCTCTCCTTCATGTGCCACCGCAAGGTCACCGGGCGCGCCGTCGAGCCGCACCTGCGCCGCCAGGTGAGCGCGTACGTGCTCCGCGAGCACCGCCGGATCCCGGCCACCGCGCTGGTGCTGGACAACCTGCGGTCCGCGGCCGCGGCGCGGGTGGGCTGCTGATCGGCGTCGGGCCACGGATGACGGCGGGTCGCTGATCGGCGTCGACCCATAAGCGGGGGTTGGGAAAGACGAACGAACCCTCCTTGGACGTGATGGGTCGTCCGGGTCGAACCTGCTGCCATGACACCCTCAGCCACGGTCGGCGGCGACCGGCTCACCGAGCGAATGACCGCCCTGGTCGGCGAGATCCGCGCGGTCGTGGACCGCGGCCTGCCGCCGGAACTCACCGCCTACCTGGTCGGCGAGCGGCTCGCCCCGCACCTGGGGGACCCCGACCTGCTCACCGACGCGCAGCGCGAGGGCGATCCGGAGCGCTACCGCCAGCACGTCCTGCACGCCGAGGCCGACGGCGGCTTCTCCGTCGTCGCGCTGGTCTGGCTGCCCGGCCAGCAGACCCCGATCCACGACCACGTTTCCTGGTGCGTGGCCGGCGTCCACCAGGGCCAGGAGAGCGAGACCCGCTACCGGCTGGTCTCCGACGGGCGCACCGCCCATCTCGTGGAGACCGACCACGTGGTCGGCCCGGCCGGCAGCGTCGCCGCCTTCGCCCCGCCCGGCGACATCCACCTGGTCCGCAACGCCTGTTCCGCCACCGCCATCTCCATCCACGTCTACGGCGCCGACGTCGCCCGGCTGGGCACCAGCATCCGGCGCGTCTACCGGCTGCCCGCCGACGACCGGCGGTGAGCGCGCCGTGGCACTGATCCTCCGGGACCGGCACGTCCGCACCCGAGCCCTGCCCCCGCTCGGCGGGGACGCCCCCGGGCTGCTGCTCGCCGCGCTCGGCGTGGCCGCGGCGCTCGCCGTGCACGCGGCCGTCCCTGCCGTGCCCAAGCTGACCGCCGCCGTGGTGCTCGGGACGGCCGCCGCCCACCTGCCCGGCCTGCGGCCGGTGGTCCGCGGCGTGGCGCGGCCCGGTCTCTCCACCGCCGGGCGGCGGCTGATGCGGCTCGGCATCGTCCTGCTCGGGCTCAAGCTCGGCCTGGACGATGTGCTCGGCCTCGGCTGGGCCACCGTCGCCATGGTGATCGCCGTCGTGGCCGCCACCTTCGCCGGCACCCTCTGGCTCGGGCGCCGGCTCGGCCTGCCCGGCGACCAGCCGCTGCTCGTCGCCACCGGGTACTCGATCTGCGGGGCCTCGGCCATCGGCGCGGTCAGCCAGGCGGCCGGCAGCGAGGAGGAGGACGTCGCCGCCTCCGTCGCGCTGGTCACCCTCTGCGGCACCCTGGCGATCGCCGTCCTCCCGCTGCTCCACCAGCCGCTCGGGCTCGGCGACGCCGAGTTCGGGCGCTGGGTCGGGGCCAGCGTGCACGACGTCGGGCAGGTGGTCGCCACCGCGCAGACCGGGGGCGCGGGTGCGCTGCGCGAGGCGGTGCTGGTCAAGCTGATGCGCGTGGTGCTGCTGGCGCCGCTGGTCGCCGGGGTCGCCGTCGCGGTGCGGCGGGCACGCCGGGACACCCCCGCGGCCACCGGCAAGCGGCCGCCGATCGTGCCGCTCTTCGTGGCCGGCTTCCTCGCGATGATCGCGCTGCGGACCACCGGCGTGCTGCCCGACCGCGCGCTCACCCTGGCCGGGGACGCGCAGGAGCTGCTGCTGGCCGCGGCGCTGTTCGGCCTCGGCAGTGCGGTGCACCTGCCCACCCTGCTGCGCACCGGCGGGCGGATCGCCCTGCTGGGCCTGGCCTCCTGGGTGATGGTCGCCGGCGTCAGCTACGCGGGGGTGCTGATCACGACGTGACCGGCCCGGCCGGGACCTCCGCTATTGTCGGGCGGGTACGCGTTCGCCGAGCCGTTCCGTACCCGAACCTGGGAGGAAGCGCCGCATGTCCACCGCACTGCCCGAACGGGACGGTCACGAGGCCGTCGTCACGCTCGACCGGCGGGAGGGCCCGTTCGGCGAGGTGGTACTGCGCCGGCGCGGGGGGCACTTCGAGATCATCGCCAACGGCTGCTTCCTGATGGACACCGCCGACGGCCGCTCCGAGCGGCTGCTGATCCAGGCCGCGCTGGACGAGCTGGACCGGACCGGCGCCGCGGTGGAGCGGCCCTCGGTGCTGATCGGCGGGCTCGGCGTCGGCTTCTCGCTGGCCTACGCGGTGGCGCAGGCGCGCTGGGGCCGGATCGCGATCGTCGAGCGCGAGAACGCGATCATCGACTGGCACCGGAGCGGACCGCTCGGCGCCTTCTCCGACGGCGCGCTGGACGACGAGCGGGTGGTGGTGCTCCACACCGACCTGCTGGAGTACCTGGCGGCGGCGGACGGCGAGCGCTACCACGCGCTCTGCCTGGACATCGACAACGGTCCGGACTGGACGGTCACCGACTCCAACGCCGGGCTCTACGGCGCCGACGGGCTGGCCGTGCTCCGGCACCGGCTGCTGCCGGGCGGGGTGCTGGCGGTCTGGAGCGCGCAGCCCTCCCCGGACTTCGAGGAGGCGCTGCGCGCGGCGGGCTTCTCGGACGTGGTCACCCACGAGATCGAGGTGGCCCGGGGAGTGCCGGACGTGGTGCACCTGGCCCGCCGCGCCGACTGAGCGGCTCGCCGGGCCAGGTCGGGCCCGCGGTCTACTTCAGGCCGTTGTCCACCGCGGCCATCAGCTCGCCGTTGGGGGTGTCCCCGTCGAAGGCCCAGATCATCGCGCCGGCCAGCCCCTGGGACTTGATCCAGGCGGTCTTGCGGGCGATCTCGATCGGGTCGTCGTAGGTGTAGAAGACCGACCCGTTGTAGATGTACGCGTGGCCGGCCACCGGGTCCCGGTAGATGGTGTAACCACCGCCGGTGGCCATCTGCTTGAGCTTCTTGTAGTCCTCGAACCCGGCCTCGTAGGTCCCCGGGCCGGGGCCCGTGGCCGACTGGAACAGACCGTTGGTGGTGCCGCGCGGCACACCCGTCCAGCCGCGCCCGTAGAACGGGATGCCCAGCGTCAGCTTGCTCTTCGGGGCGCCGCCGTTGACGTAGGCGCCGATGGCGATCTCGGAGCTGAACTGGCGGTCCGGGGTGCTCGGGTCACCGGCCGCGAGCTTGATGGCGGACTGCTGGTTGGTGCTCATCTCCCAGCCGCCGTGGTAGTCGTAGCCCTGGATGGTGGCGAAGTCGAAGGCGCCGAACAGGCCGGGGATGTCGATACCCGCGGTGATCTTCGCCGGGTCGGCCGGGAGGAAGGCGCTCAGCGTGTAGTGCGTGCCGGTGGTGGTGCCGAGCGCGTCCAGCTGGCGGCGGAACTCCTGTGCCAGCAGGGTGTAGTTGGCCTTGTCGGTGGGCCGGAAGATGTTCCCGTCGTGGCCGCCGGAGGCCGGCCACTCCCAGTCGAGGTCGATGCCGTCGAAGATGCCCGCCGCGCTGCCCGCGCCGCCGCGGCCGTCGATGACCGGCAGGTTGCCCTTGATGTACATGTCGATGCAGGAGCTGACCAGCGCCTTGCGGGAGGCGTCGGTGGCGGCCGCGTCGGAGAACCACTTGCTGTACGACCAACCGCCCAGCGAGATCTGGATCTTGAGGTTGGGGTACTTGGCCTTGAGCTGCTTCAACTGGTTGAAGTTGCCGGCCAGCTTCTGGTCCCAGGTGTCGGTGGTACCGGCCACCGAGCTGCCCGCGTCCCAGCCCTTGCCGAAGTCGGCCCAGGCGTCACCGGCGCCGTCACCCGCGTTGGGGTCGTTGTCCGGCCCGGCCGCCTTGTTGGTGATGAAGCACTGCTTGGTGGTCGGGTGGATGTTGGCGAAGGCGTAGTTGAGCGTGGTGAGGCGGCCGGCCGAGCCGGAGGTGTCGAGCTGCTTCACGCTGTAGCCGCGGGCGTAGATGCTCCACTGGGTGAAGTAGCCGATCTTCAGCGCGCCGGGGTTGCTGCCGCCGGGCTGGGTCTTGCCGGTCACCGCGTTCGAGGCCGGGGAGACGTTGCCGGCCGCGTCGCGGGCCTTGACGGTGAAGGTGTACGAGGTGTCCGGTGCCAGGTTGCCCACGGTGGCGGAGGTGCCGGTGACGGTCGCGGCGAGTCCGGTGCCGTTGTAGACGTCGTAGGCGGTGACGCCGACGTTGTCGGTGCTGGCCCCCCAGGTGAGCGAGACGCTGTTGGCGTCCGAGCCGGTGACGACCGGGGTGCCGGGGGTGCTCGGGGCCTGCTTGTCCGGGTCGGTCGGCGGCTTGGTGGTCGCGCTCACCGGTCCGGCGGCGGCCGAGCGGTTGCCCGCCGCGTCGAAGGCCTGGACGGTGAACTGGTAGGCGGTGCCGGCGGTCAGGCCCTGGACGGTGACGCCGGTGGCGGTGCCGTCCGTGGTGGCCACCTTGGTGGTGCCCTGGTACACGTCGTACCCGGTGACCGCGACGTTGTCGGTGCTCGCGGTCCAGGACAGGTCGACCGTGGTCTGGGTGGTGGTGCCGGCCTGGAGGCCGCCCGGTACGCTCGGCGCGGTCTGGTCCCCGCCGGTGCCGTCGCACGGCTGGCCGTTCAGCTTGCAGTTGAGCAGCGGCTTGTAGGCACCCGAATAGGCGATGTTGAAGCCGAAGTTGTAAGTGCCGCCGGGCGGGAGGTTGGCGGCCCAGCCGGGGTTCTTCACCGTGATGTGCGAACTCGCCGTCGTGTAGGTCGCGTTCCAGAGCGAGGCGACGGTGTTCGCGGCCGGCAGGTCGAACTCCAGGGTCCAGCCGGTCAGGGGAGCGCTGGATCCGTTGGTGACGGTGTAGCTGCCCTCGTAGCCGCTGCCCCAGTCGCTGCCCTTGGTGAAGGTCGCCGTGGCGGAGCCGGCGGCGTGGGCGGCGGTGCTGGGCAGGGAGACGGCGAGCAGGGGGACGAGCAGGGTCCCGGCCGCCAGCAGGGGCAGCTTGATCCGACGTCTGCGCATGGATGTGGCTCCTGTCCTGGGGCTTCCGGGTAGGCCGGATCGCCCCGTTACCTGTGGGGAGGTGTCAGGTGCGTGGAGCTGCGTGCGGGAGCTCCGGGCCGTGGGGCGGCGCGGAACCGGAGCCCTCGGCCGTCGGGGTGCCGTGAGGATCCTGTGCTCCCCGAGGGTAGGGAGCCGGTCGGCAACTGGCAATAGGTCTGTACCAGTTGACGGTTGTGAACATGGCAGGACGGGCCGCGCGGGCCGGGTCGGACGGGCCTCCGGACCCGGCCCGGCCTGCCACGACGGGTGCGCGACGACGACGGGCGGCCGCCCCCCCTGCTCGGGGCGGCCGCCCGGTGCGGCGGTCCGGCTTCGGGTGCCGGCAAGGTGCTCAGCCGAAGGGGCTGGTCTCCGGCGCGGCGGTCGGCGCGGCCTCGGGAGCGGCGGGGGTGAGGGCGTCGGGCGGCAGCGGGGCGAAGGGGTTGAAGTCCGGCGGCGGGACCATGACGGGGGTGCCCTTGGGCCGGCGGTCCGGGTCGTCCGCCGCGTCCTCGGCCACCGGGCCGGCGGTCGGCAGGGTGACGGTCGGCGCGGGGACGGTCGGCGGGGCCGAGGGCGGCGGCGGTACCGGCGCCGCCTGCTGCGGGAGGGTGGTGCCGAACGGGTCGTTCGGCTGGTCGACCGTCACCGTGCCGAACGGGTCGACGGCCTGGACGGCGGTCGGCGCGGCCTCGGGGGCGGCGGGGGTGAGGGCGTCGGGCGGCAGCGGGGCGAAGGGGTTGAAGTCCGGCGGCGGGACCATGACGGGGGTGCCCTTGGGCCGGCGGTCCGGG
>NZ_JBIVVS010000024.1:95153-134599 GCF_044768625.1 Kitasatospora sp. NPDC091207
GGGTCGTCCGCCGCGTCCGGCACGGTGGTGTCGGTGAGCGTCGAGGCCTGCGGGGCGAAGGGGTCGAAGTCCGGTGGCGGGACCGTCACGGGGGTGCCCTTGGGCCGGCGCCCGGCGGCCTCCGGGCTGTCGTCGGGGACCAGGAGGGGTTCGGCGGGCGTCGGTTCGGCGACGGGGGCGAAGGGGTTGAAGTCGGCCGGGGGGATCCGGACCGGAGTGCCGCGCAGGTGCACCGGCAGCGGCGTGGCGTCGGCCGGTACGTCCGCGGCGGGCACCGGTTCGGGGGCGGCGGCGAAGGTCTCGGCCGGTACGCCCCGCGCCGGGGTCGCGGCGGGCGCCGGCGCGAAGGTGTGCGCCGGCGGGGTGAGGTGCCCGGCCACGCCGTCCCAGCCGAACTGCACGCTCTTCAACAGCTCGGCGAACGCCTCCGTGTACAGGTCCCAGTCCTGCGGCTGAGCGGTCGCGAGCTGGACGCAGAGCACCGAGACGCCGTCCGGCAGCGGGACGAACGCCTCCACCACCGAGGTGACCGCCCAGCGCCGCCGGCCGTCGGCGGCCAGCGGGCCGGGGACGGGCACACTGCGGCCCTCGACCAGGACGGCGGCCGGTCCGGCCGGCAGCAGCACCGTCCAGACCTCGGCGTGCCGGCGGACGGTGGCCAGTTCGGTGGCGAGCCCGGTGATCGGCAGCGGGTGCCGGGCGAGCGAGACCACCAGGGTGGCGTCGGTCGGGCGGCCGGCCACCTCCAGGGCGCAGACACCGGCGTAGACCGTGCCCGAGGCGGTGACGGTGTCGGCCAGGCCGGCGGCGATCACCGCGAAGTCGCGGCGCGGCGCCGGACCGGTGCCGCTGAACAGCTCCTCGGCGACCTCGGCCAGATGCGCGGTCAGCTCGGCGGCGGCCGCGCCGGTGGCCGGGTCGAGGCCCTTGGCGGTGACCACACCGTCCGCGGTGGCCGGGCCGGTGGGCACCGTCCGGGCGGAGACGCCGACCGGGCCGCCCGGAGAGGTCAGCGGATGGAAGCCGGGCGGGACGACCAGCCGCACCTCGGCGCCGGCGCCGGTGGCCAGCTCGACCGGCTGCCGGGTCTGCTGCCCGGAGGCGAGCGCCGCCAGCGCGGCGGCGAACGGCGGGCGCAGCTCGGGGGCGGCGACCTCGCCGGTCACCGGCAGCTCGAACAGGGCGGCCGAGGGGGCGCCCCGGTCGGTCACCGCGCCACGCACCGGCCCGCCGCCGTACCGGGCGAGCAGCGCCTCGCCGGCCGGCCCGGCCAGCGGGGCGCCGGTTCCCGGGCGGGCCGTCCCGGCGGTGACCACGGTGCCGAGCCGGTCGACGGCGTCGTGCACCGGGCCGTTCGGGGCCAGCGGAAGGTTGAACAGTGCCTCGGCCGCCGGGTGGGTGCCGGCGCGCAGTGCCGTCAGCGAAGCCGCCGGGTGACGCGAGGTGTGCTCCCCGAAGAGGGCTTCGGTGAGCGCGCCGAGCGTCGCGGACACCCGCTCCGCCGGGGCGAAGGGATTGGCCTCCGTGCTGAACTGCCCGTCCTGGGTCAACTGATGAGCCCCCCGCTCTGCTGCGTGTGCGTTCGGTGGTTCGAAGGGTCCGGGCGCGCCGGTGACCGGCGCGTCGTCAGATCCGTGCCCATTCCTATCAGAGGCCGCCGCTGTGGCAGAACCGGTGCCCGGTCAGTTCGCGGGCCCGACCACCAGCGCGGCGACGGCGTCCGCGATGCCGGGGTCGGCGAACAGGGCGGCGAGTTCGCGCACCAGCAGGCCGGTCGGGCCGTCGGGGCGCTCGGCGGCGAAGAAGCCGGCGAGTTCGGCGGCCAGCGCCGGCTCCCGGGCGGCGGTCAGGGTCAGGGCCGCCACGAACTCCTGGACCAGGTGGAGCTGGAGCTCCTCCAGCGGCACCGACCGTTCGCCCAGCCACTCCAGCGAGGTGATCTCGGCGTTGGCGATCCAGGCGCGGACGGTCAGCCGCAGGCCGGGGCTGGGGGAGGGGACCGCCAGATGGGACAGGATCTGGTCGTGCGCGGCCCGCCGGACCTCGTCGATGACCGCCGACGTCCCGGCGCTGGCCGCCACCGAGCCGCCGCGCAGCAGGGCGGCGAAGCCCGGCCCGTGGCTCTGCACGAAGTCCAGGTAGCGGCCCATCACCCGGTACAGCCGCTCGGAGAGCGGGCCGTCGGCCGGCTCCTCGAACCGGCCGGCCAGCTCGCGCCCGGCCCGGCGCAGCGACTCCTCGTACAGCGCCTGTTTGCCGGGGAAGTAGTGGTAGACCAGCGGGCGGGAGGCACCGGCGGCGGCCGCGATGTCGTCGATCGACACCTCCTCGGGCGGGCGCCGGCTGAACAGCTCCAGCGCGACGGCGATCAGCTGCTCGCGCCGCTCGTCCACGCTGAGCCGCCGGCGCGGCCGCTCGCCGCCCTTCCCGGCGGGGGCGCCCTTCGCGGCGGGGGTGCTCGGCTCGGCGGGGGCGCTCTCCCCGGCGCGGGGGCTCGGCTCGGCGGGGGTGCCGGCGGTCCGGCCGCCGCTCCGGCCGGTGCGCGGGGACGTGGGCGCCGCCGACGGCGTACGGGAAGCCATGGGCGCCACCCTATCCGGCCGGGGCGGCCGTCATGGATCTTGCCGGCCGCCCGGCGGCGTCCGGCCGGACCGGCCCTACGCGGGGCGCAGCTCGCGGTAGCGGCGGTACGCCTCCAGGCCGTCCGGGACGAACGCGTCGCGGGCCAGCCGGGCGTCCAGTTCCTCCGGGGTCAGCCAGGCGTGCCAGGCGACCTCGGACTCCTGCGGCGCGACCGGTCCGTCCCACCGCGCCTCGTACAGGTCGCACCACCAGGAGAGCCCTTCCTGCCGGAAGAGGAACTTGACCAGCGGGCGCGGCTCGATCCCGCTGACCCCGAGCTCCTCCTCGGCCTCCCGGACGGCGGCGCTCGCGTACGTCTCACCGGCGCCGACCACCCCGCCGACGAACATGTCGTGGAAGCCCGGGGCGAACAGCTTGGTGTCGGTGCGCCGGTGCACGAAGATCCGCCCGGTCCGGTCGCGGACCAGGATGAAGACACAGCGGTGGGTCAGCCCCTGCCGGTACACCTCCCCGCGCGGGGCGGTCCCGATCACCCGGTCGTGCTCGTCGACGACGTCCAGCAGTTCTTCGGCGGGGTTGGTCATGACGGACAGGTTAGGGTTTCCGGGCCCGGTTCGAACGCGGGCACGACAGAATTCGGACGACTTCGGGGGGCGCGCGGTGGTGGAGATCTGGGGCGAGACGGCCGAGGGCTTCGAGCCCGTACGGGAGGCCTTCGCACGGAACTTCCGCGAGTACGGCGAGCTCGGCGCGGCGTTCGCGCTGTACCTGCGCGGGCGCAAGGTGGTCGACCTGTGGGGCGGCGACGCCCGGCCCGAGGTCGGCGGGCGGCCCGCGCCGGCCGTGCCGTGGACGGCCGACACCGCGCAGGTGCTGCGCTCGGTCACCAAGGGCCTGACCGCCACCACGGCGCTGCTGCTCGCCGAGCGCGGACAGCTCGACCTGGACGCGCCGGTCGTCTCGTACTGGCCGGAGTTCGGGGCGGCGGGCAAGGGCGGCGTGCCGGTGCGCTGGCTGCTCTCGCACCAGGCCGGTGTGCCGGCGCTGGACGTGCCGCTGCGGCTGGAGGACGTGCTCACCTGGGAGCGGGCGGTCGCGGCCGTGGCCGCCCAGGCACCCGCCTGGGAGCCCGGCACCGCGCACGGCTACCACCCCTACACGTTCGGCTGGCTGGTCGGTGAGGTGGTCCGCCGGGTGAGCGGGCGCACGGTCGGCCAGTACTTCGCCGAGGAGATCGCCCGGCCGCTCGGCCTCGACCTGTGGATCGGGCTGCCGGCCGGGGCCGCGCCCAGGGTCGGCCGGCTGGTGGACCTGCCCGCGCCGGAGGCCGCCCGGAGCGGCCCGAGCGGCTTGCGGCTGCGCCCCAAGCAGACGGTGCGGGACGCTTACCAGGACCCGGCCTCGCTGACCGCCCGGGCCTTCGCCTCGGTGCGGCCCGGGGTGGACCTCAACGATCCGGCGGTGCAGGCCGCCGAGATCCCCGGCGCGGGAGGGATCGGCACCGCGCGGTCGCTGGCCCGGTTCTACGCGGCGCTCGTCGGCGCGGCCGACCGGCACGGCGGTGCGCCGGGGACGGCGCTGCCGCCGCTGCTGGGACCGGAGGTGCTGGCCCGCGCGGCCGGGCCGGTGGTCAGCGGGCCGGACCGGGTGCTGATCGTCAACTCGACCTTCGGTCTCGGCTTCTTCCGGCACGGCCCGACCGCGCTGATGGCCTCGCCGGCGAGCTTCGGCCACCCGGGCCGGGGCGGCTCGCTCGGCTTCGCCGACCCGGAGCTCGGCCTCGGATTCGGCTACGTCACCAACGGCATGCAGCCCGGGGTGACGGGGGACGTCCGCTCCCGCACGCTGATCGCCGCAGTGCGGGAGTGCCTCGGCCGGGCCTGAGCCCCGGGGGCCGGGGCCGGTGCGTCGCCCGGGCCCGGCCGGCCGGTCAGGCCTGGCCGGTCTCGAAGCGGCTGATCCGGCCGTCCTCGACGACGAAGCGCCAGGCGGTGCGCATCTCGCCCCAGGTCTCGTTGCTGTAGTTGGCGACGAGCGCCCGCCCGTGGTCCGACTCGCTCTGCACGTCCATGTGTCCGTGGCTGCTGAAGATCTCGCGGTCGATCCAGTCGTGCAGGTCGCGGTCCGAGCCGTCGTCCGACATGGTCGCGCCCTCGGAGAGCAGCGTCGTGAAGGCCTCCCGGTCGCCCGCGTTGATCGCGGTGACGGCGGCGCGCACGGTGGGGTCGGAGAGCTTGGCGGTGGCGATGGTCATGGACGGCCTCCCGGAGGGTTGGGGTCGGGGTGTCGACCTCCTGTCTATTGCGTCCGCCGGGCGTGTCCGGGAATGTCGGCGGCGCGTCGGAGATTTCCGGGATTGATGTGCTTAGATCCCGATATGGGTGATTTGAGCAATCCGGCGGGCTTGTCCGGTCGGACCTGACGGTCCAGCAGGGCCTGCTCACCCCGGGTTGGCCGCGTCGGCGAAGGCGCGGCCGCCCGGCGGTGAGTGCGGGAGAAACCGCGGCCGGTGCCCTGGAGGGCGTCCGGCCGCGGGCCACGGGGAGTGGTTGCGGAGCGGGAGGCCGGCTGGTCCGGCCTCCCGCTCCGCGTCTTCGCCGCCCCGGTCGGCCCGGTGACCAGAACGAACCCGCGCGAGGTGTGACCGGGGCCGCCGCCCCGCACCGGTGGTGCGGGCCCCTAGAAGAAGCCCAGCGCGTCGGGGGAGTAGCTCACCAGCAGGTTCTTGGTCTGCTGGTAGTGCTCCAGCACCGCCTTGTGGGTCTCGCGGCCGATGCCGGAGTTCTTGTAGCCGCCGAACGCCGCGTGCGCGGGGTAGAGGTGGTAGCAGTTGGTCCAGACCCGCCCGGCCTGGATGGACCGGCCGGCCCGGTAGGCGGTGTTGCCGTCCCGGCTCCAGACGCCCGCGCCGAGCCCGTACGGGGTGTCGTTGGCCTGGGCGATCCCGTCCTCGAAGTCCTCGAAGCGGGTGACCGCGAGGACCGGGCCGAAGATCTCCTCCTGGAAGATCCGCATGCTGTTGACGCCCTCGAAGACGGTGGGCGTCACGTAGTAGCCGCCGGCCAGCGCCCCGCCGAGGTCGGCCCGTTCGCCGCCGGTCAGCACCTTGGCGCCCTCGGCCTGGCCGATCTCGATGTACGAGAGGATCTTCTTCAGCTGGTCGTCGCTGGCCTGTGCGCCGACCTGGGTCTCGGTGTCCAGCGGGTTGCCCTGACGGATGGTCCGGACCCGCTCCAGGCCGTCGGCGAGCAGGCGGTCGTAGACCGGGGCCTGGATCAGCGCCCGGCTCGGGCAGGTGCAGACCTCGCCCTGGTTGAGGGCGAACATCGCGAAGCCCTCCAGCGCCTTGTCGTAGAAGGCGTCCTGCTCGGCGGCGACGTCGGCGAAGAACAGGTTGGGGCTCTTGCCGCCGAGCTCCAGCGAGACCGGGATCAGATTGCCGCTGGCGTACTGGGAGATGAGCCGGCCGGTGCTGGTCTCGCCGGTGAAGGCGATCTTGCGGATCCGGTTGCTGGAGGCCAGCGGGCGGCCGGCCTCCAGGCCGTAGCCGTTGACCACGTTGAGCACGCCGGGCGGCAGTAGGTCCGCGGTCAGTTCGGCCAGCAGCAGGACCGAGGCCGGGGTCTGTTCGGCGGGCTTGAGCACCACGGCGTTGCCGGCCGCCAGCGCGGGGGCGAGCTTCCAGACCGCCATCAGGATCGGGAAGTTCCACGGGATGATCTGGCCGACCACGCCCAGCGGCTCGTGGAAGTGGTACGCCACGGTGTCCTCGTCCAGCTGGGAGAGGCCTCCCTCCTGGGCCCGCAGCGCGCCGGCGAAGTAGCGCAGGTGGTCGACGGCCAGCGGCAGGTCGGCGGCCAGCGTCTCGCGCACCGGCTTTCCGTTGTCCCAGCTCTCCGCGACCGCCAGCTCCTCCAGGTGCTCGGCGATCCGGTCGGCTATTCGCAGCAGCACCTGGGCGCGCTCGGCGGGCGCGGTACGGCCCCAGGCCGGGGCGGCGGCGTGGGCGGCGTCGAGCGCGGCCTCGATGTCCTCGGCGGTGCCGCGGGCGATCTCGGTGAAGATCTCGCCGGTGACCGGGCTGGGGTTCTCGAAGTACTCGCCGCGGACCGGCGGCGTCCAGCGGCCACCGATCCAGTGCTCGTAGCGGGGCAGGAAGGAAACGATGCTGCCGGGCTGCCCCGGGGGCTGGTAGACCGTCATGTGCTGGGTGCCTCCTCGCGCTGTCGGGGGCGCCGCCCGGCACACGGGCCGGGGCCGGCGCGCCGGGCCGCGGACGGCGGCCCGGCGGAGGGTGCGGCCGCACGCGCGGGCAGGGCGCCGCCCGGGCGCCCGCCGCAGGCGTGTCGGACCCGCCCTGGCACCCTAGCCGGGCACGGCGGCCGCGGCTACCGTCGGTGCGGGAGTCGTCGACGGAGGGTGCGCGTTCCGGCCGATTTCCGCCGCCGGACCGCCGGACCGCCGGACCGCCGGACCGCCGGACCGCCGGACCGGCGGGGCGCGGGACCGGCGGTCCGGGGTGGCCCGGGGGCGTGGTTCCGGCTCAGGCGGACAGGTACCGGCCGGTGCGCGACTCCCAGCTGAGGTAGCCGGCCAGCCAGGTGACCAGGCCGTCGGCGTACCGCCCGGCGATCGCCCGCTCCACCCGGGACAGGCCCAGCTCCCGGAAGACGTCGGGGAGTTGCCGGTGCAGCCCGCGGCAGCGCTCGACCATCAGCTGGGCCTCGGCCATCACCACGGCGCAGGCCTCCTCGGCCGAGCAGCGGCGTTCCCGCTGGACGATCATCACCAGGTTGTTGACGTCGCCGCGCGGGGCTTCCAGCGGGAAGGACCGGACGTCGTTGCTGAGCGAGGGTATGTCGGCCGCGAGCTGGCGCAGTTGACGCAGGACCGGGTGGTGGAGGACGGCGGCCGGCACCTCGAAGTTGCCGAGCCGCTCCACCATGTCGAAGATCGTCTCCATCGCGGCGGTGCCCCGCCTGAGCACCAGGTAGCCGTCGCGGTCCGGCGGGCGCGCGGAGATCCGCCCGGCGGCCTCGGCCGGGTGGCTGGCCAGGTACCACTCCCAGTTGTAGGCCGCGCGGGCCTGCCAGCGGGCGGGCATGCCGCGCGCGCTGCGGTCCCAGAGGTCGGCGAACGCCGTCTCGACGGGGGAGGAGGCGTCGGGGTGGGCGCCGTGCAGCACGGCGATCAGCCGCTCGCAGATCGGGGCGACCTCGGTGGGGCGGCGGCCCAGTGGTCCGTCGAACTGGTCGTCGAACAGGAAGTAGAAGCCCATCAGGTCGGCGGCCAGGGTGAGTTCGTCCGGTCCGGCGTCGGGGTAGCCGAGGGCGGCGAGGTCGACCACGTCCCAGTGGGCGTAGGAGGGGTGCGCCGGGTCGGGGAGCAGCGGATGCCGGGTCAGCCAGGCCCGGTGGCGCTCGGTGGCGTGCGGGACGTGAGGACTGCGGCGGTGCGGGAACGGGATCTGAAGTGAGGTGTCGTCAGACATCGGACTCCCGGTGCGGCGGAGGGTGTGGGGGGAACTGGTGTACTCGTGCTGATTGTGGGGGAGTTGGTGCGGCGGGTTTGCACAGGGGTAGCCCTATGGCAAGATCAACTTGGTGGGAATGCCGTAGAGTATCTGATGCAATGATCGGACGTTAGGGATATAGGGCAATTGCCCTTGGCAAGCGGTCCGAACCCTCAATCTCCGCCCCAGCCTGCGCGAATGCCGCGCAACGCGCCCCCGGCGGCGCTAATCTCGGCTCCACGGGCAGGGAACGGCGAGGCGGAGGCACGACGGTGACCGAGCAGGGACACGAACTTCGGGCGGGGGCGGTCGCCGGAGGGCGGGAGACGGACGCCCTGTCACCCCGGGTCAGGCTGCGCGACCGTGACGCCGAACTGCGCTCGGCCGAGGCCGCCGTGGAGAAGCTCTGCCGTGAGTTCGCCGCCGGCGGCACCGAGATCGGCGAGCTGCTCGCGTTCTCCGGCCGGCCCGGCATCGGCAAGACCAGCCTGCTCCACGAGGTCCGTCGGCTCGCCAAGCTCCGCGAGGGCGCCACGGTGCTCTTCGCCCGCGGCGGCGAGCGCCAGTTCAACGAGCCGTACCACGTCCTGCGCCAGCTGCTCCAGCCCGTCCTCGGCGGTCTCGCCCCCGATGTCTTCGGGCAGGTGATGGGCACCTGGGAGGAGGTGGTCGGACCGGCCATGGGCCTCAAGCAGCCGAAGACCGGGGCCCGGCGCCTCGATCCGCAGGGCGTGCGCGACGGCCTTGACTACGTCCTCACCCAGCTCGCCCCGCGCCGCGCCCCGCTGGTGATGATCGTCGACGACCTGCACTGGGCCGACCTCGAATCGCTCGGCTGGCTCACCCAGTTCGCCGTCCGGGCCCGTGAACTGCCCGTCCTGCTGGTCTTCGCCTACCGGGAGGACGCCGCAGACTGGCAGCCCGAGGCCCAGGAGCAGCGGACCGCCGTCACCGGGCTCGCCACCCGCCGGCACGAGCTCAGCCGGCTCTCGCTGGTCTCCGTGACCGACATGATCCGTGCCGAGTTCGGGCCGAAGGCCGAGGACTCCTTCTGCTACGAGTTCTGGAACGTCGTCAACGGCAATCCCTACGAGGCCGTCGCCCTGCTCGACCAGGTCCGCGACCAGGAACTCGACCCGGTCGAGGAGAACTCCCAGCAGTTGCGCGAACTCGCCGTCGACGCCAACGGGATGACCCTCAAGGGCTGGCTGGACCGGCTCGGCGCCACCACCCTGCGATTCGCCTGGGCCGCCGCGATGCTCGGCACCGACATCCGGCCCGACCTCGCCGCCCGGATCTCCACCCAGAGCGCCGAGGGCTCCCGCGAGTCCATCAAGCAGCTGCGCCGCCAGCGCGTCCTCACCCAGACCCCCAACGGGAACCTGGAGTTCGTCCACCCGCTGATCGGCAGCTCGATCTACAACACCATGCCGGAGTCCACCCGGACCGGTATGCACGGGGTGGCCGCCGCCGAGATCGAGCACGCCGGACTCGGCCTGCTCGCCGCCTCCCGCCACCTGGTCGAGACCTTCCCCGGCGAGGGCGACGACCGCACCGTCCGCAAGCTGCGCCGGGCCGCCCAGGAACACCTGCTGATCGGCGCGCCCGAGGCCGCCCAGCGCTGTCTGCACCGCGCCCTCGCCGAGCCGCCGGACGACGAGGACCGCGCCGAGGTGCTCTACGAGCTCGGCTGCTCCGCCCTGCTGACCGACCCCGTCGCCACCGTCAACCAACTGCGGCTCGCGCTCGACCCCGAGGAGGGCCCGCTGCGCCCCGCGCTGCGGGTGGACGCCACCTTCCGGCTCTCCGAGGTCCTCGCCCACAGCGGTGAACTCGGCGCGGCCGCGCAGGTCTGCCAGGAGGAGGCGGAGCGGACCTCCGGCGACCCGGGGGGCAAGCTCCGCCTGGAGGCCGCCTCCTTCATGTGGCACGCCTACCGCAAGTCCGAGGAGAACGGACCGGCCCGCTCCGAGCGGCTGGGCGCGCTCTGCCGCAACCTCACCGGCCGCGGCGCCGCCGACCGGGCCGTCCTCGCGATGCGCGCCTGGGACCTCACCCTGCGCGGGGAGGCCTCCGCCGAGGCGCTGCGGCACGCGGACGAGGTGCTGGACCACGGCCGGCTGCCCAAGGGCCTCGGCTGGACCGACAACACCTGGGGCTTCGAACTGCCCGGCACGCTCGGCCTCGCCTACACCTACAACGACCGCATCGCCCAGGCCGAGCGGCTGTTCGGCGACGCCATCGTCCAGTTCGAGGTGGCCGGCTGGAGCGGCGCGCACCGCGGCTTCGCGTACTTCCTGATGGGTCTGGCCCGGTTCCGCCGGGGCCTGCTCGCCGAGGCGGAGGACTTCCTGCGCCGTTCCCTGCGGCTCTCCGAGCGGATCGGCTCCAAGCTGCCGCTCGCCTGGGACGCGGTCGGCGTGCTGGTGGACACCCTGCTCGCCCGTGGGCGCACCGACGAGGCGTGGGACCTCGCGACCGGCTTCGGCTTCAACCCGCCCTACCACGCCACCGCCATGGTGCTGCCGGACGCGCCCTCGCTCTACGGCAAGCTGCTGCTCGCCGTGGGCCGGCCCGCCGGAGCGGCCGCCGCGCTCACCGAGGCCGGTGCCCAGCTGGACGCGCGGGGCTGGCACAACACGGTCTGGGCGCCCTGGGCCGGGTATCTCGCCATCGCGCTCGCGCAGGACGAGCCCGAACGCGCCCGCGGGTACGCGGAGCGGTCCGTCCGGGACGCCCGCCGGTTCGGCACCGCCTCGGCGATCGGTACCGCGCTGCGGCTGCACGCCCAGATCGAGGACGGCCAGCAGGCGGTGGAGCTGCTCGAACAGGCCGTGCGCCACCTCGGCCAGTCGCCCGCCGGGTACGAGCACGCCGTCGCCCTGGTGGAACTCGGGGCCGCGCTGCGCCGGGTCGGCCGGCTGGAGGACGCCCAGGAGTACCTGTACCAGGGCATCGAACTGGCCCAGCACTGCGCCGCCGACGGCCTGGTCGAGCAGGCCCGCCGCGAGCTGGCCAACTACGGCCTCCGGCCGAACCGGCTGGGGGACGTCCGGGAGATGCTCAGCCAGCCCGAGTGGGACGTCGCCCGCCTCGCCGTGCGCGGGGTGCCGCCGCAGCGGATCGCCGAGGAGCTGGGCGTCCACCTGAGCCTGGTCAACCGCCGGCTGGCGGCCGTCTACCGCAAGGCGGGCAGCGGCCCGGACGGCCTGGCCTCGGCGCTCGGCATGCCGCCCGAGCAGCGTGACGGCACGGTGGACTAGCGGGCGGGACCGACCGTTCGGGCCAGGTGCGTCGGGCCGAGTGCCGAGCCCGAGTGCGAAGTCCGAGCGCCCGGCCCGAGCAGGTCGGAACAGCCCGGCGGACGGAGGCGGGGCGGCGGCGCGCGGGAGCGTCATGAGCGCCCCCGCCGCTGCCCCGCTGACTAGGCTGGCCCACGGGGCTGCGGGCCCCGGACGGACCCGGTACCAGGGGCCGCGGCACGCCGCGGCCGCCAGTGAGGAGCAGGCCATGGCGACGCCCCCGGCGAACGGCTCGCAGCCGACCAGCGTGCGGCGCGAACCCCTCGAACCCTCCGGCGCCGGCGCCGCGATCGAGCGCTGGACCCTGCGGGCCGGCCCGTACGAGGCGAGCGTGCTCACCCTCGGCGCGACCCTGCACACCCTGAGCGCCCCCGACCGGGCCGGCCGGTCCGCGCAACTGCTGCTCTCCTCCGACCGGCTGGCCGAGATCCTCGGCCCGGCCCGGCACTACGGCACCGTGGTCGGCCGCTACGCGAACCGCATCGACGGCAGCCGGGTCACCGTCGACGGGGAGGAGCACCCGCTCGCCCCGACCGGCGGCGGCGTGACCCTGCACGGCGGCCCGGACGGCTTCGCGCACCGGATGTGGGAGGCCGAGCAGCTGCCCGTCGGCGTCCGGCTGCACCTGCACAGCCCCGACGGCGACCAGGGGTTCCCCGGCGCGCTCGACGTCACCGTCGAGTACACGCTGAGCCCCGCCGGCGAGCTGACGATCGCCTACCGCGCCGTCACCGGCGCGGCGACCGTGATCAACCTGACCAACCACGCGTACTTCAACCTCGCGGGCGAGGGCAACGGGGACGTCCTCGGCCATCTGCTCACCCTCGACGCCGACGCCTACACCCCGGCCGACGGGCGCCAGATCCCCTCCGGCCGGATCGAGCCGGTGGCCGGCACGCCGTTCGACTTCACCGTGGCCCGGCCGATCGGCAAGTCGGTGCACGACGAGCACCCGCAGCTGGCCGGGCCCGGTGGCTACGACCACAACTGGGTGCTCCGCCCGCGTCCGGCCGACGGCACCCCGGCGCGGGCGGCGCTGCTGGAGGAGCCGGTCGGCGGCCGCACGCTGGAGGTGCTGACCACCGAACCGGGTCTCCAGGTTTACACGGCCAACACGTTCCAGGGCGCGGTGACCGGCGCGAGCGGCGTCCCCTACGGGCCGTTCGCCGGGATCGCGCTGGAGACCCAGCACTTCCCGGACTCCCCGCACCACCCGGACTTCCCCAGCACCGAGCTGCGGCCGGGGGAGGAGTTCCGCTCGACCACCGTGCTGCGCCTCGGCGTGAGCTGAGCCGGACCGGCCGGCGCGGGGCCGACCGGTGTCACGGCGGTCCTGGTCGGGCCCGGTCCATCCGGTGAGCGGGCCGGGCCGGGCCGTCAGCGGGCCGGGAGGTCCCGGCGCATGCAGAGCCGGGGCCAGCGGTCCAGGCCGTGCTCGGCCTCCCGGCGGCGGATCTCCCGCAGGCCGGGGGTGACCTCGCCGTCGGCGAGCGGCCGGAAGCCGCAGCGGGCGTAGTAAGGGGCGTTCCACGGCACGTCGGTGAACGTGGTGAGGGTCAGCGCGGGCGCGTCGGTGGCCGCCGCCAGGTGCTCGATCAGTGCCCGCCCGATGCCCCGGCGGGCGTGGCCGGGGTACACGGAGACCTGTTCGATGTGCAGCGCGCCGTCCACCGGTTCGGCCAGCAGGTAGGCGACGGGCGTACCCGCGGTGTCCAGCGCGACCAGCGCGACGCCCTCGTCCAGGTAGTGCGCGAGCTCCGCCGGGGCGGGCGGCTCGTCCTCGGCGATCTCCGGCATCCCGATGGCGGCGAACGGCGCCCCGGCGGCCCGTTCGAGTGCGCACAGCAGGGGAAGTTCGTCTCTCGTGGCGGTTCTGATCAGCATCCGCCCAGTCTGCTGCAAGGGCTTGCCGCAACCCAGCGTATTTTCCGTCCGGTCAAACAGTGGGGCGAATCGGACAAAGTGCTGCAGGGTCGTCCACTGTCAACTACCGTGCGGCCACGTCCAGGACACGTGGGCGTAACGATCGGCGATTCTTGCAGAAACTTGCTGCAAGGTCTTTCGGTGATGATTGCGCCGCTGTTAACTTCCTTCCCGAGCCCGACGGCAGCAACGGTGCGGTCGGCACGAGGCAGCCATTATGCGCCTGTCTCGCAACATCTCGGGCACCCCCACCCTCCCAAGGAGTTCTCATGCGGCGTGGCATCGCGGCCTCTGCCCTCGTTGTGGCCCTCGCGGTCTCGATGGCTGCCTGTGGCAGCAGCGGCTCCAGCTCGGACGGCAAGGCCGACGGGCCGGTCACCCTCACCTACTGGGACACGTCGAACGCGACCAACGAGGCGCCGAACTACCAGGAGCTCACCAAGAAGTTCGAGGCCGCCAACCCGAACGTCAAGGTCGACTTCGTCAACGTGCCGTTCGACCAGGCGCAGAACAAGCTCCAGACCGCCATGGGGGCCAAGGGCGCTCCGGACGTGTTCCGCTCCGAGGTCGGCTGGACCGCCGCCTTCGCGAAGGCCGGCTACCTGGAGCCGCTCGACGGCACCCCGGCCGCCACCGACTCCGCGGCCTTCCAGCCCACCCTGATCCAGCAGGCCAAGTACGAGGGCAAGATCTACGGCATCCCGCTGGTCACCGACACCCTGGGCCTGCTCTACAACAAGGAGCTCTTCACCAAGGCCGGCATCACCGCCGCGCCGACGACCTGGGACGAGCTGAAGACCGCCGCCGCCGCCGTCAAGGAGAAGGCCGGCGTGGACGGCTTCTGGCTGAAGGCCGCCGACGGCTACTACGCGATGCCGTTCCTGTTCGGCGAGGGCACCGACACCGTCGACGCCGCCGGCAAGAAGATCACCATCGCCTCGCCCGAGGCCGTCAAGGGCATCGAGACCTACAAGTCGCTGTTCACCGCGCCGGGCACCGCCAAGGCCGACGTCACCACCGACGCCTACGCGCACATGATGGACGCCTTCAACAGCGGCAAGGTCGCGGCGATCATCCAGGGCCCCTGGGAGATCACCAACATCTACAAGGGCTCCGCGTTCGCCGACAAGACCAACCTCGGCATCGCCCCCGTCCCGGCCGGCTCCAGCGGCAAGGCCGGTGCCCCCACCGGCGGCCACAACATCTCCGTCTACGCGGGCGCCGACAAGGCCCACAAGGCCGCCGCCGAGAAGTTCGCCGCCTTCATGACCTCGGCCGAGAGCCAGGCCTTCATCGCGCAGAAGAACTCCACCCTGCCGACCCGCGCCGACGCCTTCACCCCCGAGGTCAAGGCCGACCCCGGCATCGCCGGCTTCCAGGCCGTGCTCACCAGCGCCAAGCCGCGCCCCGAACTGCCGGAGTACAGCTCGCTGTTCGCCTCGCTCGGCACCAACCTCGGCAAGGTGGTCCAGGGCACCGGCACCCAGGACGGCCTGAACACCGTCGCCACCGACTACGCCAAGCTCCTCCCGGGCTTCGCCAAGTAGTCCACCCGGCCGTCCGGCCCGCCGCCACCCGGCGGGCCGGACGGCCAGACCCGTAGCAGCAGTCGCCGAAGCGAGGCGGCGGACCTCCTCCGAGAAGGTGTCGAACAATGTCAGTCGCCGTGCAGGGCGCCACCGGCCAGGGCAGCCGGGAGCGCGATCCGCGTCCGGGCCTGATGGAGCGGCTCAAGCGCTCGTACGCCAAGCACTGGTACGCCTACGCGATGATCGCGCCGGTCGTCCTGGTGCTGGGCGGGCTGGTGCTCTACCCGCTCGCCGAGGGGATCTGGCTCACCCTCACCGACGCCAACAGCCTCAACTCCGCCCGCACGATCGGCGTCAACGAGATCCCGGCCAGCTACCACTTCGTCGGCTTCGACAACTACGCCGACATCCTCTGGGGTCCGGGCTCGTACGACCGCTTCTGGTCGCACTTCGTCTGGACCATCGCCTGGACGGCGCTCTGCGTCTGCCTGCACTACACCATCGGCCTCGGCCTCGCCCTGCTGCTCAACCAGAAGCTGCGCGGCCGTGCGGTCTACCGGATGCTGCTCATCCTGCCCTGGGCCGTGCCGACCTTCGTCACCGTCTTCTCCTGGCGCCTGATGCTCGCCGACGGCGGCGCCGTCAACGGCCTGCTCTCCGCCCTGCACCTGCCCGAACCCGGCTGGCTGGACGACCCGCTGGCGCAGAAGGCGGCCGCGATCCTGGTCAACACCTGGGTCGGCGTGCCGTTCATGATGATCTCGCTGCTCGGTGGTCTGCAGTCGATCCCGGCCGAGCTGTACGAGGCCGCCGAGATGGACGGCGCCACCGCCTGGCAGCGGTTCCGCCACGTCACCCTGCCCGGGCTGCGCACCGTCTCCTCGACCGTGGTGCTGCTCGGGGTGATCTGGACGTTCAACCAGTTCGCCGTCATCTTCCTGCTGTTCGGGGCCAACGGCGCGCCCGACGCCCAGCTGCTGGTCACCTGGGCCTACCGGCTCGGCTTCGGCCAGCAGCCCCGGGACTACGCGCAGTCCGCCGCGTACGGCGTGATCCTGCTGTCGATCCTCATCGTCTTCACCTCCTTCTACCGGCGCTGGCTCGCCCGCAACGAGCGGGCCAACGGCTGACGCCGCCCGGTAACCAAGCAACCCACGAAGGCAGGTACCCCCGATGAGCACCACCACCGAACGCCCCACCGTCCTCGCCGCCCCGGTGGCGGCCGCCAAGCCGGCCAAGGTCCGTCGCCGCGGCGAGTCCGGGCCGCTCGGCAAGGCGCTGGCCCACGGCGCCCTGATCCTGGCCAGCCTGATCGCGCTGTTCCCGGTGGTCTGGATCCTCTACGTCTCGCTCGGCCCGGACAAGACCGACTACCTCCACCCCGGCGAGATCATCGACAAGATGACGCTGTCGAACTACCACACGGTGCTGTTCGACACCGACTTCTTCACCTGGTTCGGCAACGCGTTCCTGGTCTCCGGCGTGACCACGGTGTTCGGCGTGCTGATCGCCGCCACCACCGGCTACGCCGTCTCCCGGATGCGCTTCCCCGGGCACAAGCCGCTGATGTGGTCGCTGCTGGTCACGCAGATGTTCCCGATCGCGGTCCTGATCGTGCCGATGTACACGATCCTCTCCCGACTCGGTCTGCTGGACAGCTACCTCGGCCTGATCCTGGTCTACTCGACCACCACCGTGCCGTACTGCGCCTGGCTGCTGAAGGGCTACTTCGACACCATCCCGGTGGAGATCGACGAGGCCGGCCGGGTCGACGGGCTCACCCCGATCGGCACCTTCTGGCGGCTGGTCCTGCCGCTCGCCCGGCCGGGCCTGGCGGTGGCCGCGTTCTACTCCTTCCTGACCGCCTGGGCCGAGGTGGCCTTCGCCTCCACCTTCATGCTCAGCTCCGACAAGTACACCCTGGCCGTCGGCCTGCAGACCTTCGTCAGCGAGCACGACGCCCAGTGGAACCTGATGGCGGCGACCGCGGTCCTGATCGCGATCCCGTCCTCGGTCCTCTTCTACCTGGTGCAGCGTCACCTGGTCACCGGCCTGACCGCCGGTGCCTCCAAGTCCTGACCTGCCGCTCTCTAGTCCCAAGGGATACCGTCCATGACCCAGAACCTGGCCGACACCTCCCGGCCCGCCGCCGACGCCACCGCCCACGAGGCAAGCACCGGCGCGTCCAGAGGCTGGTGGCGGGATGCGGTCATCTACCAGGTGTACCCGCGCAGTTTCGCCGACGCCAACGGTGACGGCATGGGTGACCTGCCGGGCATCCGCAGCCGCCTGCCCTACCTGCGCGACCTCGGTGTGGACGCCGTCTGGCTCTCGCCGTTCTACGCCTCCCCGCAGGCGGACGCCGGCTACGACGTGGCCGACTACCGTGCGGTGGACCCGATGTTCGGCACCCTGCTGGACGCCGACGCGCTGATCCGCGACGCGCACGGGCTGGGCCTGCGGATCATCGTGGACCTCGTCCCCAACCACTCCTCCGACCGGCACGAGTGGTTCCAGCGCGCTCTGCGCGAGGGTCCCGCGTCCCCGCTGCGCGAGCGCTACCACTTCCGCCCCGGCCAGGGCGAGAACGGCGAACTGCCGCCCAACGACTGGGAGTCCATCTTCGGTGGCCCGGCCTGGACCCGGACCGCGAACCCGGACGGCACCCCCGGTGACTGGTACCTGCACCTGTTCGCCCCCGAGCAGCCCGACTTCAACTGGGAGAACCGGGCCGTCGCCGACGAGTTCCGCTCGATCCTGCGGTTCTGGCTGGACATGGGCGTCGACGGCTTCCGGATCGACGTCGCCCACGGCCTGGTCAAGGCCCCCGGCCTGCCCGACATCGGCGGCGGCGACCAGCTCAAGCTGCTCGGCAACGACGTCATGCCGTTCTTCGACCAGGACGGCGTGCACGAGATCTACCGCAGCTGGCGGAAGATCCTCGACGAGTACCCGGGCCAGCGGATCGGCGTCGCCGAGGCGTGGACCCCGACCGTCGAGCGCACCGCCAACTACGTCCGCCCCGACGAACTGCACCAGGCCTTCAACTTCCAGTACCTGGGCACCTCCTGGGACGCCGCCGAGCTGCGCGCGGTGATCGACCTCTCGCTCGACTCGATGCGCCCGGTCGACGCCCCCGCCACCTGGGTGCTGTCGAACCACGACGTCACCCGGCACGCCACCCGCTTCGCCAACCCGCCGGGCCTGGGCACCCAGATCCGCACCCCCGGCGACCGCGGACTCGGCCTGCGCCGGGCCCGCGCCGCCACCCTGCTGATGCTCGCGCTGCCCGGCTCCGCGTACCTCTACCAGGGCGAGGAGCTCGGCCTGCCGGACGTCACCGACCTGCCCGACGAGGTCCGCCAGGACCCGTCCTTCTTCCGCAAGGCCGGCCAGGACGGCTACCGCGACGGCTGCCGGGTGCCGATCCCGTGGTCCGGCACCGAGGCCCCGTACGGCTTCGGCCCGACCGCCGGCGGCCCCAGCTGGCTGCCGCAGCCCGCCGAGTGGGCCGGGCTCAGCGTCGAGGCGCAGACCGGCGACCCGACGTCGACCCTGGAGCTGTACCGCAGCGCGCTGGCCGTCCGCCGGGAGCGGCTCGGGCCGGACGCCGGCACCGGGGTCGAGTGGCTGGACGGCCCCGAGGGCACCCTGGTCTTCCGCCGCGGCTCCTTCGTCTGCACGGTGAACGCCACCGCCGAGCCGGTGCGGATAGCCGCGCCCGGCCGGCTGCTGCTCTCCTCCGCGGACGCCTCGGTGGACGGCGGCGAGACGGTGCTCGCTCCGGACAGCACCGACTGGTGGGCGGTCTGACGTGGTTGCAATAGGCTCTGGGACCGTGACTACGGCGCGACTCTCAGACATCGCGGCGCAGGCGGGGGTCAGCGAAGCCACCGTCTCCCGCGTACTCAACGGCAAGGCGAACGTCTCCGCCGCCACCCGGCAGATCGTGCTGGCGGCGCTGGACGTGCTCGGCTACGAGCGGCCGACCAGGCTGCGCCAGCGCAGTGCGGGACTGATCGGGCTGATCACCCCGGAACTGAGCAACCCGATCTTCCCGGCGCTGGCCCAGGTGATCGAGCAGGTGCTGAGCCGGCACGGCTACACGCCGGTGCTCTGCACCCAGACGCCCGGCGGCTCCACCGAGGACGAACTGGTGGAGATGCTGGTCGACCGGGGCGTGGCGGGCATCGTCTTCGTCTCCGGCCTGCACGCCGACACCACCGCCGACCACGACCGGTACGCCCGGCTGACCGGCCGGCAGGTGCCGTTCGTGCTGATCAACGGCTTCAGCGAGAAGATCGACGCGCCGTTCATCTCGCCGGACGACCGGGCCGCGATGTGGATGGCCGTCCAGCACCTGGCCGAACTCGGCCACGAGCGGATCGGTCTCGCGGTCGGGCAGAAGCGGTACGTCCCGGTGCTGCGCAAGATCGAGGGCTTCACGGCGGCCATGCGCGAGGTGCTCGGCCGGACCGAGGAGCAGGCCCAGGAGCTCGTCCACCACACGCTGTTCAGCGTGGAGGGCGGGCACGCGGCGGCCGGCGCGCTGCTGGACAAGGGCTGTACGGCGATCGTCTGCGGCAGCGACATGATGGCGCTCGGCGCGATCCGCGCGGTGCGCCGGCGGGGCCTGTCCGTCCCGCAGGACGTCTCGGTGGTCGGGTTCGACGACTCGCCGCTGATAGCTTTCACCGAACCGCCGCTGACCACCATCCGCCAGCCGGTCGAGGCGATGGCCACCGCGGCCGTCGACGCGCTGCTGGAGGAGGTGGGCGCGAACGCCGCCCAGCGCGGCGAGTTCATGTTCCAGCCGGAGCTGGTGATGCGCGGTTCCACGGGCGCCCGCGCCCGCTGAGCCGACATCACGGGGCCCCGGAGAGCGATCCGCTCTCCGGGGCCCCTCGCCGTCCGTCCTCAGCCCTCCTGCGCGGTCGGGCGCTGTTGGGCGGCCCGCCGCCCGTCGGCGGCTTCGCCGGTACGGCTCTCGGTGCGCCGTGCCCGGGCCAGGTAGTCGAGCAGGATCACCTCGACGGCGTCCTGCGGGTTCTTGGTGCCGGAGAGCATCATCGCGTCGATCGCGAGGTTGGCGTCGAGCGTGACGGTGACCTGGGCCATGTGACTCCTCCTCGGGTGCGGAGCAGCAGCATGCCCGTCGGACCGCGGTTCGACCAGGCCCGGCCCGCGGACGGGCGCGCCGAGGCCCCCGGGGAGGAGCGACCAGACTCTCCCCGGGGGCCTCGGCGGGTTCGCGCGGGCCGGGGCGGCCGCGCGCGAGGGATCAGACCCGGCCGGCGAAGTCCGGGGCCCAGTTGGCGACGGTCTGGGTCCGCACGCCCGAGCTCGGGTTGGCGGCCTCGACGTACGTGCCGTCGCCGATGTAGATCGCGACGTGGTAGACGCCCGAGTCCTGGCCGTTGTTGGACCAGAACAGCAGGTCGCCCGGCTTGAGGGCGTCCAGCGAGACGTGGGTGCTGGCGGCGGCCTGGTCGGCGGCGACCCGCGGGACGGAGATGCCCGCGGCGCGCAGCGCGGCCTGGGTCAGGCCCGAGCAGTCCCAGCCGCCGTTGCCGGTGCCCCCGTAGACGTAGGCCTGGCCGACCTTCGACTGGGCGAAGGAGACCGCGGCGGCCATGCTGCCGGTGGCGGCCTGGGCCGGGGCCTCGGCCGGCGCCTGGGCGGCCGGTGCCTTGGCCCCGGTCTGCGCGGCCGGCTCGACGGCGGTCGTGGTGGAGCCGGCGGCCTGGCCGGTCTTGCCCGTGGAGCGGTCGAACCAGTCGAAGCCCTGGCCGGATCCGTCGGAGGCCTGCGCCTTGGCACGGTCGCCCAGGCTCAGGTGCTGGCCCGGGTAGATGACGTGCGGGCCGGCGGTGAGGGAGCCGCGGTTGAGGTCGTACAGCCGCTCCCAGCCGCCCTGGATGTTGTTCTTGTCGGCGATCGAGGAGAGCCAGTCGCCCGCGACCACGGTGTAGTCGTCGGCCTTGGTCCCGGCGTCCTGACCGGCGGCCTGGCGGTGGTACTGCTGCCAGTTCTGACCGCCCTGCGACTGCTGGGCGGAGTCGCCGGCGGCCGGGGCCGGGGTGGCCTTCGGGGCGGCCGCGGGCGCGGCCGGCTTGGCGGCGGGGGCCTGGGTCTGCGCCGGGGCCGGGGTGGCCTTCGGGGCGGCCGGCTTGGTGGCGGTGGCGGTGTCGACGGCGGCCGGGGTGCCGCCCTTGGTGAGACCGGCCTGGACGGAGCAGACCGGCCAGGCGCCGGGGCCCTGCGAGGCGAGCACCTTCTCGGCGATCGCGATCTGCTGGTCCTTGGTGGCGAGGTCGGCGCGGGCGGCGTAGGCCGTGCCGCCGAACGCCGCCCAGGTGCTGCTGGTGAACTGGAGGCCGCCGTAGAAGCCGTTGCCGGTGTTGATGCTCCAGTTGCCGGTGCTCTCGCACTGGGCGACCTTGTCCCAGGTGGCGACCGAGGCGGCGGAGGCGGTGCCGGAGGTGAGGCAGGGGACGGTGAGGCCGATGCCGACGACGCCGAGGGTGGCGATCGCGCGGCGGGTGCGGCCGGACAGTCGGGTGCCGTTGGTGGGCAGCATGAAGACGTGGTCCTCTCCCACGCCTGCGAGGTGAGCTGTCGGATTCGGGCTGGAGTTGCCCGGCCGCGCTGTGGACGCGGCTTCACCCCTAGCCCTGAACCGGTTCGCGGACCGGTCCCGGGCGACTTACCTGTGGTTCCCCCGCTCCTGCCGTGGTGCGTTCTGCGCTGCCAGCGCACCCGACGGCAGGACTCGGCGTTGCGGGTGGGCTGGGTCCGTGTGGCCACGAACGGGGAGCACGTTAAGCAGACTTAAGTTCAAACCGCAAACATGTGTGACGCTCGTCACGGTTTGTGAAACGGGTGGTGAATGGCTGTCCACCATGATCAGAAATGACCGATTTCGGGCAACGCCCGTCGGAGTCACGGCAACTGCCTATGCTTCAGGACGTCAGGACCGACGCGGCCGTCCGGGGGGAGGGCTACGCAACGATGGCCATGGACGAGGACCCGCGGGCCGGTCGGCCGGCCACGCGGGCACGTGGAGCGCACCGCCGGGCAAAACACCGCAGAGCGGACATCCCACCCATAGAGCCCCGAACTCCCGTACGTCGTCGGACGATGCTGCGCTGGCTCGCCGTCGGCACGGTGTTCGCGGCGGTCGGCGGCGAGGAGGCGCTGCGGCGCTCCCTGGACGGCGGCGCCGAGCCCGTGGCCGCCGTCCAGGGCCCCGCCCCGGCCCCGGCGGCGGACGGCCCGCCCGCCGGGCACCTGCACGACGCTCCGTCGCCTCCCTCGCCCCCGGGGACGCCCGGTGCGGGCCCCGACGCCGCGTCGGCGGGCACCCCCGGGGGCACCGTCACGTCCGGGCCGCCCGCCGCCGCACCCGGCCCCGCGCCCACGCCCGACCAGGGCGGCCGCCGCTGGTCCGATCCGGCCGGCTGGGGCGGCCGGGCGCCCGGCCCGCAGAGCGCCGTCCGGATCACCGACCGGGTGCTGCTCGACACCGACGCCACTGTCGGGTCGCTGCTGGTGGAGTCCGGAGGCGCGCTCACCTTCGCCGCCGACCGCAGCCTCACCCTGGCCGCGGCCGGCAACGTCGAGATCCGCGGCACCCTCGCGCTCGCCCCCGACGGCGCCGCCGTGCACACCGTGCGGTTCCCCGCCGTCGACGAGCGGCGGTTCCGGGGTGACGGCATGAAGGTGGTCGACACCGACGTCGGCCTCTGGGTCACCGGCGCCGGGTACCTGCGGCTGGACGGCGCCGCCAAGACCGCCTGGGTGCGCGCGGACCGGGCCCTCGCCGCCGGCGACACCACCGTCAGCCTGGCCGCGCCGCCCACCGGTTGGCTGCCCGGCGACGAACTGGCCGTCACCCCGACCGGCCCGCCGGACGAGGACGGCTTCTCGGCCCGCTACGACCTGGCCGTCGTCCGGTCCGTCAGCGGATCCACCGTCACCCTGGAGGCGCCGCTCAAGCACCCGCACCCCCGGGTGGGCGCCGGAGGAGACGTCACGGTCGGCGCCGAGGTACTCAACCTGACCCGCAGCGTGCGGGTCGAGGGGACCGCCGGGGGGCGCGCCCACGTCCACCTCACCAGCAGCCGCCGGGCCGACCTGCGGCACGCGGCGCTGCGCTGGGTCGGCCCGCGCGCCGACACCGAGGAGTCCTGGAAGGGCGCGGACGGCAGCGTGCCGGTCACCGCCCCGGTGCTCGGCCGCTACGGGCTGCACTTCCACATGCTCGGCGACACCACCCGGGGCACCGTCGTCGAGGGCGTCGTGGTCCGTGACGCGGGGAGCCACGCCTTCGTCCCGCACGCCAGCCACGGCATCACCTTCCGCGGCTGCATCAGCCACGACACCTGGGAGGACGCCTACTGGTGGGACGGCCCGCCGGACACGCGTACCCCGCAGCAGCCGTCCGACGACATCGTCTACGACTCCTGCGTCGCCTCCCGCACGCTGCTGGAGCCCAACCCGCGCGCCTACCGGCTGGCCGGCTTCAACCTCGGTGCCGGCACCGGCGGCAAGGCACTGGACTGCGTGGCGGTCGGCGTCCAGGGGGCCGACGGCGCCTCCGGCTTCGAGTGGCCGGAGAACAGTGAGGGGGTCTGGACCTTCGAGCGCTGCCTGGCCCACAACAACCTGCGGAACGGCATCTTCGTCTGGCTGAACGCCCGGCAGCACCACGTGGTCACCGAGTTCGCGGCCTACCACAACGGCGGGTGGGGCATCGAGCACGGCGCGTACCTCAACGACTTCGACTACACCGCGAGCGTGCTGTACGGCAACGGCGCCGGGGGAGTGGCGCTGCACGCGCTCGGGCGGGACCGGGGGACGCTCTTCGACGGGCTGCTGATCGACGCCGCCGGGCAGAGTGACTTCGGCGTCTCCACCGCCCGGCACGAACTCGCCGGGGTGACCGTCACCTTCAGCCGCAGCCGGATCACCGGCCACCGCAGGGCCGGGATCGCGTTCCGCGCCACCCCCGACGGCACACCGGACGACATCCTCGTGCTGGACTGCGAGTTCGGCGGCAACGAGCTCTGGATCGATCCGGAGTCCGCGCCGCCCGCGAACATCCTGCTGCGCCGGGCGGGGCAGAGCGAGGTGCTCCAGGTGCGCAAGGCGGACGGCGGGGGCGCCGGGCAGCCGCGGTGGAACGCGACCGGTGTGCCGGTGGCGACGTTCGCCGCGCAGTCCCGGCCGGTGCAGCTGCCGGCGCTGCGGCTGAGGGACGCCGCGGTGGCCACCGGCCGGGTGGGCGGGCGTCCCTGAGGCGGGCGCTCCCCGGCGGGCGGGGGCCTTTCCGGGCGGCGTCCCACCCGGAAAGGCCGACACGTCGAGGGCCCGGAGCGGGTGCGCTCCGGGCCCTTCGGCGTTCGCGGTCCGCTACTCGGCGGGGGCCTCCCCGGCCTCCCGGGCGGCGGCCTGCTCGGCGTACACCTCGGGTGCGACGGCCGGCAGCACCGCCAGGTAGGTGGAGGCGATCAGCTGGCCCACCGTCGGGTAGGCGCCGAGCGGCGCGGCGCTCGGGCAGCCGGTCTCCTCGGCGGCGGTGGCGAGCAGCTCGGAGTCCGCCTCCGGGCCGATCACCAGCGGGGCCAGCGCCGGGCGCTGGGAGCCGGTCTCCTTGAGGTGCGCGACGGCGGCGGCCACCGAGCCGGGCACGTCGAGCGCGGCGGCGACGACCGGCACCGCGAGCCGGGCGGCCAGCAGCACACCGGTGATCCCGGCCGCCGCGGCGGCCTCCTCGCCACCGACCGTGGTGAGGACCACGCCGTCCGCGGCCGTCGCGATGGCGAACAGCCGGGCGCGGTCGGCCCGGGCCAGCCCGGCCTCGGAGAGGCGGACGTGGACGGCCTCGGCGAGCAGCGGGTGCGGGCCCAGGACATCGGTGACGTGGGCGCCGTACTCGGCGGCCAGCGCGTGCAGTTCGGTCAGGAAGTCGTGCGGGCCGGGGACCAGCGGCACCACGACCGGAGCGGGCAGGCCCGCCTCGGCGGCGTGCGCCAGCAGCTCGGCGACGGTGTACTCGTCACTGCCGGGCGCGCTCTCGCCCGCGACGCCGGTGAGGTAGCCGGCCGCGGTCTGCACGCCGTTCTGCTCGCTGCGTACGATCGAGAGCAGTTCCTCGACGACGGAACGGGACTCCGGCCCGGCGGTCGCGGGCACCGCGAGCACCAGGGCCGGGGAGCCGGTCGGGATCTCGGGGCGCTCGGGGCGGCGGTGGCGCCCCCGCGCACGGGAGCCTGGGGTGCGGACGGGCAGTGGCGCGCCCGGGATGGCTGCGGTGCTCATGGCGGAGATCGTAGGACATCGGCCGGCCAAGCCTGCAGTCGGCTGCCGTACCGGGAGGGGCGGGCTGCCCGAAAATCGGACATACCGTGACCAATCCCTGTGTGGCTACCACTTCTCCCTGAGACGTGACAGGAGGTGCGTTGCGTTGCGGCGGTGACGCGTGAGATGTCTCACAGCATGCGGACGGCCTGACGGAGTGTCACGGCGACGCGACTGCGGGCGTTCGAAGATCAACATTCAGCGGGCGGCTGCCTACGGGCGGTTATCGGAGACCTCCCGATTTACTCCGGAATGTCCGCTTACGTTCCCTCAGGTGTCGGGGCGGTGAAGAGTTCCGATATCTCGACGAAAGGCCCGTGCACCTGCAACGTCCCGTGCTGATGCACGTGCACTGGAGCTATCATCACGTCAAGTGAGGCGTTGTGCCGGGCCGGTACGGGGCCGGTCCAGTCGTTCGGCCGAGTGCCGCGGCGCCGAGCTGGACGACCACTCCGGAGCTCTTCGGGAGATTTCTATGCACGACAGGTACGACACGTACAACGGGATGGCGGCCGCGGACCTCAAGGACGTGGTCTGGCAGAAGAGTCTGCACAGCAACTCTCAGGGCAACTGCGTCGAGTTCGCCGCCCTCCCGGGGGGCGACGTCGCGATGCGCAACTCACGCTTCCCGGACGGCCCGGCACTGATCTACACCCGGGCCGAGATCGCGGCGCTGCTGCTGGGTGCCAAGGACGGGGAGTTCGACCACCTGGCGGTCTGAGCGGTCCGACCGGTCGTCCTCTTCACCATCGGGGGGCCGTCGTGGGTGCTGACACCACGACGGCCTTTGTCTTCTCCGGTGCCTTCTCCGGCCGTCCGCCCCGCGGTGGGCGCGGCCCGGATGCCGCCGGAACGGCTGTCTCCCCGGGAGCCGTCGCCGGGATGGCCGTGGGCCGGACGGCCGTCGGTCGGGTGACCGGCGTCGGGTGCGCGGGCTGCCGGAGCGGCGCGGGCCGCCGGCCGGAGCACCGCGGCAGCGGCTGCCGGGTGACCGTGGCGAGGGGTGCGCGGGGCTGCGGGCCGGGAGCGGTGTGGTCCTCCCCGGAGCCGCGGGCCACGGCTAGGCCGAGCGACGATGCCGTCCGCCGAGTTCCGGAAGCGCGGCCGCCTCCGCCTCGAACAGGGCCCAGACCACCTTGCCGCCGCCCAGCGGGTGCCAGCCCCAGGAGCGGCTGAAGGAGTCCACCAGGTGCAGCCCGCGGCCCGACTCGGCGACGAAGTCCGCCTCCCGGGCGACCGGGCCGGTGCTGCTGGGGTCGCTGACCGCGCAGACCACCTGCGGTGCGCGGTGCACCAGGCTTATTCGGATCGGCAGCCGCCCCTCGGGCCCCGCCTGCGTGGGAAAGTCGTAGTCGTCGAGCGCGTTGCCCGCCGCACCGGGGTACGCGCCGATCGCGTGCCGCAGCGCGTTGGTCACCAGTTCCGAGGCCACCAGCGCGACGTCGTCGAACAGCTCGCTCAGTCCCCAGCGCTGAAGAGCGGTCCTGGCGAAGTCGCGCGCGGTTCTGACGGCTTCGTAGCGAGGGGCGAGCGTACAGGTGACCACATGGGGATCGACTGCCAAGGCCGTACCGGTGCTCATGAAGAGCTCCTCCCATAAGGGGGCGGACACGGCTGGACCCGCCGGGGTCATGCCGGTCACCTCCGACTCGCTAGGCCGCGCGGCCGTCCTCGACCAGGCGCGCGCGCACACGAACGCCCGGTGGCGCGACGGCGCTGCCGGGCTGGTGCGCGGAGTCGCGCGTGGGGTCGACGCGGAGCCCGCGGGATTGCCAGGGATGTGCAGGTGCACGTGCACCATGGTCCTCTGCGCTCACTGCAGATGCAAGAGTCGATTCACGTGCAGTCGTTCAAATGGCATATGCAAGCGCCGGATGCACGTGCATCCTGGTGTGTGGAGTGCAGAACTGATAGGAACATCCGTCAGTATCGGCACCGTGAGCGCTCAACTGATGGCAGACTGTGCGCTGTTTGCCCTAGGTGGAGGTTTCGACCGCATGACCACAGTTCAGCCGGGCGGCGGCTCGATGGTCCGCCGGATCCTCCTCGGCTCCCAGCTGCGCCGGCTCCGCGAGGCGCGCGGCATCACCCGAGAGGACGCGGGCTACGCGATCCGCGCCTCCGAGTCCAAGATCAGCCGCATGGAACTCGGCCGCGTCAGCTTCAAGGAGCGCGACGTCGCCGACCTGCTCAGCCTGTACGGAGTGGACGACGGCGGCGAGCGCGAGGCACTGCTCGGCCTGGTCCGCGAGGCCAACAAGTCCGGCTGGTGGCACAGCTTCAACGATGTGCTGCCGGGCTGGTTCCAGACCTATGTCGGCCTGGAGGAGGCCGCCGCACTGATCCGCACCTACGAGGTCCAGTTCATCCCCGGCCTGCTGCAGTCCGAGGAGTACGCGCGGGCGGTTTTCGGCCAGAGTCGCCCGGTGATCAGCGAGGACGAGGTCGAGCGGCGGGTCAGCCTCCGGCTGCGCCGCCAGAAGCTGCTGACCGAGGGCAGCAGCCCCCGGCTCTGGGCCGTCATCGACGAGGCGGCGCTGCGTCGGCCGGTCGGCGGCCCCAAGGTGATGCGCGGTCAGGTGCAGTACCTGATCGACATCGCCGAGCAGGCCAACGTGGTGATCCAGGTGATGCCGTTCCGCTTCGGCGCGCATGCCGGGGAGTCCGGCGCGTTCACCATCCTGCGCTTCCCCGAGCAGGACCTCGCCGACGTGGTCTACCTGGAGCAGCTCACCAGCGCGCTCTACCTCGACAAGCGCGACGACGTCGACGCGTACATCCAGGTCATGGAGCGGCTCTGCGTCGACAGTCTGACGCCCGAGCGCACCATCGACCTGCTGGGGTCGATCCTGAAGGAGCGCTGACCCCGGTCCGACCGCCGCACCGAACGGCCGCCGGCCACCGCGTTCAGCCGCGGGCCGGCGGCCGTTCGCGCTCCGGCGGCAGGGGCTGCGGCGGGAGGCCCAGGCGCCAGTCCAGGCCGTAGCGGCCGAACAGATCGGCCCGGATCAGTGCCAGCGGCAGCTCGGCGCCCGGCAGCAGGACCCCGATGCAGCCGCCCATCAGCGCGCTGCGCAGCACCGCGTGCTCGGCGAGCGGGTCGGGCGCGCCCCAGTCCCGCAGCAGTCCCTGGAGGATCGCGCCGAGCCGGCGCTGTTCCGGGTCCTGGACGAACGCGCCGGTGTCCGGGTCCAGGATCAGGGCCAGGTGCGAGCGCATCACCCGGGGGTGGTCCATCGCGAGTCCCAGCACGGTGTCGATCGCGCGGGCCAGCCGGGCCTCCGGCGAGGAGCCGGGCCGCATCCCGTCCAGGGCGGTGGACAGCGCCTGGTGCATCATCCGGTGGGTCGCCGACTGCATCAGCAGCCGTTTGCCGTCGAAGTAGTACGAGAGCAGGCCGCGGGCGAGGCCGGCCCGCTCGGCGATGTCGGTCAGCGTGGTGCCCGCGTAGCCGTGTTCGTCGACGAGTTCGACGGTGGCGCGCATGATGCGCCGACGGGAGCGTTGACGCATCTCCTCATTGACCGAATCCCCGCGAGGTGCCATCGTGTCTGCTCCGTACGTTCGTTGGCTCCTGGCCAATATACTGGCGGCGCGAGCGGCCGATCCGTGGACCCGGCACTTCGGCGGGCCTGCGGCGATCGGCTCGTACGGAGGCGCCGGCTCCACCGACACGGGGGTTTGGTGGAGCCGGCGCGCTCCCGATGACGAGGGGCGGGGTCCGGGGCGGCCCGGGTGGGTCAGCTCTTGGTCAGGACCTCGTCCCGCCGGTCGGCCAGGTCGACGGACAGATCATCATAGTCCGGGACGGACACCGGAGTTGCCTTCTTCCGCCGGTCGAGCACGGCGCCCACGGTGGCGATCAGGAAGCCCAGCACCGCGATCGCGGTGACCAGGACCAGAGCCGGGCGGTAGCCGTCCAGCTGGGCCCGTGCGCTGTCCCCGCCGCCGCTGCCCGCGGTGATCATCGCGGTGGCCCCGGCGAGCACCACGGCCGTCCCGACCTGGATCGCGGTGTTGACCAGCCCGGAGGCCAGGCCCTGCTCCTCGTCGGCCACGCCGTCGGTGGCGGCGATGTTCACCGAGGGGAAGGCCAGGGCGAAGCCGACGCCCAGCAGGATCATCGAGGGCAGCACCAGGGCGAGGTACGAGCTGTGCTCGTCCAGCCGCAGGAACAGCGCGAACGCGGCGGCCAGCGAGAGCAGGCCGATCGGCAGCAGCCGGCCGGTCCCGAAGCGGTCCACGATCGGGCCCATGAACGGGGCCGACAGCGCGATGAAGGCACCGGCCGGGAGCAGTCCGAGCGCCATCTGCAGGGCCGACCAGCCGAGCAGGTGCTGCAGGTAGAGCGTGACCACGAACTGGAAGCCGCCGTAGGCGCCGGTCATGGTGAAGGCGATCACGTTGGCCCGGGCGACCGAGCCGTTGCGGAAGATACCGAGCCGGACCAGCGGGTGCGCGGTGCGGCTCTCGATCACGAGGAACGCGGCGGCCAGGGCGGTGACCACGGCGAGCGAGCCGAGGGTGCGCGGGCTCAGCCAGCCGGCGCCCTGCGCCTCGGTGACGGTGAACACCAGCAGCAGCACGGTGAGCGTGCCGGTGATCGCGCCGAGGACGTCGTAGCCGCCCTTCGCCCGCTCCTCGGTGGAGCGGGGGAGCAGCCGGATCGCGAAGAGCAGGGCCAGCAGGGCGACCGGGACGGGCATCAGGAAGGTCCAGCGCCAGCCGACCGAGGTGAGCAGCCCGCTGAGTACCAGGCCGAGCGAGAAGCCGCTGGCGCCGCAGGTGGTGTAGATCGACAGGGCCCGGTTGCGGGCCGGGCCCTCGGCGAACGTGGTGGTGATGATCGACAGGCCGGCGGGCGCGGTGAAGGCCGCGCTGACGCCCTTGAGGAAGCGGGCGGCGATCAGCAGGCCGCCGTCGTCGACCAGACCGCCGAGCAGCGAGGCGCCCGCGAACACGCCGAGGGCGACCAGGAAGACCCGGCGGCGGCCGAGCAGGTCGGCGGCGCGCCCGCCGAGCAGCAGCAGGCCGCCGTAGCCGAGGACGTAGCCGGAGACCACCCACTGCAGCGCGGAGGTGGAGAGGTGGAGCTCGGAGCCGATGGACGGGAGGGCGACGCCGACCATGGAGACGTCCAGGGCGTCCAGGAACATCGCGGCACAGAGCACGATCAGGGTGCCCCAGAGGCGCGGGGTCCAGCTCGGCCCGCCGGCTGATGGGTCGTCGGTTGCGGTGATGGTCGCGGTGGTCATGGGGTGGACACTACATGCACGTGCATTCAATGCAAGTGAATTAAATGCGAACACATAAGTTGCCTGTGCATGTGGTACGGTGGCCGGGTGGCTGAACTCGACTCTGCGGCGGAGGCCGGTCTGGTCGCCGAATGGCGCGACCTGCTGGCCCGCCATGCCGTGACGACCTGCGCGCTCGATCGCGAGCTGGGTGAGAAGTACGACCTGGGTGTGAGCGAGTTCGAGGTGCTGGAGCGCCTCGTCGAGGAGCGCGACAGCGCCGCCGGTCACCAGCTGCGGGTCCAGGAGCTGGCCGACACCGTCCATCTGAGCCAGAGCGCGCTCTCCCGGCTGATCGGCCGGCTGGAGAAGGCCGGGCTGGTGACGCGCGCGATGTGCCCCAACGACCGGCGCGGCATCCAGGTGGCGCTCACCGAGGCCGGCTGCCGGCGCTACGCCGAGGCCCGCCCCCTGCACCGCGAGGTGCTCGCCCGGACGCTCGGCTCCGCCGCCGGGAGCTCGACGGGGCAGTGCCGGGTGGACTGACGGACCGCCGGTGGCCGGCCGGGCCGCGGGTGCCGGCTCAGATCAGGGTCGACAGCCCCGGTGCGGCGGCCAGCAGGACGGCGGCGGCGGGTGCGGCGAGCGCCGCCAGGGTGAGCCGCAGCCGGTGCGTCACGGGCAGTCGGGGCCGCCCGGCCAGCAGCCGGTCCACCCGCTTCGGGGACTGCGCCAGCCCGGGTGGGCAGGAGCCGAACACCCCGCGGTCCAGGTTCAGTTCGGCCAGTGCCACGGCGGTGGTGTGCCGCCCGTGCCGGCGTGCCGCCCGGTCGTCCGCCGCCAGCTCCACCAGCTCGCCCACCTGGTCCCGGAAGGCGCTGAACACCCCGACCCCGGGGAAGCCCGAGGCGAGGGCCTGCGAGCACTGCGACAGCCAGTGGTGCCGGGCCCGGACGTGTCCGCGCTCGTGGCTCAGGACAGCCGCCAACTCCCGGTCGGTCAGCTGCTGGAGGGCCCCGGTGGTGACCACCAGTCGGGAGTGGTGACCAGGCAGCGACCAGGCCTCCGGGCGAACGTTCTCCAGCACCACCAGCCGTTCCCGGCGCCGCCGCAGGGCCTCGATGGACTCGGGCAACTCGGGCGCCCGGCTCGCCAGTTGGGCGTGCCGTCGATTGCGCAGGGCCTTCGCCGAACGGACCTCGCGGGTCAGCGCCAGCACGGTCTGCACGCCGCCGGCCGCCAGGATCGCGGCGCAGAGCCGCCCCCAGCCCTCGGCCTCCTGGAGCGCGTACGCGGCCTCGACGCCGTGCGGCGCGCCGGTGAAGAGCACCGCCCGCAGGGCGGGCAGCGCGGCCGAGGCGGCCAGCACCAGGCCCAGCGCGCAGCACAGCAGGACCGCGACCACCAGGCACTGCCAGACCAGCAGGGCCAGCACGGGTTCGCGCTCGGCCCAGCGGGCCCGGGCCAGCAGCCGGGGCGCCACGGTCGAGAGCAGCAGTCCGAGCAGCAGCAGGCCGAGCAGGGCCGTCATGGCATGGGCTCCCCGAGTACGCACGGAACGCGACAGCGCGCTCCCCGCCAACCTAAGCGCTGACGGCGTCCGGTGGAACGGCTTTCGGCCACCCAGTGACCAACGCCACGCGCGGCCCTTCGCGGACCGGCCTCACATCGTCAGGAGCATGGCGAACATGCCGACGCCCATCGCCAGTCGGCAGGCCCGGGGCAGCCCGGCGGTGCGGGGGCTGCGGGTCACCTGGCCGCCCGGCACGGCCAGCAGGTGGGTGCCGGCCCAGAGCGTGTAGCCGCCGAAGTAGAGCAGCAGCGCGCCGGTCAGCAGCGGCGCGCCCGCGCTCGCGCCGTGATGGTGGCCGTGTGCGGGCGCGGCGGCCATCATGAGCGCCATGTACGTCATCGCCAGCCCGCCGATCGCGTGGTGCAGCCGGTGGGCCCGTCCGGTCCGGCCGTGCGCGGCGGCCAGCAGGAACGCCAGCGCCGGCAGTCCGAACAGCCAGGCCCAGAGCGCGGCCGGGACGGCGGCTCCGGTGACGGCCATCGCCGCCATCCCGAGCCCCATCAACGCCTCGGCGGCGTCCGACTCGTAGGCGTGCAGGCGGCCCGCCCCGGTGTCCGCCGCGCACGGCGTGCGGCCCAGGCGGCTGAGACAGTAGGCGCCGGACGTGGCGGTGAGGGCGGCCAGCAGCCAGCTGACCAGCACTGGACCGTGCAACGGCGGCCTCCCGGAGAGCGAGGACGGGCGTACTGTCCACGATCACCGATCGGGGCCGCGCGCAGCAGGGCGCGAACGGGGGCGCACGGGAGTGCCCGCCGTAGTGAAGCCTCGGAGAGCACTCCCGTCACCCGGGTGGCGCTACGCCGTTCGAGTGATGCCAGTCATTCGGACGACGGTCCGCCGCCTCACCGGCCGATCCGCCTCACCGAGCCGCCTCACCGGGCCGGCCCACCGGTCGAGCCGCTGCCTGCCGGTCGAGCCGCGTCACCCGGCCAGCCGTCCGGAGGCGACGACCCGGCTCAGGAAGTGCCTGGTCCGGGCGTGCCGCGGATCGCCGAACACCTGCTCCGGCGGGCCCTGTTCGAGCACCACCCCGTCCTCCAGGAAGCACACCTGGTCCGCCACCTCGCGGGCGAAGCCCATCTCATGGGTGGAGACCACCATCGTCATGCCCTGCTCCTTGAGGTCCCGCACCACCGCGAGCACCTCGCCGACCAGCACCGGGTCGAGCGCGGCGGTGATCTCGTCGAGCAGCAGCAGCCGGGGTCCGGTGGCCAGCGCGCGGACGATGGCGACCCGTTGTTGCTGCCCGCCGGAGAGCCGGTCCGGGTACTCCCTGGCCTTGGCCGCCAGCCCGAGCCGGTCCAGCAGCTCCAGCGCGCCGGCCTCGGCCTCGGCCCGGGGCCGGCCGTGCACCCGGCGCGGCGCCAGCGTGACGTTCTCCAGCACCGTCATGTGCGGGAACAGGTTGTACGCCTGGAACACCACGCCGATCCGGCGCCGGACGGCGTCCTCGTCGGTGCGCGGATCGGTGATCTCCTCGCCGTCCAGGAAGATCGCGCCGTCGTCGATCCGCTCCAGCAGGTTGGCACACCGCATCAGGGTGGACTTGCCGGAGCCGGACGCGCCGATCAGCGCCGTCACGGAGTGCTCCGGTACGGCGAGGTCCACGTCGCGCAGCACCAGCTGGGAGCCGAAGCTCTTGCGCACCGACTCCAGTCGCAGGACCGGGTTGGTCGTCACACCGCACCTCCCTGGTGCTGACGGCGGTTCATCCGGCGGGTCAGCCAGTCGGTGAACCGGGTGAGCGGGACGGTCAGCACGATGAACACCAGTCCGGCCACCACGTACGGGGTGTAGTTGAACGACCGGCTGGCGATGATCTTCGCCGCGTACACCGCGTCGATCGCGCCGCCGATCGAGACCAGGCCGGTGTCCTTCTGCAGGCTGACCAGATTGTTCAGCAGCGGCGGCACCACCCGGCGGACGGCCTGCGGCAGCACCACGTACCGCATCGCCTGCGCGTTGCTCAGCCCCAGCGAACGGGCGGCCGCCCGCTGGCTCGGGTGCACCGAGTCGATGCCGGCCCGGAAGACCTCGGAGACGTACGCGGAGTACGTCAGCACCAGCGCGGCGCCGCCGAGCAGCATCGGATCCGTGGTCACCCCGGTCAGCCGCAGTGCCGGCACGCCGGTGATCATGACCAGCAGGCAGATGATCATCGGCAGCCCGAGGAAGAAGTCCACGTACGCCGTGGCCAGCAGCCGCACCGGCAGGAACACCGGCCCGCGCAGCGTCCGGAGCACCGCCAGCAGCAGGCCGAACACCAGGATCAGCACCCCGCAGCCGAGCATCAGCTCCAGGTTGATCCGCAGGCCCTTGAGCACCTCCGGCAGCGCCCGGCGGGCGTACTCGGCGTTGAAGAAGGCCTTCCGGGTGGCCTCCCAGCCGGGGGAGTTCACCACCAGCAGGTAGAGCGCCACCGCCGTCGCCAGGGTCGACGTCCCGGCGATCAGCGCGGCGCGGCGGCCGCGGCCGCGCCGGTAGGCCTCGTGCGCCAGCCGCCGCGCGGACGGGCGGTAGCCGTCGTCCCGGCCACCGTCCCGACTCCCGTCCCCGTCCCCGGGTGTGCCGCCGTCCTTGCGCAGGCCGGCGCCGGCCTCGGCGCTCATCGGGGCCTCGCTCACTTCAGGACGGGGGCGGAGACGGCGTCGGAGAGCCACTGCTTCTCCAGCGTCGCCAGCGTGCCGTCGGCCCGCAGGGCGTCCACCGCCCGCGTGACGCAGCCGGTGAGCTCGGAGCCCTTGTCCAGCACCAGCCCGAACTGCTCGCCCTGCGTGGCCCCCTCGAACTGCCCGACCACCTGGGCGTCCGTCACCTCGGCGCCGGTGATGTAGAAGGCCGTCGGGAGGTCGACCACCAGCGCGTCGATCTGGCCGTTCCTCAGCGCGGCCTTCGCCAGGTCGTTGGAGTCGAAGACGGCCGGCTGCGCGGTCGGCCGGATGGTGTTGGTGACGACGTCCAGGCTGGTGGTGCCGACCTGCGCGCCCAGCTTGGCGCCCTTCAGGTCGGCGATGCTCCTGGCCCCGGCCGCCTTGGAGCTCTTCAGCGCGATCACCGCCTGCCGCACGTCGTAGTAGCCGGAGGAGAAGTCGACCGCCTGCTTGCGTTCCTCACTGATCGACACCTGGTTGATGTCGAAGTCGAAGTCCTTGGCGCCGGGGGTGGTCGCCTTGCCGAACGGCGCGACCACCCAGGTCACCTTCTCCTTCGGGTAGCCGAGCCTCTCGGCCACCGCGTACGCCACCGCCGACTCGAAGCCCTTGCCGTTCTCCGGCTTGTCCTCCGTGAACCAGGGGTCGTACGCGGGCTTGTCGGTGCCGACCGTCAGCGTCCCCGCGGTACGGGTGGCCGCCGCGCCCGGCGCGCAGCCGCCGGCCGCCCCCGAGGCACTCGCGGCGGTGCCCGCGTCGGACGCGGAGTCCTGCGGGGCGCATGCGGTCAGCGCGGCGGCGGCGACCAGCAGGGCGGCGAACGGCTTGCGGAGGGAGGTCATGACAGGGCTCCTGGGAGAGGGACCGGAAGGTGCGGGGAGTGGAGGGCACGGGGTGCGGGCCGGGCCCCGGGCCCGGACGCACCCCGGCGGGTCACTTCCCCCGGTGGCGGCGCCGGAACACAGGCGGCATGGTCGGCGTACGGGGCCGCGTCCGCGGCGCCCCCGAGCCGGATCAGCGACAGCGGCAGAGACCGCGCGCGCAACAGCAGGAAGACACCCGGAGCAGGTCGATGTGGCGTCGCGCCACCAGGATCACCGCCGGGAGCATGGCGGGAGGTTCGCATCCCCACGGTGCGCCTGTCCAGAACATCCGGGGACCCGTCCACATACCGGACACCGGGTGTCGCCACCCGCTTCGGGAGGATTCACGGTAGGCCCCCCCTTGAACAGGAGAACCTGTCGTACTTATGGTGGTCCTGTTGAAATACCTCCTGTCGAAGTGAGTCCACGATGCAGAATCTTTCGCCAAGGCTCGCTGCGGCGGCCGACGCCCCGGCCCGGAGCCACGCCGGCCACCCGGCCTGGCTCCGTCTGAAGGACGCGGTCGAGGCCCTGCGCCCGCTGCAGTCCAAGGACGGCTCGATCGACCTGTCCGCCGTCCAGCGGCACACGGTCGACCCGCTGGTCGCCACGGTGCGCGGTGCGATCGCGGAGCTCGCCCCGCTCTTCCCGCACGACGCCGCCTACCTCGCCGCCGTCGACACGGACCTGGCCAAGTGGGCCGACACCGGCTACCGGGAGCCCGACTTCCTGGACTCGCTGCTCGCCTTCCAGCCCGCCGACCAGCGCGAGGACGGTCTGGAGCACCTGGTCGTCTTCGCGATGTACACCCAGAACGGCAACCCGAACCGCAACCTGGAAGCCGTCCTGCTGCGCGTGGTCTGGCCCGACTGGCTGGCCGAGCTGGAGCGCACCCGCTTCGACAACCCGATGTTCGTGCCGATCACCTTCACCGACTTCACGGCCGGCTACGACACCAACTCCGCCGTCCTGTTCCCCGAGACCGTGGCCGTGCGCAAGGCGCCGGACCGTTTCACCTGGGGCGGCATCTTCTGCGACCGCGAGGCCGCCCGCTTCCGCGCCGTCACCACCAGCGCCGTCCGCCAGCTCGGCCTGGAGATCCCGGCCGACGCCGAGGGCCTGCTGGAGGACCAGGAGCGTGCCCAGCAGACCTTCGTCCTGTGGGACCTCGTCCACGACCGCACCCACAGCCACGGCGACCTGCCGTTCGACCCCTTCATGATCAAGCAGCGCAGCCCGTTCTGGATGTACGGCCTGGAGGAGCTCCGCTGCGACCTCACCGCCTTCAAGGAGGCCGTGAAGCTGCAGGCCGAGGGGTACCCCCAGGGCCGCGACGTCCAGTACGCCATCCTCTTCGACCGGATGTTCCGCTTCCCGGTCAGCGGTGACCGCGTGCGCAACTACGACGGCATGGGCGGCCAGCTGCTCTTCGCCTACCTGCACAAGCACGACGCGCTGCGCTGGCGCGACAACCGCCTGAGCATCGACTGGGACCGCGTCGCCGACGTCACCAACGCGCTCTGCGGCGAGATCGAGACCCTGTACCGCGACGGCATCGACCGCCCGAAGACGGCGCACTGGATCGCCGCCTACCAGCTGGTCTCCCGCTACCTGACCCCGCACCCGGCCTCCACCTGGGCCAAGGGTCCCGACGCGCTGCCGCTGGACACCGTCGACGGCAAGGCGCTCAACAAGGCCCTGTGCGACGCGGTCCATCCGGACGAGTTCCCGCTGAGCATGTTCTACGAGGCCCTCGCCAAGAAGCTCGGCGGCGTCATCGCCGCCACCACCGGCATCACCGGCGCCGGGATCCAGGAGGTCGCCGCGTGAACACCCACCTCGAAGGCAAGGTCATCGCCGTCGCCGGAGCCAGCGGCCCGGCCGGCCAGGCCGTGCTGCGCCGCCTCGCGGCCGACGGTGCCACCGTGATCGGCGCCGACATCGACCCGCAGCGGCTGGAGAAGGCCCTCGACACCGTGCGCGCGGCCGTCCCCGGCGCGCGGATCAGCGGCCAGGTCATCGACCTGCTCGACCCGCAGGAGGTCCACGACTGGGCCGACCACCTGGAGGCCGAGCACGGCCACGTCGACGGCCTGCTGCACCTGGTCGGCGGCTGGCGCGGGAGCAAGAAGTTCTTCGACACCCGGATCGACGACTGGGACTTCCTGCACGACACCGTGGTGCGCACGCTCCAGCACACCTCGCTGGCCTTCCAGCCCGCGCTGGTCCGCAGCCGGTCCGGCCGGTACGCGATGATCTCCGCCGCGGCCGCCCACAAGCCGACCGCCGGCGGCGCCGCCTACGCGGCCGCCAAGGCCGCCACCGAGGCCTGGACGCTCGCCCTGGCGGACTCCTTCAAGAAGGAGACCACCGCCACGGACGGCGAGCCCACCGCCGCGGCTGCGATCCTGGTGATCAAGGCACTGCTCAGCCCCGAGATGCGGGCTGAGAAGCCGGACGCGAAGTTCACCGGTTACACGGACACCGCCGACCTCGCCACCGCCCTCGCGGGCCTCTGGGACCGCCCCGCAGCAGAACTGAACGGACAGCACCTGTGGCTGACAGCCCGATGACCGAAGCGACCTCGACCGACGCGGTACGGCGGCACGACCCCGCCGTCCGCGGCTTCGCCAGCGACAACTACGCCGGCGTGCACCCCGAGGTCCTCGCCGCGATAGCGCTCGCCAACGGCGGCCACCAGGTCGCCTACGGCGAGGACGACTACACCGCCCACCTGCAGGACGTCTTCCGCCGCCACTTCGGCGAGAAGGCCGAGGCGTACCCCGTCTTCAACGGGACCGGCGCCAACGTGGTCGCCCTCCAGGCGCTGCTCCCGCGCTGGGGCGCCGTGGTCGCGGCCGAGACCGCCCACATCAACGTGGACGAGGGCGGCGCGCCGGAGAAGATGGGCGGCATCAAGCTGCTCACCGTCCCCACCCCCGACGGCAAGCTCACCCCCGAGCTGCTCGACCAGCAGGCCTGGGGCTTCGGCGACGAGCACCGCGCGCAGCCGCTGGCGGTCTCGATCACCCAGAGCACCGAGCTCGGCACCCTCTACACGGTGGAGGAGATCCGGGCCCTCGCGGACCACGCCCACCAGCTCGGCATGCTGGTGCACGTGGACGGCTCCCGCCTCGCCAACGCCGCCGCCTCGCTCGGTGTGCCGCTGCGCGCCTTCACCACGGACGTCGGCGTGGACGTGCTCTCCTACGGCGGGACGAAGAACGGGCTGCTCTTCGGCGAGGTCGTGGTGGTCCTGAACCCCGAGCGGGTCCGGAACATCAAGTACCTGCGCAAGACCTCGATGCAGCTCGCGTCGAAGATGCGCTTCGTGTCGGTCCAGTTCGAGGCGCTGCTCGCGGGTGACCTCTATCTGCGCAACGCCGGCCACGCCAACGCCATGGCCAGCCGGCTGGAGACGGCCGTCCGCGGGATCGAGGGCGTGACCGTGGTCCGCCCGGTCCAGGCCAACGCGGTCTTCGCGATTCTCCCGCGTGAGGTCAGCGAGCGACTGCAGAAGCGTTACCGCTTCTACTTCTGGAACGAGCACACCGGCGAGGTCCGCTGGATGTGTTCGTACGACACCACCGAGGCCGACATCGACGCCTTCGCGGCCGCCATCGCCGAGGAGATGGGCCGCGCCTGACGGCACCGGTGACCGTGGATCGTCCCGTCCTGCGACAGCAGGGCGGGACGATTTGCATGTGGCGGGCCGGCCCCCGTACAGTTCCGGAGTCGCACCGAGAGGGGCGGCGGAATGCGAGTCGGCTGAATGAAACTCCGGAAAACGGGGTGGAAAACGTCTGATAAGCTTCAAATACGAAAGAACGAAGCGCCCGGAGGGCCCGCTGGAAGGCGGTCCGAAGGAAGTGTCCGTTCCTTGAGAACTCAACAGCGTGCCAAAAGTCAACGCC
>NZ_JBIVVS010000025.1:0-40974 GCF_044768625.1 Kitasatospora sp. NPDC091207
CGACATCTCGAAGCGTGGAGAACGGCCGCCTCCGCCGTCCCGGGAAGAACCGCAGATCAGCAGGTCGGGTGACGTGCGAGGTTAAACGAAAAGCTGAGAACGGGAGCAGAATGCGAACATGACAGAGAGTCCGATTCCCGAGGCCGGCCGGCCCGCCCCGCACGACGACGCCACCGCCCCGGGTGGCCCCACCGTGCACGAGGGCCCCACCGCGCACGACGGCCCCACCGCGCACGCCTGGGCCGCCCTGGGCGGGCCCGCCGAGCTGCTGGAGCGGGTCTCCTTCCACGGGCCCGACGGCGTCCTGCCCGCCCGGCTGCCGGTCCGGCAGCTGGCCCGCGCCACCGTCGCCGCCTGTTCGCTGGCTGCCGGGGAGCTGTCCGCGCTGCGGGCCGGGGGCCCGGTGCCGGAGGTCCGGGTCGACCAGGGCGCGGTGGCCACCGCCTTCGTCAGCGAGCGCCACCTCCGGATCGACGGCCGCACCCCCGTCAGCTTCGCCCCGCTCTCCGGTTTCTGGCCGAGCGCCGACGGGTGGGTCCGCACCCACGCCAACTACCCGCACCACCGGGCCCGGCTGCTCGCCGCCCTCGGACTGCCCGCCGACACCGGCCCCGAGCGGCTGGCCGGGACGCTGCGCGAGCACCCGGGCGAGTGGATCCAGGAGCGCGCCTACGAGGCGGGGGCGCTCGCGGTGGCGGTCGCGCCGGTGACCGGCACCACCCACCCCCTGGTCGAGACCCGGGTGGTCGGCGCGGCCGCCGCCCGTCCGCTCGGCTCCGGTGCCCTGCCCGCCGAGGGCGTCCGCGTCCTCGACCTCACCCGGGTGATCGCCGGGCCCGTCGCGACCCGCTCCCTCGCCCTGCTCGGCGCCGACGTCCTGCGGGTCGACCCGACCCGGCTGCCCGAGGCCGAGGACGCCCACGCCGACACCGGCTTCGGCAAGCGCTCCACCCGGCTGGACCTCGCCGCCCCCGGCGACCGCGCGGTCTTCGAGGAGCTGCTGGCCACCGCCGACGTCGTCGTCACCGGCTACCGCCCCGGGGTCCTGGACGCCTTCGGCCTGGCGCCCGCCGACCTGCTCGAACGCCGTCCCGCCCTGGTGGTCGCCCAGCTCTGCGCCTGGGGCTGGACCGGTCCCTGGTCCGGGCGCCGGGGCTTCGACAGCCTGGTCCAGGCCGGTGTCGGCATCGCCGCCACCGAGGCCGGTGCCGACGGGCGCCCCGGCGTGCTGCCCGCCCAGGCACTCGACCACGGGACGGGCTACCTGATCGCCGCCGGCGTCCTGCGCGCCCTCACCGATCAGCGCACCGACCGCCCCGGCGGCCGCCACCTGCGCTTCTCGCTGGCCGGCACCGCCTCCTGGCTGCAGCACGGCATCGCGCCCGCCGCCCCCGGCCCGGCGCTCGCGGAGCCGTACGACCCGCAGCGGTGGGTGGTCGGGACGGACTCCCCGTACGGCCGGCTGCGGTACGCGCTGCCGCCGCTCGCCTACGAGGGCGGCCCCACGGACTGGTCGCGCCCGCCGGGCCGCTGGGGCACGGACGCGCCGGTCTGGAGCTGACCCGCCGCCGGCACCGGGCGCGGGGAGCCGCCGGACCCGGGTGTGGGCGCGGCGGGGAGTTGTCGCAGGCGGGTGGCAGGATCTCCGGCATGACCGCACACGCGAGCGACTACGCCTGGCTCGAAACCGAGGAGTTCGCCCCGATCCTGGAGGCGTACTGCCTGACCATGGTCGAAGCGACGTCCGGGGGTGAGCTGCTCCGCCGGTTCGGGGCCGCCCCCGGCCGGCCGGTCACCGGTGTCGAGCAGGTCCTGGCCGCCTGGGAGCGGTACGAGGACGGCGACGACGGGGACGGCGACGATGAGGACGGGGACGGCGACGACGGGGACGAGGCGCTCCGCGGGCGCGAGGACGAGGAGCTGATGGTCGTCGCGGTCGCCGAACTCGACGGCTGGGCGGTGGCGCTGGAGGTCAACGGCTACCTCGGGAGCATGTGGGGGCTGCTGCCCGGCCTCGCCGAGGGCACCCGGCTGGTCTCGCACTTCCGCAACGTCAACGCGGTGGACCACTTCCACTGGCAGGAGGGCGAGCGGAACCGGCTGCACTTCGAGCCGCTCTTCCCGGCGGAGCGGGACGGCAGTGACGCGGACGCGGTGGCGGAGCTGCTGGCGGGGGTCGGCTTCGACCTCGGCACGGCCGAGGACCGGGCGATCGACCGGACCACCACCGCGGCCTTCGCCCTCGGCGAGGAGCTCACCGGCCTCCGGCTGACCCCCGAGTGGTTGCGGACGGCGGAGTTCGTGATCGGCTACGCCCCCCAGCCGTAGCCCCAGCCGTAGTCGCAGCGGAAGCGGAAGCCGCGGTTCAGACGCCGGACGGGATCTGCTTGGCCCGGCCGCGGACCTGGAAGGCCGTCACGATCTCGATCAGGCCGAGGATCAGCAGCCAGCACCCGGCGAGGACGGTCAGGGCGGTGATCGAACCGACCGGCCAGACCATCAGCAGCACACCGGCCACGGTGTTGGCCACACCGGCGAAGGCCTGCCAGCCGCGGGCGGGCATGTCGTCGTCCGAGATCGCGGCGACGAGCTGGGTGATGCCCCGGAACAGCCAGCCGATGCCGATCCAGATCGCCAGCAGCAGGAGCGACTGCACCGCGCTGCGGAAGCAGAGCAGGCCGAGCAGGACGCAGATCGCTCCGCTGATGAAGGCCAGCACCCGCATCGCGGTGGTGGCGTGGGTGCCGAAGGCGGCGACCAGCTGCACGATGCCGATGACCAGCAGGTAGAGGCCGAACAGCACGCCCACCACCATCAGGGTCTGCTTCGGCCAGGCGAAGACGATGACGCCGAGGGCGAGCGAGACCAGCCCGGCGACCAGCAGCACCTGCCAGGCGGCCTTGGCGAGCAGCCCGAGCGGGCCTTGGACCGGGGAACCGTTGGGGGTGATGATCGGGGAGACCACGGCGGCGTACTCCTGGCGGCTTGTGACGGGCAGAGGACACTCCTGACGATCGTCCCGGGAGTCGCCCGCCGCCTGTCGGGTTCGCCCGTTCGGGGGATGGAACTGATGGCCCCTCGGACACCGGAACGACATCCCCCGATCACTCGCCGTCGATATGATCCGGCGATATGACTTCTGAAGGGTGGGGGACCCCTCCGGTCGAGCCGATCAGCCAGCACTACATCGTGTGCGGCGGCAACGCGCTCGCCCACCGGCTGGCCGTCGAGCTCGTCGAACACTATGAAGTGCCCGTGGTGGTGCTGGTCCCGGACCGGACCCGCGACCACGCGCCGCAGATCGAGCAGCTGCCCGGGGTGGCCGCCGTGGTCGAGTACAGCAGTGTCACCGAGGAGGCGCTGCGGGCCGTCCGGGTCGAGACCGCGCGCGGGATCGCCCTGGTCGACGGCAGCGACCAGGAGAACATCCACACCGCGCTCAGCGCCCAGGACCACAACCCCGGTATCCGGATCGTGCTGCGGATGTTCAACCAGCGGCTCGGCGACAACATCGAACGGCTGCTGAGGAACGGCACCGCGCTCTCCGGCTCGGCCACGGCCGCGCCCGCCTTCGCCGCGGCCGCACTGTCCCGGCCCAACTCCGTCCAGGTCGGCGACCGCTTCCTGCACATCGCCTACGACGAGGACATCGACTCCAGCCGGATCTGCGTCGTCGCCGACCGGATCGACCGGCAGGACCTCAGCCGGATCCGGCTGCTGCCCGAGCAGGAGGGGGACTCGGCGCCCTTCGTCCGGCTGGCCAGCGCGTTCGGTGACGACGGTCCGGTACGCCGGATCCGCGCCGGCGCGCCGGTCGCCGGCCCCGACACCGGCAGCGACGCCGGCGACCCCGGCACCACCGGCGCCGGCGACCCCGAGGGCGCCGGGCGCGAGCCGGGCAGGTCGGCCGCGTCGGTGCAGGAACCGCCCGCGCGGCCGGAGCGGCAGCCGGAGCCGGCCCCGGCCCGCGCCACGGAGCAGGAGCACGAGCAGGAGCAGCGGCCGGCGCAGGAGCCCGGCGGGGTGGCCGCCCTGCAGGCGCTGCCGAGCGAGCCGCCGATCCGGATCGGCTGGTCGCGCCGGCTGCGCTGGCGGCTGCTCGACACCCTGCGCTACTTCACCAGCGCCCGGCTCCGGCTGGTGCTGATCACCGCGCTGGCGGCGGTGCTGATGGCCTTCGGCCTGCTCTGGTACCTCAACCGGGACTTCGGCTGGTCGCTCTACGTCTCCCTGCTCGACCTGGCCGGCGCGGCCCAGCCCGACCAGCACGCCGACGCGGCCGCCGGGACGGGCACCGGCGGGACGTGGCAGCGGGTCGCCCAGGTGGTGATCACCTTCTGCGGGATCACCTTCGCCCCGGTCGCCACCGCGATCATGGTCGAGGTGCTCGCTTCCGGACGCCGGGGCCAGCCCCGCAACCCCGGCGTCGGCACCCGGGACCACGTCATCGTGGCCGGGCTGGGCAACCTCGGCACCCGGGTCGTCGCCCAACTGCACGGCCTGGGCGTGCCGGTGGTCGGCCTGGAGCGCGATCCGCAGGCCCGTGGCATCTCCGCCGTCCGGGCCCTGGGCGTGCCGGTGGTGGTCGACGACGGCCCGCTGGAGGAGCAGTTGCGCCGGGCCCGGCTGAAGCACAGCCGCGCCGTGGTCGCGGTCAGCGGGGACGACGCCACCAATCTGGAGGCGGCCCTGGAGGCGCGGGCGGGCAAGCCGGACGTCCGGGTGGTGGTCCGGCTGTTCGACGACAACTTTGCCCGGCACGTGTACGCGACGCTGGACAACGCGGCGTCCCGCTCGGTCTCCTACCTGTCCGCGCCGGCCTTCGCCGCCGCCCTGATGGGGCGTGAGGTGCTGGGCACCCTCTCGGTGTTCCGGCACGTGCTGCTGATCGCGGAGCTGCGGGCGGAGGAGGGCGGTGCGCTGGTCGGCATGAACCGGCACGACCTGGAGGACCCGGGCGGCGTCCGGGTGCTCGCCGTCCGACTCGCCGAGCGGCCGCACCTGTACACCTGGAACTACGCCGACCGCACCCGCCGCCTCGGGGCGGGTGACCGGATCGTGGTGGCCGCCAGCCGCAGTGGGTTCGCCAGGCTCAACACCACGGCGGTGGCGGAGGACTGACGACCGGCCGGGAGGCCCGGAACCGACGGGCGGGGGCGCGGCCGGCGGGCCGCGCCCCCGCCCGGGCCGGGTCAGCGGTGGGTGAACTCCGGCGGGCGCTTCTCGGCGAAGGCCGCCATGCCCTCCTTCTGGTCGGCGGTGGCGAAGGCGGCGTGGAACAGCCGGCGCTCGAAGCGGACGCCCTCGGCCAGGGTGGTCTCGAACGCCCGGTTGACGCTCTCCTTGAGCATGACCGCGGCGGGGGTGGACATCTGGGCGACCTTCTCGGCGGTGGCCAGCGCCTCGGCGAGCAGCTCGTCGGCGGGGACGATCCGGGAGACCAGGCCGGCCCGTTCGGCCTCCTCGGCGCCCATCATGCGGCCGGTCAGACAGAGCTCCATCGCCTTGGCCTTGCCGACGGCGCGGGTCAGCCGCTGCGAGCCGCCGATCCCGGGGATGACGCCGAGCTTGATCTCCGGCTGCCCGAACTTCGCGGTGTCGGCGGCCAGCAGGATGTCGCAGAGCATCGCCAACTCGCAGCCCCCGCCGAGGGCGAAGCCGGCCACCGCCGCGATCACCGGCTTGCGCAGCTCACCGAGCCGGTCCCACGGGCCCAGCCAGTCGTCCAGGTAGACGTCGGGGAACCGGTTGCCCTGCATCTCCTTGATGTCGGCGCCGGCCGCGAAGGCCTTCTCCGAGCCGGTGATCACCAGGGCGCCGATCTCCGGGTCGCGGTCGAAGGCGGTGGCGGCCGCGACGACCTCGTTCATCAGTCGCGTGTTGAGCGCGTTCAGCGCCTTCGGCCGGTTGAGCGTGATCAGCCCGACCCGGCCCTTGCGCTCGACCAGGATCGTCTCGTAGGTCTCGGTCATCGCCGTTGACTCCCATTCCGCTGCTCGGCACCACACCGGGTGCGCCCTGACGACCCCACGATCTCCGACGTGCCCCGTCCCGCGCCAGTCTTGCCATGCGAGACGGTCGTCACGAGTCCGCCGGGGCGGCGCCGACGGTACCGGGACCGCAGGCCGGACCGCTCGGCCGCCGGACCGGGGCGGACCGCGCCGGTCCGGCCAGGCCGAGTTCGTCGCCCTCGCGCGGGGCGAAGAACCGTTCGACGTCCGCCTCGGTGACGCCGGCCGGGTCCGCCGGGGACCAGCGCGGGCTGCGGTCCTTGTCGACCACCTGGGCGCGGATGCCCTCGACCAGGTCCGGCGTGGTCAGGGCGTGGCAGGAGACGCGGTACTCCTGGTCGAGCACCGCCTCCAGCGAGGGCAGGGCGCGGGCCCGGCGCAGCGCGGCCAGGGTGACCTTGACGGCGGTCGGCGCGTTGCCGAGCAGCTGCTCGGCCGCCTCCTTGGCCTCCGGGAGCCCGTGGGCGAACAGCCGCTCGACGATCTCCTCGACGGTGCCGGCCGCGTAGCAGGCGTCGATCCACTCCCGCTGGGCGGCCAGCGCGGCGGGCGGTGCGGTCGCGGCGTGCCCGGCCACGGCGGCGGTGACACCGGCGGCGGTGAGGTCGGTGTCCCGGGTCAGGGCGTCGAGCAGCCCGGGGATCTGCGCCGAGGGCACGAAGTGGTCGGCGAAGCCGCAGAACAGCGCGTCGCCGGGGCCCATCGAGCCCGAGGTGAGCCCGAGATGGGTGCCGGTCTCGCCCGGGGCGCGGGCCAGCAGCCGGCTGCCGCCGACGTCCGGGACGAGGCCGATCCTGGTCTCCGGCATCGCCACGACGGAGCGCTCGGTGACGATCCGCACGCTGCCGTGGGCGGAGAGGCCGACGCCGCCGCCCATGGTGATGCCGTCCATCACCGCGAGGTAGGGCTTGGGGTAGCGGGCGATCAGCGCGTTCAGCCCGTACTCGGCGCGGAAGAACGCCCGGGCGCCGGCGCCGCCCGCCTTGGCGTCGTCGTGCAGGGCCCGGATGTCCGCCCCCGCGCAGAGACCGCGCTCGCCGGTGCCGGTCAGCACCACGGCGCGCACGGCGTCGTCCGCGGCCCAGCCCTCCAGTGCGGCCCGGACGGCCGTGATCATGTCGTGGGTCAGGGAGTTGATCGCCCTCGGCCGGTCGAGCACGATCCGCCCGACACCGCCGTCCCGGTAGGCCTGCACCTCTGCGCTCATCGGGCCCGCTCCCGTTCGTCGTCGCTGTCCGTCGTGAAGATCCCACCGTCACCGTACCCGTGGCGCGGGTCCGCCGCGGCGGGTGCCCGGGTGCCGGCCGGGACGGGCCGGAGGCGGCGCCGGGCACCCGGCGCCGCCTCCGTGACGGACTCCTGCGCGCCGGTGCTACGGCACGACCCGGCCGGTCACCTCGCCGAAGCCGACCACGGCACCGTCGCGGCCCGGCGCGGTGGCGGTGATGACCACCTCGTCACCGTCCTCCAGGAAGGTGCGGGTGGTGCCGTCCGGGAGCTTGAGCGGCTGCTCGCCGTTCCAGGTCAGTTCGATCAGGGCGCCGCGGGTTTGCGGCTCGGGGCCGCTGACGGTGCCCGAGGCGAAGAGGTCCCCGGTGCGCAGCGAGGCGCCGTTGGCCGTCAGGTGGGCGAGCTGCTGCGCCGCCGTCCAGTACATCGAGGCGAACGGCGGGCGGGAGACCTGGTGCCCGTTCAGCCGGACCTCCAGCGCGAGGTCCAGGCCCCAGGGCTCACCGCCGCGGTCGTCCAGGTAGGGCAGTGGCTCGACGTCCCGCGCCGGCGGCGTGACCCGGGCCGCCTCCAGGGCGTCCAGCGGCACGATCCACGGGGAGACCGAGGTGCTGAAGGACTTGCCCAGGAACGGGCCGAGCGGCACGTATTCCCAGGCCTGGATGTCCCGCGCGGACCAGTCGTTGACCAGGCAGACGCCGAACACGTGCTCGCGGAAGCCGTCCAGCGTGACGGGCGTGCCGAGGGCGGACGGCGTGCCGACCACGAAGCCGACCTCCGCCTCGATGTCCAGCCGGCGGGTCGGGCCGAAGGACGGCGCCGGGTCGGCCGGGGCCTTGCGCTGCCCGTGCGGGCGGACCACCGCGGTGCCCGAGACCACCACCGTGCCGGCCCGGCCGTGGTAACCGATCGGCAGGTGCTTCCAGTTGGGGGTGAGCGGCTCCGAACCGGGGCGGAAGATCCGGCCCAGGTTGGTGGCGTGGTGCTCGGAGGCGTAGAAGTCGACGTAGTCGGCGACCTCGAACGGCAGGTGCAGCTCCACCTCGGCCACCGGCAGCAGCAGCGGCGAGAGCGCGTCCCGGTAGGACTCGTCGGTCAGCCAGCGCGTCAGCGCGGCGCGCACCTCCGTCCAGACCGGCCGGCCCGCGCCCAGCAGCGGGTTGAGGCTCTCGGCGTCCAGCAGCACGGACGGCGCCCCGGCGGCGCGGGCGGCGGCCCCGGCGTCGAGGACGAACTCCCCGACGCGTACGCCGATCCGCCGCCGGCCCGGCCGGCCGGCGGCGGTGAAGACGCCGTACGGCAGGTTGTGCACGCCGAACGGCGAGTCCTGGGCGCTGGCGAGCCAGCTGCGGGGGGTGCTCAACGGTCCTCCTGGGGCATGGGGCTGGGCGACAGCAGGCCGAGCGCGGCCAGGTCGTCCAGGGGCTCGGCGACGCTGCAGGTGCCGAACGCGGTGAACGAGTTCCTGATCACCGTAACCTGACGGTCGGTCAGGGCGCTGGCCGCCTTGGCCAGGACGGCGCCCGAGCGCTCCGCCAGCACCTCGGCGGCGGCCGTCCGGTCGGTCTCCTGGGCGGCCAGCAGGACGTTCAGGAAGCCGTGGTGCTCGAAGCCGGTGGCCGGGTCGGTGTGCCGGACGGCGTGGTGCAGCCCGGCGGTGCACTTGTACGGCAGGCCGCGCCGCGCGCAGCCGGTGAGGAAGCCGGCCAGCTCCTCCTCGTCGGGGAAGGCGCCTGCCACCACCCCGCCGGTGCGGAACTTCGCCCGGTACGGGCTGTCGACCAGGATGTCCAGGGCCTCGTCCAGGCCGTCGCCGCGCAGCAGTTCGCGCGGCAGCTCGACGGCGGCCGGGACGTCCGGCGGCAGCAGCAGGTCGAGCGCGGTGACCGCCTCGCCGGCGTCCCGGGTGGCCAGCTCGACGCCGGCCACCTCGAACGGCGCGGCGGCGGCGAGGGCCGGGCCGAGCTCCGCACTGCCCCCCGGCAGTACGAGCCCGACCCGCAGCGGCCCGGCGGACCGGGCCGGATCCGGCACGGCCGCCAACTCGCCCAGCCGGCCCGCCCCGCACAGCAGCGGGCCGACCGCGGCGGCGTACCACGCGAGCCGGTGCGCCCGGTGGGCCGGCACCGCCTCGGCGAGCGGCAGGTTCCCGGGCGGGAACACGGCCGCGTCGTCGAACAGGCCCTGGAACAGCTCGGGGATCGCGCTCATCGCGCCGGCCCCCGGCCCGCCCAGGTCCAGGCGTAGTTGCCGTCTTCGCCGGCCCGGCCGCCCTCGCCCAGCTCCAGCGGCCGGAAGGTGTCCACCATCACCGCGAGTTCGTCGAAGAACTCCGCGCCGATGCTGCGCTCGTACGCCCCCGGCTGCGGGCCGTGGGTGTGGCCGCCGGGGTGCAGCGAGATCGAGCCCTGGGCGATGCCCGACCCCTTGCGGGCCGCGTAGTCGCCGCCGCAGTAGAACATGACCTCGTCGCTGTCCACGTTGGAGTGGTAGTAGGGGACGGGGATCGAGAGCGGGTGGTAGTCCACCTTGCGGGGCACGAAGTTGCAGATCACGAAGCCGTTGCCCTCGAACACCTGGTGCGCGGGCGGCGGCTGGTGGATCCGGCCGGTGATCGGCTCGTAGTCCCGGATGTTGAGGACGTAGGGGTACAGGCAGCCGTCCCAGCCGACCACGTCGAACGGGTGGTGCGGCACGGTGTACCGGGTGCCCGCGACGCCGTTCGGGCCGCGGTGCTTGACCAGCACGTCGACGTCCGTGCCCTCGACGAGCAGCGGGCCCGCCGGGCCGCGCAGGTCCCGCTCGCAGTACGGCGCGTGCTCCAGCAGCTGGCCGTACTTGGAGAGGTAGCGCTTCACCGGGGAGATGTGGCTGTTCGCCTCGACGCAGTAGGCGCGCAGCGGTTCGCCGCCGGTGGGCACCCAGCGGTGCGTGGTGGCCCGGGGGATGATCACGTAGTCGCCCTGGCCGACCTCCAGCGTGCCGAAGACCGTCTCGACCGTGCCGGTGCCCGCCTCCACGTACACGCACTCGTCACCGAGCGCGTTGCGGTACAGCTCGCTGGGAGCCCCGGCGGCGACGTACGAGATCCGCACGTCGCCGTTGCCGAGGACGAGCCGGCGGCTGCCCACGACGTCGGCGGACTTCCACTCCTCGCCCGTGAACAGCTCGTGCAGCTTGAGGTGCCGGGGGAGCAGGGGGTGATTGGCCACCGTCGACTGGTCCGGCAGCTCCCACGGCACGGCGTCCACGACGGCCGAGGGGATGCCCCGGTGGTAGAGCAGCGAGGAGTCCGAGGAGAACCCCTCCTCGCCCATCAACTCCTCGTAGTACAGCCCGCCTTCGGGAGTGCGGTGCTGGGTGTGCCGCTTGGGCGGGATGCTGCCCAGCTGCCGGTAGTACGCCATCGTCCTGCTCCTCCTGGCCCGTTCGCCGACTGGCCCGTTCGCCGTGCGTGCTCCGATCGGGGGTGCTGATCAGAGGTTGCCGCGGCGGTCCTGCTCGCGCTCCAGGGATTCGAAGAGCGCCTTGAAGTTGCCCTTCCCGAAGCCGAGCGAGCCATGCCGCTCGATGAACTCGAAGAACACGGTCGGCCGGTCGCCCTGCGGCTTGGTGAAGATCTGCAGCAGGTAGCCGTCCTCGTCGCGGTCGACCAGGATGCCGCGCTTCTTCAGCTCCTCGACCTCGACCCGGACGTTGCCGATCCGGGCGCGCAGCTCCGGGTCGTCGTAGTACGAGTCGGGGGTGGCGAGGAACTCCACGCCGTTGGCGCGCAGGATGTCGACGGTGGAGAGGATGTCGTTGGTGGCGAGCGCCAGGTGCTGGCAGCCCGGGCCGCCGTAGAACTCCAGGTACTCGTCGATCTGGGACTTCTTCTTGGCGATGGCCGGCTCGTTGAGCGGGAACTTCACCCGGTGGTTGCCGCTGGCCACCACCTTGGACATCAGCGCCGAGTACTCGGTGGCGATGTCGTCGCCGACGAACTCGGCCATGTTCACGAAGCCCATGACGCGGTTGTAGAACCCGACCCACTCGTCCATCCGGCCGAGCTCGACGTTGCCGACCGCGTGGTCCAGCGCCTGGAACAGCCGCTTCGGGTGCCCGGCGGCGCGGGTCACCCGGGTCTGGGCGGCCACGAAGCCCGGCAGGTAGGGGCCGTGGTAGCGGGAGCGGTCGATCAGGGTGTGCCGGGTCTCGCCGTAGGTGGCGATGGCGGCGCGGCGCACGGTGCCGTTCTCGTCGGAGACGTCGTTCGGCTCCTCCAGCACGGTGGCGCCCTGGGCGCGGGCGTGCGCGATGCACTTGTCGACGTCCGGCACCTCCAGGGCCAGGTCGACGACGCCGTCGCCGTGCCGGCGGTGGTGGTCCAGCAGCGGGCTCTCGGGGGAGACGCCGCCCTTGATCACGAAGCGGCAGGAGCCGGAGCGCAGCACGAAGGCCTTGCGGTCGCGGCGGCCGTTCTCCGGGCCGGAGTAGGCGACCAGCTCCATGCCGAAGACGGCCTGGTAGAAGTGGGCCGTCTGGGTGGCGTTGCCCACCACGAACACGATGGCGTCCTGCGCGATGACAGGGAACGGGTCCGTGGCGGGGTCGTGCTCGACGAGGCCGACGAGGCGGCGGAGCTGCTCGGCGTCGAGACCGGCCTCGCGTTCCTCGGGGGTCAGCTCAAGGGCGTGGGACTGCGGGGTCATCGGTCGTTCCTCCACATTGAGGCCTCGGCATTGAGGCATCCGCTTGAGGCGGCCACGCCGCTGGGTGGGCGGTGCGGCTGAGCGCAGAGCTTGCTCCTGTCGGGGTGGTTGGGCAACAGGTCGGGATTTCACTGTTCAATGTGTACAAGCTGGTCAGGAAATGGCGGGTTCTGCTGCACAAAATGCATGCCAGTTCGGGGTGGTTCGCGGGAGCTCTGTACGGCGGGTCCGGGCCGGTTCGGCGGGGCCGGCGGGTCGGTCGCGGGGGCGGTCGGAAGCGGGTGGTGAGGGGGCCGGTGGTCAGGGGGCCGGTGGTCGGCGAGCGGCCGGCGAGCCGGGCGGCAGGTACCGCAGGAACCAGTCGCGGGCCAGCTCGGCGACCCGGTCCAGCGTGCCCGGCTCCTCGAAGAGATGGCCCGCGTGCGGCACCACCGCCAGTTCACTCTCGCAGCGCAGCCGGGCCCGCGCCTGCCGGTTCAGGTCGATCACCCGGCCGTCCAGGCCGCCGACGATCAGCAGGGTCGGCGCGCTGACCTCGGCGAGCTCGGCGGGATCGGTGAGATCGGGCCGCCCGCCCCGGGAGACCACGGCCCGCACGCCCCCGCCCAGCCGGGCGGCCGTCCGGAGCGCGGCGGCCGCGCCGGTGCTGGCACCGAACAGCCCGAGCGGGAGCCGCCGCCCCCGGCTCGGCGGCAGCTCCGGGAGCAGCCGGGCCACGGCGGTCAGCCGGGCCCCGAGCAGGTCGACGTCGAACACCTTCCGTCGGTCCGGCTCCTCGTCCGCCGTGAGCAGGTCGAACAGCAGGGTGGCCAGGCCCGCCCGGTTGAGGGCCGCGGCCACCCGGCGGTTGCGGGGGCTGTGCCGGCCGCTCCCGCTGCCGTGGGCGAACACCACCACGCCCGCCGCGTCCGCCGGGACGGTCAGCCGGCCCGCCAGCCGGACGCCGGCGACCGGCAGGCTCAGCTCGTGGTCCACCCCGGCGTCGTCCGGTGGGGCCTCGGCGCGGGCGTCGGCGAGGTGGCGCAGCACCTCCTCGTCGCCGGTCTGCGAGAAGTCGTCGTAGAACTCGCCGATCGCGTAGAACGGGGACGGCGTGCGGACGCAGACCAGCTCGTCGGCGACCCCGGCCAGGCGGTCGGTCCACTCCTCGGGTGCCACCGGAACGGCCAGCACCACCCGGGCCGCCCCCCGGGCCCGGACGATCCGGCAGGCCGCGCGGGCCGTCGAGCCGGTGGCGATGCCGTCGTCCACCACGACCACGGTGCGTCCGCGCAGATCGGCGGGCGGGCGTCCACCCCGGTAACGGCGGGCGCGGCGCTCCAGCTCCGCGCGCTCGCGCACCTCGACCTCGGCGAGCTGCCCGGGGGTGACACCGGCCAGCCGGATCACCTGGTCGTTGAGCACCCGGACGCCGTCCTCGCCGATCGCGCCCATGCCCAGCTCGGGCTGGCGGGGCACACCGAGTTTGCGGATCACGCAGATGTCCAGCGGGGCGCCGAGCGCGGCCGCGACCTCGGCGGCCACCGGGACCCCGCCGCGCGGGAGGGCGACGACGACGGTGCCGGGGCCGCCCAGGTGACCGAGCAGCGCGGCCAGCCGGCGGCCCGCGTCGGTGCGGTCGGTGAAGTGGACTCCGGTGACGTGCATGGCGCGGCCTCCGAGTTCCACGGTACGTCGGCGGGCCGGGCGTCGGCCCGCCCCGCACCTGTCACACCCTGCTCCGTCCAGCGGCCTCGTCCCCTGCTCCGTCCAGCGGCGCGGCAGGTCCCGCTCGGTCCCGTGCCGCGCCCCGCGCGGGCCGGGACGGGCGGGGCGGACCGGGAGGGGCAGGGCGGCTCAGGTGCCCGGGGCGTCGGGCGGCCCATCGTCGAAGTCGGAGACGGAGTGGGAGGACGGAGTGGGAGGTGGACGGCGATGGGCAGCACCACCGCATTCGACCGTCGGATCCAGGCCGGGCCGGCGAACGTCCCGCTGGCGGTCCGCGACGGCGACGACTCCTGGGCGGAACTCGCCGAGCGGGCAGCCGGGTGGGAGGCGGACCGGGTGCTGCTCGTGACCGACGGCGCGGCGCCCGCCGAGTACCTCACCCGCGTCCGGTCGGTGGCCGCCGCCACCGCTCCGTGCACCGCGCTCGACCTGCGGTCCGCGCCGGCCCCCGGCCGGCCGCCGGCCGACCCGAGGGCCCCGGCCGGCCGGACCGTCGTGGTCGCCGTCGGCGGCGAGCAGGCCTGCGCCGTCGCCGCCGACCTGCGGCTGCCGACCACCCTGGCGGCCGCCGTCGGGCCCGCGCTCGCGCTGCGCCGACCGCCGCCGGACGCCCGCGCGCTGCCCGCCCGGACGGCGCCGGCGCTGGTCTGGGTCCGCAGCGACCTGCTGGCCGACCGGCCCGCCCCGGAGACCCGGGCCGGCCTGATCGGCGTGATCCGCCACGTCCTCGCCGTCTGCCCGGCCCGGTACGAGGCGCTCGCCGGGGCCCTCGACCCCGAGGCCCGGTACTCCGCGAGCACCGTCGCCGCGTTCCTCGCCGTCTGCGCGGACGCCCGGGCCGCGCTGGTCTGCTTCGACCCGTACGAGACCGGCCCGGCCCTCGCGCTGGCGTACGGGCGGCGGCTCGCCGCGCCGGTGCGAAGCGCCGCCGGACACCCGCTCCCACCCGGCGACGCCGAGGCCCTGGGGCTGCTGCTCGCCGCCCGGATCGCGGTCCGGCTCGGTCTGCTGGACGCGGCCGGAGCCTGGGCACACCGTGAACTGGTCGCCCGCAACGGCTCGGCGACCGGACTGCCCGGCGGTACGGACACGGAGGTTCTCGCCGACGCCGTCGCCGCGGCCCTCGCCGACGCCGTCGCCGCGGCCCTCGCCGACGGGTCCGGCCTGCTTCTGCTCGCGGGCCTCGGCCGGCCGTACTGCGCGGGCGGTCGGCTGCTCACTCCGGTCGGTGCGCCGTTGCTGCGGGCCGCCGCGGAGAGCTTGGGCCCGGTCGCCGTCCCGCACTGTCGCCGCCCGGTGCGTGCGCTCGTGACCGGGTGAGCCCGGGCCGGGCCGGGGCGCCGGACGGGAGCAGGACGGGACCCGGTCCCCGTGCGACCGGGACGGCGGGAGCCAGACCGTGGAGTGGCAGGGCGGACCGGAACGGACCGCCGCCGACCAGACAAGGAGTCATCGTCATGACGGGCACCGTCATCACCGACCTCCGCCGACGCGGCGCCGTCGACCCCAGCCGAGTGCTGACCGGGCCGCTGCGCGCGGTCGGACTGCGGTGGCTCGACCCGGGCCGCCGCACCGAGGTCGCCGCCGAAGGCGTCGAGCACGCCCTCTACGTCACCGCCGGCTCGGGCACGGCCACCGGCCCGGGGGCCGGGGCGCGGGAGACGCCCGACACCGGGATCCCGCTGGTCGAGGGCACCGCGCTGACGCTGCCGCTCGGCACGCGGACCGTACTCACCGCCGGCACGGCGGGGCTGGAGTTCTTCCAGGCCGTCCTCGCCGTCGGTGGGCACCCCGCCGGCTCCGAGGCCTCCGGCCGGTCCGACGACCGGCGGGGCACGGACGGCCACCCCGGGCACCGCCGCGACGCCCGTCCGGGCGCGGCGGACCCCGAGCGGTCCGAGCGCCCCCGGCGCGCCGGGGAGCCTGAGGAACGCGCGGAACCCGAGGAGCCCGAGCGTTCCGAAGGCCCTGAGAGCTCCGAGCACGCCGAACACTCCGAGGGCACCGCGAACCCCGCCGACCCCGAAGGCTCCGACAGCTCCGACAGCTCGGAGGAGCCCCAGAACCCCGACTGTCCGAAGGGAGGCGAGTCACGATGATCGTCACCACCGCCGCAGGCTCCGCCACCGTCCTGCTCGGTCCGAACGGCGAACGGATCCGTCTGCGCTGCCTGGCCCGGCGGTCCATGCTCGCCGCGGCCTGCGAGTCCTTCGACCACCTGCGGCTGAGTCCCGGCGCCCACCACACGCTGCCGGGGCGGGCCGGGGCCGAGATCGTCCTGCACGTGCTGCGCGGCTCCTTCCTCGTGGGCCGGGCCGTCGGTGAACCCGACCACCTGGCGGTCGACGGGGACCTCCTGTTGGCCCGCCGGGGCAGCCCGCTCCACCTGGAGGCCGGTCCGCTGGGCGCCGAGCTGCTCTGTCTCACCCTCGCCGTACCCCGCCGGGCCGCCGCCGCCCGGGAGGCCCTGGCCCGGCGGCGCACCGAACGACGCACCCGGCCGTGAAACCGGTCCGACCCCGCCACCACGACTCCGCCGCTCGACTCACGGTCGGGCAGCGGAGTCGTGGTGGGACCGGAACGGGACGGCGGTCCCATGCGCCCGGGGCGGGGGCCCGCGCAGGGTGGAGGAAGAGCGGCCGATCGGCTCGAACCGCTCGGAAGACGAAGAATCCGGAGCACCACCCATGGCAACGAACACGGCAACGAAGACGCTCTGCGTCGCGTCCGTACTCGTCGGCTTCGCCGCGGCGACCGTCGTGTGCAGGACCGCCGCCGACAGCGCGACGGCCAAGTCCGTCCCGGCGCCCGAAGCCGGCGGGACGGGCAAGCGGTGCAAGCCCGGGGAGAGGGACTGCAAGCGCTGAGCCCGCGGTCCTCCCGTCCGTCCCCGTCCCTGACGCCGACCCCCCGTCCCCGTCCCCCGCATATCCGCTTCCGCCCCCGGTGCTGTCGGCACCGGGGGGCGGAGACCGTCCCGGCGGCGCGCTGCCGCCCCGTCCGCCCCCGCTGTTCCTCCGCCCCCGCCGTCCGTCAGGCCGCGCCGGGCCGGTCGCCCGCCGGGACGTGGGGGAGTACCGCCGTCACCCGCGTCCCGTGCTCCGACGCCGGCGGTCCGATCGTGCAGCGGCCGCCGACCTCCGCCGCCCGGTCGGCCATCGAGCGGATCCCGACCCCGCCCCCTTCGCCGCCGGCGGGCGCCCGGGCGGGGTCGCCGGTGTCCGCCCGCCGGTAGCCGACCCCGTCGTCCTGCACGGTCAGCGTCAGCGTCCCCTCGTCCACCCGGACCACCACCTCGGCGCGACCGGCACGGGCATGGCGCAGCACGTTGGTCAGTGCCTCGGCGGTGATCCGGTAGACCGCCACCTCGACGGCGGCGGGCAGGGTCGGCAGCGGGTCCGGGGTCAGGGTGGCGGTGACGGCGAGTCCGGCGCCGCTGAAGGTGAGCGCGAGCTGCTGGATCGCCCGTGCCAGCCCGAACTCGCCGAGCGGGGCGGGCCCGAGCCGGTCGGTGATCCGCCGGACCTCCTTGATCGCCAGCGCGAGGTCCGCCGAGATCCCGACCAGTGCCTGCGTGACGCCCCCGCCACCGCCCTGTCCGGGCCGGCCTGCCGGGTCGCAGGCCCTCGCGGTCGGGCCGGCCTCGGGCGGCCCGGGGACGGTGGCGGGACGCACCGGGGCCGCGCCGGGACCACCCGCCGCCCACGAGGCGGCCGCCGACGCGGCGTTGTCCACCCGCAGGCGCAGTCCCGCCAGTGCGGGGCCGAGGCCGTCGTGGATGTCCCGGCGCAGCCGGCGCCGTTCCTCCTCCCGGGCCGTGACGATCTGCTCCCGGCTCGCCTGCAGGTCCTCCTGCAGGCGCAGCGACGCGACGGCGGGCGAGACCTGGTCGGCCAGCGAGCGCAGGATGTCGATGTCGCCGGCCGCCAGCCGCTCCTCGCCCGCGCGCAGCCCGACCGTCAACTCCCCGATCGTCGTGCCGTGGTGGACCAGCGCGAAGGACCGGCCGGGGCCGTCCGTGCGGCCCACGGCGGCGAGCGGGCGCCGCCCGGCCCGGGTGGTGACGCTCAGCGCGACCCCGGGCAGCCGCAGTTCCTCCGCGACGGTGCCGCACAGCACGGCCGGCAGCCGCTCGGGGTCCACGACCTGCCGGACCCGTCCGGCCAGGGTGCGCAGGACGTGGTACGGCTGGGCGCGGTCGCCGTAGTAGAGCCGGTCGACCACCCCGACGGCCCACCGGGCGGCCCGGGGCAGGGCGGTGCCGAGCCCGAACACCAGGGCGATCAGCGTCAGCCCGGCCGCGCCCCGGCCCGGGACCAGCCAGCCGGAGAGCACGGCGGCCGTCACCACGAACAGCGTGGTCAGCCCGGTGGCCAGGAGCAGCCCGGTCAGGACCGACCGGGCCGCCCGGTCGAGCCGCCAGCCGCCGTCCCGGATCACCAGACGGGCGACGGCGACCGCCCAGACCGCGCCGGCGGCGGCGAACAGCGAGTAGCTGAGCCAGTAGTCGTCCCGGAAACTGCGGGCGTAGTAGTCCTGCAGGCCGGCCCAGAGCAGGTAGGCGCCGAGCATGCCCGCCACGTGCGCCCGGTGGGCCGGGTGCGGCGGCCGGGGCGCGCCGTCGAGCCCCCGCTCCGGGCGGGGGGAGGGGCGGAGCAGCCGGGACAGCAGCACGGCGGCCGCGACGGCGACCAGCAGGTAGTTCACCGGGTCGTAGAGGCCGTCCAGGTGGTCCGCGATCGACCCGAGGAGGTGGGCGGGCGCGCTGTCGGCGAGCGGGTTCGGCCGGCCGTAGGCGCTCGGGTGGCTCAGGAACGACATGCCGTCCGGGATCTCCCAGAGCGCCACGGCGCCGATGTAGAGCCACCACCGCCGGTCGGTGAGCCGCCCGTACGGGAGCCAGAGCGGCAGGACGTAGAACAGGGTCTGGCTGACGGTGTCGCACACCGACCGCAGCACCGCGACGGCCCCGACGATGCCCGGGTCGGAGACCTCCACCCAGACGGGTGCCCCGGCGGCGCTGGGCAGCATCGAGGTCAGCGCGTAGACCAGCATCACCCAGCCGAGCGGACTGCCCGGGCGGTGGGCGTGCAGCAGCATGCCGGCGGCGGCGGTCGGCAGCGCGTAGAGCAGGATGGCGAGTTGGTCCCGGGGGTCGGCCACGCCGGGCGCACCCAGGTGGACGAGTACGTAGCAGGTCCACAGGGTGGCCACGGCCAGGCAGAGGGCCGTGCAGACCGCGGCGCCGGTGAGCTGCCGCCGGGCGGGCGTCCGGCGGGCGGTGGATCCGGGCGTCCGGGGTCGGGGAGGGATCACCGTGGTCATGGCACCGCCTCGGGAACGGGCTGGGTGTGTGGTCCGCCGACAGCCGCTCGTCGGGCACCACCTCAGTCTCGGCCGCCCGTCGTCCCGGGCACATGAGGCAGCGGTCTCGTCCCGTGCGCGACCGGCCGCCACCGGCGGTGCGGCGATCCGCGCATGTCACGGAAAGTCACGGACCCATCGCTGGTAGTGTCGGCCAGGTGGACCAACAGCACCCCGCCGCACCACCCGCCCCGCAGCCGGACGACCGGCCCCGGGCCGCTCCGCCGGGCGCGGGCGGCCCAGGCGGCCCAGGCGCTTCGGACGGCTCCGGCGGTCCCGACGGCTCCGGCGGTGCCGTGCACGCCGACGCCCCCGTGCTCGCCGGCGTTCCGGACGAGGAGCGGGACGCCGCCCCGGTCCGGGTGCTGATCGTCGACGACCATCCGCTGTTCCGGGAGGGCCTCAGGGCCGCGCTGGAGAGCGCGGAGGGGATCGTCGTGGTGGCCGAGGCGGAGCGGGTCGGCGAGGTCTCGGCCGCTGTCAACCGGAGCCGCCCGGACGTGGTCGTGATGGACCTCTCCCTGCCGGACGGCTCCGGGCTGGAGGCCGCGCGCCGGCTCTCCGAGCAGCAGCCGTCCCCGCCGGTGCTGATGCTGACCATGGCCGACGACGACGGCAGCCTGCTCGCCGCGCTCCAGGCGGGCGCGCGCGGCTACCTGGTGAAGGGCGCCGGCCGGGAGGAGGTGCTGCACGCGGTGCGGACGGTCGCGGCGGGCGGGGCGGTGTTCGGCGCGGACGTCGCCGGCCGGATCACCGTCCTGCTGGCGGGGGCCCGGTTGCGCGAGGCGGGGCAGCTGTTCCCCGCGCTCACCGCCCGCGAGGCGGAGGTCCTCGACCTGGTGGCGCGCGGGCTGGACAACCGGCGGATCGCCCGGGAGCTGGTGGTGGCGGAGAAGACGGTCCGCAACCACGTGACGCACATCTTCGAGAAGCTGCACGTCGTGACCCGCGCCGAGGCGGTGGCCCGGGCCCGTGACATGGGCCTCGGCGACAGCTGAGGCCGTCGGGCGCCCCGCCCGGGCCGGTACGTCCCGTCCGGAAGGGACGCGGGCGCGGGTACCGGCGTCCGGACGGGACGCGGGCGCGGACCGGTCCGGGATCGGGGGCGGGGGCCCGACCGGCCCCCCGCGCGCCCGGGGCGCCGGGAAGCCCAGGACGCGGGGGAGGAGGCCCAGATGAGCGAACCGGTTCCGGTCACCGGCGTCCGGCGGACCGGCCCGACCCGGGCGTACGGGGTCTGCGCCGCGACGCTGCTCTGCGGCCTCGGCTGGGTGCTGTTGGCCCTCGTCCACCAGGACGCCCCGTGGGCGGAGCCGTTCCTGCTCCACGACGGCGAGACGGTGCTGCTCGGCTTCGGTTTCGCGCTCTCCGGGCTGCTCGTCCTCGCCCACCGGGCCGGGCCCGACGCGCCCCCGCCGGACCTCGGCGACCCCGGCGACCCCGGCCACGCCCTGGGTACCCGCCCCCGCCGGTCCGCCGGCGCCGCCGCCGGTCACGCCGCCGGTCCTCCCGGGCTCGGCCTCGGGCTGGTCCTGCTGGCCGCCGGCCTCGGCGGCTGCCTCTCCCGCTTCGTGCTGTTCGCCGCCGCGGCGGTCGGCGCCGGTCCGGTGGCGGAGGCCGTCGGCGCGGCCCTGCTGCTCGCCTCCGTCACCCTGTTCGTCTTCCTGGCCGTCGCCCTGCCGCTCTGGCTCCCCGGGGGCCGGCTGCCCGGCGGCCTCGCGGGCCGGGGCTATGTGCTCGTGGTGGCGCTCTGGAGCGCCTGTCACGCGTGCGTGGTCCGGCTCGGGGTGCCGCTGCCGTACTTCGGCGACGTCCTGGTGCCCCGGGGGGAGGGGCTGCCGCTGGACGAGTGGCGGGTCACCCTGGTCTCCTGGGCGCTCGTCGTGGTCAGCCTGACGGTGGCCGCGGTGCGCTGGCACCACGCGGACCGCCCGCACCGGACGGTCGCGGTGGTGCTCGTCCCCTACCTGATCTGGCTGGTCACCACCAATGTCGCGCTCAGGCTGGGCCACGCGGAGAGCATCGCGGCGGTCGCCTACTTCACCGGTTCGGCGCTGTGGATGCTCGGCGCGGTCGGCTACGCCTTCACCCGGGACCGCTCGCGCTACCTGGACCGGGCGACCCGGCGGATGCTCAGCGTCCTCGCCCTCATCGCGGTGCTGATCGCCGGCTACCTCGGCATCGCGCTGCTGCTGCGCCACACGTTGCCCCAGGCCAGTACCGCCGGTGCCCAACTGCTCGCGGCCGGGGCGCTCGCGATCGGCGGGCTGCTCGGCCCGACCACCCGCTGGGTGGTCCGCGCCGTCGACCGGTTCTACTACGGCGACCGGGCCCGCCCCTACCAGGTGGTGCGCGCGCTCGCCGAGCGCCTCAGCCGGGCCGTCAGCCCCGCCGACGCGCCGCCGCTGCTCTGCGACACCGTGGTCGGCGCGCTCGGCCTGCCCGGCGCCAGGGTGGTCCTGCGCACCAGCGGAGGTCCGCACGAACTCGCCTCGGTGGGCGCCATCGGTCCCGACAGCCAGGTGTTCCCGCTCAGTTACGAGGGCGCGGTGATCGGCGACCTGTACGCGCCGCCGCGCGCCGGGCAGTCCGTGCTGGATGCCCAGGACCACGAGGTGCTGCGCTTCCTCGCCGACCAGGCCGCGCCGGCCATCGCCTCGCTGCGGATGTACGAGGAGGTGCAGTCCGGGCGGCGGCAGATCGTGCTGGCCCGGGAGGAGGAGCGGCGCCGGCTGCGGCACGACCTGCACGACGGGCTCGGGCCGACGCTGTCCGGGCTGCGGCTCGGTGTCGACACGGCGCGGGCCACCGTCCCGGCGGACTCGCCGGCCGCCCGCTCGCTGCGCGCGGTGTCGGCCGGGATCGGGCAGGCGATCGTCGAACTGCGCCGGATCACCGAGGGGTTGGCGCCCGCCGCGCTGTCCGGCGAGGGCCTGGCGGAGGCGCTGCGCCGCCTGGTCGCCGGGCTGGACGGGGAGCGCGTCAGGCTGAGCCTGGAGCTCGACCCGGACCCGCCGCCCGCGCTGCCGGCCGCCGTCGAGGTGGCGGTGCTGCGGATCGGCGGCGAGGCGCTGCACAACGTCCTGCGCCACTCGGGGGCCACCGAGGCCCGGTTGACGCTGCGGGTCCGCCCGCACGAGGTGGTGATCGAGGCCCGGGACGACGGCCGGGGCTTCGGGGGACTCCCCGGCTTCCAGGGGTTCCCGGGCGCCGGGGGTGGCGCCGGTCGCGGGGGCGGCGACGGCGCCGGCCGGGCCGGCTCGGGGCTCGGCCTGCGCTCGATGGCCGAGCGCGCCGAGGAGTTGGGCGGCGGGTTCACGGCGGTGAACCACCCCGGCGGCGCCCTCGTCCGGGCGGTCCTGCCCCGGACGCCGGTCGTGTCCGAAGCGACGGCCCCGACCACGGACGGAGCCGACCGCCCCTGGCGGGCCCCTTGACGGACGCCGGGGTTGGCCCAATCATCATGGTCGCGTCAACTTCGCGGCTGTGCCCCCGCTGTCACCGCATTCCGGCCGGGCTGTCCCGGTCGGCCCCGTTCCCGGCCGGACCCCAATCCGGCCGCCCCTTCGACCCGACGGCCAACCGCGAGGCTGTGCGCTTCCGTTCTGCCCCACCAGAATCTGGAGCCTCCATTGACCGAGCGCGCCTCGCGGCGATCCCGCCTGCGCCGATCCGCCCTGTCGGCCGGGGCGGTCGTCACACTCGCCGCCGCCCTGTTCGCCCCCGCCGCCGTCGCGGCCCCCGCCACCCCGGTGGCCCCCGCGGCCCCCCGGGCGGTTGCCGCCGCCCCCGACATCCCGGTCGCCAACGTCAAGGCGCACCTGGCCCAGCTGCAGTCGATAGCCACCGCCAACGGCGGCAACCGCGCCCACGGCCGTACCGGCTACAAGGCGTCGATCGACTACGTGAAGGGCAAGTTGGACGCGGCGGGCTTCACCACCTCGCTGAAGACCTTCACCTACAACGGTTCGACCGGCTACAACCTCATCGCCGACTGGCCGGGCGGTGACACCTCGCACGTCGTGATGGCCGGCGCCCACCTGGACTCGGTGACCGGCGGTCCGGGGATCAACGACAACGGCTCCGGCTCGGCCGGCATCCTGGAGACCGCGCTGGCCGTCTCCCGCGCCGGACTCCAGCCCGCCAAGCACCTGCGGTTCGGCTGGTGGGGCGCCGAGGAGTACGGCATGGTCGGCTCCAAGAACTACGTCAACAGCCTGCCCGCCGCCGAGCGTTCGAAGATCGAGACGTATCTGAACTTCGACATGATCGGCTCCCCGAACCCGGGCTACTTCACCTACCGCTACGACACCGCCCTGGACGCGCTGTTCCGCGACTACTTCGCGGGCATCGGCATCAGCACCGAGCAGGACTTCGAGGGCGACGGCCGCTCCGACCACGCCCCGTTCCAGGACGCGGGCATCCGGGTCGGCGGCCTGTTCAGCGGCGCGGACTACACCAAGACCAGCGCCCAGGCGGCGAAGTGGGGCGGCACGGCGGGCCAGGCGTTCGACCGCTGCTACCACTCCTCCTGCGACACCAGCGCCAACATCAACGACACCGCGCTGGACCGGATGAGCGACGCCATCGCGTACGCGATCTGGACGCTCTCGGCCGGCAGCACCACGCCGCCCACCGGTACCGTCTTCGAGAGCACCACCGACGTCCAGATCCCGGACAACGGCGCGGCGGTGACCTCCGACCTCGCCGTGACCGGCCGGACCGGCAACGCGCCCGCCGCCCTCCAGGTCGCGGTGGACATCAAACACACCTACCGCGGTGACCTGGTGATCGACCTGGTCGCGCCGAACGGCACCGCCTTCCGCCTGAAGGGCTCCAGCGGCAGCGACTCGGCGCCCAACGTGCAGACCACCTACACCGTCAACGCCTCCGCGGTGCCCGCCAACGGCACCTGGAAGCTCAAGGTCCAGGACGTGGGACCGCAGGACACCGGTTACGTCGACAGCTGGAAGCTCACCTTCTGACCCGGGTGACCGCACGGAACAGGGGGTGCCGGCCGCCGCCGGCACCCCCTGTTCCGCGGGCCCGCCCCGAGCGGCCGCTACGGCCGCATCTCGTACGCGCCCGACAGCGCCTCGACCAGGGTCCACACCTTCGCGGCCCGCTCGCCGTCCGCGACCGGGCGGCGGACGTTGGCCAGCGCCCACGCGGCCTGCGCCTCGGTGGTGGAGGCCTTCCCGTGCAGCTCGGTGGCGTGCTTGGAGAAGTCCCGCACCAGCGCGTCGAAGATCTGGTCCAGCAGGTCCGCGTCCAGGCCGGTCAGCTCGGCCTGCTCCAGCACCAGCTGGCCGTAGACGATGAGCGCGAAGAGCTGGCCGATCTCCAGCAGGAAGTCCAGGTCGGCCTGCTGCCGCTCGCTCGGCGCGTCGGTCAGCAGCAGCGCGCAGAACCCGTCGGCCTGCTCGCGGAAGCGGGCCACGTTCGGCAGGTGCGCGAAGGTGTCGTACGCGGTGCGCCAGTCGTGGAAGCGGATCGCGCCGAGGCCGCGGGCCGGGCCCTGGCGGAACAGGAACGCGTCGTCGGCGGCGTCCAGCCGGGTGGGCACCGGCGCGTAGTCGGCCGGGTCGAACAGGTAGTTGCCCATGAACTTGAGGATCAGCGCCAGGTTGACGTGGACGGTGCCCTCCAGCTTCGGCAGGCCGCGGATGTCCTTCGCCGCCTTGTCGAAGTAGGTGTCCGCCTCGAAGCCCTTGGCCGCGATGACGTCCCACATCAGGTCGATGACCTTCTCGCCCTCGGTGGTGACCTTCATCTTGGTCATCGGGTTGAAGAGCAGGTAGCGCCGGTCCTCGGGCGAGGCGCTGCGGAAGTAGTCCACCGCGCGGTCGGAGAACAGCTTCATCGCCACCAGGCGGGCGTACGCGTCGGTCAACTCGCGCCGCACGTGCGGGAAGTCGGTGACGTTCTTGCCGTACAGCACCCGGTTGCGGGCGTGCGTGACGGCCTCGTACATCGCGTGCTCGCAGATGCCGACCGAGGCCGCGCAGAGGTTGAACTTGCCGACGTTGACGGTGTTCAGCGCGGCGTCGAAGGCGGCCTTGCCGGTGTGCAGCACGTCCTCCGCCCGCACCGGGTAGTCCTCCAGGCGGAACTCGCTGACGTACATCTGCGCGTTCACGACGTTCTTGACCAGGTGGTACGCCTCGTGGCGGCTGTCGGCGGCGAAGAAGACGTAGCCCTCCGGGCCCTCGACGTCCGAGCGGCGGCCGAACACCGAGACCAGGCCGGCGACGTTGCCGTTGCCGATGTAGTACTTGGCTCCGGTGGCGGTGAAGCCGCCCTCGCCGTCCGGGGTGAGGATCATGTCGGTGGAGTAGATGTCGGCGCCGTGGCTGCGCTCGGAGAGCCCGAACGCCATCACGTGGCCCTCCGCCAGCAGCTGGGCGGCGCGGGCCCGGACGGCCTCGTTCTCGCTCTGCCAGACCGGGCCGAGACCGAGGACGGTGACCTGCCAGGTGTACCAGTAGCCCAGTCCGTAGAAGCCGAGGATCTCGTTCAGCTCGGCGATCCGGGCGGTGTCCCAGCGCTTGCCCGGGTCGGCCGAGGAGGGCGTCAGGAACTCCGCGAACAGCCCCTCCTTCGCGGCGAACTCCAGGAAGTCGGCGTACCAGGTGCGGTCGACGTAGGTGTCGATCAGCGCCTTCTTGCCGCGGGACTCGAACCAGTCCACGGTCGCGCGCAGCAGTCGGCGGGTCGGCTCGTCGAACTGGGCGGGGTCGTACGTACGCGGGTTGAAGAGCATCACGGGCTCCCGGGGGTCGAGGGTGGCGTATCGGGTGGGGCGTCGGGCGGCGGCCGGCCCGCGGGGCGGGGTCAGGCCCCGGTCGGGCCGGCGGCCAGGCGGTGCAGGGTGGCGAGCACGTCGTCCAGCCAGGCGAGGGTCATCCGCTCGTACTCGATGCCGCCGCGCAGCACCACGTGCTGCAACTGCTGCCGGGCGTCGAGGGCGGCCGGGTCGGGGAAGTCCCGCTGCTCGCCGTGCAGGTAGCGGGCGAGCAGGGCGGCATGGCTCTCACGGTGCCGCTCGACCTCGGAGAGCAGGGCGGCCGGGTCGTCGAAGGCCGCCGCGCGGATCTTGACCGCCAGCTCGTGCCGGACGGTCTCGGGTTCGACCGGCTCGCGCAGCCAGCCGGCCAGCGCCGCCCGTCCGGGGTCGGCCGCGGAGTAGACCTTCTTGTCCGGCCGGCCGTCCTGGGCGACCTCCTCGGCCGAGATCCAGCCGTCCGCCTCCATCCGCCGCAGCACCCGGTAGATCTGCTGGTGGGTGGCGGTCCAGAAGCGTCCGATGGAGCGGTCGAAGCGTCGGGCCAGTTCGTAGCCGGAGCCGGGCTGCTCCAGCAGCGAGACGAGGATCGCGTGCTCCAGTGCCATGAGCGGCATCCTGCTATGCAACGAGTTGCATAGGCAAGGGCACCCCGCGAGGGTGAGACACAGCTCACCGCGCGGCGGGGCGGGGGTGCGGGCGGGGTGGGGGCGGGGTGCGGCGAGGCGGCGCCGGTGTCCCGGCGGGGGCGGGACGGGCGCGGGACGGACGCGGCGGGGAAGGGCGCCGCGGGTGAGGCAGGGTAACGTCCGGGCAGAAATGGTGCAAAACGGCAGATCGGCGCCAAAATAGAACATGGCTGGCACCTTCCATGTGCCAGGCCGAGGAGGTGGTATCGGTGTCTACCCAGATTCCGATGGGCATGGAGCACCATCCGGACATCGTCGAACTACGTGAGCACTACGAGCGGGTCACCCTGACCCCGCGGGCCCAGGCCGTCGAGGCCCTGGCCGTTCTCGCCGGTCTGTTCCTGGCGGCCTCGCCATGGATCGTCGGCTTCACCGCATTCAGCACGCTGACCGTCACCTGCCTGATCGTCGGTCTCGCCTACTGCGTGCTGATGGCCGGGTACGGCTCGGCGTACGAGCGCACCCACGCGCGGGCCTGGGCGGCGACGCTGCTCGGTGCCTGGACGATGCTCTCCCCCTGGGTGGTGTCCGGAGAGGTCGACCGCGGCAAGAACATCGTCGTCTGCCTGATCACGGGCGCCGTGATGTTCCTGCTGGGGCTCGCCGCGATCTCGATGGCCACCATGACGTCGAACGGCGCGTCCATGCGACGCGGCCGGGCCGGCCGGTCCAGGGGCTGACGGAGCAGCCCCCCGAGCCGGGGCGCGGAGCGGCGAGGCCGCCGTCCGCGCCCCGGCGCACGTCGCGGGACCGGGGCGGGGAGCGGCCGGGGAGCGGTCCACGGCCGGGGGCCGGTCAGGGGTGGGCGCCGGTCATGACCGGGGGCCGGTCACGGGCGGGTCATCCGCAGCACGTCGAGGGCCTCGTCCAACTGCTCGCGGGTGAGCTTGCCCCGCTCCAGGTAGCCGCGCTCCAGCACCACCTGGCGGATCGTCTTGCGTTCGGCCAGTGCCTGCTTGGCGACCTTGGCGGCCTCCTCGTAGCCGATGTACCGGTTCAGCGGGGTGACCACCGAGGGCGAGGACTCGGCGTACTCGCGGGCCCGCTCGACGTTGGCGGTGATGCCGTCCACCGTCCGGTCGGCCAGCAGCCGGGCGCTGTTGGCGAGCAGCCGGATCGACTCCAGGACGTTGCGGGCGATCACCGGGAGCATCACGTTCAGCTCGAAGTTGCCGCTCGCGCCGGCCACCGTCACGGTGGCGTCGTTGCCGATCACCTGGGCCGAGACCATCAGCACCACCTCGGGCAGCACCGGATTGACCTTGCCGGGCATGATCGACGAGCCCGGCTGGAGGTCCGGCAGGTTGATCTCCCCGAGGCCGGTGCGCGGGCCCGAGCCCATCCACCGCAGATCGTTGGCGATCTTGGTGAAGCCGACCGCGACGGTACGGAGCTGGCCGCTCAGCTCGACCAGGCCGTCCCGCGCGCCCTGCGCCTCGAAGTGGTCGCGGGCCTCGGTCAGCGGCAGGTCGGTGGCCCGGGCCACCTCCTCGATCACGGCGGCGGCGAACCCGGGCGGGGTGTTGATCCCGGTGCCCACCGCCGTGCCGCCGAGCGGGAGTTCGGCGACCCGGGGGAGCGTCGCCAGCAGCCGCTCCCGCCCGTGCCGCACCTGCGCCGCGTACCCGGCGAACTCCTGGCCGAGGGTGACGGGGGTGGCGTCCATCAGATGGGTGCGGCCGGACTTCACCACCTGGGAGAACTCCGCCGCCTTCCGCTCCAGGGCCTCCGCCAGGTGCTCCAGGGCCGGGATCAGATCGTGGGTGACGGCGGCGGTGGCCGCGATGTGGATCGAGGACGGGAACACGTCGTTGGAGGACTGGCTGGCGTTGACGTGGTCGTTGGGGTGGACGGGCCGGCCCAGCCGCTCGCCGGCCAGCGTCGCGATCACCTCGTTGGTGTTCATGTTGGACGAGGTGCCGGAGCCGGTCTGGAACACGTCCACCGGGAACTCCTCGTCCCAGTGCCCCTGGGCGACCTCCTCGGCCGCGGCCGCGACGGCCTCCGCCGTCTCCTCGTCCAGGACGCCGAGCCGGGCGTTCACCCGGGCCGCGGCGGCCTTGATCCGGGCCAGCGCCGCGATGTGGGCCCGCTCCAGCCGCTGGCCCGACACCGGGAAGTTCTCCACCGCCCGCTGCGTCTGCGCCTGCCACTTGGCGGCGGCCGGGACGCGGACCTCGCCCATCGAGTCGTGCTCGGTCCGGAACTCCTGCTGCTCACCCATCGCGCGCTGCACCTCCTGGTCGGCCCCCGGCCGGGTCTGCTCCCCGGTCCGGCGGCGGTCTGCGCAACAGGACAGCCGCGCGTGGGCTCCCGGTATTTCCGCGCTGGGCGGGCGAACCGGGCAACCTTCACTCGAAAGAGTGAAGATCACGACGTGCCCGTCCGCTCGCGCCCGCCCGCTTCGTACGCTCGTGCACGCACCGGGGGAGACGATCACCGAGCAGGGGGCGGACATGGCGGCAGGACGACGCGACGGGGACGGTCTGAGCAGGCGGGAGGTGCTCGGCGCCTCGGCGGCCCTCGGCACGGCCGCCTGGCTGCTGCGCGGCACGATCGGGCCGGACAGCGCCCGGGCCGCCACCCCGGTGCCGCCCGCCCTGCCCACCGGCACCGAGCTGTACCAGCGGGTGTACCAGAACTGGTCCGGCGAGGTCCGCACCGACCAGCTCTGGACCTGCGCCCCGCGCACGCCCGAGGAGGTCCCGCTGCTCGCCGACTGGGCGCACGCCAACGGCTGGCGGCTGCGCGCCCAGGGGTACCGGCACACCTGGGCGCCGCTCACCGTCGCCGACGCCACCCCCGAGTCCGCCCGCGTCCTGCTGCTGGACACCACCCGCCACCTCACCGCCGTCACCGCCGACTCGCCGACCACCGTGCGGGCGCAGACCGGCGCCACCATGGAGAGCCTGCTCGCCCACCTGGCCGACCGCGGCCTCGGCGTCGCCAACTGCCCCGCGCCCGGCGAGCTCACCGTCGGCGGCGTGCTCGCCATCGGCGGCCACGGCACCGCCGTCCCGGCGGCCGGCGAGTCGCGCCCCGACGGCCACGGCTACGGCTCGGTCAGCAACCAGGTCACCCGGCTCACCGCCGTCGTCCACGACCCGGCCACCGGCCGCTACACCCTGCGCACCTTCGAGCGCTCCGAGGCCGACAGCGCCGCGTTCCTGGTCCACCTCGGCCGGGCCTTCGTCACCGAGGTGGTGCTCCGGGCCGGCCCCGACGTGCCGCTGCGCTGCGTCAGCCGGCTCGACATCCCGGCGAGCGAACTCTTCGCCCGCCCGGGCAGCCCGGGCGGCATCCTCGGCCGCCCGCGCACCTTCGCCGACTTCGTCGACCGCGAGGGACGGGCCGAGGCGATCTGGTTCGCCTACACCGACCGTCCCTGGCTGAAGACCTGGAGCGTCACCGCACAGCGCCCGCTCGGCTCCCGCGCCGTCGACGAGCCCTACAACTACCCCTTCTCCGACAGCATCCCGGAGCCGGTCGCCCGGCTCGCCGGCCAACTCGTCGCCGGCACCTGGGGATCGGCCCCGATCTTCGGCCAACTCCAGTACCTGATCGCCAAGGTGGCCCTCACCGGGGACATCACCGACGTGCTGCTCTCCGGCGGCCTGCTCCGTGAGCTGCTCTCCGGCGACCTGCTCGCCCACCTGCTCGCCGGCGGCCTGCGCTCCGACCTCTGGGGCCCCTCCCGCACCCTGCTGCAGTACGTCCGGCCCACCACCCTGCGGGTCACCGCCAACGGCTACGCCGTGCTCGCCCGGCGCGCCGACCTCCAGTGGGTCGTCTCCGAGTTCGCCGCGTACTACCGGCAGTTGCTCGCCGAGTACCAGGCGCGCGGCGAGTTCCCGGTCAACGGCGCGGTGGAGATCCGGGTCACCGGCCTGGACGATCCGGCCTTCAGCGGCGTCCCCGGCGCGCGGCCGCCGCTGCTCTCCGCGCTGCGCCCGCGCCCCGACCGCCCCGAGTGGGACAGCGCCGTCTGGCTCGACGTGCTCAGCCTCCCCGGCACGCCCGGCCTGCACCGCTTCGCCCGCGACCTCGAACAGTTCCTGCTGCGCACCTTCGACGGCACCCGCGCCGGCCTGCGCGTCGAGTGGTCCAAGGGCTGGGCGTACACCGCGGACGCCGCCTGGGCGGACCCGGACATGCTGGGCCGGGCCATCCCCGCGAGCCTGCGCGACGGCGGCGGCCCCGGCTGGGACGAGGCGGTCGCCGTGCTGGACCGCCACGACCCGCACCGGGTCTTCGGAAACCCCTTCCTGGACGGGCTGTTGACGTCCTGAGCCGGGGCCGGCCCGCAGGCCGGCCGGGCCGCCTGCCCCGGGCCTACACGTGCTCCATCACCATGACCGCCACGGTGTCCGGGGCGAGGGCGCGGAAGATGTGCGGGGCGTCGCCGGGGTAGCTGACGTAGTCGCCCGGGTGGAGTTCGACCGGCTCGGCCGGCGGCCCCACCAGGGCGCGGCCGGTGCTGAGCACCACGTGCTCCACCGTGCCCGGCATGTGCGGGTCGGAGGCCCGGGTCTCGCCCGGCTGCGCCTCGATCCGGTAGATGTCGCGGCGCGCGTTCGGCGGGCAGGAGGCCAGCAGGGTGGCGGCGTAGTCGGCCCGCTCGGAGTGGGTGACCGGCCCCTCGCCGGCCCGGATCACCCGCACCACCGGCCGCGGCGGGTCGACCAGCCGGCTGAACGGCACGTCCAGCGCGACGCCGAGGGCCCAGAGCGTCTCGACGCTCGGATTGCCCGCGCCCGACTCCAGTTGGGAGAGCGTGGACTTGGCGATCCCGGCCCGGCGGGCCAGCTCGGCCATGGACAGGCCGGCGCGCTCGCGTTCGCGCCGGATGGTCGCGGCGATCAGCCCGATCAGCTCCGAGCCGGAGGTGCCCCGGCCGCCGCCGGGGTTGCCGGTGGGGTCGTCGGTGGCGTTGGCGCCGGGGTCGGTGCCGGTGTTCGCACTCATTCGCGTTCGCTCCACAGGTCCAGGCGTTCGCCTTGACGAACGACACCCATCGGGTTCACTCTACTGGACATGCGTTCGCTCCTCCGAACACTCGACCGTGCCACCCTGCGGGACATCGCCCTGGTCTGTGTCGCCGACGCCCTGGTCGGCGCCTCCTTCGGCGCCATCAGCGTCTCCGGCGGCCTGCCGCTCTGGCTGCCGATCGCCATGTCGGTGCTCGTCTTCGCCGGCGGCGCCCAGTTCGCGGCCGTCGGGGTCGTCCTCTCCGGCGGCGGGGTGCTCGCCGCCGTCGCGACCGGACTGGTGCTCAACGCCCGCCTGCTGCCCTTCGGTTTCACCGTCGCCGACGTGCTCGACGGCCCGTGGTGGCGGCGGCTGCTCGGCGCCCAGCTGATGACCGACGAATCGGTCGCCTTCGCCCTGCTCCAGCCCGACCGGCGCCGCCGCCGGGCCGCGTTCTGGCTCTGCGGCCTGGCCCTGTTCGTGGTCTGGAACGCCGCCGTCGTGCTCGGCGCGGCGGCCGGCGGCCTCCTCGGCGACACCGACGCCCTCGGGCTCGACGCCGCCTTCCCGGCCGTGCTGCTCGCCCTCGTCCTGCCCTCGCTCACCGACCGGCGCACCCGGGCCGCCGCCCTGGCCGGCGCCGTCGTCGCGGTCGCCGCCACGCCGTACCTGCCGGCCGGCCTGCCCGTGCTGCTCGCCCTCCTCGGCCTGCTGCTCGCCGGCCGCGGCCCGAGCGGCCCCGGCGGCCGGGAGCCGGCCGAGCCCGGTGCCGCCGCACCGGGCCCCGCCCCCGCCGTCGAGGGAGTCCGCTGATGCCGCTGCTCGCCGTCCTCCTGCTGGCCGCCGGCACCTACGCGTTCCGCCTCGCCGGCCCGGCCCTCGGCCACCGCCTCACCCTCTCCGGCCGGCTGCGCCACCTGCTCGCGGTGGCCGCCGCCGTGCTGCTGGTCGCGCTCGTCGCCACCGGCGCCCTCACCCAGGGCCACGGCTTCGCCGGCTGGGCCCGGCCGGCCGGCGTCCTGGTCGCCGGGCTGCTCGCGCTGCGCCGCGCGCCGTTCCCGGTCGTCGTGGTGGCGGGGGCCGCGACCACCGCCCTCCTGCGGCTCTGCGGAGTCGCCTGAGCCGCTCCGGCCACCACTGACGGTGCGTCATGGTGGCGGCCGGGCTTGACGTCAAGCGGACTTCAGCTTCTAGCGTGACGGCATCGCCCGAGCCCGCTCACCGGAGGTCCACCCGCCATGACCGTTCACCTGCGCGACTACCCCGAGGCCCGTCTCGCCGCCCAGCCGATCGGCTACTGGGCCGATGCCACCGCCCGGCTCGTCCTCGCCCGGATCCGGGGCGAACTCGCCGAGGAGCGGCTCACCCAGCCCCAGTGGTGGTGCCTCAACCACATCGCCGGCGCACCCGGCGGCTGGCAGCGCGCCGCACTGGCCGACAAGCTGCGCCCGTACACCGTCGGCATCGTCCCCGCCGTCGACTTCGACCTGGTCCTCGACGACCTGCTGGACCGGGGCCGGCTCACCGAGGACGCGAACGGTCTCACCCTCACCGAGGCCGGCGAGGCCGGCCGGCAGCGGGCCCACCACCGCCTCGCCGCCGCCCACGAGCAGATCCACGACGGCATCACGCCCGCCGAATGGGCCGCCGCGCTCAATGTGCTGCGCCGCATGGTCGCCAACCTCGGCGGCTACGCCGACCTGCCCTCCTGACCCGCCCCGCCGGCCGGCGGGACGGGTCGGCCCCGGTCGGTGCTGCCGAGGCGCTCCTGCTGGATCTCGGGCCGCTCGCTGTCCCAGAGCAACTCCCAGACCCGGAACACGCAGTGGTAGTCCCGCATGCTCCCCTTGGAGATCAGCAGATAGGTGTCGCCGTCCCGGAGCAGCGTGCGCCGGCGGCTGTTGAACGGGTGCTGCGGGGTGTACGCCGGGACGAGCCGACGGAGCTCGGCGAGCGCCTCCTCGCGGCTGCCCTCGATCTCGGCCAGCACGTTGGTGCCCCAGATCCGGTCGTTGCCGACACCCTCGGTCTCCTCGGCGACCAGTGCCCAGCGCGTCATGCTCCACCCCTCGTTCGGATTCCCGTGCGGACTGCCGAAACGATCACCCTAGTGCCGGCGCGGTGTCAGCCGGGGCCGGGAGGGTCTTGAAGAAGAGGGTGGTCGGGTGGGACACGCCCGCCGGGTCGGTCGCGTAGTCGGGTACGGTGCCCACCCTGGTCCAGCCCGCCGACTCGTACATCCGCTCGGCGGGGCTCCCCGTCTCGGTGTCCAGTACCAGCAGCCGCAGGCCATGTCCGGCGCCCGCCGCTTCGAGTGCCGCCAGCAGCCGGCCGGCCAGCCGCTGCCCCCGGTCCGCCCGGTGGACCATCAGTTTGGCCACCTCGCCCCGGTGCCGGCCGTTGGCGCTCGCCGCCGGGCGCAGCTGGACCGTCCCGGCGATCCGGCCGTCGGCCTCCGCGCGGGCCGCCCACAGCAGCAGCCGCCCCGCCGCCACGTCCGGGGCCAGCGACCGCCACCAGGCGGTCGCCTCGGCGGGGTCGAGCGGCGCGAGGAAGCCCAGCGAGGCGCCGGCCCCCACGGTGTCCACCAGCAGTCCGGCCAGTTGTTCCGCCGAGTCCGTCAGCGCGTCCGCCGTCAGCCGCTCAATTGTGTACATGCTCACTCCCTCGCTCCCGTCCGGAGGCCGGCTCCGTGCGGAATACTCGCCGGTACCGCCGCGGCCGCTACCCGTACCGGCCCGGCCCGGTGCCCGCCGAGACTACAAGGAGCTTCCATGGCGAAGCCGACCCGGATCGACCCGGCCGACCTGCTCGCCGTCGGTGACCTGCTGACCGACGAGGAGCGGCTGATCCGCGACACCGTGCGGAAGTTCGCCGACGAGCGGATCCGCCCGCACATCGGCGACTGGTTCGAACGCGGTGTCTTCCCGGCCCGCGAGCTGGCCCCCGAACTGGGTGCCCTCGGTGTGCTCGGCATGCACCTCGACGGCTACGGCTGCACCGGCTCCACGGCCGTCGCCTACGGGGTCGCCTGCATGGAGCTGGAGGCCGCCGACTCCGGGCTGCGCAGCTTCGTCTCCGTCCAGGGCTCGCTCGCGATGCGCTCGATCCACGCCTACGGCTCGGAGGAGCAGAAGCGGCGCTGGCTGCCGGGCATGGCCGCCGGTGAGCTGATCGGCTGCTTCGGCCTCACCGAACCGGACTTCGGCTCCGACCCGGCCAACATGCGGACCAGGGCCCGGCGCAGGGGCGGCGACTGGGTGCTCTCCGGCTCCAAGATGTGGATCACCAACGGCAGTGTCTCGGACGTCGCCGTCGTCTGGGCGCAGACCGAGGACGGCGTCCGGGGCTTCCTGGTCGAGCCCGGCACCCCCGGCTTCACCGCCACCGACGTGCACGGCAAACTGTCGCTGCGCGCCTCGGTCACCAGCGAACTGGTCTTCGACGAGGTCGTACTGCCCGCCGACGCCGTACTGCCCGGCGTCACCGGTCTGCGCGGGCCGCTGTCCTCGCTGGGCGAGGCCCGCTACGGGATCCTCTGGGGCACCGTCGGCGCCGCCCGCGACTGCTACACCACCGCCCTCGACTACGCCGGCAGCCGGGTCCAGTTCGACCGGCCGATCGCCGGCTTCCAGCTCACCCAGCAGAAGCTGGTCGAGATGATGCTGGAGGTGGAGAAGGCCTACCTGGTCGCGCTGCGGATCGGCCGCCTCAAGGACGAGGGCGCCGCCCGCCCGGCGCACATCAGCTTCGGCAAGCTCAACAACGTGCGCGCCGCGCTGGAGATCGCCCGCAGCGCCCGCACGGTCCTCGGTGCCAACGGCATCACCACCGAGTACCCGGTCCTGCGGCACGCCAACAACCTGGAGTCGGTGCTCACCTACGAGGGGACGAGCGAGATCCACACCCTGGTCCTCGGCGAGGCCATCACCGGCGAGTCGGCCTACCGCTGACCGCAGCCGGCGGCCCGGCCGGCCCCGAAACCCGGCGGACCGGCACCTCCGTCCTTCTCACCCAGGCCGCTGCCGCGCGCGGCAGCGGCCTGGCGACCGCCGAGTTCGCCCGGCCCGGCCGTCCGCGACGGCCTCGCCGGGCGGCCCGTCCACGGCCGGGCACGGTCGGAGCGGCCCCGGCGGTCCGGCGGGGAGGTCCGGCAGGCGTCCGACACTGCCCGGACACCCGTCGTTCCACTCGGCGACACCGTTCGGTACGGCGGGCCGTGCAGCATGACGCGACCGGTGGCGCCCGTGCGGGCACGGCCGGGACGCACCGCGAAAGGAACCGCCTCACCATGCCCACAGCTCCGCCGCCCCGGCCGAGGGTCCTCGTCGTCGGGATCGACGGTGTCCGGTACGACCTGCTGGACGAGGTCCCGCTGCCCCGGCTCGCGGAGGTGGCCGGGGCCGGGTTCCTGGCGCCCGTCACGGTGGCGGAGTCCACGCCCACCATGTCCGGCCCCTGCTGGGCCACCATCGTCACCGGTGTCGAGCCCGCCAAGCACGGTGTCTGGGGCAACCACCTGGGCGGCAACCGGCTCGACGTCTTCCCCGACTTCGCCACCCGCCTCGCCCGGGGCGACCGCCGCCGCACCTTCGTGGCCGCCGGCTGGGACCCGCTGGTGATCAACGAGTCGGGCGGCCCGCTGTTCCGCGCTCCCGGCCGGCTCTGCTACGTCGCCCCCGCCGAGGACACCCCCGAGGCCTGGGAGGCCGTCGACGAGGAGGTCACCCGGGAGGCCGTGCACGTCCTCGCGACCGCCGACCCGGAGGCCTCCTTCGTCTACCTCGGCGCCGTCGACGAGACCGCCCACTTCCTCGGCTGCGGCGCCGAGTACCGAGCCGCGATGCGCGCCGCCGACGAGCGCCTCGGCCGGCTGCTCGACGCGGTGCGCGACCGGTCCGGCCACGCCGACGAGGCGTGGACGGTCATCGTCGTCACCGACCACGGCCATGTCGACGCCGGCGGGCACGGCGGCCGCACCCCCGAGGAGCGCACCGCCTGGGTGGCCTGCGCCGGCCCCGGCATCCCCGCCGCCCCTCCCGCGGGGGAGATCCGCCACCCGGACGTCGCCGCCCAGGTGTACGCCTCGCTCGGTCGGCCGATCGACCCGCACTGGACTCTGGACGGCCGGCCGTTCCCGGTCGCCGTCCCCGTTCCGGCGGGTCACTGACCCCGCCGCGGGCCCGCGAACGGGCCGCACACGGGGCCCCGGAGGGGGAGAACCCCGAGACGCCGACGCCGCGTGTACCCCTGAAGGTGGAGACCGTACCCCCAAGGTCGCAGGTGCGGTCGCGACCTCGTGGTGACGCCGCGGCAGGCCACGGCGGGTCAGGATGGAGTGACCCCGGTGGACCGGGCACCGGACGCGCGACGCCGGGCACCGGGGACGGGACCGAACAGGGAGAGGGCAGGGCGGGCATGAACGGCATCGTGAGCAAGGTCGTACTCGGAGTCGCGGGCACGGGCATGGCCGTCGCCGTCGCGGCCGTGGCGGTCGGCCCGCGGGTCTCCGACTGGTACGACGGACGCCACCAGGAGCAGGCCAGCTACACCACCGGCAGCGCGGCCAAGGCCGACCACCACCCGGTACCGGCCTGGCTGCCCGACAACGCGTCCGCCATCCAGTACCTGAGGTCGACCACCGGCGACGACCGCCTGCTGCGGGCCACCCTGCCGGACGGGCGGCTGCCCGCCGGCTGCGTCACCGCCCAGCCGGGCAAGACCGCCCACCCGGTACCGGCCGCGCTGAAGGCCGGCTGGTTCCCGGCGGGCGTCTCCGCGAAGACCACCGGCGCGTGCGGGCACTACAACGTCACCCTGACGGGCAACCAGCTCTACGCCTGGCAGGACGGGGCCGCCGTCCAGGCCGCCCTGCGCGCCCAGCCGCCCGCCAAGCACTGAGCCACCGGGCACCGGCCCGGGCGTCGAGCGGCCCGAGGCCGGGCCGCCGGGCACCGGCCCGAGTGGGCCGCGCGGCCCACCCCGGGTATCGCCGGGCCGGGCCGCTGGGGTAGGACGGAGCGTGGACAAACCCAGCGCCCGCCCCGTGAGGAGCCCCATGCCCGGTCCGACCGCCGGTCCCGCCGGCGAGACGCCGACCGCTCCGGCCACCCAGGCCGCCGCCTCCGGCCGGACCGCCGCCGCCCCGGGCCGCGCCACCGTCGCCGTGCTCGGCGGTCTGGTCGCCCTCGGTCCGCTCACCACCGACCTCTACCTGCCCGGCCTGCCGGTGATCGCCGACGACTTCGCCGCCGAACCGGCCGCGGTCCAGCTCACCCTGACCTTCTCGATGTTCGGCGTCGCCGCCGGCCAGCTGATCTTCGGACCGCTCAGCGACCGCTTCGGCCGCCGCCCGCCGCTGCTCGTCGGCCTGGTCGTCTACACCCTGGCGAGCATCCTGTGCGTGCTCGCCCCCACCCTGCCGGTCCTGATCGCGGCCCGCTTCGTGCAGGGCGCCGCCGGCGCGGCCGGCCTGGTCATCGGCCGCGCCGTCGCGCGGGACCGCTTCGAGGGCGTCGCGATGCTCCGCTTCCTGGCCTCGATCAGCCTGATATCCGGCCTCGCCCCGATCCTGGCCCCGGTCGTCGGCGCCCAACTGCTGCGCGTCACCTCCTGGCGCGGCACCTTCGGCGCCCTCACCGCGCTCGGCCTGCTGCTCACCCTGATCGCCTTCGCGGGCCTGCGCGAGACCCTGCCGCCGGCGGCCCGCCACGGTGGCGGGCTCGTCGCCACGCTGCGCACCATGAAGGGGCTCCTGCGGGACCTGCCGTTCCTCGGTCTCGTCCTGACCAGCACCTTCGCGTTCGGCGCGCTGTTCGGCTACATCAGCGGCTCGTCGGTGGTGCTCCAGCACGTCTACCACGTCTCGCCGCAGACCTACAGTCTGCTGTTCGGCCTCAACTCGTTCGCCATCGTGGGCGTCACCCAGCTGAACGGACGGGTGCTCGCCCGCCGGTTCACGGCCCGCGCGCTGATGCTGGCCGGTCTCGGTACGGCGGTCGCCGCGGGGGTGGCGCTGGTCCTGCTCACGGCGGTCTGGGATCTCGGCCTGGCCGGGGTCTGCCCGGCACTCTTCGTCCTGATGGGCAGCCTCGGAGTGATCCTCCCGAACTCCGCCGCCCAGGCGCTCAGCCTGGTCGCCCCGCAGGCCGCCGGCTCCGCCTCCGCCCTCATCGGGACCGGTACGTTCCTTTGCGGCGCCCTGGTCGCACCGCTCAGCAGCCTCGGCGGCAGCCCGTCCGCGGTCCTCCTCGCGGTGGTCGTCCTGGCCTGCGCCGTCCTGTCCGCGGCCGCCTACCTGGCCCTCTGCCGCCCCGCGCGCCCCGTCGCGGTCGGCCGGGCCGCCTGAGGCTGCCCACCGCCGCCGGGGGCTTCCTCGTACAGTTCCGCGGTGGGCCCGCCCCGGACCAGCTGCTGGCACATGTGGACCGCGTCGACGCGGCTGCCGCGTGGGCGGAGGAACACCGCCCCGCATGGTTCGGCTGTGATCCCCTGCCGCTCCACGCCTTCGACTGCAGCGGGGAGCTGCCGACCTACACCCGGCACGGCGTCCCGGTCTCCCCCCTGCGGCTGTCCGACGCGCCGGCCGTCATCGCGGACGTCGCGGCCCTGGTCGAGCTGAACAGGGCGGTGGGAGAGACCTGGACGATCCACCTCGACGAGGGATGGGTGTGGGCGGGAAGCAGGGGCGCGTCGCCGATCGCGTCGCTGTCAGACGCCGACGGCGGCCTGGCCGCGGGCGAGCAGGCGGGCACGGGCGTAGGCGGCGAGCTCGGGACCGGCGGCCGTCGCGGCGGCGTCCTGGGTGGTGCCGCCGGGGCGGTAGGTGCCCGACACCGTGTAGTAGCCGTAGCGGCCGATCGTCGTATGGGTGTTGGCGCAGCCGGCCGACACGCACCAGGCGATGCCGCCGGGCGTGGTCAGGCCCTGGACCTGGCCCTTGTGGGCCTGGCCGGCGGCGTCCGCCTGCGGTTTGTGGTCGAAGACGGCCACCCCGACGGTGACGGCGCTGTCGCCGGAGGTGTACGTCGCGCGCAGCAGCTTGCGGCAGGCCTGGCCGCTGATCACGTCGCCCAGGCCGCCGGTGGTGGCCTGCCAGCAGGTGTCCGTGCTGCCGGTGGCGACGCGGGTCCAGGTGCGGCCGCCGACGGAGAGGCTCGGGGCGGCGAACAGGGCGCCCGGGTCGAGCGGAGCGGTGTCGGTCGCGGCCTCGGAGATGACCGTCGGCGGATCGCGCGGCGCGCTGCTGGTCGGCGCGGGTGCGGCGGCGGGCGGTGCGGCCGGCGGCGCGGCGGGCGGGGGAGCGCCCTGGGTGGCGCTCGCGGCGGGTTTGCCGGGGGTGGTGGCGGCGCCGCTCGGTCGGCCGCCGGACTTGCCGGGGGAGGGGGCCGTGGACGGACTGCCGGGGGCGGAGGCGCCGGGGGAGGGCGTTCCGGTCGGCGCGGTGGTGGGCGTGGGCGTCCCGTCGGCGGCGGGGCCGGCGGGTGCGGTGGCCGGGTCGGTGGTGGGGCCGGGCTGGAGGGTGACGGTGCCGGTGGGGCGGTCGTCCCGGCCGCTGCCGGACACCTTGATGGCCGTCGCCGTCATCCCGCCGATCAGGGCGGTCGCGAGCACGCTGGCGCCGATCACCCGCAGGCGCTTCCTGCGTCGGATCTCCTCGTCGTGCTGCTCGGCCAGGGCGGCCCAGTCGGGCGTGTGCGGGGAGGCGGGCCCGGTGAGGTAGGGCGAGCCGCCGGTGTACTGCGCGTGGGCGGTCGGGCCGGCAGGCGGCGGGGCCGGCGCTGTCCCGGCCGGTGGGGGGACGGCTGCCCCGCCGGGTGTTCGCGTGCTGTCCGTGGTCCCCGCCCCGTCCGTCATGGTCGGTGATCCTATGACATGACCGATGGGACGGGAGCGGTCACGGTGACGCTCCCGCCCCACCCCGGGTGAACGGCCGCCGGGGGCGGCGCGACGGGGAGGTCGCGCCGCCCCCGGCGGGACGGTGGGGTGTCAGGGGAGGGGTCAGGCGATGCCGAAGTCGTCGCCGTAGACGTTGCCCTGGCCGTACCAGCCGTGCAGGTACACCGTCACGGTGCCGGAGGCGCCGGTGGTGAACGGGACGGTCAGCTTGGTCCAGCCGGCGGCGTTCGTCCAGGTGCTGGCGGTGGCGCCGCCGCTCACGCCGAGGTAGGCGTAGTTGCCCTGGACCCAGCCGCTCAGCGTGTACGAGGTGTTGGGCGACAGCGTCACGGTTTGCGCGCACTGGCCGGTCTGGCCGCCGGTCGCCGCGGCCTGCAGGGCGTACGAGCCCGAGTGGGCCGGGGTGGAGACCACCGCGCCGCCGCTCTGGCAGGTCCACGGGGCGAGGCTGCCCGTCTCCAGGCCGCCGTTCACCAGGCCGCCGGGCGGGGTGACCCCGGTGACCGTCAGGTTGTAGCTGCCGGTGTGGGTGCCCGAGGCCCCGCTGCCGGTGATGGTGAGCGGGTACGTGCCCGCTGCGGCCGAGGCGGAGGTGGTGATGTTCAGGGTGGCGGTGCCGCCGGCGGTGACGC
>NZ_JBIVVS010000025.1:41071-117881 GCF_044768625.1 Kitasatospora sp. NPDC091207
CGCTGCCGGGGGTGACGGTGGCGGTGACGCCGGCCGGGGCGCCGGTGACGGTGAGGTTGACGCTCTGCGCGGAACCGGCCGTGACGGCGGTGGAGACGGTCGCGCTGGTGGAGGAACCAGCGGCCACCGTGCCGGAGTTCGGGTTCACCGCGACCGAGAAGTCGTTGCCGGGCTGGGTGCTCGTCACCTTCAGCGAGTAGCTGCCGGTGTGGGTGCCCGAGGCCCCGCTGCCGGTGATGGTGAGCGGGTACGTGCCCGCCGCGGCCGAGGCCGTGGTGGTGATGTTCAGGGTGGCGGTGCCGCCGGCGGTGACGCTGCCGGGGGTGACGGTGGCGGTGACGCCGGCCGGGGCGCCGGTGACGGTGAGGTTGACGCTCTGCGCGGAACCGGCCGTGACGGCGGTGGAGATCGTCGCGCTGGTGGAGGAACCAGCGGCCACCGTGCCGGAGTTCGGGTTCACCGCGACCGAGAAGTCGTTGCCGGGCTGGGTGTTGCTGGTGTACTGGGAGAAGATGTGGCTGAACTCCCAGGTGCCCTGGCTGATCCCGGAGCAGTCGTCCCGGCCGCCGGTGCCCGGGCAGCCGCCGTTGTCACGCTGGAGGGCCCAGAACGAGAGCGTGTTGATGCCCTTCGAGACCGCCCAGTTGTACACCGTGGTCGCGTTGGCCACCGTGAAGGTCTCCGCCGCGCCGAAGTCGTCGATGCCGACCATCTCGGTGATGCCGATCGAGCCCCACAGCTGGGCGGGGGTCCTGGTGGGGTAGAGCTTGGCCAGCTGGTTGTAGAGGCCGGTCGCCGCGGTCTGGGTGTCGGCGGCCATGTCGTGCGCGGCGTTGTCGTAGTAGTCGAAGGTCATCAGGTTGACGACGTCGATCCGCGCGTTGTTGGTGACCGCGTTCTTCAGCACCGCCAGGCCGCTGGAGGCCAGGCCGCTGGTGGTGGTCGGCAGCGTGTAGGAGAACTGGATCGAGCGGCCGTTGGCGGCGGCCCAGTCCTGCACCAGCTTGATCGCCTTGTTGCGGCGGTCGATGCCCGCCGTGTTGGTCAGCGAGTTGTCCTCGATGTCCAGGTCGATCCGGCTGATGTCGTAGGTGGTGATGACGTTCTCGAAGGCGGCCGCGATCTGGTTGACATCGGTGCAGCTGTCGGCCAGTTCGGTGCCGGTGTTGTCGGCGGTGTAGCCGCCGAACGACGGGATCACGTCGCCGCCGTTGGCCCGGATGGTGGCGATGTCCGCGCCGAAGGAGGACGAGGAGACCGGCAGCGAGCTGTCGCCGTTCCAGTAGGGGGTGCAGGAGCCCTTGGTGGCGGCCTGCAGGAACGCCATCGTGAGGTGCTTGGCACCGGACTGAGCGGCCAGCGCGGCCGGGCTCTGACCGGTCCAGGCCTCGAAGTACGGGGCGAACACCCGGGTCGGCAGCGGGGTCGCGGCCTCGGCCGAGGCCGTCCCGACGGCGACCAGGCCGGCCGACGCGGCCAGCGTGACACAGGCCGTCAGGGCAGCCTGGATCGTTCTGCGTAGACGCATGAAATTCTCCAACAGACGTGGTGGGGCAGGACGTTGGTGAAGTACTGGGGTGCGCTGCGGAACTGTGGAGCGGTGGAACTGTTGACCGCGGAGCCGCGGATCGGTGGCCGCGCGGTCGTCGAGCTGCGGAGCGGTGAACTGCGGAACGCGGTGGGGGCGTGCGGGCAGGCGGGCGTGCGGAACCCCGTGGACACGCGGAACGGACGGACGACGCTGCGTGGGCACGCGTACGCCGTGCGGGTCGGGGGCGGTGTGGAGCAGGGCAGGGCGATGCCTCAGCCGCCGGTGGTCACACCCCCACAGTGCATCCCGGTCGGATCGACATGCTTATGGTTGGACTAGACCACTCGTCTGTCAAGGCTCCTAACAGTTCGTCGGCGGAGTGATCCGGTCGTCGCGGGGCGAACCATCCGGTGCTGACGGGCGATGCCGCTCCGGCGTGACCGGCCCCGCGACTTCGCCGGAAAGGCGCGCCCGTCGGCCGGGCGGGACGGGTCCGGGCCGACGGGCGCCGTGCCGGCTGAGTGGACGTCAGGGAGTCCGGGAGAGAAGCCCGTCGACGATCTCGACGGCTTCGCTCGGACTGCGCCACCGGAAGGTGAAGTGGTGCTCCGCCATCCGGTGGACGGCGGAGGTCAGCCACGCGTCGTCACCGAGCAGCTCGGCCCGCTTCCGGCCGACGACGGTGCCGAGCAGCACGTCGAGGAGCGAGATCTCGCGGGCGGAGTAGAAGCCGCGGTGGTGGGTGAACTCGGGTGACCACAGGTCGTACGGGTGGCGGACCATGGACCGCAGGCAGGAACCGCGGGAGGACACCGCGGACTTGCTCAGCAGGCCGCCGATCCTGGAGCTGGAGAACCGGTCGACGGTGACCGCGACGCCCAGCTCCATCAGGCGGTCCCAGGTCACCAGGTGCGGGTCACGGCCCAGCACGCGGTGCACCAAACCCTCGGGCTCGAAGGTGAGATGGGCCCGGCGCTGGTGGTCCCCGAGGGTCCACCGGCCGTCGACCCGGACCAGCGGGCCGAGGCCGCCCTGGACGGACTCCGTGGCCCCGCCGGCGGAGGAAGCGGCCGCGGCGGGCGGGGTGGCGGCGTTCGGCTCGGTGGTCACGGTGCTCCTCGGGCAGGCGTCAGCGTCACGCCGACCAGTCTTCCCGGCTCACCCGATCGCGACAGTACACCGCGGCGCCTCCGGCCCGCACGGGAGTTCGGTCGCTGCCGTGGTGCGGTCGTGGCGCGGGAGGCCCACGGGCGCTGCGCGCGCGGGGCGCCGGCGCTGACCGCCTCGCCCCGTCAGACCGACCGGGGGCGGGGCGCTGCGCGCGCGGGGTGCCGTGGCCGCGCGCCGGTCGTTGCGCGCGGCCACGGCGGCCCGGTGCTCAGGACACCGGGCAGCTCAGGACACCGGGTTGTTCAGGGCGCCGGGTTGTTCAGGGTGCCGGGTTGTTCAGGGTGCCGGACTGCTCGGGGCGGCCTGCCGGTGGCCGGGGTGTCAGGACGGCGGGCAGAGGGTGGCGCGCAGGGCGTCGAGGATCTTCCCGGCCTTCTCGGCGCCGAAGCCCTGCGGGTGGTCGGGCGCGGTGAAGCGCTGGTCGGCCAGCTCGATCAACTTGGCCCGGTCCTTGGGGAACTGGTACATCGACTGGCACTGGTTGCGGGCCCGGTCGACGGCCTGGTCGGGCTTGTCGCCGACGATCGCCGGGTCGATGGCCGCCAGCGCGGCGACCACCTTGGCGGCGTCGTCCGAGCCCGGCTTGGCGGGCAGCCCGGCGTCGGCCGGCGGCGCGGGCTTGGGCGGCGCCTGGGTGGCGGGGGCGTCGGGTGCGCCGGGCGAGGCCGATCCCGGGGCAGGTCCGTCGGGACTGCCCGTGGCCGGTGCGGAGGGGGCGGTGGGCGTGGTCGGGCTGCCCGCCGCGGTGCCGGTGGCGGGCGCGCCGGTGCCGGTGGCTTCGGCGCTGCCGCCGGGAGTGGGAGTGCCCGGCGCGGACGCGGTGGCGGCGGCCGGTGCGGTGGGGGAGCCGGCCGCGGTGCCGCTCGGACCCGAGCCGGACGAACAGGCAGCGAGGCTCACCGCGGCGAACGCCGTGAGGGTGGCGGCGAGGAGACGAGTGCGCATTCCGCCACACTGTCATGTTCGCGCCGCTCAAGGGAAGATCCCCTGACGGCGAAGCGTCGGCGGCCCGGGGCTCAGCCCAGCCCGTTGGCCTTCAGCCACTCCTTGGCGACCGCGGACGGGTCCTCCTTGTCGACGGCGACCTTCTTCATCAGCGTCGCCAGGCCCGCGGTGTCGAGCTTGGCCGACACCGCGTTCAGCGCGGCGACCGCGGGGGCGCCGATCGCGGCCTTGTTCACCAGCGGGGTGACGTTCTGCGCGCCGAACAGGTTCTTCGGGTCGGCCAGCGGGACGAGCTTCAGCTGGGCGATCTTCGGGTCGGTGGAGAAGACGTTGCCGACCTGGATCGAGCCGTCCTTGACCGCGTTGGCGGTGGTCTCGCCGGTCGGCTTCCACTCCTTGAAGGTCAGCCCGTAGACGTCCTTGAGCGGCTGCTCCTGGCGCGTCTTGAACTCCGGCGGGCCGCCGATGGTGAACTCACCCGCCTTGGCGACCAGGTCCTCGATGGTCTTCAGCTGGAACTTGTCGGCGCTCTCCTGGCTGATGCTCAGGGTGTCCTTGTCCTCGGCGGGCGAGGAGTCCAGGATGGCCAGCGAGGCGGGCAGGGTCTTCGCCAGGGCCGCGTTGACGTCGCCCGTGGTGGGCGTGGCCGCCTTGGCACCGAGGTAGGAGAGCAGCGCGCCGTTGTACTCGGGCAGCACCGTCAGGCTGCCGTTCTGCAGCTGCCCGTACAGCACCTCGCGGCTGCCGATGTTGAACTTCTCCTCGACCTTGACGCCCTTGGCCTTCAGCGCCTGCGAGTAGATCGAGCCGAGCAGCACGTTCTCGGGGAAGTTGGCCGAGCCGACCACCACGGTGGAGCCGGACCCGCCGCCGGCCGTCGAGCCGCCGGTCGCGGCGGCCGAGTTCGAGGAGCCGCCGAGCGGGTCGCCGCCCGAGGAGGAGCAGGCGGTGGCGCCGAGGGCGAGCGCGGCGACCGTACCGAGGAGCAGGGCCCGGCGACCGCTTCGGCGGCGTGCGGATGTCGACATGGTGATACGTGTCCTTTCGGGGCGGATGAGAATCAGCGGGATCAGCGGGATCAGCGGGATCAGCGGGAAGAGCAGGATCAGCGGGTCCGGCGGGACGGGCGGGACGGGTGGGACCGACGCTGGGCGCGCAGTCCGGGTGGGAGCGCGAACCGGGCCAGCAGGGCGAAGAACAGCTGGGCGCCGACCGCGAGCAGCACCACGAGCAGCGCGCCGCCCACCGTCACGGCGTAGTTCCGCGTGGCCAGCCCGTCGATGACGTACCGGCCGAGGCCGCCGAGGCCGACGTACGCGGCGACCGTGGCCGTCGCGACGACCTGGACGGTCGCGGTCCGGAACCCGGCCAGCAGGGTCGGCAGCGCGGACGGCAGACAGACCTGCCGGAGCACCTGCGGGTGCGTCAGCCCGACCCCGCGCGCCGCGTCCCGGACGTCCGGGTCGGTCCCGCGCACCCCCTCGACGGCGGCGACCAGCAGCGGCGGCGCGGCGAGCGCGACCAGCGGGATCAGTACGGCCGTGTCGCCGACCCCGGCGAGCAGCACCGCGAGCGTCACCAGGCCGAGCGTGGGCAGCGCGCGGGCGGCGCCGGCCATCGAGGTGACGACGGTGGCGCCGCGGCCGGTGTAGCCGATCAGCAGGCCGAGCGGCACGGCCAGCAGGGCCGCGTAGAAGAGGGCCTCGCCGGAGAGCAGCAGGTGCTCGGCGACGCGGTGCAGGATCGAGTCCGGGCCGCTGCGGCGGTCCGGGGCGGAGAAGAAGTCACCCAGCCAGGAGAGCCAGTTCACCGGCCGGCCCCCGTCTCCCGGACGGCCCAGGGCGCGAGCAGCCGCCGGGCTCCGATCAGCAGCAGGTCCACGACCAGCGCCAGCGCGGCGATCAGCACGATGCCCGCCACGATCGGGGTCGGGAAGGTGCGTTGGAAGCCGTCGATGAAGAGGTAGCCGAGCCCGCCGCGCCCGACCAGTGCGCCGACGCTCGCCAGCGAGATGCTGGAGACCGCCGCGACCCGGAGCCCGGCGACCAGGTAGGGCACCGAGGCGGGCAGTTCGACGGCCGCCAGCCGGTGCCACGGTCCGTACCCCATCGCCGTCGCCGCCTGGCGGACCGGGTCGGGGACGGCGTGCAGGCCGTCCACGGTGGTGGGCAGCAGTACCGCGATCGCGTAGAAGGTGAGGGGGATCATCACGGTGGCCTGGGTGGCCAGCCCGGTGTAGGGGATGAGCACCACGAAGACCGCCAGCGAGGGCAGCGCGTAGACGACGTTGAAGACGGCGGCCAGCGGTTGGTAGAGCCGGGGGAAGCGGGCGCAGGCGAGCCCCATGGGGACGGCCAGCAGCAGGCCGATCAGCACCGGGAGCAGGGCGATCACCGCGTGGTCGGCGAGCAGGTTGCCGAGATAGCCGAGGTGGTCGCCGATCCAGTACCACCGGACGATCGGTTCATCGTCCACCGGTGACCCCGTCGATCTCGTCCGCCGCGTCGGCCTCCTCGGGCACCCGCGTCCGCTCCGCCGGGCCGGCCCCGGACGCCCGCCCGTTCGGTGCGGGTGCCGGTGCCGGTGCCGGTGCCGGCGGGGCCGCGAGGGCGGCCAGGACGGCCTCCCGGCTCGCCGTGCCGGTGGCCCGGCCGTCGGCGTCCAGCGCGACCGCGACCCCGGCGGGGGAGAGGACGGCGGCGTCCAGCGCGGTGCGCAGGGTGTCGGTCTCCGGGCGGTACCCGGCCGCCGGGCGCAGGGTGGCGGTCGCGGCGTCCCGGTCGATCCAGCCGATCGGACGGCGCTCGTCGTCCAGGGCCAGCTCCCACCCCCCGTGGCGCAGTCCGTCGGCCACCGGGCGGACGGCGACGGCGACGGCGGAGCGCAGGCCGAGCCCGCGCAGCCCCCGGTCCCGGCCGAGGAAGGCGGCGACCCCGTCGTCGGCGGGCGCGGTGAGCAGGGTGTGCGGATCGGCGAGCTGGGCGATCCGGCCCTGCTCGCGCAGCACCACGACCTGGTCGCCGAGCCGGACGGCCTCCTCGATGTCGTGCGTGACGAAGAGCACCGTCTTGTGCAGCTCGGACTGCAGCCGCAGCAGCTCCTCCTGGAGCCCGGCCCGGACCACCGGGTCGACGGCGCTGAACGGCTCGTCCATCAGCAGGACCGGCGGGTCGGCGGCCAGGGCCCGGGCCACCCCGACGCGCTGCTGCTGGCCGCCGGAGAGCTGGAACGGGTACCGCTTGCCGGTCTCGGGGGCCAGGCCGACCAGCTCCAGCAGCTCGGCGGCGCGGGCCCGGGCCCTCTTCCGGTCCCAGCCGAGGAGGTAGGGGACGGTGGCGATGTTGTCGATCACCTTGCGGTGCGGGAAGAGCCCGGCCTGCTGGATCACGTAACCGATGCCCCGGCGCAGCCTGGCGGGCTCCAGTTCGGCGACGTCCGTGCCGTCCAGGAGTACCCGGCCCGAGGTCGGCTCCACCATCCGGTTGACCATGCGCAGCAGCGTGGTCTTGCCACAGCCGGACGGGCCGACCAGGACGGTTATCCGGCCGGTGGGCACATCGAGGTCCAGGCTCCCGACGGCGATGGTGCCATCGGGGTGGCGCTTGCCGGCGCCGTCGAATCTGATCACGGGGAGTTTCCTCTGTCTCGGCGCCTTCCGTTGCTGGCGCCGACGGTGTCGGTCTGTCGGTCGTGGCGGTTTGTCGACATGTGACGGCCCGTGAAACGGCCGCACCTGTCGGATCAACCGCCCGGGCGTTCTTCCGCCCGCGTGGCTGCCCAGCATCGGACCGGCGGAAACTCCGATCAGACTATGACCTGAATCATCTCCTGTCCCTGATTTACCGTCCGCCCGGGGCAGCCGGGCCGGGGAGGGCGGGGAGGGCTCCGGAGCCACCGGGTGGGCCGCCGGGGCCCGGGACGCAGCCGCCGGTCGCCGGCCCGGGCCTCCGGGGCGGCTCGGGCCGCCGGGCCGGGCCGGGGCGTGTCGTGCCGGTGGGCCGGTCGGCCGCTCAGCCGCTCTGACGCGTCGGCAGCCCGGCGGCGGCCCAGCCGACGAACCCGCCGTCCAGGTCCGTCGCCCGGTGCAGCCCCAGCTCGCGGAGCGAGGCGGCGGCCAGGCTGGAGGCATAGCCCTCCGAGCAGACCACGATCACCTCCACGTCGTAGCCGGTGGCCTCGGGGATCCGGTGGCTGCCCGTCGGATCCAGCCGCCACTCCAGCACATTGCGCTCGATGATCAGCGAGCCGGGGACCTCCCCCTCGGCCGCCCGCTGTGCCGCCGGCCGGATGTCCACCAGCAGCGCGCCGTCCAGCTGCGCCTGGTAGGCCTCGCGGGCCCGGGGCCGGTGGACCCCTTCGCGGGCGCGCTCCACCAGGTCGTCGATCGTGGTCACCATTGCTCCGGTCCCTCCTGCGAGGTGCGGACCAGTCCGCCGGCCCGCAGTTCGTAGTGCGCCATCGAGCTCAACGGCGGTGAGTAGGCGTGCAGCGTGACCGCGGGGCCGGCGGCCGTGTTGCGGACGTCGTGCACGTATTCCGGGCCGAACGCCCGGGCGGTGCCGGCCGCGATCCGGCGGATCAGCAGGCCCTGGTCCGGCCCGCCGAGCGAGAGTTCCTCCAGCTCGCCCAGCGCGACGGCGAACGCGCCGCGCGAGCCGCCGTGGTCGTGGAACCCGGTGGACTGGCCGGGCAACCAGCTGATCAGCCACACCTCGTGGTCCTCGTCGGCCGCCAGCCGCCGGTACCAGCGCTCCTCGGTGGACAGCCGGACGTGGTGGATCCACTGGTCGGGCTGCTCGGCGAGGTCGCGGACGATCGCGCGCAGGGCCTTCGGGGTGAGCGGTGTGCGGGTCCGTTCGGCTGTGACGGTGGCGGGCGCGGAGGTGTCGGGGGCGGTGGCTTCGGGGCCGGCCGGGGTGCCGGGGGCGAGGTCCAGGCTCATGTGGGCGTCCTCGGGGAAGGCGGAACGAGCGGAGGGTACGACCGGGCCCGGCAGGGGGAGCAGGCGTGCGCGTGGCACGGGAGCGCCGGGCAGGGCGCGTCAGGAAGACGGGTACGGGTGCGCGGCGCGGGCCCTGGCGGACGTCACAGGGCGGGACCGGCGAGGAGGGTCGAGGTCAACAGGCACAGATGGAACTCGCCTGGCGTCGCAGATCGACGTGCAGGCGGCAAACCAGAGTGGTGCCGGAGTCCATGCGCCGGATCTTTCCCGACGCGACGGGCACGAGTCAAGCGAGCCCGATCACTCGTGCGTGGCGCGCCGGGGTGGCGGGGGCGCCGCGGCCGGGCGCGTTGCCGCGCTGGTCGGGGCCGTCGGGGCGGTCTGCGCGGTCGGTACGCGGGCCGCCGCGGGCGCGCGCCCCGGTCCGGCCAGCGCCGCCTTGAGCACGGGCGCCGCCTGCTCACCCAGATGGCGGCCGAGCGTCTGGTAGGCGTCGAACTGCCGGTGGTCGAACCACTGGTCGCTGGTGCTGTCGTTCGGGAACGCCTGGTTGGCCGCCGCGTAGGCGTGCAGCTCGTACGGCATGCCGGGGGTGAGGACGGCCTGGACGACGATCAGCGTGCCGTGGTGGCGCCACTCGTCGCCGTCGCCGCCGGCACGGTGGACGCCGTGCGCGCCGGGGCCGCCGGGCCCGGCCTCGTCGTCGCCGGGCACGTCGAACGGGTCCGGGTAGCGGATGTCGCCGGTGATCACCGCCCGGGCCGAGAGCCGGTCCGCCAGCCGCGCCGCCAGTCCGCGCAGCGACTGGTCGGCACTGCCGGGGATCAGCAGCTCCGGTTCGTGCAGGGTGATCACGATGCCGAGTTCCTCGCGGGCGAGGGTGATCGCCGCCGCCAGGCTGGCGGCGGCGGGGGCGTCCCCGCTGGCGTCCACGCAGACCGCCGTCCGCACCCGGTGCCGGAGCAGCTCGACCAGGCCGAGGTTCTCGTAGTGCCCGCCGTCGGTGGTGAGCAGGAAGCGGTCGTCCATCGGGAAGCGCCCGCACAGTTCGCGCAGCTGGTAGGGCAGCCGCCGGACGGCGGGCTGCGGGGGGAGGCGCCAGTCCCGGTCCGGCGCCCAGAGCGGTCCGAGCGCGGCCGGGTTGGGCAGCCAGGTGCCCAGCCGGGCGTTGGTGACGGCGAACAGGCCCTGGTAGCCGCGGGACTGACGGCCCATCGCCGAGGAGAAGGCGGCGCCCGAGACGGCCATCGCGGACTGCACGGTGAGGTCCCTGGCGATGTGCCGCCGGGTGCGCCGCTCCAGCAGGTCGGTGCGGGCGTAACCGACGTCCGGCCCGCCGACGTAGTCGTGCGAGAAGGTGAACGAGACCGCCCGGCGCCCCGGGGGCGTGCGGGAGCTGCCCGACAGGTTGGCCGCCGCCGCGAAGAGCACCTGCGGGACGTCGGGGTGCCGGGCGCCGTAATGGCTGAGCCAGGTCTGCTCGCGGTAGAAGTGGTACGGCCGGGCCAGCACCTCGCCGTCCTCGGTGGCGCGGCGGACGGCGAACGCGGAGGCCAGCCGGCGGCGGTAGAACGGGTGCAGGCTCATCCAGGTCTGGTCGAGGTTGAGCCCGACCGTGCCGAGGACGAACGGCAGCAGCACCTGGGCGGCGACGGGCCAGGCGTGACCGGTGGCGACCGCCCAGCCGAGCGCGAGCAGGGCCCCCGCCGACAGCGCGGCGAGCGCCGCCCACACCAGCAGGTACTGGACGAGCCGGTCGGCCACCCCGCCGCCGAGCCGCCGGGTGCCGCGCAGCAGCCCGCCCAGGGCCGCCGCGCCCTGCTCGACGACCCGGCGCCCGCGCCAGAGTATGCCGAGCAGCAGACTGAGGTAGCTGAGCAGGACGGTCAGGCTCAGGCCGGCGCCGGTCTGCCGGGCGCCCACGGCGAGCGACTGCTGCGCCCAGACCGCGCCCCAGGCCACCCCGGGCACCAGCAGCACCCCGGTGGCCAGCAGCGCGGCCAGCGCGAGGGCGCCGTGCGAGAGCCGCCGCAGCGCCCGCGGCAGCGGGGCGCCCCAGCCGAGCAGGGAGAAGGTCAGCAGCCAGAGCAGCCAGCAGAGCGCGGCGGCCACCAGCAGCCCGAGCAGCGCCAGCACGGCGGGCTCCCGGACGGTGAACGCGCCGAGCCGGGTGCTCCCGCCGGTGCGCAGGCCGACGGCGGCCAGCGCGTCCAGGTCCGTCAGCGGGACGAACTGGTAGAACCGGCTGAGCCCGAGGCCGAGCACCAGGACGGCGGCGAGCAGCAGGGTCAGTGCCGCGACCAGGCCGCGCAGCAGCGTCCCGAGGGCGACCAGCCACTGGCCGGCCCCGTCGGCGAGGTACTTGGCGTGACGCCGGAGGTGGTCCTCCTCCGGTGAGCCGGGCTCCAGGACGTTGTCCGCCGTCAGACCGGAGACGGCGCGCACCGGCCCGCCGGGCGCGGAGTCGCTGAGCGCGAGCTGCAGCGCCCCGGTGGTGTAGCCGCCGCCGGAGACGGAGACCAGGTAGCGGGCCCGCTTCAGCCAGGGCCGCAGCGCCTGCAGCGCGCCGAGCGTGACGCAGGCGGACCGGATGCCGCCGCCGGAGACGCAGAAGCCGAGCCGGGCGGGCTCCCGGCCGGGGGGCACCAGGGCACCGTTGCGCCAGCGGGCGTGGCGGTCGAGCGGGCCGTGCGACCGGTGGCCGGGCGGCCAGCGCCCGCCGTGGGCGGTGGCCACCGGCCAGGGCGGGATCAGCTCGGGGCCGGAGGTGTCCGGGTCGGCGTCCGTGGCGGTGGCGGTGGCGGTGGCGGTGGCGGTGGCGGTGGCGGTGTCCGGGTCGGCGTCCGTCGCGGTGGCGGCGTCGGCCGAGGTGGCCGGGCCGGGGTCGGCCGCGCGCCGGTGGCGCAGGATGCCGCGCACCGCGCGGTGCAGAGTGATCACCAGGACAGTCAGGGCGACCGCCCCGGCGGGCAGCAGGAGCAGCCACTTCACCGTGGCGAGCGCGGCCGCGGCGGCGAACGGCGCGTCGGAACCGGAGCGCGGGCCGGCCGGACCTGCGGCCGGACCGGTGCCGAGTCCGTCCAGCCCGGTGCCGAGCAGGACGTTCTCCGCGATGCCCAGCGCGCCCGCGAGCAGGCCGGCGCCCCCGGCGGCGAGCGCGGCCAGCCGCCAGTGCGGCCGGGTGAGCACGTACCAGCCCAGCAGCCCCGCCGCTACGAGGGTCAGGGTGGTGCCGCCGAGCAGCCAGGGCTCGGCCCGCAGCGCCGCCCGGTGGTCGGCGGCCCGCCCGGCGACCGCGGCCTCGGCGGCTGCCGCGGAACCGGCCAGCTGCAGCCGTACGCTCCGCACCGCCGGTGCCCACCGGGCGAACAGCGCGCTCCCCAGCGCGAGCGGCAGCGGCACGGCCAGGGCGAGCAGCAGGCCGGCCCAGGGCGGCACCGGGCCCGGCGTGGCGCCGGTGAGCGAACGCGGGGTGCCCGGGGGCACGCCGCGCGGCCCGGACGGATCGGATGCAGCCGTCACGTCGACCTCCCCCGTGGACCTCGCCCGGATCGCCGTCAGGAACTCATCGCGGGGAACCCGCCGCCGGGACTCGTCGTCAGGAACGCACCGCCGGGAGATCACCGTCGGGAGCGCTCCGGTGACGGACCGCAGCGGCACCCTCGGGCGTCTTACCCCGTCCCGCACCGTCCCGCACCCGGATTCACCCGAATGAGTAAGGAGTGTGCCAACGGGGTAGATGAGCGTTTCATCCCGTCCGGAAGCCCCCGCGTGTCCGCGCAACAGGATCGCCCCGGCCGCGTCACGTCCGACGTATTGTCAGGCCACCGAGGCCGGGCCTACCGTCGACGGACCACGTTCTACGCACGTAGATGTGTGCACCGCCGCATGTCGACACGTGCGGGAACCAGAGGCAGATCCGCCCCGTCAACCCTCAGACCGCGGGCCCGACCCCCAGGCCGGGCCACGGAGTTGCGGAGGTACCCATGTCGCAGATCGTCCGTGCCGCCCTCGTGCAGACCCGGTGGACCGGTGATCAGGAGACGATGATCGCCCTCCACGAGCGCCACGCGCGCGAGGCCGCCGCCCAGGGCGCGAAGATCATCGGGTTCCAGGAGGTCTTCAACGCCCCGTACTTCTGTCAGGTCCAGGACCCCGAGCACTACCGCTGGGCCGAGGCCGTCCCGGACGGCCCCACCGTCCGCCGGATGCGGGACCTCGCCCGCGAACTCGGCCTGGTCGTCGTCGTCCCCGTCTACGAGGAGGAGCAGCCCGGCGTCTACTACAACACCGCCGCCGTGATCGACGCCGACGGCAGCTACCTCGGCAAGTACCGCAAGCACCACATCCCCCAGGTCAAGGGCTTCTGGGAGAAGTACTACTTCAAGCCCGGCAACCTCGGCTGGCCCGTCTTCGACACCGCCGTCGGCCGGGTCGGCGTCTACATCTGCTACGACCGCCACTTCCCCGAGGGCTGGCGGGCCCTCGGCCTGGCCGGCGCCCAGATCGTCTACAACCCCTCCGCCACCAGCCGCGGCCTCTCCGCCTACCTCTGGCAGCTCGAACAGCCCGCCGCCGCCGTCGCCAACGAGTACTTCGTCGCCGCCATCAACCGCGTCGGCACCGAGGAGTACGGCGACAACGACTTCTACGGCACCTCCTACTTCGTCGACCCGCGCGGCCAGTTCGTCGGCGACGTCGCCTCCGACAAGGAGGAGGAACTCGTCGTCCGCGACCTCGACCTCGGCCTCATCGAGGAGGTCCGGCAGCAGTGGGCGTTCTACCGGGACCGCCGGCCCGAGGCCTACGGCCCGCTCACCGAGGCCTGAGGGAGCCGGACACCGTGACCCGCACCGTCATCCGCGGCGGCCTCGTCATCACCGCCGCCGACGAGATCCACGCCGACGTCCTGATCGAGGGCGAGCGCGTCGCCGCCCTCGCCGCCAGCGACAGCGACGCCGCCCGCGCCTGGACCGCCGACACCGTCATCGACGCCACCGGCCACTACGTGATCCCCGGCGGCGTCGACGCCCACACCCACATGGAGCTGCCCTTCGGCGGCACCGCCGCCTCCGACACCTTCGAGACCGGCACCCGCGCCGCCGCCTGGGGCGGCACCACCACCATCGTCGACTTCGCCGTCCAACCCGTCGGCGGCTCGCTGCGCGAAGGCCTCGACGGCTGGCACGCCAAGGCCGACGGCAACTGCGCCGTCGACTACGCGTTCCACACCATCGTCTCCGACGTCAACGACGCGGTCCTCAAGGAGATGGACGCCCTCGTCGACTCCGGCGAATCCACCTCCTTCAAGCTCTTCATGGCCTACCCAGGCGTCTTCTACAGCGACGACGGCCGCATCCTGCGCGCCATGCAACGCGGCGCCCTCAACGGCGGACTCGTCATGATGCACGCCGAGAACGGCATCGCCATCGACGTGCTCGTCGAACAGGCCCTCGCCGCCGGCCGGACCGACCCCCGCCACCACGGCGAGGTCCGCCGCGAACTCCTGGAGGCCGAGGCCACCCACCGCGCCATCAAGCTCGCCCAGGTCGCCGGCAGCCCGCTCTACGTCGTCCACGTCTCCGCCGCCGCCGCCCTCGCCGAACTCGTCCGGGCCCGCGACGACGGCCTCAACGTCTTCGGCGAGACCTGCCCCCAGTACCTCTTCCTCTCCACCGACAACCTCGCCGAGACCGGGGCCGACGGCTTCGAGGGCGCCAAGTACGTCTGCAGCACGCCGCTGCGCCCCCGGGAGCACCAGGAGGCGCTCTGGCGCGGGCTGCGCGCCAACGACCTCCAGGTGGTCTCCACCGACCACTGCCCGTTCTGCTTCGCCGGCCAGAAGGAGCTCGGCCGCGGCGACTTCTCCAAGATCCCCAACGGCCTGCCCGGCGTGGAGAACCGGATGGACCTGCTGCACCAGGCCGTCGTCGACGGTCACCTGACCCGCCGCCGCTGGATCGAGATCGCCTGCACCACCCCCGCCCGGATGTTCGGCCTGCACCCGCGCAAGGGCACCATCGCCCCCGGGGCCGACGCCGACGTGGTCGTCTACGACCCCACCGCCGTGCAGACCGTCTCGGCCGCCACCCATCACATGAACGTCGACTACTCGGCCTACGAGGGGCGCCGGCTCACCGGCCGCGCCCGCACGGTGCTCTCCCGCGGCACCGTGATCCTCGACGACGGCACCTGGCTGGGCCGTGCCGGCCACGGCACCTTCCTGCGTCGCGACACCTGCCAGTACCTCGTCTGACGACCCCGCACCGCCGTCGCCCGGGGCCGCCGCGTCGGCCCCGGGCGGCCGTACCCTTCCCTGGAGCGCTCCCGATGGACATCGGCCTCGTCCTGCAGACCGACCCGCCCGCCCGCCTGCTCATCGACCGCATGGTCCGCGCCGAACAGGCCGGGTTCAGCCACGGCTGGACCTTCGACTCCTGCGTCCTGTGGCAGGAGCCCTTCGTCATCTACAGCCGGATCCTCGCCGAGACCACGACGCTGACCGTCGGCTCGATGGTGACCAACCCCTCCACCCGCACCTGGGAGGTGACCGCCTCCCTCTTCGCCACCCTCAACGACATGTACGGCAACCGGACGGTCTGCGGCATCGGCCGCGGCGACTCCGCGATGCGGGTGGCCGGCCGCCACCCCGCCACCCTCGCCCGGCTCTCCGAAGCCATGTACGCCGTCAAGGAGTTGGCGGAGGGCCGCACCGTCGAGGTCGACGGCACCGAGATGCGTCTGCCCTGGGTCCGTGAGGGCGCCGCGCTGCCGATCTGGATGGGCGCCTACGGCCCCAAGGCGCTCGCCCTCACCGGCCGCCAGGCCGACGGCTTCATCCTCCAACTCGCCGACCCCTACCTCACCGAGTACATGATCAAGGCGGTCCGCGCCGCCGCCACCGAGGCCGGCCGCGACCCCGACGCCGTCACCATCTGCGTCGCCGCCCCGGCCTACGTCACCGCCGACGACTCCCCGGCCGCCCTCGCCCACGCCCGCGAACAGTGCCGCTGGTTCGGCGGCATGGTCGGCAACCACGTCGCCGACCTCGTCACCCACTACGGCGAGCACTCCGCCCTCGTCCCCGAGGCCCTCACCGAGTACATCAAGGGCCGCCAGGGCTACGACTACAGCCACCACGGCCGGGCCGGGAACCCCGACACCGCGTTCGTCCCCGACGAGATCGTCGACCGGTTCTGTCTCATCGGCCCGCCCGCCGCCCACCGGGCCCGCCTGGAGCACCTCCGCGCCCTCGGCGTCGACCAGTTCGCCGTCTACGCCATGCACGACGCGGTCGAAAGCACCATCGACGCCTACGGCACCGACATCATCCCCCGGCTCTGAGCGCGGACCCGCCCCGGACCGCCCCCCGTGCTGCCCGCCGGAGGTCTTGAGCCCCGCCCGGTGCGCGGTGCGCGGTGCGCGGGGTCAGGCGGAGAGGCGGTCGACGGCGGCCAGGACCTTGGCGGTGCCGTCCTCGGCGGCCAGCGTGGCGGCGACGGCCCGGGCGCGGTCGCGGTAGCGCGGGTCGTCGAGCGCGCGGCGGACGCCGGCGGCCAGCCGGGCGGCGGTGAGCGAGGGGAGCGGGACGGGGCCGGGGGAGGTGCCGAGGCGGGTGAGGCGGGCGGACCAGAACGGCGCGTCGAGCTGGGCGGGCACGGGGACGGCGGGCGTGCCGGCCCGCAGGGTGGCGGCGGTGGTGCCGGCGCCGGCGTGGTGGACGACGGCGGCCATCCGGGGGAACAGCCAGTCGTGCGGGGCGTCGTCGATGGTCAGGACGTCGTCGGAGTCGGCCGCGCCGAGCCCGCTCCAGCCCGCCTGGAGGACGACCCGCACCCGGGCCGCCCGCAGGGCGGCGAGGACGGTGGCGCTGAGCGCCTCCGGCTCGGGGACGACCAGGCTGCCGAAGCCGACGAAGACCGGCGGCGGACCGGCCGCCAGGAAGTCGGTGAGCCGGTCCGGGGGCCGCCACCCGGGTTCGGGGTGCGGCCACCAGTAGCCGGCCACGTCGAGGCCGGGGCGCCAGTCGGCCGGGCGCGGGACGACGACGGGGGAGAAGCCGTGCAGCACGGGGTGGGCCCGCCGGGCCCGGGCGATGCTGTGCGGCGCGAGCCCGAGCCGGTGGCGCAACTGGCGGACGGCGGGGGCGAAGAGCCGGTCGGTGGCCGCCTCCACCGCGTGGCCGGCGAGCAGGTTCCCGGTGCGGCCCAGCGACCGGGTGCCGGTCACGGAGGGCGCGAACTCCCGGGTGGGGGCGATCGGTTGCAGGTAGAGGCCGATGCTGGGAATGCCGGCGGCCTCGGCGGCGACCTGGCCGAGCGGGGTGGTCGCGCTGGTGGTGAGCAGGAGGTCGGTGCCCCGTGCGGTGGCCTCGACGATGCCGTCGCCGAGGGCGGGCATGAAGGAGCGGCCCAGGCGCAGGAGTCGGATGACGGACAGCGGTCCGGAACCGGTGCGCAGGAGCTGCTGGCCGCGGTCGGAGGCGAGCTCGGCGCGCGGGTCGACCGGGAGGCGGCGGAACTCCAGTCCGGCGGCGCGCACGGTGTCGGCGAAGGTGCTGTGGGTGGCGACGGCCACCTGGTGGCCGGCCGCGCGGAGGTGGGCGCCGAGGCCGGTGAAGGGGGCCACATCGCCCCGGGACCCGGCGGTGGCGATCAGGATGCGCATGGCCGCAGTATCGCGGCGCGGGCCGCCGGGCCGCGGGGTGCCACGCCCGGCGCACCGCAACCGCGGGGGCGCACGGAGGCGTCCTCGCCGGTGGGAGCGGTCGGACCGGACCGCCGTGACGGAGGGTGGGAGGACGCGTGGGCATACTCGCGTGGATCGTGCTGGGTCTGGTGGCGGGGGCGCTGGCCAAGCTGCTGCTGCCGGGGAAGGACCCGGGCGGCCTGGTGGTGACCACCCTGATCGGCATCGCCGGGTCCTTCGTCGGCGGCTGGCTCTCCTCGCGGTTCCTGCACCGGCCGGTGTCGGCGCACTTCTTCGACCTGGCCACCTGGGGCTCGGCGATCGGCGGCGCGCTGGTGCTGCTGATCCTCTACCGGATCTTCTTCGGCAACTCCCGCGACTGACGGGGCGAGCGGGTCCGCGCGGTGCCGGGTTCGCGCCGTGGGCTGGGGGCGCGCCGCGCAGGGTTGGCGCCGTGTCGGGTTCGTGCTGTCTCGGGCCGGTCACGACCGCGGGTGAGCCGTGTCCCGCCCCGGTCGCGACCGCTCCGAGCCGTCGGCCGATGCCGTTCCGGCCGGGTCGCTCACGAACCGGTCGCCCGTGACTCGGCCACCCGTGACTCGGCCACCCACGCCGGCAGCTCCTCCTGGGCGTCCAGCCAGGCGGCGCGGATCCCGGTGAGGCCGGTCCGGGCGGCGACCACGCCGGCCGCGATCGCGCAGGTGGTGTCCATGTCGCCCCACCCCTCCAGGGTGTGCCAGAGCGCGTCCGGCAGGGAGTCCAGGTGCGCCGCGGCCGACCAGAGGGCGAACGGGACGGTGTCCGGGGCGGAGATGCGGAGGCCGGAGCCCAGGACGTGCGCGGCGTGCCGGACGCTGGTGTGCCCGGGCAGCCGGGCGGCGATCCGCGCCCCGGAGCGGACGTCACTGTCGGGCAGCCGGTCGGCGACCTCGGTGAGCAGCTCGGCCCGGCCGGGCGGGTGCTGCCCCCGGCTGCGGGCGGCGAGCGCCGCCGCGAGCGCGACCGCGACGGCGCCCGCCACCGCCTCCGGGTGGAAGTGCGTGGTGAGCGCCTGCAGTTCGGCCTGCCGGGCGACGGTGTCCAGGTCGTCGGCGAACCACGCGCCGAGCGGCGCGACTCGCATCGCGGCGCCGTTTCCGTAGGAGCCCTGGCCGCCGAACTGCGCTGCGGTGACGGCCCGCCAGTCGCTGCCGCCGCCGATCGCGCGCAGCACGCCGTGCATCGAGGGGCCGTACTTGCGGCCGTAGGCGGTGGTGTACTCCTCGGCGAACCCGTCCGCCAGCGCGTCCTGGTGGACCTCACCGTGGCGGAGCAGATGGCGGACCAGGACGAGCGCCATCGCGGTGTCGTCCGTCCAGTGCCAGGGCGCCGGGCGGGGCAGCCGGGCGGCGAGCGCGGCGGGGGCCTCGTCGAGCGGGGCGGAGAACCAGCGGTCGCCGAAGGCATCGCCGAGGGCGAGCCCTCGCAGGCTGTTCAGCGCGGGACCGGTGGCACGCATGTCGTCCTCCTCGGGGGATCGATCGTGCGTGACAGCCTGCCTGGCGACGGTCCGGTGGGGCGAGCGCCTTTCCGGGAGGTGCCCGGGGGTGCCGGTCCGGTCCGGGGGCCTGGCGGGTGCCCGGTCAGTGGGTGCCCGGCCGGCCGGTGCCTGGTCAGCCGGTGCCCGGTCAGCGGGCGAGGAGGCCGCCGAGGAGGAGCGTCCAGAGGGCGGCGAAGCGTTCCGGTGTGCGCGGGTCGGACCACTCGGCGGCGTACGCGGGGTCGTGGAAGTGCGCGGTCGCCTCGAACAGGGCCCGGGCGGTCGGGCCCACGGGGGTCGCCCCGAACTCCGCGGAGGCCAGCCCGTCCTGGACCATCCGGCCGATCTGCCCGACCAGGGTGTCGATGTGGGCGTCGACGGTGCCGCTGTTCTCCGCGACCAGGACCAGGTACGTCGCGAACAGCTCCGGGTCGTCCAGCGCCTTCTTCCGCTTGGCGGCGAACAGCGTCTCCAGCCAGCGGTGCAGGCGCTCGACCGCCGGTCCGGGCTCGGCGGTGATGGCCGCGAGGCTGTCGTGCGCCTGGTCGAGCCAGCGCTGGGTGACGGCCTCGCGCAGCGCCGCCTTGCTGGGGAAGTGGCGGTAGACGCTGCCGTGGCTGACGCCCAGGGTGCGGGCGACGTCCACCACGGTGGCCTTGGCCGGGCCGAACCGCCTGAGGACCTCCTCCGTCGCGCCCAGGATCTGCTCGGGGGTGAGTGCGCTGTCGGTGGCCACGGGGAGGTACGTCCTAACGGGGTGGTGCGTCCGCCGCCGGGGAGGCGGCGGTGCTGCGGCTGGCGGGCGGTGCGGCGGCCGGGCGGGCGCTCGGCCCGGCGGCGCGGGGGTGGCGCCGCCGGTGAGGCCCGGTCCCGGCGGCGGGCCGGCGACCGCCGGGGGCGCCGGTCAGTGCTCGCTGTCGAGGTGGGCCATCTGAGCCGCAGCGTACCTGTCCCCGGCGGCGGACCCGGCGGGGACGGCGGCCTCGATGGCGGCGAGGTCGGCCGCCGTGAGGCTGACGTCCAGCGCGCCGAGGGCCTCGGTGAGCCGGTCGCGACGCCGGGCGCCGACCAGCGGCACGACGTCCTCGCCGCGCGAGGCGACCCAGGCGATCGCGACCTGGGCGACGCTCGCGCCCCGCTCGGCGGCGACCGCGCGCAGGGCCTCGACCAGCTGGAGGTTGTGGGTCAGGTTGTCGCCCTGGAAGCGGGGGCTGTGGCCGCGGAAGTCGGTGCCCGCCAGCGCCCGCTCGTTGCTCCAGTGCCCGCTGAGCAGCCCGCGCGAGAGCACGCCGTACGCGGTGACGCCGATGCCCAGCTCCCGGGCGGTGGGCAGGATCTCGGCCTCGACGGACCGCGAGAGCAGCGAGTACTCGATCTGCAGGTCGCTGATCGGGTGGACGGCGGCGGCCCGGCGCAGCGTGTCGGCGCCGACCTCGGAGAGGCCGATGTGGCGGACGTAGCCGGCCTTGACGAGGTCGGCGATCGCGCCGACCGTCTCCTCGACCGGGACGGTCGGGTCCAGCCGGGCCGGGCGGTAGACGTCGATGTGGTCGGTGCGCAGCCGGCGCAGCGTGTACGCGAGGGCGGTCTTGGTGGCCGCCGGGCTCGCGTTGTAGCCGAGCCACTGGCCGTCGGGGCTGCGCTGGGCGCCGAACTTCACGCTGATCTGCACGTTCGCGCGGTCCCGGCCGCGCAGCGCGTCGTGGATCAGCAGCTCGTTGTGGCCCATGCCGTAGAAGTCGCCGGTGTCGAGCAGGGTGATGCCCGCGTCGAGCGCGGCGTGGATGGTGGCGATGCTCTCGGCCTCGTCGGCCGGGCCGTAGAGGTCGGACATGCCCATGCAGCCGAGGCCGAGGACGGAGGTGGTGGGGCCGGTGGCGCCGAGCGGGCGCTGGGGAGTCCGGGGGGTGGTGGACACGAGGGGCTCCTGGCGGGGTGAGGGGTGGGGTGGGGGGTGAGGGGGCGGCGGGGGTGACCGCAGGGGGCGCGGCGGCCTGACACGGTCCACTGTGGCACGTCGACTGACAGATTTCAAAGTTTGTCAGCCGTCATCTGTCAGCTGTCACTCGCAGCCGGCCGGATCCGCCCCCGGTGCCGGCGTTCGTCCCGTGTGGTGACCGTCCGGTGCGCGTCCGTCGGCCCGACGGGTGCCTCGGCGGTCGGCCTCGGCCGCTGTGCCCGCCGACGGGCTCACCCGTCCGCCGCACCACCGCACGCCCCGCTCCGGTCGCAGTACGGCTGTTCGGCGCTGCGCCCGCACCCGCACAACATCGCCCTCGGCGGCTCCCGGACCGCACCGTCGGCGCCCGCCACCCGCAGCTCACCGCGGACCAGCAGCCGCCCGTCCGGTGTCCGCCGCACCGTCGTCGGCCGTTGTGGCACCTCCGGGCCGCCGTCCGCCGCCCGGTAGGTCAGCGCGCCCGTCGGGCAACGCCGCACCACCTCGGCGACCAGCCCCGGCTCCGCCGCGTCCGGCGAGATCCACGGCCGCCGGGCCGTGTCGAACACCGCCGGCAGGCCGCGCACACACTCGGCCGCGTGCCGGCAGACCCGCGGATCGAAGGTCACCGCGATCTCCGCGCCCCGGTACGTCCGGGCGTCCCGACGGTGTGCCGCGGCCTCGTCCCCGCCGCCCATCAGTCGTTCACCCGGCTGCGGTTCTCGTAGGCAAGCTCCGTGTACTCGGGATGCCGCAGCATCCAGCCCTTGATGAACGGGCAGGTCGCCAGTACCGCCAGACCGCGCTCGCGCGCGTCGTCCAACGCCGCCCGGGCCAGCGTGCCGCCGATCCCCTGCCCCTCGAACGCCGGCTCGACCACCGTGTGCGGGTAGACCACCAGCCGGTCGCTGCGGATGTATTCGGCGAAGCCCGCCAGGACATCGTCCACCCGGGCCTCGAAGCGGCTCTCGGCTTCGACATCGCGCACCGTGACGGTCATCGCAGGCTCCTCACAGCCGGACACGGAGCCGGGCCGGCCCCGGTCCATCATCGAGCGGCGGCGGCCGCCCCGCCCGTCGGCCCGCCCGCCGCCGTGGCCGCCGGGGCGGGCAGGCGCTCGCCCCGGTCTCCGCCCCGGTCTCCGCCGCCCGGGGCGCGCAGCAGATGGGCCCGCGCCGGTGGCAGATTGCGCCACACCGTCCGGCTGCCCAGCCCGTACGTCGCCTCGAAGTGCCGTAACTGCCGGACCACCGCCCGGTGCCGGGCGCCGCGCCCGGGCCCGGCGACCAGCGTCCGCGCGGCCGTCGTGCCCAGGTAGCCGAACCAGGTCAACTCACCGCCCGGCACCAGCAGTCGCAGATAGAGCTCCAGCAGGTGCCGGACCTGCGCGGGCGTGAAGTTGGTGAACGGCAGACCCGAGACGATCACGTCGTACCGCTCGCCCGCCGGCCCGCCGCCGTCCGGTGCCGGCGGCCGGCCCTCCGGGAGCTCCTCCACCCGGCACTGCGACAGCCGCAGCCCGATCTCGGGCCCGCGCCGGGCCAGCTCCGGATCCTCCCGCAGCCGCCCGGCGAACCGCGGGTTCGCCTCGACGACGTGCAACCGGTCTCCCGGGCGCAGCACTCGGGCCAGCCGCCTGGTCACCGCCCCCGTCCCGGCGCCGACCTCCAGCACCGAGAGCGGCCGGTCCGGCCGGCTGGTCACCGGAACCACCAGGGCGTTCACCAGGCCCGGCCCGCTCGGCGCCAGCGCGCCCGTAGTGTGGAACGTGCGCAACGCCTCGGTGAGGAACAGCAGTCGGTCGTCGCAGGCCCGAACCGGACCGGTGCGGGAGGGGCGGTGGCGGGAGGTTGGCTGATCGGTCGTCATGTCCGTGGTGGTGTCTGCCGTCATGACACCGACGCTAGGGATCCCCGGGCCGGTCCGAATCTGCCGATCTGCCGCGCCGGACCCCGACGAAAGTCCAGGGTGCCGCTGGTCGTTCGTCAGGGGTCGAGCCCTCCGGGCAGGCTCTAGCATCGGCCCAGGCCGACGGGAGGAGACCGCGTGACCACAGGCCGTGCGGACCACCCGCGCCCCCGAATCCACCCCCGCCACCCGGGCGACCCCCACCGTCCGGACCGCCGTCCCGGCCACCGGGCGGAGCACCGGCCGGACCGGCGTCCGCCCGCCGCCCTGCTCGGCTGGTACGCCCCCGGCCGCCGCCGGTCGACCGAGACCCTCCTCCTGCTGACCGTCCTCGCCCTCGCCGCCGAGGAGGGCTTCACCCAGTGGAAGAGCGCCGACGGCCCCCACCACGTCCTGCGCACCGCCGCCGCCACGCTCGCCGCCCTGTCCCTGCTCCTCGCCCGCCGCCACCCGACGGCCTCGGCCGTCCTTCCCGTCCTCACCGCGGGGCTCCTCAACCGCGCCTTCCCCGGCCTGTTCAGCGTCTACCACCTGGCCGCGACCGGCCGGTTCGCCCCCGCCGCGGTCGGCGGCGCCACCATCGCGCTGATCGGCGCGGCCCGCGCCGACTCACTCCCCGCCTGGGTCGGGACCACCGCCTCACAACTGCTCATCCAGGCCGCCGCGTTCTCCCTCGGCCTCTGGCAGCACGGCCGTCGCGTCCTGATCGAGACCCTGCACACCCAGGTCGACGTGCTGCGCCGCGAACGCGAGTTCCGCGCCGAACAGGCCCGCTCCGCCGAACGCGCCCGGATCGCACGGGAGATGCACGACGTCCTGGCCCACCGCCTCAGCCTGCTCGTGCTGCACGCCGGGGTCCTGCGCGACCAGGCCCGGGCCGGCACGGTCGCCGAGGACCCGGACCGGCTCGCCCATCGACTGGAACTCCTGCGCACCGCCGCCGCCCGCTCGCTCGACGACCTGCGGGACGTCGTCGGCGCACTCCGGGCCGAACCCCGGCCACCGGACGAGCCCGACCTTCCCGAGCCGAGCGGTACCCCGGCCCACCCGCCGGGCACCGAGGGCGCTTCGGCACGGCACCCACCCCCTGCCGGGCCGCTCACCGGCGGGCCGTGCTCGCCGCGGTCTTCCGCGATGCCCACACCGATGCCACCGACACCACCGATACCCGCGCCGGTACCCGCGCCAGTGCCCGCACCGGCCCTGCGCGACCTCACCGAACTCGTCGGCGAGGCCACCGCCGCCGGGCAAACGGTCGAACTCGCCCTCGACGGTGACCCGGAGACCGTACCCACCACCCACCGCCTGGCCGTTCACCGCCTGGTCCAGGAGGCGCTCACCAACGCCCGCAAGCACGCGTACACCGCCCCCGTGACGGTCCGGGTCCGCTACGGCGCCCCGGCGACCACCGTCGAGGTACGCAACGCGGCGGGCGAACCGGCGCCATCGGGAGCCGGCACCGGTGGCGGGTACGGCCTGGTCGGGCTCGCCGAACGGGTCGGTGCGCTCGGCGGCCACCTCGACGCCGGGGCCGACGGTCACGGCGGCTACCGACTCGCCGCCCGGCTCCCGTCCCCCGAGCGTCCGGCGACCCTCGTACCCCGGCCGACCGCGTCACCCCAGCCGTCCCCACCACCACCGAGAGAGGGCTCATGATCCGCACCATGGTGGTCGACGACGACGCACTGGTCCGCCTCGGCCTCGTCGATCTGCTCGCCCAGGACCCTGCCCTCACCGTCGTCGCCGAGGCCGCCGACGGGCTGCAGGCCGTCGAACTCGCCCGCCACCGGCGCGTCGACGTCGCCCTGATGGACATCCGGATGCCCCGCCTCGACGGCATCGCCGCCACCCGTCGGCTGCGCGAGCTCCCCGACGCCCCGCGCGTGATCGCACTGACCACCTTCGACCTGGACGAGTACGTCTACCAGGCGCTCGCCGCCGGCGCCGACGGCTTCCTCCTCAAGGACACCCCGCCCGCCGAGATCGCCCGCGCCGTCCACATCGTCGCCGGCGGCCAGGGCATGCTGCACCCGGCCGCCGCCCGCCGCCTCATCGACCGCTACCACCGCACGGGCGCCCCGCGCGCGGTCGCCGCCCGCGGCCGGACCGCCGGGCTGACCCCGCGCGAGACGGACGTCCTGCGCGAACTGGCCCGTGGCCTCTCCAACGCCGAGATCGGCGCCGTGCTCGGGATGCGCGAGAGCACCGTCAAGGCGCATGTCAGCCGGATCCTCTCGGCGCTGGGCGTCGGCAACCGCGTCCAGGCCGCCCTGCTCGCCCGCGACGCCGGAGTCGTCGACGACCCGGGCTGACCGGAGCCGACCCGGGTTGTCCTGACCGTCCCGGTCGATTCCGGCTGACTCCGGAGCGCCACCGGACCGGCCAACACCGGCCAACACTCCACCCACGCGCTCCCTCACGCTCCCACCCGGTCACCGCCACCCCCGCCACCTCCACCACCCCCGCCGGCCCCACCGTGGCCGCGCCCAACGCGGGTTCCTCCGCGCACCGCACCCGCGCGTCCGGCCGTCGCCCCACCGTCGCCGGCCGCCCGCGTCCTGGTACCGAACGCTGAGCCGCTGTCACCCATCCGGCGTGGAAATCCCGCGCCTTGGCCGTTTGCGCTGCCGAACCCGGACACGGGGTCCATGGTGGAGATGGGCGCGATCCGGCGACCGCGCTCGCGCGCCGATCCAGGCCCGCGCGCCGTGCGCCCGCCGCTGTTCTCCGACGGGCGCCCGAGGCAGGGCCCGGCCCCCGGCGCGCTGGGAGCAGGGCCACCTCGCAGGAAACCGAACGGTTCTTCTAGGCTCACATCTCGGCTTCCCTGTGGCGGTGCCGTTGCTGCGCCCGCCGCATCGAAGCCGCCGTCCACGGGGGCTCCGGGCCGACCGGGGCCTCCGGATCGAGCGAGGAGGACGCAATGCCAAGCATGCCGCCCAGCCGTTCCACCGTACTTGGGCCAGACGGGCCGACCTGGCAGGTCGCACGCCGGGCCGGGGCCGCGCGCCCCGGCTGGTCCGGTCACCCGGGCTGGTCCGGCCGGCCGGTCCGGCCGCTGAATACCGGCGGCGGCCGCGGAGGCGAGCGTTGAGTCCTCAAACCGTCCGGCCACGCGAAACGTCGGCCGTGACCACCGAAGCCGCCGGCGGCCCCGCGTCCGCCAACACCCCTGTGACGCTCGCCACAACCCCGGTCGCGGCCCCCGCTGCCGCCACGGCCACGGCCGCGGCGGAAGTGACAACGGTCGCCGCCGCTACGGCCGCCGCCGCAGTCGTGGTGGAGGCCGCGCAGGCCGCGACGCCGGTCACGCCCGCCCCGCCGGCCCGCCCCGCCGCATCCGCCCGGGCGGCAACCGTGTCGCCGCCCGGCCCGTCGGCCACCGAGGGCGAACCCCAACCCGGCCCCACCGCCGCCCTCCCCGGACTGCCCCAGGCCCTCAGCTCCCGCGCCCGCACCCTGGCCGGAGCCGTCCGACGCCGCTGCGCCGATCTCGCCCAAATCGAGTCGCCCAGTGGTGACGCGCCCCGACTCGACGCCCTTGCCGAGGAGTTGAGCGCAGGATTCCGCGCCACCGGTGCCACCGCCCGGCGTGAGCCCGGCCCCGCCGGCGACCACCTGGTGCTCCAGTGGGACGGCCAGGACGAGAGCCTGCCGCACCTCCTCGTGGTCGGCCACCACGACACCGTCTGGCCCGTCGGCACCCTCGACGACTGGCCGGTCACCGAACAGGACGGCACCCTGAGCGGTCCCGGCGTCGTCGACATGAAGGGCGGACTCGCGATCCTGGAGGGCGCGTTCGCCCTGCTGGCCGATCTGGGCCAGCGCCCGCACCGCACCGTCCGGCTGGTGGTGGTCTCGGACGAGGAGGTCGGAAGCCCCGACGGCAAGCGTCTGGTCGAGCGCCAACTGCGCGGCGCGGCCGCCGTTCTGGGGCTCGAACCGCCGCACCCGGACGGCCGGCTCAAGACCGCCCGCCGGGGCAGCACCCGGGTGCGGCTCACCGTCACGGGGCGGGAGGCGCACGCCGGTAACGACGCCGGGGAAGGCGTCTCCGCGGTGGACGAGCTCGTCGACCAGCTGGTCGCGGTCCGCGGCCTCGCCTGCCAGCCCGGTACGGAGCTCAACGCCGGGCGGATCAGTGGCGGCACCCGCGCCAACGTGGTCGCCGGCCGGGCGGAGGCCGAACTGGGTCTGCGCTTCTCCACGGGGGAGGCGCAGCGCCGCACGCTCGACAACCTCGCCCGGCTCACCGCGCTGCGGCCCGGGGCGCGGGTGCGGACGGAGGTGCTGTCCAGCCGGCCGGCGTGGCCGGAGCGCACCGCCAACCCGCTGCTGCGGCACGTCCGATCGCTCGCGGCGGTGCTCGGGCAGCAGCTGGACGGCGGCCCGGCCGGTGGTGCCGGGGACACCAACCTGCCGGGCTCGCGGGGTCTGCCCACGCTGGACGGCTTCGGCGCGGTCGGCGCCGGAGCGCATGCCCGGCACGAGTACATCCGGATCGATCAGCTGGCTCCCCGGATCGCGCTGCTGGCGGCGCTCCTCGCGGTGCCGCTGCCGCGCCTGCGGGACCGGTCGGAGGGGTGAGCCCGGCTCTGCCGCGGTAGCGGCCGGCCAGGCAAGGCGGGCCCGTCGTCCGAGTGCGTTCGGACGGCGGGCCCGCCGCGGTTCGGGGTCGCGGCTGTGCCGGCCCGCCGCCGTTCGGGACCAGGGTCGTCGGCGCTGCGGCCGGGCGCCCTCCCGGGTGGGGTCCGCCCGGGTGGCGTCGTGCCGCCGGGTCGTCCCCGGTCCGCTCACCGGTCGGTCGGTCGTCCTGCCTCGTCGGCCGGGTCGAGCGGGTGGAGCGGGTCGAGCAGCGGGAAGAGCCGGGTCGTGGCGGCCACCGGGCGGGTGTCGGGGCGGGGGCCGCGGTGCCGGTAGGGGGCGAGCAGGGCGCGGACGGCGGCGCCGAGGTCGGCGAGTTCGCCGGGGGTGAGGTGGAGGACGTCGCTGGAGGCCTGGTCCTGCTGCCACTCGGCGGGGGCGAGCGATCGATGGGCGAGCCAGCGTCGGTAGTCGACGCCCTCCGGGCCGGTGTCCGACTCCTGGCCGGACCGGGTGGAGGCCGTCGGTCCGGAAGGGGCGGTGGTGGTGCGGAGGGTCGGTTCCTCGGCCGCCCCCGGGGGCATCAACGAGCCCTCCCAGCGCAGCCGCCAGGGGCGGGAGCGGCCGTCCCCGGTGGGGGCCTCCTCGATCAGGCCGTAGCGGGCGAGCTGGCGCAGGTGGAACGAGCAGGTGCCGGAGCTCTGGTGCAGCAGCTGTGCGGCCTGGTTGGAGGTGATGCTGCCCCACTCGGCGATGAGGTCCAGCAGGGCGACGCGCACCGCGTGATGCGGCAGCGGTGCGGGGCTCCGCGGCCGCCCGGGGGCAGACCCGGCGCCGGGGGAGCCGGCGGCCGGGGCGGTGCCCGGAGGCGAGGACGCGGGTGCGGGCGAGTCCGACCCGGTGCGTGGGGCGTCCGCAGGATTCTCGTCGGTGGTCACTTTGCAAAGATGCTACTTTGCAAAGCGCTTGGCAAGTTCACCGCACTGGAGCCGGTGTCATGGCGGGTGCCGTACCGGCACCCCGATGACGCATGCCTGTTTGCAAAGAGATGGCTTTGCAAAGTGTGGGCGGTGGACCGTGTGCTGCCAGCCAGCCAGCCAGCCAGCCAGCCAGCCAGCCAGCTAGTCCGTCCGCCCATCCAGACGGGTGGACGGACGAGCGGGCGGGCAGCACACGACCCGACGGGAGTGGAGGAGTGAGATGACGGGACAGCTGCGGGCATCGGCGGGTACGGAGGTACGGGTGCGCGTACGGGTGCAGGGCGAGCCGGTCGCGGCGTACCCGGAGGTGCCGCCGGAGACGCTGCGCGGGGAGGTGCGGCGGATCACCGTCGTCGGGGAGGAGGTACTGCACCGCAGGTGCCGGGCGGTGCGGGAGGAGGAGTTCGGCACGCCGGAGCTGGCCCGGCTGGTGGACGACATGTTCGCCGCCATGTGGGTGGCCGAGGGGGTCGGGCTCGCGGCCAACCAGATCGGGGTGGACCTCCAGGCCTTCGTCTGGGACTGCCTCGACGAGGAGGGCGTCCGGCACGTCGGCCACATCCTCAACCCGGTGCTGGACGAGACCCCGGCCGGCACCCGCAGGCTGGTCGGCGCGGACGAGGGGTGCCTCTCCGTCCCCGGCCCGCACCTGGAGCTGGACCGCCCGGACGTCGCCGTGGTCCGCGGTCGCGACCTGGAGGGCCGTCCGCTGGTCGTCGAGGGCCGGGGCTACTTCGCCCGCTGCCTCCAGCACGAGACCGACCACCTGTACGGCAGCCTCTACATCGACCGGCTCACGCACCGCGGCCGCCGTACCGCGCTGCGGCGCATGGAGGACCGCAAGGAGAAGGTGTTCGCCAAGCGCGCCGCCCGCGCCGAGGAGCTGGCCCGCCTCCGGGCCGGTCGGTAGAGCCGGACCGGTAGGCGCGACCGGTAGGTGTGATCGGTAGGGCCGGCGGTCGGCTGAGCCGCCTGCCGGCCCCGGCCCCCGCGCGGCCGCGACCGGCGCTGCTCGCAGCCCCACTCTCAGCCCCGCGACCCGGTCCGGCGGCCCCGCGACCCGGTCCGGCCTGGTTCCCTTGTCAGGGCGCCACCTCACCGCGCACAATGGTACCGACCGAACGGTCAGTCGGTTGCCGTGAGGGCGGCGACCGGGCCCGGCACGGCGCGTTGCCGGACGCCGGTGCACCGGACGGCGATGCATCGGACACGGATGCACCGCACACCGATGCACCGGCTGCCGGGCGCGCGACGCAGGGACAGGACGCGAGAGGGGCCCGTGGTGACAACAGAGGTGGCCGAACCGGTCCCCGCGCAGACGCAGGAGGAGCGGTTCGAGGCGGTCGTCGCCGCCGAGCAGCGGATCGAGCCCAGGGACTGGATGCCCGACGCCTACCGGGCCACCCTGATCCGCCAGATCGCCCAGCACGCCCACTCCGAGATCATCGGCATGCAGCCCGAGGGCAACTGGCTCACCCGAGCCCCGTCGCTGCGCCGCAAGGCGATCCTGCTCGCCAAGGCCCAGGACGAGGCCGGGCACGGCCTCTACCTGTACGCCGCCGCCGAGACCCTCGGCGTGGACCGGGCGGAGCTGACCGAGAAGCTGATCTCCGGCCGCCAGAAGTACTCCTCGATCTTCAACTACCCGACCCTCACCTTCGCGGACGTCGGCGTGATCGGCTGGCTGGTCGACGGCGCCGCGATCTGCAACCAGGTGCCGCTCTGCCGCTGCAGCTACGGTCCGTACGCCCGTGCGATGGTCCGGATCTGCAAGGAGGAGTCCTTCCACCAGCGCCAGGGCTACGAGCTGCTGATGACGCTGATGCGCGGCACCGAGGCCCAGCGGGAGATGGTCCAGGACGCGGTGGACCGCTGGTGGTGGCCGTCGCTGATGATGTTCGGCCCCTCGGACGAGAACTCGCCGAACACCGCCCGCTCGATGGGGTGGCGGATCAAGCGGCACACCAACGACGAACTGCGCCAACGCTTCGTCGACATGACCGTCCCGCAGGCGGAGCACCTCGGGGTCACCCTCCCCGACCCCGGGCTGCGCTGGAACGCCGAGCGGGGCGGCTGGGACTTCGGTGAGCCGGACTGGTCCGAGCTGACCCGGGTCATCCAGGGCCAGGGCCCGTGCAACGCCCAGCGGGTGGACCGCCGCCGGGCCGCCCACGAGGACGGCGCCTGGGTCCGCGAGGCCGCCACCGCGTACGCGCGGAAGCGCCGGGCGGAGAGCGGCACCCCGGGCCGGCCGCAGGCCCCCGCACCGCAGGCCCCCGCACCGCAGGCCCCCGCACCGCAGGACCGCGCAGCGCGGGCCGAGGCCCCGAGCGGGCAGACCGCGCCGAACACGCCCATCGCGCCGAGCGCGCAGAGCGAGGAGAACGGAACGTGACCGAGTCCAAGGCCGGCTGGCCGCTCTACGAGGTGTTCGTGCGCCCGCGGCGCGGGCTGAACCACGTCCACGTCGGTTCGCTGCACGCGGCCGACGACCGGATGGCCCTGCTCGCCGCCCGTGACCTCTACACCCGGCGCAACGAAGGCGTCAGCCTCTGGGTGGTGCCGTCCGCGGCGATCACCGCCTCCACCCCGGACGAGCGCGACCCGTTCTTCGCCCCCAGCGGCGACAAGGTCTACCGCCATCCGACCTTCTACGACATCCCCGAGGATGTCCCGCACATCTGACGGGGAGCAGCAGAACCATGACAGACGACCACGTCTACCTGAGCCTCTCCGAGGCGTCCGCCGAGCCCGAGGGCGAGGGCCGCTGGGCGTACGGGACGGGCTTCGCCGACCCGCTGCTCGGTGTGGACACCGCCGTGCCGGCCGGCCTGGACGGCGCCGACCTCGCCGCGTACTGCCTGATGCTGGGCGACGACGCCCTCGTCCTCGCCCAACGGCTCACCGAGTGGTGCACCCGGGCGCCCGAGCTGGAGGAGGAGGTCGCGCTGGCCAACCTCGGCCTCGACCTGCTCGGCCAGGCCCGCCAGTTGCTCACCCGGGCCGGCCAGGCGGACGGTTCCGGCCGCTCCGAGGACGACCTGGCGTACTGGCGCGAGGAGCGCGACTTCCGCAATGTCCGCCTGGTCGAGGCGCCGAACGGGGACTTCGCGTTCTCGACCGCCCGGCTGCTGGTCTTCGCCACCGCCCGCGGCGCGCTGTACGAGGCCCTGGCGGCGCACCGCGACCCCGTGCTGGCGGCGGTCGCGGCCCGGGGCGTCAAGGAGCTGGCCTACCACCGCGAGTACGCGACCGCCTGGACGCTGCGGCTCGGCGACGGGACGCCGTACTCGGCGCAGCGGATGCAGGCCGGGCTGGACGCGGTCTGGCCGTTGGTGGAGGAGTTGTTCACGGCGCATCCGGTGGAGCTGCGGGTCGGGGTGGATCCGGCCGCCCTGCGCGAGCCGGTGCTGCGCTCGCTGGCCGCCGTCCTCGCCGAGGCAGGGCTGAGCCTGCCCGAGGTGCCGGGGCTGGCCTCGGTCGGCGGCCGGGCCGGACGGGACGGTGTGCACACCGAGGCGCTCGGCCCGCTGCTGGCCGAGTTCCAGGTGCTGGCCCGCGCGCACCCGGGGGCGACATGGTGACGACGGCGGCGCGCGGCCGGGCCTGGGAGATCGCGGCGACCGTCCCGGACCCGGAGCTGCCGATGCTCACCCTCGCCGACCTCGGGGTGCTGGCCGAGGTCGAGGAGGGTGGCCCGACCGTGACCGCGTGGCTGACCCCGACCTACTCCGGCTGCCCGGCCGTCGCCGAGATGGCGGCCGATGTGGACCGCCGGTTGCGGGCGGCGGGCTATCCGGACGTGCGGGTCCGGCTGCGGCTGGACCCGCCGTGGTCCACCGATCTGATCACCGGGGAGGGCCGCCGCAAGCTCGCCGAGGCGGGCATCGCCCCGCCCCGTCCGTCGTCGGCGGGTCCGTCGTCCCCCGGTCTGCTGGCCCTCGGCCCGACCCGCCACCTGGTGGCCTGCCCGCTCTGCGGCAGCGCCGACACCGAGGAGCTGTCGCGCTTCGGTTCCACCGCCTGCAAGGCGCTGTGGCGCTGCCGCGACTGCCGCGAGCCCTTCGAACGCGTCAAGGAGATCTGAATGGCCGCCCGCCCCGATCAGGCCGCCCGCCCGGACACGGCCGCCGGCCCCGATCAGGCGGCCCGCGCCGCCCGCCCGGACACGGTCGCCCGCCGCCCGGCCTTCCACCACCTGCGGATCGCCGAGGTGGAGCGGCTCTGCGAGGACGCCGTCGCGGTGACCTTCGCGGTGCCGGACGGGCTCGCCGAGGAGTTCGCGTTCCGTCCGGGCCAGACGTTGACGCTGCGCCAGGTGGTGGACGGCGCCGACGAGCGCCGGTCGTACTCGATCTGCGCCCCCGTCGGCGGCCCGCTGCGGATCGCCGTCCGCGAGGTGCCCGGCGGCCTGTTCTCCCGCCGGCTGGTGCGGGAGGCGCGGGTGGGCGAGGAGGTCGAGGTGCTGACCCCGTCCGGGCTCTTCAGCCCCGCGCTGGACGAGCCCGCGGACCACGTGCTGGTGGCGGCCGGCTCCGGCGTCACCCCGATGCTCTCCATCGCCGCCTCGGTGCTGGCCGCCGACCGCACCTCCACCGTCACCCTGCTCTACGGCAACCGGCGCAGCGACACCGTGATGTTCGCCGACGAGCTGGCCGACCTCAAGGACCGCTACCTCGGCCGGTTCCAGCTGGTGCACGTGCTCTCCCGGGAGACCCGGGACGCCGAACTGCTCAGCGGGCGGCTGGACCCGGACCGGGTCGAGGCGTTGCTGACCGCCCTGGTGGACGTGCCGGCGGTCGGTCACTGGTGGCTCTGCGGTCCGTTCGGGATGGTCGCCGGGGCCAAGGAGCTGCTGGCCGGGCTGGGCGTGCCGGCCGCGCGGATCCACCAGGAGCTGTTCCACGCCGAGGACGAGCCGGCCGCCGAGCGGGCCGAGCGGCCCGAGGGGGCGGACGACATCGCGCACAGCGAGGTCACCGTCGTCCTCGACGGGCGCGGCAGCACGCTCTCGCTGCCGCGTGACCGCTCCGTCCTGGACGGTGCCCAGCGCTCCCGCCCCGACCTGCCGTTCGCCTGCAAGGGCGGGGTCTGCGGCACCTGCCGCGCCCTGGTCACCGAGGGCGAGGTGGAGATGCGCCGCAACTTCGCCCTGGAGGAGAAGGAGCTGGCCGCCGGCTACGTGCTGACCTGCCAGGCCCGCCCGCTCACCGACCGGGTGACGGTCGACTACGACCGCTGAGAGGGCACCGCGGCCTCCCCGGTGGGTGATCCGAGCAGCGCGACGAGATCGCGGACGGCGGCCCGGCCCGCGCGGTTGGCACCGACGGTGCTGGCGGACGGGCCGTAGCCGACCAGGTGGACGCGGGGGTCGGCGGTGGCGCGGGTGCCGGTGAGGGCGATGCCGCCGCCGGGGGAGCGCAGGCCGAGCGGGGCGAGGTGGCCGATCTCGGGGCGGAAGCCGGTGGCCCAGACGATCGCGTCGACCGCGAGTTCCTGCTCGCCCCAGGCGACCCCGTGCTCGGTGAGGCGGTCGAACATCGGGCGGCGGTGCAGTGCGCCCAGCTCCTCGGCGCGGCGGTAGGCGACGGACGGGCCCAGCCCGGTGACGCTCACCACGCTGCGCACCGGCAGGCCCTGGCGGACCCGCTCCTCGACCTTGGCGACCACCGCGCGGCCGTACTCCGGGGTGAACGGGCCCTCGTGGTGGACGGGCGGGGTGCGGGTGACCCAGACCGTCTCGCCGACGGCCGCCACCTCGGAGAGCACCTGGACCGCCGAGGCGCCGCCGCCGACCACCAGGACGCGCTCGCCGGCGAACTCCTCCGGCCCCCGGTACTCGGCGTAGTGCAGCTGCCGCCCGGCGAAGTGGCCGGGGTAGTGCGGTACGAAGGGGCGGGTCCAGGTGCCGGTGGCGTTGATCAGGGCCCGGGTGGACCAGGTGCCGGTGTCGGTCTCGACCAGCAGGCGGGAGTCCGGCCGGTCGGACTCCGGGCGGACCGCCCGGACGTGCACGGGGCGCACCACCGGGAGCGCGTGCTTCGCCTCGTACGCCGTGAAGTACCCCGGAACCACCTCGCGGGCGGGCGCCCCGGGGTCGGGCTCGGGAAGTTCGAAGTCGGGCAGGTCGTGGAAGCCGTGCACGGTGGCCATCCGCAGCGAGGGCGCGCGGTGGGCCCAGGCGCCGCCGGGGGTGGCACCGGCGTCGAGGACGACGAAGCCGCCGTCGGCATCGGCCCGGTAGGGGGCGAAGCCGCGGCGGCGCAGGTGGTAGGCGGCGGACAGGCCGGCCTGCCCGGCGCCCACGACCAGGACGTCGACCCGCCGTACGGCGGTCCCGGTGGTGGCGCCCGCCCCGGTGGTGGGCCCGGCCCCGGTCGCGCCGACGTTGGTTGCACCGTAAACAGTCACGCCGGTGAAACATACGGCGGGGAGGGAGTGTTCCCGGCGCGGTGCGCGCCGCCCACCGCGCCGGGACGCCCGGGCGCCGCAGGCCCGGGCGGCCGGCTCAGGTGGCCGGGGAGATCACCACGGCGGTGCCGTAGGCGCAGACCTCGGTGCCGACGTCGGCGGCCTCGGTGACGTCGAAGCGGAACATCAGCACCGCGTTGCCGCCGCGCGCCTTGGTCTGCTCGACCAACCGTTCCATCGCCTCGTTACGGCTCTCCACCAGGGTCTTCGTCAGTCCCCGCAGCTCGCCGCCGACCAGCGACTTCAACGAGGCGCCGATCTGGCTGCCGATGTGCCGGCTGCGGACCGTCAGGCCGAAGACCTCGCCGATGACGTGGTCGACCCGGAAGCCGGGGATGTCATTGGTGGTCACGACCAGGACCTGGGCGTCCGGGCGCTGCCCGCCGCCGAATTCGTCGATGTTAACCATGGGGTCATCCTGCGGGCTGCGCGGTGCCGGTGGACAGAGGCATGGCCGGGAACCGGCGGAGAAGGCGCCGAGATGCCGGACGGACCGGTGATCGGTCGGCGGAAAGGCCGTACCGTAGCCCCATGGGCGAGCGAAGCGATCATCCACAGGGGCCGGGCGCGGCGGAGGACTCGGGCGCGCAGGAGATCGAGGCGACGGTGGTGCTGGGCCTGCGGATCACCAACTGGCCGGCGTTGCGCGCGGCCGCGGTCGCGGCCGTCGAGGAGCTGGACTTCGAGGGCATCGACCCGGCGGGCCAGCGCCGTGAGCTGTTGCGCGAGGTGTCCGAGGACGCCAACGCGGCGCTCGGCGCGCTGCTGCACCCGGACCGGCTGGTGGCCGCGATCCCGGGCGTCGAGGCGATCGGCGGCACGCTGGAGATCAGCGTGACCGAGGACTTCGCGCCTGATTTCGCCGAGCTGTTCCCGCTGGACGGCGGCGAGGACGAGGACGGCGGCGGCGGGGCCGGCGACTGGACGCTGACCCCGCGCACCGCCTGCCTCCTCCACGCCCAGCTGCTCGGCCTGGCCGACGCCGGGTACGACGACCTGGAGGAGCACGAGGACGAGCCGGTCGCGGACGGCGACGAGACGGACTGGACGGTGTTCGCGCGGCTGCCGCAGCGCACCTGGCGCCAGCACCGCAACTGGCGCCGGGCGATGGCCCGCGCCTTCGACGACCTCGCCGACGACCTCGCGCTCGGCGAGTGGCCGCTGCCGCGCTGCCTGGCCGAGGAGATCGCGCTGCGGATGGCCCTGGTGGACGCCCGCACGCTGCTCGGCGCGCAGCCGGAGTCGGTCGCCGACATGATGGGCGACCTGCCGGCCGACCTCTACGACTACGACTGGGACGGCTGCCACGACGAACTCTTCGGGGTCTTCGGACCGGACGACGGCGATCCGGAACTGAGCGCCGAGCAGCGCACCGAGCTGCTGCTCGCGGCGACCCATCCGGAGGGCTGGTTCCTGGTGTACGAGGACGCCGAGGAGCGGGACTCGCAGCGCGGCTACCGGCGCTGACGCGGCGTACCGCCGACGGCCCGGGCCGTCGGCGGTACGGGTGCGGCCCGGCGGGGTGCGCGGGGGCCGGTTAGGCTGCGGGCATGTCCGATATGTCCAATGGTTCCGACGGATCCGCGACCGGGGCCGGCGTCACCGACGCCCCCGCCGCCGACGACCGGGTACTGGCGCGGCTGATGCTGGGCCTCGAAGGCGTCGAGGCCGCGCAGCACGGGCGGACGGCGCAGGCCCGGGAGAGCTTCGAGCGGCTCTGGGACGCGCTCGGCGAGCAGGGCGACGTGTTCCACCGCTGTGTGCTCGCCCACTACCTGGCCGATCTGCAGGCCGATCCGCGGGCCGAGCTGGAGTGGGACCGCCGGGCGCTGGCCGCCGCCGACTCGCTGACCGCCGAGCGCGCGCAGACCTACACCTCCGCCCCGCAGGTCCGGGCGTTCTACCCGTCGTTGCACCTCAACCTGGCCTCCGACCACCTCAAGCTCGGTGAGCCGGACCGGGCGCGCGAGTACTTGGAGCGCGCCGTGCGGAGCCTCGACGCCCTGCCGGAGGACGCCTACGGCGCGGGCATCCGGGCCGCCGTCGACGAACTGCGCGGGCGTCTGCGCTGACCGGGCCGCCCGCCGCCCGCCGCCCGTCGCCCGCTGTTCGTCGTCCGCGTGGGGCCACCTGCCGTGATCGTCGCGCGGCGGGGGCTGGCATGCTGGACGGGTGACTTCTCCGTTCGACGCCCCCGTCCCCGCCCCTGCCCCCGAGGACCGCGACGCCAAGCCGCAGTACGTGCTGCCGCTGCTCGTCCGGCTGGAGCGGGACACCCCGCCCGGGCGGACCGACGCGCTGGAGACCTCGGCGCGGGCCGTGCTCACCCTGCTGTCCGACCCCCGGGTCACCGCGCCGGACGGCGAGTGGGCGGAGCGGGTCGAGGCCTGGGAGGACGCCCGGATCCGCAAGGTCGTCCGGCGGGCGCGCGGCGGCGAGTGGCGCCGGGCCGGCGAGCTGCCGGGCATCACGGTGACCGGGCGGGAGGCGGAGGTACGGGTGTTCCCGCCGGTCCCGCTCGACGGCTGGCCCAAGGAGCTCGCCAAGCTCCAGGTCTCCGGGACGGACCTGGAGGAGAGCGGCCCGGTCGCCGCGCCCGCGGCGGGCCTGCCGGTGCTCTGGCTCAACCCCGAGCTGGAGATGAGCGCAGGCAAGACGATGGCCCAGACCGGCCACGCCGCCCAGCTCGCCTGGTGGCGGCTGGACGACACGCAGCGCAAGGAGTGGGCCGGCGCCGGCTTCGCGCTGGCGGTCCGGACGGCCACCCCCGAAGTCTGGACGGAGCTGGTGGCCAGTGGTCTGCCGCTGGTCCAGGACGCGGGCTTCACCGAGATCGCCCCGGGGCCAACCGTCGCGGTCGAAGGAGGCGAGCGCTACTGCCCCCTCCCGCGCCTTCGTCGCTCGTGATGCACCACCCGGTCCCCGACACGGCGACGTAGCAGGCCAGGTGCGCGCGTCCCGGCGGTGGCATGGCTCCGGCGGGTCTTCTTGGAGGGGTAGGGGCTGGCGCCCCGCCAACGGGCACGGATCGTGCGGCTGGAGTACGCCTGGTCGGCCGGGACCCGGTCGGGCCGTGTCCTGAGCCGCCCGGGAGCCGCCCGGGAGCCGCCCGGGAGCCGTCAGGGGAACGTGGACGGCGTTCATCACGGACACGAAGACAGCGGAGTCGTTGATGTTCCCGGGCGTCAGGACGATGGCCAGGGGCAGTCTGCGGCCGTCGACGGCGAGATCGACCTCAGCGGCCGGCCCCCGCGGGACCGCCCCAGCGCCCGGCGAGCCCGCGAGCCTTCCGGGGCCCAGTCCGTCCCCGGTATCCGCCCCTTCGGCGGGCACCGGCAGCATGTTGGTGCGCCCGGTTGATGGTGGAGTCGACCGGGACGTCCGCTGCACCGCGCCGACGGCGCCGTCGCGGACCTGGACGTGCTCCAGCAGCCGGTACCCCGGCAGTCCCGCCCCCAGTCCAACGGCGCCCTGACTGGAACGAGCCTGCCGCCGGCCGGGATGAGGATTCCCGCGAGTGCCACTGAGCGGTGATCAGATATCTGTGCGGGCGATCCGGTGCGGCTGCGACAATGAGGAACGAGCAGCAGACGCGGCCGTGGGAGCAGCAGACGCATCCGGTCCGCCTGGCAGGAACACGCGATCTGGGGGACCGTGCCGAAGAAACGCAACGCCGCCCAGCGCATCGGGGCGATCGGAGAGGACCGGTTCCGGCTCTCCTGCCAGGAGAACTTCATCATTCCCAACAAGGTCGAACACGACTTCGGGTTCGATTTCCTGTGCCAGCCGGACCTGGCCGCGGGCTTCGGCCGGACCGGGCCGGTATCCGGAGTCTTCGTCGGCTTCAGCGTCCGCGCGACGGATCGGGACGGCGGGCGGATCAGGCTGAATCGGGCGGATGCCGAGTGCCTGCTGGCAGCCCAGTTCCCGACCGGTCTCGCCTTGGTGAAGCTGAACGGGCCGGAGTCCGCGGCCGTCTATTTCCGGATGATGGACGCCGCCTTCATCGTGGAGCTGTCCCATTTTCTGGCGTCCGCCAAAGAGTCCACGCACTTCACCCCCAAGGACATGCGGCCCGTGGCGGAGATCCGGGACGCGATCAGGGAGGTCAGTGCCCTCGGTTACCTTGAGCAGGTGCGTGCCGACGCTGCCCGGAAGATTGCCGAACCGATCACCGGACCAGTCCAGATCCAGGTCCACCGCGATGCCGACAGCCAGGCAACCCTCATCACATCCCTGGACCTGTACGCGTGGTTCGAGCAAGGAACACCCGCTGAGCGGGAGGCGCTCTACCTGGCCACCTTCGGTGAACCGGAGCGACGTGACCGAAGGATGCGCGAACTCGCGCTGAGCGGCAAGGTCATGGGGGGCCTGGCGCACCTGCCCCAGCCGTACGTACTGGCAGGTTTCGTCATGGACCATCCCACCAGGGTGTGCGTCCAGACCACTCCTGTGTCCGCGGAACTGCCGGTGCTGCGTACCGCCAACGAGCACCACTTCGGTTACGTCCATCCTGCGGGCTTCGCCCTGACCGTTTCCGCCCGGGTCGAGAAGGACGGTCAGTACGTGCACCTGATGCGGGCGCTCGCCGACCCGGACAGCGACGCTCTCCTCGGCGACCATCCCGTCCTGCTTGACTTCCTCACCACCTGCCACCCCGAGTCGGTCTTCAGTTTCGACAACGGCGACGGACCGACTCTCGATGTGACGTACTTCGATGGCTTGGGCGATCTGGCCCGGTGCGCGGCGGCCTACCGCGCTGCCCAGAGCCTGGACGGCTGGGACGCGGTGCCTGTCATGGTCAAAGACATGGCCGGCCCAGAATCCCGGAACTCCCTGATGTTCCTCGGCTCGGCAGCCGACCCGCAGACCCGGCCCCTTCCCCGGGGACTCCTCCTGGCGGCGCCGGAGGTGCAGGAGAAGGACTGCGACACCGCGTCCGGGACTGTTGAGGTCCCGGTTGTCTGCAACCTGGCCGACTCCAGCCTCGTCGCCTGGTTCTCCGGCCATGGATCCGTGCTCTTCCATGATGGTGATCCGTGCGGATTCAAGGTGCCTGCCTTCCGTGTTGACACCATCGAGGTGCTTCCCCGGGTGCCGAGCCGGTCCCTGTTCCCACAGGTCCTGCTCGGGCCGCGGACGCTGATCTATGACAAAGGACGGTGGCAGGAGAGCGACGCCGAAACAGGGCAATGGGCAGACGACGTTCGCCTTCGTTTCCAGCTGGACTAGCCAGGCGGCGCCCTCGCCACAGTCGGCGGTGTCCGCCGCGTACGCCTACCGGCGACCGCGCCCGGGTACGACCGGGCGCCTGAGCGGCGGTCCACGCGTGCGCGGCTCCTGCCGCACAGACAGCCGCGACTGGGCGGCCGGCTGGGATGCCGGCCGCCCTGTCGCGTGCGGCCCCCTCCTCAGACCTGCTCGGTCTGCCTGGCGGGGGCGTCGGTGGCCGGGGCCGCGGCGACCGGCTCCGGGGCGGGCCGCCGGGCCAGGTCGGGCAGCACGGTGGCCAGGCCGGCGACGGCCATGATCGCCCCCAGCCAGAGCGGTGCGCGCAGCCCCCAGGTGCCGATCACCATGGCGCCGATGGAGGAGCCCAGGATGATGCCGAGGGTGATGAAGGAGGAGTGAACGGTGTTGACCAGCGGACCCGCGTTGCCGGTGCGCTGGACGCGGGTCGCCATGGCCGGGTTCATGGTGACGCCGACCAGGCCGATCCCCATCATGCAGATGATCGCGGGGGTGGGCAGGTCGGCCAGGAGGGCGAAGCCGGCCAGGAAGACGGTGTTGAGCACCAGGCCGACGGCGAGCACGGGCACGGTGTGCTGGTCGGCGAAACGGCCGACGATGTTGTTGCCGACGACCGTGGCGGCGCCGTAGGCGATCAGCAGGACGGGGACGGTGCCGGCGGAGAAGCCGGCGAGGTCGGTGAGGATCGGGTTGAAGTAGCTGAAGGCCGAGAAGGTGGCGCCGATGATGAGCGTGCTGGTGGTCAGCACCAGCCACAGCTTGGGCTTGCGGAAGACGCCGATCTCCTCGCGGAAGCTGCCGCCGCCCTGGGCCCACTCGATGCGGGGCACGCCGAAGAGGGTGGCCACCGCGGCGATCACGGTGATCACGGTGATGGTCCAGAACGCGGCACGCCAGCCGAAGTGCTCGCCGACGAGGGTGGAGATGGGCAGGCCGAGCAGGGTGCCGAGCATCAGGCCGTTCATCGCCACCGCGATCGCGCGGCCGCGGACCTCGGGCCGGGTGATCTGGGCGCACAGGGAGATGCCCACACCGAAGAAGGCCTGCGAGGCGATGCCGGTGACGATGCGTGCGGCCAGCATCGTGGCGTAGCCGCTCGCGGTGGCGGCCAGCACGTTGCCCGCCAGGAAGACCGCGAACAGCACCATCAGCGCCGTGCGGGGCGGGAGCTTCATGAGGGCCATGGTCAGGAACGGCCCGCCGGTCGCCATGGCCACCGCGAAGGCGGTGATGAGGTATCCGATCTGGGGGATGGTTGCGTTCAGGCCGTCGGCCATCTGCGGCATCAGTCCGGCAACCACGAACTCACTGGTCACCATGGCGAAGATGCCGAGTGCCAGGACGTATACGGCGCGGGGCACGGGGTCCGTCTCCTTCCGTCGGGCCGCCCGGTGGTAGGGCCGGGTGGTGTCGCGGGCTCATTTTGTATCGATCAGTTCAAAATTTGGGCAAGGGAAAGCGCTGCCCAGGGTCGGGCAGCGCTTTCCGTCAGGCGGTCAGGGCGTCCAGGATGATGTCGGCGATCGACTCCAGTGCGGCCCGGTCGGCGCCGCCCTGGCTGGAGATCCGCATGCCTCCGATCGCCGCGTTGACGAAGCGGGCCAGTGCTCCGGCGTCCCTGGAGGACGTGACGCTCCCGTCCCGCCGGCCCTCTTCGAGTACCGCGCGCAGGGAGGCCAGCCGGAGCGCGGTGTCCCGTTCCAGCATCCCCGCCGCCCGGGAGTCCCGGCCGGCCAGCTCCACCGTGGTGTTCACGGTCAGGCAGCCGAGACTGCGGCCGCCCGCCCGGTGCTCCGTCTCGCCGTCCACCACCATGGCCAGCAGGGTGCGGACGCGCTCGGCGGCGGTGAGCCGCCGGTCCTCCAGGACGGCCAGCTGCGCGCTCGTCGTGGAGTCGATGTAGCGGGCCAGCGCACGCTCGAAGAGATCGTGCTTGCTCTTGAAGGTGTTGTAGATGCTGCTGCGCCCCAGGCCCGTGGCGTCACACAGGTCCTGGGTGGAAGTGGCCTCGTAGCCCTTGCTCCAGAACGTGCGCATCGCCGCGTCCAGGGCCCGCTCCTCGTCGAAGGTTCTCGGTCGGGCCATGGGTCGAACGTAGCAGATTTTGAATGGGTCGGTCCAATACTGCCTCTCGGGCGGTCACGGGGCCCCCGCCTGGTAGCGGGCGCCCAGTACGGCGCGCGGCGACCACGGACGCCGCCCCGTACGGAAACATCGCGTCCGCCCGTGCGAGCGCGCCGGGCCGTACCTCCTCGGTGCCGCCCCGACCGGCGCCGGACGGCGGTGTGGCTGATCGGGCGGGTGGCACTCGGAGCGGCCGTCGGCTGCCTCTCCGTGCTGGTCCCGGCCGCCGTCTTCGACCTGCTCCTCCACCCCGCGCCGGAGGTGTTCGGCCTCCGGCTGCCGGAGCACCGGGGGATCCGCTGGTACCCGCTCGCGGCGCCGCCGCTGCTGTTCGCCCTGGGCTGGCTGATCGTCTGGGCCGGCCGTCTCCAACTCGCCATGGCGGTGCGGTTGCTGGGGCCCTCCCCGGCGGAACGGCTGGCCGCCGCCGAGCTGCGGGCCGAACGGCTGCTGGAGCGCAACCGGTTGGCCCGGGAGCTGCACGACTCGATCGGCCACGCCCTGACGGTGACGGTCATCCAGGCGGGCGCGGCGCGGGTGGTCGACGACCCGGAGTTCGTCGCCAGGGCGCTCGAAGTCATCGAGGAGACCGGCCGGCAGGCGATGGAGGACTTGGAGCGCACGCTCGTCCTGCTCCGCGAGACCCGCGACGGAGTCGGTGCCGACGGCGCTCCCGGGAGTGCGGACGCCGTGGCCACCGAGCGTCCCGGCCTCGACCAGGTGCCCGCGCTCCTCGACACCGCGCGCTCGGCCGGCAGTCCGGTCGAGGCGTGGATCGAGGTGCCGACGGCGCACCTGCCCGGGGTGCGCTCCCGAGAGGGCTACCGCATCGTCCAGGAGGGCGTCACCAACGCCCTCAAGTACGCACCCGGTGAGCCGATCACCGTCCGGATCGCTTTGCACGACGGGCTGTTGGAACTGCGCTGCGCCAACGCACTGGTGCCGGCCGCCGCCCGCGCGACACCGCGCCGGGGCGGCAAGGGGCTTCGTGGCATCCGGGAACGGGCCGCGCTGCTCGGCGGCGAGGCCTCGGCCGGGGCGGAGTCCGGGCAGCGGGTGCTGGCCGTGCGGATGCCCCTACGCTCGGGCGCGTGATGATCGGCATTCTGCTCGCCGACGACGAGGAACTGGTCCGGGCCGGGCTGCGGGCCGTGCTGGAGGCGCAGGGCGATCTGCGGGTGGTCGGCGAGGCGGCGGACGGTGCCGAGGCGGTCGCCATGGCGCGCGAACTGTGCCCGCACGTGGTGCTGATGGACGTGCGGATGCCGCGGCTGGACGGGCTCGCGGCGACCCGCGCGCTGGTGCGCCCGGTGGCACCCGGGGAGCCCGGGGGCAGCCGCCGAAGATCCTGGTCGTCACGACCTTCGAGAACGACGACTACGTCTACCAGGCCCTGCGTGCGGGTGCCGACGGCTTCCTGCTGAAGCGCTCCCGCCCCGCCGAGATCGCCCACGCCGTCCGCCTGGTCGCGGCGGGTGAGTCGCTGCTCTTCCCCACCGCGATCCGCCGTCTCGCCGCCGGTCAGGGCAACCGGGTGGCCCGGGACGCGATGGCCCTCGCCGCGCTGACCGAGCGCGAGAGCGAGGTGCTGCGCCTGGTGGCCCGGGGCCTGACCAACGCCGAGATCGCCGAGCGCCTGTTCCTCGGCGTGCAGACCGTGAAGACGCACGTCAGCAGCGTGCTGGCGAAGCTCGGGGCCCGGGACCGCACCCAGGCGGTGATCGCCGCGTACGAGTCCGGCTTCGTGGAGCCCTCGGAGTAGGCGGGCGCGCCCGGGCCGTGCCCGCCGGATCGGCCCGGCCGGCTCAGGCCGGGTAGGCGTGGGTCTGGACGGCCTTGACCGAGGCCCAGACGGTCGTTCCGGTCGCCAGGTCGAGTTCGGCCGCGGCGGCGGGGGTGAGGTCGGCCGCCATCGGGAGGGTGCCGACCAGATCGGCGCGGACCTGGTCGCCGTGCAGGTCCAGGCCCGCGACCTCCAGCTCCCAGACGTTGCGCGCGCTGCCCTGCGGCGCCTTCCGGTGCAGCGTGACGGCGGCCGGCGGGAAGGCGACGAACGCCGGGCCGGCCAGCTCCTCGGACGTGGCCAGCTCGGTGCCGTCGGCCAGCGTGACCCGGCGGCCGTCCGCGACGCCCTGGTACAGGTTGAGGCCGACCAGGCGGGCGATGTAGTCGGTGCGCGGGCGCCGGGCGATCTCGGCGGGGCTGCCGGACTGCACCTCGCGGCCGCCCTCGATCACCACCAGCCGGTCGGCCAGCACCATCGCGTCGAGCGGATCGTGTGTCACCAGCACCGCCACCGCCTCGAACTCGGCCAGATGGCGCCGCAGTTGCGAGCGGACATCGAGCCGGGTGCGGGCGTCCAGGGCGGCCAGCGGCTCGTCGAGCAGCAGCAGCCGCGGGCGGACGGCCAGTGCCCGGGCGAGCGCGACCCGCTGCGCCTGGCCGCCGGAGAGCCGGCCGGGGCGGGTACCGGCGTGGTCGGCCAGGCCCATCCGTTCCAGCCAGCCCGCGGCCTCGGCCCGGGCCTCGCGCTTGGGGCGGCCCTGGCAGCGCGGGCCGAACGCGACGTTGTCGAGTGCGCTGAGGTGCGGGAAGAGCAGGTAGTCCTGGAACACCACGCCGACCGGCCGTTCCTCGGCGGGGGTGTGCAGCCGCTGCGCCGGGTCCTCCAGCACCCGGCCGTCCAGCCGCAGGTGGCCGTCGGTGAGCGGGAGCAGCCCGGCGAGCGCGCGCAGCGCGGTGGACTTCCCGGCGCCGTTCGGCCCGAGCAGGGCGACCACCTCGCCGGGGGCGGCGGTGAGCGCGAGGTCGAGGCTGAAGGCGGCGCGCTCCACCCGCAGCCGGGCGTCGAGGGCGTGCTTCGCGGCAGTCATCGTGGCGGTGTCCTGGGGGAGGTACGGGGCGCCGGCGCGCCCGGGGTGACAGCGCGTGGGGCGGGCGCCGGGCGGGCGGGGTGCGCGGTGCCGGTCACGGCGTGGACAGCCAGCGGTCGCGCAGCCCGGCCAGGACGGCGATGGAGACCACCAGCAGGACGAGCGAGAGCGCGATCGCCGCCTCCGGGTCCGACTCCATGGCCAGGTAGACGGCGAGCGGCATGGTCTGGGTCCGCCCCGGGAAGTTGCCCGCGAAGGTGATCGTCGCGCCGAACTCGCCGAGCGCCCGGGCCCAGGCCAGCACCGCGCCGGCGCCGATGCCGGGGGCGATCAGCGGCAGGGTCACCCGGCGGAAGGCGGTCAGCCGGGAGGCGCCCAGGGTGGCGGCCGCCTCCTCGTAGCGCGGGTCGGCGGCCCGGAGCGCGCCCTCGACGCTGATCACCAGGAAGGGCATCGCGACGAACGCCTCGGCGATCACCACGCCGGTGGTGGTGAACGGCAGGGTGATCCCGAAGGCGGAGTCCAGCCAGGAGCCGACGATGCCGCGCCGCCCCAGTACCAGCAGCAGCGCCACTCCGCCGACCACCGGCGGCAGTACGAGCGGCAGCGTGACCAGCGCCCGGACCAGCCGGCGCCCGGGCAGTTCGGTCCGCGCCAGCACCCAGGCCAGCGGCACCCCGAGCACCAGCGACACCGCCGTGGCCGCCGTCGCGCAGAACAGCGAGAGCCGCAGCGCGTCCCACACCTCGGTGCTGGTGAGCTGTTCGGAGAGGGTGCTCCAGGGGGCCCGGATCAGCAGCCCGACCAGCGGCAGGGTCAGGAACGCCAGCCCGAGCAGCGCCGGGAGCAGCAGCGCGACCGGGACGCGGCGCGCGCGCCGCCGCCGGTGCCGCCGGCCCGCTCGCGCGGGCTCGGCGCCGGAGGCGGCGCGGGCGTCGGGACCGGAGGCGGGGCTCCGGGTGGTGCGGCGGCTCACGGGGCCTGGAAGCCCGCCGCGGTGAGCACCTGCTGGGCCTCGGGCGACTGGATGTACGCGACGAAGGCGGCGGCGCCGTCCTTGTTCGGGGCCTTGGCGAGGGCGGCGATCGGGTAGTCGTTCACGGCCTTGGAGGCCTCGGGGAACTCCACGCCGTCGATCTTCGCGGCATCGGCCTTCACATCGGTCCGGTAGACCAGCGACGCGTCCACCTCGCCCAGCTCGACCTTGGTCAGGGCGCCCTTGACGTCCTGCTCCAGGGTGACCGGGGTCAGGTTGACGCCGGCGGCCTTGAGCGCGGTCAGGGCGGCGGCGCCGCAGGGCACCTCCTTCGCGCAGAGCGCGACCTTGACGCCGGGGGCGGCGAGGTCGTTCAGCGTGGCGAGGTGCTTGGGGTTGCCCTTGGGCACGGCGATGGCGAGGGTGTTCTTGACGAAGGTCTTCGGCTCGCCGGTGGCGCCACCCGCGTCGGTCACCGTCTTCATGGTGGCGGGGCTGGCGGCGGCGAAGACGTCGGCGGGGGCGCCGGCGTTGATGCTGGTGGCGAGGCTGGAGCTGCCGCCGAAGTTGAACGTGACCTTGGCGCCCGGGTTGGCCGCCTCGAACTTCTTGCCGAGGTCGGTGAAGGTCTCCTTGAGCGAGGCGGCGGCGAAGACCGTGATCGGGCCGGATACCTTGGCGGCGCCCGACGACGCCCCGGTGGTCGCCGCCCCGGAGGCCGATGCCGCGGTGGACGACCTGTCGGAGGCCTTGTCGCCGCCGTCGCTGCCGCAGGCGGTGACCCCGAGGCTGAGGGCGAGGGCCGCTGCGGCGGCGACGGCGAGTCTGCGGGTGTCGGCGGTGCGGGTGCTCATGGGTCTTCCCCTCCTGGGCGCGCCGGAAGGGGCGCGGGGATGCTGCCGCAGGTGCGGCCATTACGCCGATCATAGTGCTGCAAATACCAGGAAAAATCGCCTGTCGCATTGCACAGGCGGGTACCGCCGGGGTTCATGCCCCGGCTGTGGGAAGGCTCAAACCGGGGGCGCGGCCGGCCCGTCCCCGCCCGCCCGCGCGCCGCCCGCCGCGCCCCCGGACCGGCCTGCGGGGAGCCGCCCGGGCCGCCGGAATCCCTTCGCGCGCGGGTGCCCCGACGGGCCGGGGTGAGCACCGGTCGCGAGCGCGTGTCCGTAGGCCCGGATGCCCGTGCGGCCGTCTGCCCGTGCGCCCGTGCGCCCGTGCGCACCGCCGGCCGACCGGGCTCGACGGCGCCGGTCCGATGGAGTTCGTCTTCCCGCTCGCGGTCGGGATCGGGTCGTTCCTTTTCCTCACCGCGGCCTTCGTCACGCTCTCCCCGACGACCCAGGACCGCGCCGCCCACCGGGAGGCGGGTGAGCTGACCATCGAGGAGTTCCCGCCGGCGCCCGCCCGCCCGACGCCGGAGCGGCACCACCGCGCGGCCTGACGCCGCCCGCCGACCGCGCGCTGTCCGCCCGGGTGCGGCCCAGGGGTGCGGCCCGTCCGCGGGCCGCACCCCTGGGCCGTGCCGCGGCGGAGGGTCAGCCGCGGGTCTGGAACACGATCCTGGTCCAGCTGGAGCCGGGGCAGTTGCCCCAGACCGCCCACGGTTCCGAGCGGGCGCCGATCCAGAGCCCCGTGGTGGAGGTGCCGTTGGCGCAGTAGGTGATGGTGCGCAGCTCGCCCGAGTAGATCCGGCAGTTGCCCTCCCAGCGCCAGCCGTAGTCGGCGGTGATGACGCAGCGGTAGGAGGCGGTGACGGCCTGGGCCGACAGGGCCGAACCGGCGGTGATGGACTGCTCGGCGGCGGCCGGCGCGGCGACGGTCGGCAGCGCGGTGGCGCCGACCGCGCCGAGGGCGGCGGCGGCCACCATCCCGAACTTGGCGATGTTCCTGGCGATACAACCCGACATGGTGCACTCTCCTCGGTCGTGGTGCCCGTCCCGGCCGGGTGGGTCGGAGCCCGAACGCCCCGGCTCCGCCCGGCTGATGACGCATTGCACACGAATGACTGCGCAGAGTGAGAGGACGAACTATGATGTGATGTGCGTCACAGGCGGGTTGTCGACCGGATCGTCAACTGCGCCTTCGGGGTGCCGATTTCCGAGGGAGCGGCATGGAATCCAGCGGTCGGTGCCGGGGTGGGCGGGAGCCGGATCGCGGCCCCGCTCCCAACTCGGCCGAATTCAACCGGGTGTTCACGGAGCTGTTGCCCCGGCTCCGTCGCGCGGCCGTCTCGCTCACCGGGAGCCCGGTCGCCGCCGACGATGTCGTCCACGACGCGTACCTGAGGATCTCCCGCCGCCCCGAGCGCTTCCTCGGTCATCCGCAGCCCTATGCCTACGCGTTCACCACGATGGCGAACCTCGTGCGCGACCAGTGGCGGCGTGAACGCCGCCGGGTGCCGCTGTCCGAGTCGGCGGCGGACGACCACGCCGTGGCCGATCCGCTCGGCGGGGGGCTGGGGGAGTTGCTGGCGTGCTGGGAGGTGGCCAGGCTGCTGGACTGCCTGACGGCGAAGCAGGCCCGGGTGGTGCGGCTGGTCGATCTCGCCGGGTACAGCGTCGACGAGGCCGCCGCCCTGCTGGGCGTGCACCGCTCCACGCTGGCGGTCACCCGGCGCCGCGCGCTGACCCGGCTGCGGGTGGTCCTGGAGCGGGAGGGCGGGCGCGGGCGGCGCGCTGCCGGCGGCGGGCGCGGCGGCGGGCGCGGCGCCGGGGGTGGCGCCGGGGGTGGGCGTCGTGCCGAGACCGGGCACGAGCCCGGCCGGCCGGGTGGGCGCCCCGGCCGGAACCCGGTCGAACGCCCGGTCGAGCGTGTTGACGATCACCCGGGCGGGCACGAGCGCGAGCGTGAGCGCGGCTGCGAACGCCGCGCCGAGGCGGGCCGGGTCCGGCCCGTCCACGACGGCTCGCCGCGTGCCGTCGGGTGGTGGTGAGTGGTGGCCGACGCACCGAACTGACGACAAGTCAGCTGATGCGAGGCCCCGGCCCGTACGCTGCGCATCGTGATCACGTACGAGGAGCATCGGCTCCGCATCCTGGCCGAGGACGGCCGCTGGCCCGAGCTGCTCGGCCACTACCGGCGGGCCCGGGCCCTCGCCGCGGCACGCGACGGTGAGGTCCGGGCGGCGGCGGAGACGGCGCCGCTCGGCCACCTGATCGCGTACGCCGCGCCGCCCGAGCTGGCCGTCCGACTGTTCGACCACGACGGGGGTCCCGGCACCGCGGCCGGGCCGGCCGACCACGACGCCGGTCCGCTCTGGGAGGTGCTGGCCACCCGGCACTCCTGGCTGCGGCTGGCCCCGCTGCTCGGCCCGGCGCCGGTGCGCCGGCTGGTCGCGCACACCCGGGTCCTGATCGGCGAGGACCTCTCGTACGGGGCCGAGCCGGATCCGGAGGGCATCCCGCTGCAGTTGGAGCCCTGGGAGTCGGCCGGCTGGGGCGAGGGCGTGCGGGTCCGGGAGTACCTGCCGGCCGGTGGCTCGCGCAGCGCGCTGCTGACGCTGCCCGCCACCCGCGAGGGCCTCGGCCCGGTCCTGCTGCCCGAACGGGGCGGGAGGCTGCGCGGACAGCGCACCACCCGGACGCTGGCCGCGCTGGCGGACTGGGTGGAGGTGGTCTGCGCCCGGGGGCCGGCGCCGCAGGCCGCCGCGCTGCTGGCGCCCGGGCGGCGGGTCACCGGCGGGTACCTGCCCTTCGCGCTCGTCTACCCGGTGCTGCTCCAGGCCGGGGCGGTGGACCGGGCGCACGGGTCGGCGCAGGGCCGGTTGGCGCTGTGGCGGGCGCTCGGCGCGATGGCCGGCGCCGGTGGACCGCACCGCGCGGAGGTGAACGCCCTGGTGGCCCGGATGCGCTGCTTCACCTGGTGCGACCCGGAGGACGGGCTGCGCCACCTGCACGTCGCGGTGGAGGATCCGGCGAGCGGCCTGAGCTGGGCGGTCAGCGGATCCGACGAGCTCTGACGGGCGCCCGGCGGCGCGGCGCCGCCCGCCGGTCACGGGGCCGGCCGCCGGGGGCGGTCCCGGCCCCGAGCAGGACGGACCCCCGGCCCGGCGCCGCTCGGGGGGTTGAACGAGGCGCCGGACCGGGGGAGTGAGGGGGAGCCGCGACGGGCTCAGACGGCCGTCCTGCTCGGGGCGCCGCCCTGGGCGGGGACGGGATCCGGCCGCGGGTCCGGACCGTCGGAGGTCCCGGGGGCAGCGGCCTCCGGCGTGCCGGGCGCGCCGTGGGTGTCCACCAGCGTCCGCTCGTCGAACGGTACCGCGCCCGCCAGCACCTGCCGGGCCCGCTCCCGGTCGAACTCGCCGGTCCAGTGCCCGATCAGCACGGTGGCCACCGCGTTGCCCGCGAAGTTGGTCAGCGCCCGCGCCTCGGACATGAAGCGGTCGATGCCGACGATCAGGCCGACGCCGTCCACCAGCGCCGGCTTGTGCGACTGCAGGCCGCCCGCGAGGGTGGCCAGACCGGCGCCGGTGACCCCGGCCGCGCCCTTGCTGGCGATCACCATGAAGACCAACAGCGACAGCTGCTCGCCCACCGACATCGGCTTGTCCATCGCCTCGGAGATGAAGATCGAGGCCATCGTGAGGTAGATCGCGGTGCCGTCCAGGTTGAAGCTGTAGCCGGTCGGCACGGTGATGCCGACGACCGGACGGCTGACGCCCAGGTGCTCCATCTTGGCGATCAGCCGGGGTAGCGCGCTCTCCGAGGACGAGGTGGAGAGGATCAGCAGGAACTCGCGGCCGAGGTAGCGCAGCAGCGTGAACACGTTCACCCCGGCGACCAGCCGCAGCAGCGTGCCGAGCACCACGACGACGAAGAGCCCGCAGGTGAGGTAGAAGCCGATCATGATCACGGCGAGGCTCTTCAGGGCGGCCGTACCGGTCGCGCCGACCACCGCCGCCATCGCGCCGAACGCGCCGATCGGCGCCACCCACATGATCATCGACATGACCCGGAACACCAGCCGCTGCACGTGCTCGATCCCGCGCAGTACGGGCGCGCCGGCGGGGCCCATCGCCTGGAGGGCGAAGCCGGCCAGCAGGGCGACCAGCAGGGTCTGCAGCACCTTGCCCTCGGTGAGGGCCGAGAACATGGTGGTCGGGATCATCCCGAGCAGGAAGTCGGCGGTGGACTGGGCGCCTCCGGCGGCCGCCTGGGCGTGGCCGGACTTGGCCAGCGCGGCGGTCAGGTGCAGCCCGCCGCCGGGCTCCAGCAGGTTGCCGACCAGCAGGCCGATGGCCAGCGCCACGGTCGACATGGTGAGGAAGTAGCCGAGGGCCAGTCCGCCGACCTTGCCGACCTTCGCCGCCTTGGTCACCGAACCGATGCCCAGCACGATGGTGCAGAAGATCACCGGGCTGATCATCATCTTGATCAGATTGACGAACCCGGTCCCGATCGGCTTCAGCTCGACCGCGAACGACGGCGCGGCCAGTCCGACCGCCACGCCCGCGACCACCGCCGCGATCACCGCGAGGTAGAGGTAGTGGGTGCGGTCCCGGCGTCTGCCTCCCGCCTGCGGTCCTGCTCCGGTGATCGACATCCGCGGCTCCTTCGCCCTGCAGTCCTGGCGGCCCCGGGTGGTGGGCCGCTCCGACTATGGGCCGCGCCGTGACGGAGGTCACGTTTGCGTTCATAGAGTTCACGCCCCGCGCGGCCCCGGGCGTACCGGGCGGGGCCCGGGCCGGGGTCCGGCGGTGGTGCACACTGTCAGGCATGTCCGCGCGAACGCTCCCCTCGCCGCGCCGGCCGGTGCGCAGCCTGGCCGGACAGCTCTTCGTCGTCCAGGTGGTGATCGTCGCCGCCGTGGTGGCCGGCGGCGCCGTGCTCGCCTACCTGTTCACCGCCGACCGCACCGAGGACGCGGCCCGCCGCCAGGTCACCGCGGTCGCCCGCTCGGTGGCCGACTCCCCGTCGGTGCGCGCGGCCGTCGCCGGGCCGGACCCGACCGCCGTCCTCCAGCCCTACGCCGAGCAGGTCCGGGTGGACACCGGGGTCTCGTTCATCACCGTGATGGACACCGCGGGGGTGCGCTGGACGCACCCGCTGCCCGAGCAGATCGGCCGGACCTTCCTGGGCCACATCGACTGGGCGCTCGCGGGGGAGACCCGCAGCGAGACGTACACGGGCACGCTCGGGCCGTCGGTGCGGGTGGTCACCCCGGTGCTGGACGACCGGCACCGGGTGGTCGCGCTGGTCAGCGCGGGCATCACGGTGCAGTCCATCTCCGCGCAGCTGCGCGGACCGCTGCTCGCGCTGGTCGCGGTCGCGGTGGCCGCGCTCGCCGTCGGCGGGCTCGGCACCTACCTCGCCAACTCCCGGCTGCGGCGGCACACCCACGGCATGGGCCCGGCCGAACTCAGCCACCTCTACGAGTACCACCAGGCGACCCTGCACTCGGTGCGCGAGGGCCTGGTGCTGCTCGACCGCAAGCACCGGGTGGTGCTCTGCAACGACGCCGCCCGCGAACTCCTCGCGCTGGCGGGCGAGGTGGAGCGGCGGCCGATCGACGCGCTGGGGCTGCCGGAGGCCCTGGTGGCGGCCGTGCTCGGCGAGGAGCCGGTCCGGGACGAGGTGCAGCTGACCGCCGAGCGGGTGCTGGTGCTCAACACCTCCACCATCGGCACCGGCCTCGGCCGCGTCGTCACCCTCCGCGATCACACCGAACTGCAATCCCTCACCGGCGAGTTGGACTCGGTGAAGAGCTTCACCGAGGCGCTCGGCGCACAGGCGCACGAGGCCGCCAACCGGCTGCACGCGGTTGTCTCGCTGATCGAACTCGGGCGCCACGAGCAGGCGGTGGAGTTCGCCACCGCCGAACTCGCGCTCGCCCAGCAGCTCACCGACCGCGTCGTCGCGGCCGTCGGCGAACCGGTGCTGGCCGCCCTGCTGCTCGGCAAGGCCGCCCAGGCGGCCGAGCGGGGCGTGGAGTTGACGCTCACCGAGGACAGCCGGATCGACGACGGGGTACTGCCCCCGGACCTCGCCGCCCGCGACCTGATCACCGTGCTCGGCAACCTGGTCGACAACGCGGTGGACGCCGCGATCGCCGGCGCCGCCGACCGCCCGGACCAGCCCGAGGTCACCGTCACCGCCCGGGTCGACGGCGACCACCTGCTGCTGCGGGTCGCCGACACCGGCGCCGGGATCGACCCGGGCGCGATGGACGACGTGTTCCGGCGCGGCTGGAGCACCAAGCAGGACGGCCGCGGCCACGGCCTCGGGCTCGCCCTGGTCGCCCAGACCGCCCGGCGCAACGGCGGCACGGTCGAGGTCGGCCGGGACCGCGGCGCGGTGCTGACCGTCCGGCTGCCGCTCAGTCGCCCGCCACTGGGCTGCCCGCCGCTGAGCCGTCCGTCGCTGGGCCCGCGGCCGCCGCGGCGCGCGGAGGTGGCGTCGTGAACCGCTCCCCGGACCGGCCCGACATCGCCGTCCTGGTGGTCGAGGACGACCCGGTGGCCGCCGCCGCCCACACCCTCTACGTCCAGCGCGAACCGGGCTTCCACGCCGTCGGCACGGTGCACAGCCGCGCCGACGCGCTGCGCTTCCTGGACCGCGCCCGGGCGGCCGGCCGGCCCGTCGACCTCACCCTGCTCGACCTCTACCTGCCGGACGGGCACGGCCTGCAGCTCTGCGGCACGCTGCGCGCGGCCGGCCACACCACCGACGTCATCGCCGTCACCTCGGCCCGGGACCTCGCGATGGTCCGCCAGGCCGTCTCGGCGGGCGTCGTCCAGTACCTGCTGAAGCCGTTCGGCGCCGCCGCCCTGCACGACCGCCTGGAGCGCTACGCCCGCTACCGCGACACCCTGGGCCGCACCGGCGAGGCCACCGGCCAGGACGAGGTCGACCAGGCCCTCGCCCTGCTGCGCACCCCCGAACGCACCGCCCTCCCCAAGGGATTGAGCGCCCCCACGCTGGACACCGTCGCCGCCGTCCTGCGGGAGGCCCGCACCGGGATCTCCGCGGCGGCCGCCGGCACCGCCGCCGGGGTCTCCCGGATCACCGCCCGCCGCTACCTGGAGCACCTCGTGGACACCGGCCTCGCCGCCCGCGAACCGCAGTACGGCAACGTCGGCCGCCCGGAGCTCTGCTACCGCTGGACGGGCGGCGTGGGAGGCGTCAGACCGGGATCAGCATGATCCGCTTGTCGCAGAGCTTCGCCATGTCGTCCAGGTCGCTGGTGAGGAGCCGGACGGGTCCGGGTTGCGCCATGGCAGTGGCCGCGACGACGGCGTCGATCGCGTACTTGTGGCCATGCCGCCCGGCGGCCACGAGCAGTGCCATCGCCTGCCGAGTCACCTGCCGGGTCACCTCCTCGACATTGAGGCGGGAGACGACGAAGTCCCAACGGGGCTGTGGCTGCTGCGGATTCATCGCCTCGATCAACGTGAGCGTGCTGATGACCACCCGGGCGCCGTGAGTCTTGGCGTGGTCGATCCGCGCCATCACCAGCGGATCCTCGGCGACAGCCAGGGACAGGCCCTGGCTGTCCAGCACGAGTGCCCCCGGCGTCAGCTTGCCAGGGACTCGCTGGTCACCTGTTCGGCGAGCCACTGTGCGTACCTCCGCTCCGCTTCCTCGGCCTCGCGGGCCGCCTGGGCCCGGGCGGTTTCGGGGATCTCGCCATTGCGACGCACGTAGTCGTCGACGAGTTCGGCAAGGTGCTCGCGCTCTATCGCCTGTCTGACCGCTGCGGTGACGTAGGCGCTGAACGAGCCCTTGCCCACGCGGGCGCGGACCTCCTCGGCGACGTCCTCGGGCATGGAGACGCTGTACTTCTTCACCGGGCGCGAGGTCGGCGCGGCATCCATCTGCTCGGACATGCGGCCAGGTTACCACCGGCAGTGTCAACTACGGGTTGACCCGGGTCGCCCGTGCGAGGTAAAGCTCGTCCGTATCCGTACAGCTTTCCAGCCGCCAGCCGGTGGCGGTCAGCAGCGGGCGCAGGTTGGGCTCGGCGCGGCGGTCCTCGGGGGTGAGTTCGCGGCCGTGGCGGGCGGCCAGCGCGGCCCGGCCGATGGGCTGGAAGAGGGCGAGCGCGCCGCCGGGGCGGGTGACGCGGGCGAGTTCGCGCAGGGCGCCGTCCAGGTCGCCCAGGTGGGAGATCAGCCCGGCGGCGAAGACGGCGTCCAGGGAGGCGTCGGCCAGCGGGAGCCGGGCGCAGTCGGCGGTCAGCAGGGCGGCGGTGCCGTGGTGGCGGGCGTCGGCCACGCGCAGCATCTCGGGGGTGACGTCGGCGCCGATCACCCGGCCTTCGGGTCCGACGGCCGCGCGCAGCAGGGGGAGTGCGCGGCCGGTCCCGCAGCCGGCGTCCAGGACGCGGTCGCCCGGGCGCAGGCCGAGGGTGGCGATCGCGGCGGCGAAGCGCGGGCCGTCGTCGGGGAACTTGGCGTCCCAGTCGGCGGCGCGGGTGGCGAAGAACGCGCGGGTGCGGGCCAGTTCGGCGGCGTGCTCGGCGTCGGGAGTGCCGGGTGGGGGCGCGGGTGCGGGAGTGGGCGGCATGGGGGCGAGAGTAGCGCGCGGACCGTGACCCGCGGGCCGTTCGCTCGTTGGGCAGGCGGACGCCGCGTCACCCGCCCGGGTGGTTCTGGCCCCCCGGGGCCCGTCCGGCCAGGTCAGGGAAGTAAAGTTAGGCTTACCTAACTTATTGGGAGTTCGCCTTGACGCTCGCCGCCGTCCCCGCCCCCGGGTCCGCCGCCGTCCCCGCCCAGGCCCCGGGCGACGCCATCCTGCGCCGCCAGCGCGTCCGCGAGTCCGCCGCCCGCACCTACGCCCGGTCGTTCCCGATCGTCCCGGTGCGCGCCAACGGCATGACGGTCGAGGGCGCCGACGGCCGCCGCTACCTGGACTGCCTCTCCGGGGCCGGCACGCTCGCGCTCGGCCACAACCACCCGGTGGTGCTGGAGGCGATCCGGCGCACCCTGGACAGCGGTGCCCCGCTGCACCTGCTGGACCTCGCGACCGCCGAGAAGGACGACTTCACCACCGCCCTGTTCGAGAGCCTGCCGAAGGAGTTCGCCCGGCAGGCCCGGGTGCACTTCTGCGGCCCGGCGGGGACGGACGCCGTCGAGGCCGCGCTCAAACTGACGCAGACCGCCACCGGCCGCTCCGGCGCGCTCGCCTTCACCGGCGCCTACCACGGCATGACGGCCGGCGCCCTCGCGCTGACCGGCAACGTCGCCGTCAAGGAGCCCCTGCCGGGGGGCGGCGACGTGGTCCGGCTGCCCTACCCGTACGGCTACCGCTGCCCGTTCGGCGTCGGCGGCGAGGCGGGCACCGAGCTCGCCGCGACCTACGCCGAGCGGCTGCTGGACGACCCCTCGGGCGGTGTGGTCCGGCCCGCCGCGATGATCCTGGAGGCGGTCCAGGGCGAGGGCGGTGTCGTCCCCGCCCCCGACGACTGGCTGCGCGCGATGCGCCGGATCACCGCCGAGCGCGGCATCCCGCTGATCGTCGACGAGGTGCAGACCGGGGTCGGCCGCACCGGCGCGATGTGGGCGGTCGAGCACAGCGGGATCGTCCCGGACGCCATGGTGCTCTCCAAGGCGATCGGCGGCAGCCTGCCGCTCGCCGTCGTCGTCTACCGCGAGGAGTACGACAGTTGGCGGCCCGGCGCGCACACCGGGACCTTCCGCGGCAACACCCTCGCCATGGCGGCCGGCGCGGCCACCCTGCGGTACGTGGCCGCGAACGGCCTGGCCGAGCGGGCGGCACTGGTCGGCGCCCGGATGGCCGAGCGGCTGCGGGCGCTGGCCGGCGAACTGCCGGTGATCGGCGACGTGCGCGGCCGCGGGCTGATGCTGGGCGTCGAACTCGTCGACCCGACCGCCGAACCGGACGCCTGCGGGGCCCGCCCGGCCGCGCCCGCGCTCGCCGTCAAGGTCCGCGAGGCCTGCCTGGCCCGTGGCCTGATCGTCGAACTCGGCGGCCGGCACGACGCCGTCCTGCGGCTGCTGCCGCCGCTCACCATCACCGACGAGCAGGCGGCCGCCGTGCTCGACCGCCTCGCCGACGCCGTCGCGGCGGCCGCCGCGGAGGGACGGTGACCACCCGGGGAGGGACCGGCCACCCGGGCGCGGATCCGTCCGCCCGGCTCGCCGCCGTTCCCCGCGGCGCCCCGGCCGCCCCCGACGCGCTGGCCGGCGGCCCCGGCGGCCCGGCGGCGCTCGCCCCGCTGCTCACCGAGGTGCTGGACGCGCTGGCCGCCGGGGCCGCCCGCCGGGCCGGACCGCTGCCCGCCGGCCGGCCCGGCGAACTCGCCGCCCAGGCCGTCGCGGGGCTGGCCGAGGCGCACGGGGCGTCGGCGCTCGCCCGGCTCACCGAACTGCTCGCCCACGGGGCCGCCGACCCGGCCGACCCCGCCTGCGCGGCCCATCTGCACTGCCCGCCGCTCGCCGTCGCGGCCGCCGCCGACCTCGCCGTCAGCGCGCTGAACCCCTCGCAGGACTCCTGGGACCAGGCCCCGGCCGCGACGGCCCTGGAGACGGCGCTGCTCGCCGAACTGGCCGCGCTGGTCGGCTACGACCCGGCCGCCGCGGCCGGCGTGCTCACCTCCGGCGGCACCGAGTCCAACCTGATGGGCCTGATGCTGGCCCGTGACCAGAAGCTCGACGGCATCGTCGAGCTGGAGGGGATTCCGTCCGGCGTCGTGCCGCGGATCATCGCCTCCCGCGCCGCGCACTTCTCCGTCCAGCGCGCCGCGGCGCTGCTCGGCCTCGGCGAACGCGCCGTCGTCCCCGTCCCCGTCGACCGCGACCTGCGGATGGACCCGGACGCCCTGGCCCGCACCCTGGCCGAGGTCAGCTGGGCCGGCCAGACCCCGATCGCCGTCGTGGCCACGGCCGGCACCACCGACACCGGCGCGGTCGACCCGCTGCACACCGCCGCCGACCTCGCCGCCCGCTACGGCGCCTGGCTGCACGTCGACGCCGCGTACGGGGGCGGCGCGCTGCTCTCCGACCGCCTCGCCCCGCTGCTCGACGGCATCGCCCGTGCCGACTCCGTCTCGCTCGACTGGCACAAGCTCGGCTGGCAGCCCGCCGCCGCCGGGATCTTCCTGGTCCGCCGCGCCGAGACCTACGTCTCGCTCGCCCGGCGCGCGGAGTACCTCAATCCGGCCGACGACGAACAGGCCGGCTACCCCAGCCTGTTGGGCCGCTCGCTGCGCACCACCCGGCGGGCCGACGCCTTCAAGATCGCCGTCACGCTGCGCACCCTCGGCCGCGCCGGGCTCGGCCGGCTGGTCGACGCCTGCCACCAGCTGGCACTGGACGCCGCCGAGGCCGTCCGGGCCGAGCCCGAGCTGGAGCTGCACGCCGAACCCCTCCTGACCACCGTGCTGTTCCGCTACCGCCCGCCGAGCCGTCCGGAGGTGACGGCGGCCGACCGGGCGGCCGTCGACGCGGTCAACGGCGAGCTGCGCCGGACCCTGCTGCGCACCGGGCGCGCCGTCGTCGGCCGGACCGAACTGCCGGGCGAGGGCCCCGGCCGGGTCCGGCTGAAGCTGACCCTGCTCAATCCGCACACCACCGCCGCCGAGGTCGGCGCCCTGCTGCGCCGGGTGGTCCGGACCGGCCGGGACATCGCGGCCGACTAGACCGCGCGCCCGAGCCCTGCCGATGCCAAGACAAAGCCCTTTTCACGGGCGGACATTGGAGGAAGGCACACTGGCGTGACATGCTGTCCGGGGGATATTCGGCCGCCCCCGGAAAGCCTCCGTGGACATACCTTTCCGGAGGACGGGCAGGCCGAGCAGGCGGCAGTGCAGGCCCGTCGAGGACTGGCGGCGGCTGATGGCGGGCATCGACGTCGCCTTCCTGACCAGCCCGGTGCCGTTCGAGGGCTCCGCGCCCAACTGGTACAAGGACCTCGCCTACCTGCGGGAGCGGCTCGTCGCCGACCCGGCGCCGACGGAGGGCCTGCTCGGCCGGTTCGCCGCACTGCGGCGCGCCCCGGACGTCTCGGAGCGGGTCGGCGACGAGCTGTTGGCCACCGTCGCGCTCTCGCTGTTCGGCGCGGGCGCCGTCTCCACCTCCGCGTTCCTGCTGGACGCCGTCATCCGGCTGGTCCGCCGGCCGGAGCTGGCCGACCGGCTGCGCCGGGAACCGGCCGCGATCGGGCGGGCGGTGGACGAGCTGTTGCGGGTCAACCTGTCGATCGGCGACGCGCTGCCCCGGATCGCGCTGGCGGACGTGCGGGTCGGCGAGGTACTGGTGAGGGCGGGGGAGCTGGTGCTGGTCCTGGTCGAGGGGGCCAACCACGACCCGGCCGTCTTCCCGGACCCGGAGCGGATCGACCTCGACCGGGCCGACAACCCGCATCTGGCCTTCGGCGCGGGCCGGCACTTCTGCCCGGCCTCGGCGCTCGGCCGAACGCACGCCGAGATCGCGATCACGGCGCTGGTCGAGCGTCTGCCGGGCCTGCGGCTCGCCCTGCCGGTCGAGCAGTTGGCCTGGCGGCCCGGCTTCATCAAGCGCCTGCCGGAGCGGCTCCCGGTCCTCTGGTAGCGGGTCACCGCCCGGCGGCCGGGCGCCGGCCCGCTACCGGCGGCCCGCTACCGCCGGGTCGCTACCGCCGGGTCGCTACCGGCCGAGCAGGACGGCGCGGGTGCGCTCCCAGCTCTCCGGGTCGGCGGCGACCAGCAGACCGTCCTCGCAGCCCGGGGCCTCCGGCCGGTAGGGGCTGCCGTCGAGCCGGGCGGAGACCCCGCCGGCCTCGGTGACCAGCAACGATCCGGGCGCGTGGTCCCAGGGCAGGGTGCGCCAGTAGAGGATGAAGTCCAGCGCGCCCTCGGCGATGTCCGGGTACTCGACCCCGGCGGCGTTCCGGCCGGGGGTGATCTCGCCGAAGCCGTCCGCCGCGTTCTCCTCCAGCGTCCGGCGCAGCTCCGGCTCCAGGAAGCGGCTCTTCAGCGCGCCGCGCCACTCGGCCGGCCCGCCGGCCGCGGGCGTCCGGGTCAGGCGGTGGCCGTTGCGCCAGGCGCCGGAGCCCAGCTCGGCGGTGTAGCTGGTGGCGGTGGCCGGCTGCCAGATCCAGGAGGCGACGGTCTGCCCGGAGCGGACCAGCGAGGTCATCACGGCGTAGTCGGGGCGGCCGGCGATGAAGTTCGAGGTGCCGTCCACCGGGTCGACCAGCCAGACGGCGGGCTCGGAGTGCAGTGCCCGCGCGAGGTCCGGATCGGCGGCGACGGCCTCCTCGCCGACCACCGGGACGGGCAGCAGCTCGCGCAGCCGTCGCCCGATGATCACCTCGGCCTCGCGGTCGGCCACGGTCACGACCTCGCCGGGGGCCTTCTCCATCACCTCGCCGGCGGCCAGCGCGCGGAACCGCGGCTCCACCACCTCGGCAGACGCCTCGGCGAGAATCTCCGCCACCCTGTCCATCAGCACGTTGCGCGCTCCCTTCGCTGGCTACCACTTTCGCACGTCAGTGCGGTCCGGACCTTCGCCAGCCCCTGGAACGCGCGTCGGCCGGGCCCCGCCGAGGGTCGGCACGCCGCCGTCAGCCGTCAGCCGCCGGCCCCCGTCCAGCTCCTCGTCCGGGTGCTCGTCCCGGTCCGTGCCCGGCTCCTCCCCGTCCAGGCGCTCGTCCAGGTAGTGGAAGCCCGGCCGGGGGTGCATGAGGAACTCGTGGTGCGACAAATGTTGTTAGGGGTCTACCTGAGGTGCGCTGAACGTCGCAGGTCAGCCGCTATGCCGGTCGTCAGGGCTGGGCAGGAATGCCAGCGTGTCCGCCAAGGAGCCACGCAGCTGCAGGATCATCCCCACGAGTGAGGCGTTGCCTGCGGTGGCAAGGTTCATCTCGTCGGCTGCGGCGAGGTTTGCGATTGCGAGTCGGATGCGCTCGATGTCGGCAGGGGAGAGGTCGGGCTGAGTCACGGTGGTTCCTGTGGGCATGCGCCGGTGCGCCGGCTGCGAGTGTTCGATTCCTGGCGGTCCTGCCGGCGCTGGCCGGGCCATACCGTTGCATATCTGCTGCTTGTTCGGCTACGGCCGTTACTGAGTGGTGATGGAATGTTCGAATTGGAAGCATATGGGCGCGTGGGCGAGTCGGGCATATTCTGACATTTACCCTGCCAGATTGCTGCAGACCTGCTGCTGACACCAGGCCATGATCACGGCAACGCAGCCAGATGTGCCGCCCTCCGATACCCCTGCCCGGCTCCACCACCTCCGACTCCAGGTAGGCCGTCGGATCATGGTCATCCGGCGAGAGCAAGACCTCTCGCAGGAGGACTTACGAGGATGAGCACGATTGAGCTCGGGGCGTTCAGCTGGCGGTCGGCCATGGACGAGGTCGGTGCTGGAGGTCTGGGACTGCGAGAGCAGTGGCAGGCAGCCACCAGCCGCCGATTGGCCCGTGACTCGGGCTCGGCGCATTTGAGAGGCTTGATGCCCGGACGTCATTGAGGGAGTTGCGATGCAGGTAGCCGTGGTCACCTTCGACGGGTTCAACGAGCTCGACAGTTTCATCGCTTCAGCGCTGATCAACCGGTGTCGCAAAGACGGCCTGGAGGCCTTCATCACTACACCCGTGCCCGTGGTCACGTCGATGAACGGAGTCGAGGTGACCGGGCAGCGTCCGATGGAGTTCGTCACCGAGGCTGACGTTGTGCTGATCGGCAGCGGAGTGAAGACGCGCGATGTGGTCGCCAACAACCGGATGCTCGCCATGCTGCGGCTCGAGCCGTCGCGGCAGCTGATCGGTTCGCAGTGCTCCGGCGCGCTGGTGCTTGCACGACTCGGTTTGCTGGATGGGATGCCGGCCTGCACGGACATGACGAGCCGGCCCTACGTCGAGGCCTGCGACGTTACTGTGCTGGACGCACCGTTCCACGCAGTGGGGAACATCGCCACGGCGGGCGGTTGCCTGGCATCGCAGTATCTTGCCGCGTGGGTGATCACCCGGGTGCTCGGTGAGGAAGCCGCGCGCGGCGCTATCGGCTACGCGGCTCCGGTCGGCGAAGTCCAGGAGACTGTCGAGCGCGTGATGGGTGTCCTTCACGCAGGCGAGGTCGCACTGCGCTGACACCCGCGACCAGCCCTCTGGCTCACTGACAGTTACAGCGACGAGAGCGAAAGCGCGTTGAGGCTGTGGGCTTGTCACAGGGCTGCGCGATCATGACGGGGTGCTTACGCCTGGTTGGGCCCGCGCGGCCCTCTCGCAGCCTGTCTTCACCGGCGTCTCCCGTCAGCATCTGGCGGAGCTGATCGCCGAGTTGGCCGAGCCGTGGTTGGCGCTGCGGGACAGTGCGCTGTCCGGACGCCGGGTCCACGACCGGCTGCGTGCGGCCGGCGCCGGACCAGACCATGATCTCGTGTTCGTCGACCGGGTCATAGCGACGCTGGTCGTGCTGCGGTTCCAACTGCCGCATCAGGCGCTGGCCGAGCTGTACCAGACGAGCCGGTTCACGATCGCCGAGCCGTGCGGGAGATCCGCGGCCTGCTGGCCGCCCGCAGGTTCGCCGTCCCGGACCGTTCCGGGGTGCGCCTGCGGACGTTGGAGGACGTGTTCGCCTTTGCCGAGGCCGAAGGGGTCACGCTGCGGATCGACGGCACCGAGGGTCAGGTCCGCCGTCCGAAGGCGCACCGACCCGGTCGCAAGGCTTACATCTCGGGGAAGAAGAAGCAGAACACGTTGAAAGCCGTGGTGATCAGCGACGGGCAGGGCCGATGCCTGTGGCTCGGTGCCATCCGGCCCGGCCGGATGCACGACGTCACCCAGGTCCGTACTGAAGGCATTGAGGAACAGCTGCGGCTGCACCCGAACGTCCGCGCCGAGGTCGACTCCGGCTACACCGGCCTGGCCCGCGACTTCCCCGGCCAGGTCAGCGCCCCGCCAAAGAAACCCGGGCAGGACGCCGGGCCCGGCGAGCGCAACCTCTACGCCAACACGCGGCACCGCCAATCCCAACGGCGGATCATGGTCGAGCACGCCATCGCCGAGCCGAAGCAGTGGAGGTCCTTGCAACGCTGGACCGGCCAACGCCAGGACCTCCCAGAGGTCATGGCAGCGATCGGCGGCCTGGTCTCCGACCGGGCCGCGAAACGAGCCACCGTCCACATGCCCAGCACCGACCTCGTCCTCGCCCGCGCGACCGCCTGCTGAACGACCCCGAGCCGAATCGCCAGGCCAGCACGCCCCGAGCTCAATCGTGCTCGTACTCGTAAGGCTGGCCGGTCGGGTCGGGGACGGACATGCCCAGGGCGCGGGCGATGGCCGTGAGGACGGTGGAGGTGGCTTGCCGGTGGTCTGCTCGTCCATGCCGAACTTACCGCTCCTGGCCCGGACTTGCGGTCGTCGTGGTCCGGCGGGTTGGGTGGCGTCATGACTCGTGTGCTGTATCTGCCGGGCTCTGCTGCTCCTCCTGTGCTGTCTTACCCGTCTGTGGTTCGGGACGCGCAGGCCCGGGGGTTGGGTGAGGGCGGCTTCGTCCCGAATCCGCCGGGGACTGGGAATTCGGCGACGTATCCGTGGGCGGCGGCGCTTGATGTGGTGGGCGTCAGCTGACCCCGGGGCGCGACGAAGCGCCCCCGCCCCCGCCCAGCTATGTGCTGGGCGGGGGCGTTCTACTCGATGCTGTACGGGATCAGCACGTCCGGCACTGGCTCGTCCTGCAACCCGGAGCGCCGCAGAGTCCTGGACTGCTGCCGCACGATTCGCATCGCCATCCGAACCAGCTGCGTCAACGTCGTGACCCGCTCCGTCTGCTGCTCCACCAGATCAGTCAGATGATCGACCTTGGACTCCAGGCCAGAGATGCGGCCACTGAAGTGCTGCCAGATCTCGGGGCTGGCCTGTAGCTCGTCGTGCCCAGGTACCTGAGGAACCTCCGACGGTGCGGTCGACTCCAAAGAGCGGCGAGGCGTCGACACCCGAGCCACCAGAACAGACCCGATCACACCCGTCACCGCGATCACCACACCGAGCACCGTGCCCGCCCCGTCGCCGCCCACGCTGTCCCCTCTCGCACTGGCACGCCCGACGGCGCCGGCCCGTCACCTCCGCCACCACGACGAGCAGTAGGACTGGGGCGATCAGCAGCGGGCGCACCGCGTATAAGGTGAGCCTCACCTTAGTCGATCTCGGGAGTGCCGATGATCTTGGGGGCCACGCCCATGCCCGCCGCCCCATGCGCCCCATGTCCGCTCCACGCGGACTACCGGCTGCTGCTGAATCTCTGCCCGGCCCTGCGGGTCGACGTCCTGGGGGACGGCGATCCGACCCCCTCGCGCGCCCAAGGCTGGTACTCCGCGGCCGAACTGGCGGCCGATCCGATCGCGCTCGCCGACGCGCTGGCCGGGGAGGAGGCGCGGATCACCGCCGAACACGGCAGCGCCCCACGCCCCCACGTCACCGCGTCCCGACTGCTGCACCACTACCTCTGGTCGGTCTGCGTCCTGATCGCCGGCCCCTGGTACCTCGCCCGCCGGGTGCCCGTCATCGACCGGACGGACCTCTGGCTGCACGCCCCCACCGGCGCCCTCGCGCTGCGCCCGCGCGCCCACACCACCCTCCCGGGCGACGACGAGCTGCGCGCCGAGCTGCGGGCCGGCGTCGTCGCCCACGTGGAGCCGCTGCTCACCGCCTTCTCCGGCGCGACCCGGCGCGGCACCCGGGCCCTGTGGGGCATGGTGACGGACGATCTGGCCTCCGCCGTCTGGTACCTCGGCCGGATGCTCGGCGAGGAGACCGCCGCCGTGGCCGCCGCCGAGGCCGTGCTGCCCGGCGCCACCCAGCCGCTGCCCGGCGCCGCCGGCTTCCGGCTGCTGCACGGCGAGGACGGTCGCAGCCACCCGACCCGCACCCGGCTCGGCTGCTGCCTCTACTACGCGATCCGGCCGGACTCCGCCTGCATCACCTGCCCCCGGACCTCGGACGAGGAGCGGCTGCGGCGGCTCTGAGGCCGGGGCCGAGGTACCGGCGGCGGCCCGTCGGTCGCCGGGTACGCTCGCCGGGTACGCTCGCCCGCATGATCAACTCGACGATGCGGGTGCGCCTCGCCCGCCCCTCCCGGAACCTCGCCGCCGCCGAGCGGTTCTACGTCGACGGCCTGGGGCTCGACATCCTCTGGCGCACCACCGAACGCGTCCCCGGCGAGCACGACCTGCTCATGGTCGGCCCGGCCGGCGGCAGCTGGCACTTCGAGCTCACCCACGACCCGGAGCACCCGCTGGAGCCGACGCCGACCGTCGACGACCTCTTCGTCGTCTACCTGGGCGCACCGGTCGACGAGGCCGCCGTGGCCCGGCTGGAGGCGGCCGGCGGCACCCGGGTCGCCGCGCACAACCCCTACTGGGACGAGTTCGGCGTGACCGTCGCCGACCCGGACGGGTACCGGCTGGTGCTCTGCAGCCGCAGCTGGGGCGCCTGACCCGCGGCTCGCCCCGGGACGTGGCGCGGAGCCGGTCCCGGGGCCCGGCGGCCGTCCTGGCGCCATGTCATACCCGGCGCACGATCGGTAGCCTGCGGGGCGAGGACCGCACGACGAGCTGAGGAGCACCCATCGTGAGCACCCCCGTGCGTGGCACCGCCGTGGACATCCCGACGGACGACGGCGTCGCCGACGCCTACCTGGCCCACCCGGACGACGGCCGCGCCCACCCCGCCGTCCTGCTGTACATGAACGCGTTCGGGCTGCGCCCGTTCCTGGAGTCGATGGCGGACCGGATCGCGGCCGAGGGCTACACCGTGCTGCTGCCCAACGTGTTCTACCGGCAGGGCCGCGCGCCGCTGGTCGAGCTGCCCGAACCGCCCGCGCTGATCGACCCGGGCACGGATCCCGTCCTGCTCGACCGGCTGGGCACGCTCATGCGGTCGCACACCGCCGAGGACGCGGTGCGCGACGCCGACGCCTACCTCCGCTGGCTGGCCGGCTCCCCGCTGACCGTCGACGGGCCGGTCGGCATCACGGGCTACTGCCTCGGCGCCATCCTGGCGCTGCGCACGGCCGCCGCCCACCCGGACCGCGTCGCGGTGGCGGCGGGCTTCCACGGCGGCCTGCTCGCCACCGAGGCCGCGGACAGCCCGCACCTGGCCGCCCACCGGGTCACCGCCGAGCTGTACTTCGGTCACGCCGACCAGGACCCGTCGCTGCCCGCCGAGCAGATCGAGCTCCTGGCGAAGACCCTGACGGAGGCCGGCGTCCGCCACACCTGCGAGGTGTACGAGGGCGCGCCGCACGGCTTCACCCAGGCCGACTCCACCGCGTACCACGCCGAGGCGGACGCCCGGCACTGGGCGGTGCTCCTGCCGCTGCTGAAGCGCGCGCTCTGACGCGGGGTGCCCCCGGAGTGGGAAGTCGGCCACGTCGACTTCCCACTCCGGGAGTGCCGTTGTGCTCCGGCAAGGGCTCCTGGTGGGTCCGGAGGGCGGCCCATTCGCCGGGGAACCGTACCCGCTCCGCCGCCACGGTCCTCCCCGATCTCGACCGCGCGGGCGACACCGTCCACGTCATGAACCCCGGCCGGCTCCTCGGTACTCGGCCGTCTTCTCCTGCGGCCTCCGGCGATTCGCCGGGCCCGCCCGGCAGCGCCGCCGGGCGGCCCCGCACCCGGGGCCACCGATAGGGCCGATCGGCGGCCCGACCGCACACCGAAGCACGCCGCCGACCGACGCCCACGGGAAGGTCGCCGGGCGGATGTCTCCGGCAGGGCCGGTGAGCGGTGGTGGTTCCCGGTGCGGACCCTCGCGGCCGATACACGAACGAGACGCTCTTCGCGGGATCGGGACGATCTCGATGGACGGATGAAACGCCCTCCTGACCGGACCCTGACGTCGCGTCCCTAGCGTGCCAGGCATGTCGAAGACACCGAGCAGGACCCATGGCCGCGACGACCGGATCCGCGGCGCAACGTGCGCCCGAGCCGCCCTGACGGCAGCCGTGCTGGTCACGTGCCTCGCGCTCGCCACGCCCGCGGGGGCCACCGGGGGGCCGGGTGCCGCGCCGACGGACGGGGCCGCCGCCACGCAGCCCATGACCACGCAGCCCATCACCACGCACGCCGGCGCCACGACCGCGCAGGAGCGCGGCCGGATCGACGCCTACTGGACTCCCGACCGGATGAGGATGGCCGGCGCGATGGTCCCCGAGATCACCCCCGTCCCCGAGGACGACAACACGCCGGACGACCCGCGGCCGCTCCCCGCGAACACCCCGGACCCCGGGGCCGTGTGGACGCACGGCGGGGCGGTGAACCAGAGCGTCGGCCGGCTCTTCTTCACCTTCGACGACGGCTACGACGGCAGTTGCACCGCCACGGTCGTCACCAGCGCGAACCGCAGCACCGTCATCACGGCGGCGCACTGTCTGCGGGCCATCGGGAATCCCGCCGCCGACGACACCTGGAGGAAGAACCTCTACTTCGTGCCCGGATACCGCAACGGAACCAAGCCGCTCGGCGGCTTCACCATCAAGAACATGGCCACTCCCTCCCGCTGGGACGCCGACCCGAGCACGACCTCCTTGGACGACGTCGCTCTCGGCGGCCACGACACGGGAATCCTCGTGGCGAATCCGTCGGCCGGGGGGCGACGGATCGCGGACGTCACGGGAAGCCAGCGGATCGCGTTCACCAAGCCCGTGCAGGGCGAGTTCGTCCACACCTTCGGGTACCCGAAGGACCGGCTCAACAACTCCGCGGCCAAGTACGCCGGTTCGCGCATGATCCACTGTGCCGGACCGGCGCAGCCCGGGCCCAAGGCCCCGCTGCTGTGGGGCGAGGCCTGTGACATGGGGCACGGCGCGAGCGGAGGCCCCCACCTCGCCCAGTTCGACCCCCGGACCGGCGTCGGCACCGTCGTCGGCGTCACCACCACCACCGACGAACTCGCGGGCGGGCAGACCGCGACGCTCTACGCCACCCGCCTGGGCGACAGCGCCCACCGCCTCTACGACTGGGCGCAGAGCCGCCCGGTATGACCCGCGCCGACCTCGCCGGCTGAACCCGGCGGGGAGGCTGAGCAGGCCCCGCCGCCCCGCGATCGGGGGCGGCGGGGCCTGACGGTGGCTCAGATGCTGCCGAACTCGCCCGCGTGGACGGCGGCGACGAAGGACGGCCAGGCGTCGGCGGGGAAGAGGAGGGCGGGGCCGCTCGGGTCCTTCGAGTCGCGGACGGGGCCGTCTGCCGGCTCGGCTGCCTCGTCCTCCCGCGCGATCCGAGCGGTCACGCCCTGCTCGTCGACCCGGACCACCTGGACGGCCATCAGCTCCCGGGTGGCGCCGCCGACCGCGACGAGCCCCCCGCATCTGGCGGCCGCCCGCCATCTCCACGCCAAGACCGGCCTGTGCCGGCGTCCGAATCAGTTGCTCGCCGTCGACTTCATCCCCGCCGACCGCGACGTGGAGCGGTTGAACCCGGGTTCGACGGTGGGGTCGTCACCGACCGCGACGCCCGGCGGCTGACCGTCCCGGCCCGGCGCCGCAGCGGCCTGCACGGTGCCCGGTTCGCCGACCCGGCCCGCCTGTCCACGCTCATGAGCCCCGCCCAGAACGCTCGCGTCCAGCAGGCGCTCGCCCATCCGGGGCGGGCCCTTCCGCTCCTCGCCCACGGTCGGCGCGCGGCCTGACCGCCCGTTCCTGATCGGTCGGGCGGGGTCAACCGTCGTGCCATTCGGGTACGTTGGCCCCGTCACGGTCGGCGCCGGGGAGGGGTGGAGTCGTGCGGCGAGGCGAGCGGTGGGTGTTCAGTGCCGTCGTCCTGCTGGTCGGGGTGGCGGTGCTGGCCGGGACGTTCTGGCTGGTGTGGTGCCTGGCGGGTGTGCGCCTGGTGGCGGCGGCCGGCATCGGTCCCGTCGACGGCGTGGTGGCCGTCTCCAGGTGCTACGGGACGACGGACCTCGAGGGCAACGCCACCGGCATCGACTGCCAGGGCTGGTACACGCCGGCCGGCGCGGCCCGGGCCGAGCGGACGATCACCTTGAGCGATGCCAAGAAGTCCTACCCCACCGGCCACGAGGTCGGCGTTCGGCTGGCGGCCGGTCGCGCCTTCGAGGACTCGCCGTCCACGGTGTTCGAGTACGGCATCTTCGCGGTCATCCTGCTCGCCATGGGCGGGGCGCTGGCGGGCTGGCTGTTCAGCTCGGCGTGGCGCGGCGAGGCGGGGGCCGACGGCTTCATGGTGTTCTGTCTTGCCCCGCTCGCCGCGGTGGTGGGCGCCGTACCGGTCCTGCTGGTCGTCGTCGGGCTGCGCGCGCTGTTCCGCTGAGCAGGGGAGTGCCGCCACTGCCCGAGCCCCGGTGGCCGGGCGTCAGCCGGTGGCCTCCCGGATGAGGACGTCGCCCGTGAACGCGCCGCTCCCCAGCGCCCCGCCGCTGTTGAACGCCTTGACGGTGATGAGGCCGACCCGACCGCTCGCCGTCCGTACGCAGAGCCGGGTGCCTTCCTCGACGGGGAGGTTGTCCGTGCCGTTCGCCTTGAGCCGGTTGACGCAGTCCTGGCGGCGGGGTTGCCCGAGGCCTCGTACAGGGCCAGACCCGGGCCCCGGTTCTGGGTGATGCCGGGCGTGTTGAGGGCCATCGCGCCCTGGCCGGTCAGATGGGGGTAGAGGACGGCGAACCCGCCCGGGCGGTACTCCGTCCCCGTGACCTCGGGCGGTGAGGCGTCGAGGTCGATGCCGGTCAGGCGCATCTCGCCGTTGAAGCGTTCGCGGTCCGGTGCCGGGCCCGGTGACCGTACGGCGGGCGGAGCGGCACCGCCGACGGGTGCGGACGAGGGCGGGGGCGCTGTCGCCCCGGAGCCCGACCCGGTGCGGGTCCGGTCGCCGGAGTCCTCCTGGCCGAACTTGCCGCTGAGGAAGGATCCGAGCGGCATCGCGGCCACGACGGTGACGGCGATGGCGAGGACTTTGCCGGCCCGGCGGCGCGGCGGTGGCGGGCCGAAGTGGGCGTCCCCGGCGATCTGGTACGTCCGCCCCTGCCCGTCGGCCCGGGCGTCCTGGTGGATGTCGCCCCGCTGGGGCTTGGGGGTGGTCATCGCCGGGCGTCCGCGCTCACCCGGCCGGTGCGGGGCGGGCCGGTGCTGGTCGGGCCGGCTGCGCGCGCCGGCTCCGCGATCTCGTCCACGGCGGAACTCCCCCTCGGTGTCCGGACCCGGCGGATGCCGCCGTTCCTGGGGCGTCAGCACAGGGAATCGGGCCCCCGGAAGCAGCCGTTGTGCGGTGATCGATGCACGCCCGCCACCAGGAAACTGACGCCGCGTCGGCACTGTCGGTGGTGCGTGCAAGGATCACCGCCATGACCGAGCAGACCTTCGCATGGCGCCCCTTCCTCACCCGGTGGAGCGAGGAGTGGGCCGGCGTGCCCGACGAGTCCGCCGCGCCGCGGCCGGATGACGAAGCGGTCCGGCTTGCGGGCTGGTTGGGCTTCGAACCGGCCACCGCGGAGCGGTTGGAGGCGGCCGAGCGGCGGCTGGGTCGCCGGCTGCCGCCCTCCTACCGGGAGTTCCTGGAGGTCACCGACGGCTGGCGGCACGCGGGCGGGTTCGTCCACCTGCTGGGCGGCACCGAGGGCGCGCGTTGGCACGAGGACTCCTCGGGGTTCAGCGAGTACTTCGGCGAGGACGCCCTCGAAGGCATGTGGGAGCGCGCGCTCCAGGTGGACGTGGAGTCGGACCTGACGTACGTCCTGCTCGATCCGCTGGACGTGGACGAGGCCGGCGAGTGGGCGGTGTACTGCCACAAGGTGTGGGCGCACAGTCCGCCCAGCCGGTACGGCTCCTTCCGGGAGTTCATGGTCGCGATGTACCGCGAGTTCCACCGGCTCGCCGTCCCCCGCGACGGCGGGGTGTTCGAGAACGACACCACCCGCCGGCTGGACGCCTGCGTCGAGGCCGCCCGGCTGGACGCCCTGCGCGGGGAGTACGAGCGGGCGGCCGCGGCGTTGGCGGAGGCGGTGGACTTCGGGCGGCCGCGGGCCGTCGGCATGCTCGACCAACTGCGCCGCCTCCAGGGCACGACCTACACCGTGACGTACGGCGAGCTGCCGCCCGACCCGCTCTACGCTCCCGAGGTGGTCCCCGTGCTGGCTCTGGAGCATCAGCCGTACCAGGGTGCGACGGTCTGGGGCTACCGGGTGCGGCCCGCCTCGGAGCAGGCGCGGGCCGAGGCCGACGAGCTCCTGCGGCAGGTGACGGAGCGGACGTTCCGCTACGCCGCCGCCGGGCCGTTCGGCGCGGCCGTCGACCGCGCGCGCGAGCAGGCCCGCTGGGGCGGGACGGACGCCGCCTGGGACACCCTGCTCACCGCGCTCCCGCGGTGGGAGCCGCTCGGGCCGGACCACCTCGCGCCGGTCGGCCTGCTCGCGGATTCCCTGCTCGGGCCGATGATCACCCCGGAGCGCGGGCGCGAGCTGCTCGCCACCCCGAGGGCCGCCGGCGTGCCCGCCGGGGAGCGGGCCGAGTCGGTCGAGCCGTCCGCCGAGCGGCACGACGAGGACGGCCTCGCCTGGTTGGTCGACCCCCGGCCGGGCGGTGGCCGCCGGGCGTCGTACCGCTTCGTCCTGGTCGAGGGCGCGGCGCCGGACGAGCTGCCCGCCCGCCTCGGCGCCGAGGGGGGCGAGGGCGCTGCCCTGAACGCCCTGATGGGGAGCCAGGAGGCATGGCACCACCGGCACGGCGGCGGGGTGAGTTCGACGTACGACGACCGCGCGTTGGCGGCGGTCGGGTGGGCGGGCGGCTCCGGGTGGAGCTTCGCCTTCGACGCGGACCCGGCGTCCTACGACTCGGTCCGGTTCGAGTCCCCGGCGGCGGCCGCCTCGCGGGGTGGCGGCCGGGCGGTGGTGGTCTGGTCGGAGCCGGAGCGCGGTGTGTTCCACCTCTCCGTCGCCGAGGGCGGCGAGGAGCGCTACGCCTTCACCGTCCGGGGCCCGGACGACGTGCGCACCGGCGGCGCGATACCGCCCGCGCTCGACCCGGCGAGCCTCTTCGTGCCGCCCGGACACGGGGCCCGGCAATCATCGGAGCCCCGGCACGACTCGGGGCCGCGACACGACTCGGAGCCCCGCCGCCCACCGGAGCCCCGGGACGCGTCCGGGCTGCCGGGCGATGCCGGCCGGCCCGGCGAGCGGCGAGCGCTGGCGGCGGTGGCCGCCGAGTTCGGGGTGAGCCTGCCCCGGTTCGCCCTCACCGAGGGCCGGCTGCACACCTTCACCACGCGCTCCTGGACGCGCCCGCCGGGGCCCGGGGAGACCTACGCCGTGGTCACCGTCGCGCTGCCGGAGGTGCGTTGACGGCAGCACGACGGTGGGCCGGCAGCCGGTCGGCTCAGCCGACGGTGACCCGGACGTCCTTGACCGCCAGCACCTTGCAGGAGGCGGCGTTGCCCGGCTCGCGGCAGCTGGCGCGGTCGACGTAGTGCCAGCTGAGCGTGGTGCTGCCGGTGGCGGTCGCGGTCCAGCTCTGGCGGACGGTGTGGCCGCAGCCGGCCGAGTCGGGCGGGCAGCTGCTCAGCTTGGCGTCGGTGCCCCGGCGCAGGACGGCCGGGTCGCCCTCGCCGGACAGCTGCCAGCCGTGCGGGAGCGGGGCGGAGGTCAGGCTGACGCCGACCGAGCCGCCGACGGCCAGGTGGACGTCGGCCGGCTCGAAGGCGGGCTTGCCACCGGCCACGGCTTCGGCCTCCAGGTCGGCGGGCAGCGCCAGGACGGTGTCCGGCTGCTTGTCCGCCGACGAACCGCCGGAGGAGGAGCAGCCGGCCACCGGCACCAGCGCCAGCAGGGCGACGGCCGCGAGGGCGAGCGGGCGGGGGAGGGAGCGGACGGTCACGCGCTGCCCGCCTCGCGGGCGTTGCGCCGCAGCTCGATCAGCGCCGCGACCTCCGCCAGCCAGCGCGCGAACAGGTGCTCGCGCCCGAGGTCGGCGCCGCTCGCGGCGGCGGCCTGCAACCACTCGCGGACGACGGTCCGGCCGGGCTCGCCGATGACGGGCTGGGGCAGCGCGAGGGCGGCCGCGAAGCCGCCGGCGCGGACGTGCTGGGCGAGGAAGCCCAGCGGGTACGGGCCGATGCCGGCCGCCTCCGCGCGGTGCGCGGCGGCGATGGCGGCCTCGGTGAACAGGGCCTGGCGCGGGCCGCCGGTGAGCAGCAGGCCACGGGTGATGGCGGCGGGGACGTCGAGGTCCGCCAGCTCGGCGTCCGGGCGGACGTTCGTCATTTCGGCAGCTCCAGCGCGGTCGACTTGTTCAGGGGGTGTTCGCCGGGGGTCAGTCCGCCGAGCTGGCTGTTGACGAACTGGTCCTCCGTCACCCAGGAGGTGAAGCCCCAGGGGTTGTAGACCTGCAGCTTGTCACCGTCCCTCCCGATGATCATCATCTGGTGGCCCGAGTCGTCGTTGCGCACGGTGATCGGGACGGGCAGGCCCTCGTCGACGGACTTCTCGATCCGCGCCAGCGCCGCCCGGCGGTCCTCGTCGCTCTCCAGCTCGACGTGCTCGTAGTCGGCGCCGGTGGCCTTGCCGAGGTCCTTGTCGGCCAGGTAGGTCTGGGCCTTGGAGCCGAGACCGCTGTCCACCTGCGGGTAGACCTTCTTGTTCCCGTCGACCTTCTGGCCGTCCTTGTACTCGTTGACGTACGTGTCCTGCAGCCGCTTCTCGAAGTTCTCCGGGGAGTCGGCGCCGGGGGCGTCCGGTGTGCCGCCGGTGGTCAGCTGGAACATCAGCAGCGGGTCCAGCTTGGCCTGGGCGATCACCGTGGAGGCCGCCACGCAGTCGCTGACGTTGCGCTGCGAATAGACGTTGTAGCCGTCGATGTTGACGTTCTGGCCGCCGTAGGTGACGTCGATGTTGTCCGAGGACTCCCGGCCGGTGTCGCCGGTGCTGGTCGCCGGCACGAGGTGCTTGGCGAGCCAGGCCGGGTCGTCGCCGTGCGGGTGGATCTGGGCGTCGAACTGCTGGATGTCGGACACCGAGTGCCCGGAGGCCAGCGCCTTCCAGAGGTAGGCCGCCTCCTCGGGGGACTTCGCGCCGGACAGCAGGGCACGGAACGCCGCCTGGTCGGCGCCGTTCATCACGCCGAGCGTCTGGGTGGCCCGGTCGAGCTGGTTGGGCGTGAGGATGTAGCCGCCGTCCTCGCCCGAGCCGGGGTTCTTCTCGGTGGCCAGGACCACCGCCGCCAGCGGGTCGATCGAGCCCATCCCGGCGCGCGAGGCACGGGCCGCGGAGGTCAGCTGGTTCAGCTTGCTGGCGGTGCTGGTGCCGCTGCTCTCCACCCGCCGGGCCGCCGCGAGCCGGGCGTCGACGCCGGCCAGCGCGGTCGCCATCGCGTCCTGGTCGAAGCCGCCCGGGTCCTTCCGGGCCCGCTCCCGGGCGGACTGCAACTGCTCACGGCCCTGGGAGTCGAGCTTCTTCGCCCAGTCCAGCTCGTTCGCCCAGCCGTCCAGCAGCACGGCCGCCTGGGCGAGCGTCCCCTGGGAGGTGGTGGTCTCCTCCGACATCGCGTGGATCGCCTGCGTGGCGTGCTCCGCCACCGAGCCGGTCCAGACCGCGGGCAGCTGGTTGACGGCGATGCCCGAGAGGTCCTGCGAGGCCTGGCCGAAGGCGGTGGCCGCCTGCCCGTAGTCCTTGGCCCGGGCCCGCACCGCACCCGCGTCGCCGACCGGTTCCGGCACGGCCAGCGCCTGGTCGATCCCCTCCAGCAGGTGGAGGTTGGCGAACATGAGGTTCAGCTTCTCGATGGTGTGCCGGGCGTGTTCCAGATCCTTGACCTTGCTCACCGGCCGCCACCCGCCGGCACCAGCGAGGCCGTGATGGCCTTCTCCGCGTTGCGGTAGTTCGCCGTGGTGGTCGACATCTTCTGGGACAGCTCGTCGAGGGCGCGCTGGGTGACGGTGATCTCCTTCGACCAGGCGCTGTCGAAGGCGGCCCACGCGCTGTCCATGCCGAACTCGCCGAAGGCGGTGGACGCGTAGCAGACCGAGCCGGCGTAGGCGGTCTTGGCCGTCGCGATGTCCGTCGCCGTCTTGTTCAGCTGCTCCGTGACGCCGCTCAGACCCGCCACGCTGACGCCGTATCCGTCCCCGCCGCCGCCGGCGCCCGGCGCTGCTCCGTCGCTCATGGTTCCCCGTTCCCCCGTCTCCCGGTCCGTCAGTCCAGATGCCACCGATGCCCGCGCGACGGTACGGCGCGGGCACCGGGGAGTGAGCCTAACCTGTGGTGGGGGCTCCGGGGTTACGCCCGGGAGGGCTGCACGGGCTCCTCGTTCTCTTCGCGGCGGGCACGCGCCGGCTCCATGTCCTGCGCGGATTCCCCGCCTCGGCTTGGGGCGGTCTTTGACGTGGGCACAGTGCCCGGCACGGGGGCGGCCCCGCCGGCCGCCGGACCGCCGGCCGTCGCACCCCCGGCCGCGACCGGGGCGCGGCGCGGGTAGCGGCGGCCGGTGGCCGTGAACGCCGCGAGCAGCAGGGCGGCCGCCGCGGCGACGACGGTGATCCGGAACGGCGCGTCGGGCGCGAGGTGGTCGGCCGCCCAGCCGCCGAGGAACGTCCCGGCCGACTGGGCCAGGATGATCGCGCTGACCAGTGCCGCCATCGCCTCGCCGAGCCGCGCGGTCGGTACGGTCCGCTCCACCAGGCCGAACATGGTGATCATCTGCGGCGCGACGGCCACCCCCAGGCAGCCGATGGCGGCGGTGAGGGCGGCCACGCCGCCGCCGGAGAAGAGCAGCAGCACCGAGGTGGCGAAGAGCAGCACCGTCCCGGCCCGCAGCCGGGCCGGCAGCTCCCAGCGGGCCGGCAGCGCAGCGGTGGCGATGCCCGCGAAGGCGCTGGTGAAGCCCAGGAAACCGTAGATCAGCCCGGCCGCGCCGGGCCGGCCGAGCGCGTCCGTGGTGGCGGTGACCCCGACCTGGACCGAGCCGAAGCAGGCGCCCAGCAGGGCCATTCCGGCGAGCAGCAGCACGTACGGGGTGCTCATCAGGCGCTCGGCGGGGCGCAGTCGGGAGCCGCCACCCGTGCCGGGGGGCGCGGTCGGGTGCAGCGCGAACAGGGTGGCGCCCACGCCGACCAGCGCGGCCGCCGTGAGCAGCCCGGCGGCGGGGGAGACCAGGGTGGTGAGCAGGCCGACCAGGGCCGGCCCGGCGGTGAAGCTGATCTCGTCCACGATGCCGTCCAGCGAGAGCATCGAGGTCGTCAACTCGGCGTCGCCGTCCGCCAGTCGGACCCAGCGGCTGCGCGACAGCGGACCGACCAGCGGGGCCGAGAGCCCGATCAGCGCGGCCGGCGCGATCTGCGCTCCCAGCGACAGTCCGCCCTCGGAGGCGGCGACCAGGGCGAGGAGCGCCAGCGTGTTGACGATCGCGGTGACCAGCCCGACCGTGCGCTGCCCGCGCCGGTCCGCGAGCCGGCCGACCAGCGGACCGCCGGCCGCCTGGCCGACGGCCAGCGCGCCGGCCACCACCGAACCGCGCCAGACGCTGTCGGTGTTGCGGGTGACCAGCAGCAGGGTTCCGATCGGGCACATCGCGTTCGGCAGCCGGCCGAGCAGCGACCAGAGCAGGACCCCACCGCCCGTCAGCCGCGCCGCCGAGCGGAACTTCGTGACCACGGACATCTGTCGTACCCCCACAACGGAGCCGGTGGTGGGCGCCCGCCTCCCACCACCGGCCCGACCTGGTGGCAGTGGCCGGCGGGTGAGTACCGACCGTACGGCCTGGATGATCAACCGGGTAACCGTACGATCACCCAGCGGAGTCGAGCGGCGGCGTTCGGTCACCTTGGAGGACCGCCCAAGGACCGCCCGCGGACCGCCCAAGGATCGTCCGGGGGCCGGGCGGGGGCCTGGCGAGAGGGTGGCCGACGGGTGACCGGAGGACGGCAGCAGGGCGCCCCCCGACTCAGCTTGACGTTTAACCTCGGCGGGCCTGGTGTTCCTTGATCGACTCGGCGCGTTTGACCGTTTTGCCGACGTCGTGGTGCTTGGCGCGTTGC